>NZ_BOMH01000001.1 GCF_016862095.1 Actinoplanes cyaneus
GCCCGGCGCCCGGCACCCTGGCCCCGGCGCCGACCGGCGTCACGCCGAAAGGCGAGCAGAAGCTGCCCGAAGGTCAGCGTTTTCGCGGCCACAAGCCGAGCGGCAAGGAGAACACCTCCACGGCCGTGGCCAACAGCTACTTCTGGGCCAAGGAGAAGAACAAGCCGAAGAAGGGCAAAGGCGCGCCGACCGGGCTGCGGGTGCCGGAGGCGGTGGAGTGGTCGCAGGTCCGCTACGACGGGTACGCGTTCATCGCCGTCGACGTCGTGCCACCGAACCGGGCGGGTGGGGAGACGACGCTCACGGTGCGGACGCTGGCGGGCGCCCTGCCCGGCACGGGCAAGCCCTACACCGAGATCGACCGCATCACCCTCAGACGAACCTCGTCACCACTCATCGCCGGATAGTCGACGCCGAATCCACAGAGACGCGGATTGCCCGCCGGCCCCACCAGGGGCCGACGGGCTATCTCTTCAAGGCCCGTAACGTCCGACGCTGTGTCGAAGGCTCGGAAGAGGCTCGCCGCGGGAGCAGAATCGGGCCGGGCGGACGACGCCGGACGCCCTGCGCGTAGACGTCGTCAACCCATCCGAAAAAACCACCTAATGCTGCTCATAGATTGTTCTGGCCCAGAATTCGGTCTCCTCATGCCCGAGCAGGCGGTCGTCACCCACTTCGAGTGACTCCCAATGCAGATTTACTATGTTCAACGCCTCGGCAACGGGAATCTCAAAAATACGTGACATGTCGAGGACCACTTCGGTAACGAATTCCACCATCTCGTCACTGACGGGAAAGAAGAACTCGAAGCGATGAGGCATATCAACTGACCAGCTTCAGGGCAGCGGCCGCAGCTTTGCTATGGAAGGACCACTGCTGTCCCCAGAGTTTGGCCTTGGCACCCTTCTTGAACGGTCCAACATTGGTGACCATCGGACCCTCCACCCAATCATAGCCATGCATCGGATCCGACCCTGTCCGCTGGCCGCGAACAAATTTCTCATACTCAGGACCACCCGAATTGGGGAAAACTTTGCCCTTCGTTCCCACGAGATCTGACAATTTCACCTGGAACTGCATGACCTCGCCGTTTTTACCGTACCGGCCTCTCGCCCAACTTTCCGCTTGAGACCGGCTTGTCGTGGTGTAGAAGCCTTGGCCAAAGTCCTTGTCGGGATCAGCGTAGGTCGGATCGATGCCATTCTTGCGAATGTTCTCGGCGCCACCCTTAGTCGTTCCGTGATACAGGGTGATTACGTCATCGTCGTCACCGCAGTTGTGCACGAGGACCGGCTTGGTGCCGGCGAGCACATAGTACGTGTGGCATGTTCACGACCGGCACGGAGTGTGACCTACGACGGCATGTCGTTGACCTGGACTTTCATCGATCGGAACCGTGTCGGCCATCGGCTGAGGACCTGGTTGACGGCAACGGTGACGGCAACCCGGACAGACGCCAGCGCACGCCGCCGCACTTCGAAGGGCTCGGCAGGTCGCCCATGGGACGTCGTCGCCACCCTCCCCTCGAACACCGACCCAGGCCGCGAACGAGGGTCTACGGGCGGCGCGAGCGTACGAGGACCGCCCCTCCGGCCTCAAGGGCGCTACGCGTCGCCCTGCGACCGCCCTACGGGCGTCCCTTGACCCCGGAGACCACTACGGCCCCGTAGCCGCCGACACCACCGGGCAGGCACCTCACGGCACCCGCCCCGCCACCGCGCCACCCAGCCGCCATCAAGCCCGCCAGAGCACCGAGCACCGAGCACCGAGCACCGACACAGCGCAGCTACGGGAGCGAGCTGGTCCAAATTTGCTCTACATAATCAAGAGCGGCCCGGCCGAAGCCGGGCCGCGCGCACGCGCTCAAGGCCTACGGCCCCGCGCGCACGCCCACCTTGCCCGAGGCTCAATCCCAATCACCAAGCACGCGTTCTCCCCGCGAGATCTGGCTTCGACCCAGACATTGCAGTTCGTCTATTTGTGTCGCAAGGTGACGGCAACCGTGACGGCAACCCAGACGGGCAACCGCGCCCTTCTAGCCACAACTGGAGGGCCGCCGTCACCCAATGTAACGGCCTGCACTTGCCTGACCGCCTGAGCAAGGCACCGATTGCTGGTGGTCAACAGCCGTACCACCGATGTAGCAGATGCCTGACAACTGCGACTCACCCGCGCCGACAATGGCTCCATTACCCCAGCATTCGGTCTTCCTCAAAACCTAGGTCGTCTTCAATCTGAAGAGCGACGGCGGCATGCCACCGGATAGGTCCAGGCCAAGAAGGGCGCGTCAGCGTAAGCAAGTATCCATTTGCCTCATCTGTTTCAAGATCACTCAATGACAGGATGGCCTTCTGGCAAAGCCAATAAGCAGGGGCGTCCGATTCCGCCGATCGCTCCACGACTCTGAAAATACTGTCGGCGGCACCCGCTTCGCGAATCTCGCCCAGGATGTCCACCACATCCTCATTGTTGAGTTCGGCGATATCTGCGTCAAGGAGTTCGCGTAAGACATCGCCAAGCCCGAGCGGCCGAATTCGAGCGGCCAGATTGGCGAGCCGTTCCACTCTGGACCAGTTCTGAGCAGCGGCGGAGTCCCTGATCCAGCCGACGATGGAATCGGCCACGATCGGGAACTTGGTTTCTATTTCCGCAGCCCTCTCTGGCGTAATGAATCCCCCGAGCAAGGAATCCACCACGTCGACGACCGTTTCGCCCGACGGCATCACCAATCATCCATCCTTCGAAATCCCTTTATCATCGAGTTGAAGACGTCTACGGATCCCGGCCTGAGACCGAAGGTCTCCGACCCGCGCTCCATTTTGAGGTGAACAGCGTTGATATCTTGCCCGATTTCTTCTGGTTTCTTTCCTGCCGCGATCAGCGCGTCGCGCGTTCCGGGAGCCATCTCAAAGCGGACAAGAGCAGTGTACTTGTCGGCATTTCGGCCACCACGGCCTCCGACCCGACTCCGAAGTCCTTCGAGGTATGAGCGCGATTGCGTGACGAAGTTCTCGGTTCCCTTGACGGTAATCTCGCCGTTGGGCCCAAGCTGCTTGAACTCTTTCTCGCTCATGGCCCGGTAGAAGATCTCGGGGCAATCGTTGTTGTGTACGAGGACGGGTTTGGTGCCCGCGAGCACATAGTACGTGTGGGCGTATTCGCGATGGCTACGGTCGGGCAGCCATGTCTATAGCCGCGCTGAGCTGGAGTTTCACAGATCACGAGAGCATGTCGGCGGCGGTCGAAGGCCGCATTGACAGCAGTGCTGACAGCAACGGGGGCGTACGCCGACGGCGGTCTACCTACTTGGGCGGCAAGTCTGCGGCTTCCGTATCGCCACCGTGTCGGCGGCCGATCAGGTGTTCGACGGCGGTGATTCGGCGGTGTAGTCGGACGGAGCCTTCGTCGACGGCGGTGGTGTCGATGCGCTCTAGGGTGTCGCGGGCGGCGTCGATGTTGCCGGTGCGGGCGTGGCCTTCGGCGAGCCAGGTTTGGTAGAGGGCGGTTTCGCGGGCGTGGCTGTGGTCGTAGCCGGACAGCGCACGGCGTAGCAGGGGTTCGGCTGCGGCCGGGGTGCCGAGTTGGATGTGGCAGCGGGCGGCCATGACGTCGATCTCGTTGCGGTCGAGCCAGTACACCCATTCGGGTTCGGCGATGCCGGGTGAGCGCTGTTCGTAGGCGCCGTCAACCGCGTCGAGGGCGCGGCGGGTGGTGTCGGCGTCGTGGCAGCGGGCGGCAGCCCAGGCGAGGCGTTCCAGCAGCAGCGCGCGTACTACGGGGGTGGCGTCGTCCGCGGCGGTGCCGGCGGACCGGGCGATGAGTAGGCCGTCTTCGCGGCTCCCGATGTTGGTGATCTGGTAGGCGAGGCTGGACAACAGCTGGGCGCCGAGCGCGCGGTCGCCGGCGTCCTGGGCGGCGGTCACTCCGGAGAGGTAGAGCTGTTGGGCGTGGCGGTAGTGGCCGGCGTCGCTGGCGATCCACCCTCCGAGTTGGGACAGCTCGCCTACCGCGGTGAGAAGCCGGACGCCGAGCCGAGCCGGGTAGACGCCCTCACGGGCGAGCTGGGCGGCGTCGACGAGCTCGGCGCGCACCAGCGGTAGCAGGTGGCGGCTGCCGACGGTGTCGTCGAGGTGCCTCAACTCGATCACGCGGTCTTCCAGCGCGCGTACGGTGTCTGCGCCGATGCGTCGTCCGGCGTGGAGCCGTTCGGTCAGTGGTGGCTGGTTGAGGAGCCATTCGTGGGTGACGCGGACCGGGTCGAGTGGGACGCCGATGGGGACGCCGAGGACCTGTTCGTAGCGGTCGATGACGTCCGGGGTGGCGAGGCGGCGGCCGGTTTCGATGTGGCCGAGGTAGGGCTTGCTGAAGTGGGTGAGCGCGGCCATGGCGGCGAGGCTGTGGCCGGCGTTCAACCGGGCGGCGCGCAGTTGGGCGCCGAGGTCGTTGCCGGGTGTAGACGGCAGTAGACGGGGTTGGTCTTCCATGGCGATCCCTTGACCGGTGATGCTGGGTGCAGGCCCAGCGGGAACGAGTCAGAGCCGAACCGGCTGGAGCCGTCCGGGGAAGACCGTGGCCGTAGTTGCACAGGCCGCAAGGCCTTGGCGGGTACGGGAGGAACCCGGTCTTCCCCACCCTAGACCATCGATGTCCAGGGGTCCTACCGGCTGATGTGACAGGGCCGCTCCGCGCGTGTTGTGGCGGAGCGGCCCTGTTGCTGTCATGTCTCCTTTTCGCCTTCATCGGTGTCGTCGTCGGCGTTGAGTGCGTCGCCGATGGTCTCGATGGCGGTCCGTTGGGTGCGGAGCCGTACGTGGGAGTAAATGTCGGCGGTGGTGTGGATCTGGGCGTGGCCGAGCAGGTCCTTGATGGTGACCAGTTCGACGCCCTGTTCCAGCAGAAGGCTGGCGCAGGTGTGGCGGAGGTCGTGGAAGCGGATGTAGCGGACGTCGGCAAGCTCGCAAATCGTCTGGTGGTGGCGGTGCACGGTGGCCGGGTCGAGTGGTCCACCGACCGTGTTGGTGAACACGAGTCCTCGTTCGGTCCAGTCGTCGGCGGCAGCGCGGCGGTCGATGTCCTGACGGGTGCGGTAGCGGCGCAGCGCGGTGATGCAGTCGCGCGGGAGCACGATGCGCCGGGCGGAGCGGTGGGTCTTGACCGGCTGGAATGTTGCTCCGCCGCGGGTGCGGGCGAGGGTGCGCCGGACGTGGAGGTGTCCGGCGTCGAGGTCGATGTCGTCCCAACGCAGGCCGAGGAGTTCCCCACGGCGTAGCCCGGTGCGCAGGGCGAGTTCGAACAGTGGCCCGTGCCGGTGGTAGGCGGCAGCGAGCAGGTAGCGGCGCGATTCGCCGAGGGTGAAGGGTTGGAAGTCGCTGCGCGGTGTGGGCAGCCGCACGGCGGAGGCGACGTTGCGGCCGAGGATGTCTTCGCGGACGCCGTCGGCCAGGGCTGTGGACAGCACCGCCCGCACGTAGCGGACCGTGTTCGGGCTGACGTTCTTGGCGCAGCAGTTGCCGATGGCGCAGCAGCGTGGCCGCCGGGCCTTGACCCGATGCTCGGGGTCGCGTTTGGCGTCCCAGCCCCAGGCGCAGCACTGGCACACCTTCGGTAGCCGGTCGAGGAAGGTGCGCACGTCGCGGACCGTGAGCGTGGCCAGCCGCCGGTTGCCGAGGCCGGGGATGAGGAACCTCCGTATCAGCGTCTCGTAGGTGACGTATGTCGTCGCGCGGAGCCGATGCCGAGCGACCCCGGTCAACCACGCGGTCAGGTAGTCGTCGACGGTCAGATTCGGATCAGCCGCGACGACCAGGCCGCGGTTGGAGTCGGCGAGTTTCGTGGCGAGTTTGTCGGCTGCGTCGCGGCGGGTGGTGCCGTAGACGTAGATGCGTTTGCGGGTGCCGTCGGCGGCGAGGACGTAGCCAGCCCCGCACCAGCGGCCGTCGGCGCGCTGGAAGATGGTGCCTTCGCCGTTGGCCCTTCTGTTACCGGCCATCGTCGGCCTCCTTGCTCAGCGTGTCGAGGTAGGTGGCGAGTGCGGTTGCGGGGATGCGTCGGCAGCGGCCGATCCGTACCGAGTGGAGCCTCCGGGAACGGATGAGCTGGTAGACGGTGTGCCGGCCGATCTGGAGGCGGGCCATCACGTCGTCGACGGTGAACAGATCGACGCTCACACCGGCCACCGCCGATCCGTGTCCCTGCCGGTGTAGCGCCAGTCGCCGACGGCCAGCAACGGGGTATTGGCGAGCCCGAGGCGGGTGGCCTGGCCGCTGCGGTGCCAGGCGCGGCGTTCGGCGCGCAGCGCGGCGAAGGTGGTGGAGTAGGTCAGCGATTTACTGGCGAAGTGGCCGCGGAAGCCGAGCTGGTGCGCCCAGCGACGCAGCCGCAGCCCGGCGTATTCGGGTTGTCCGCCGAGCCGCCAGCAGGTGTCGACCAGGGCACGCACGTGCGGGCTCAAGCGGTCGAGGGCGGCAGCGGTACCCCGCCGTCGACCGGAGCCGGAACACGCGCGGCACAGGAGTCCACTGATCACGCCGTTGCCGTCGCAGGTGCGGCAGTGCAGCGGCCGGATGTCGATTCCGGCCTTCTCGGTCGCCTTGGTGGCGTACTTGGCGACATACCCGGCCACCGCGACGTCCGGCAGCCGCCCGCCCGCGCCGATGCGCCGGACGTCGATCTGCGTTCCCCAGCGCAACGTCCGTGCCGACACCCGTCGCGTGCTGGGTGTGGTGACCTGGACTGTGGTGGCGGCGCGCCGGATCGCTGTCTCCAGCCGTCGCACACTTGCCCAGTTCGGCGCGGGTGTACCAGGTCCGGCCGATCCGTCGAGGCGGACGATGGCGTGGGTGTGGACCACGCCACGGGCCTGAAACTCGGTGACTTTGGCGAACACCACCCGGACCTGCCGGGCCGCCGCCGTGCGAGTCAATCCTGCTGTGGCGGCGAGGTGACGGCGCACGTCGATGGTGAACCGCGCCCACAACTGCCCCGCGTAGGCGTTGAACAGCACCTGCCCGGCGTAGTCGTAGCCCGCCGGATCGAGAGCGGCACCGACTGCCGGGTCACCGGCCGGATGCCAGCGACCGCAGCCACGCCGCGGATGGCACCGACGCAGCGCGCCGCCGTGGCCGGGGCCGAGGTGGACCGGGCCGCATGACGGCGCGGTCAACGTGACGAAGAGTCGAGGATGGCCGGCGACCTCCGCCGGGGTGTTCTTGCCGCCGCGTAGCCCGGCGGCGAACAGGTGGAAGGCGTCCAGCCGATACAGCCCGGCACACGACGGGCATACCGCCGCCCGCCGATTCCGGCACCGCACCCCGACCCGTTGCCCTTCGGCATGGTCGAGGACACGGCCGGTGTCCGCCTCGATCAGCAGGCGACTACCAGCCATGAAAACCGGCCGAGTGCACGCCCCGGCACGGCGCTGTATCTCCGACGCGGCACCGATGCGGGTCAGCGCGCCGAAGTCGACAGGCGGTGTGACGGGTGCGACGATCGGACCGGCCTTCGACTTCTGGTTGGGGGTCTCAACAGGCGGTGGCAGCGATGTTGTTCTTGGCGGAATGGGCCGCTGCCGCCGTCGACGACGCTCAGGCCGAGGCATCCTGCACCACCTCCTCCCCCACCGGCAGCAGGGCGAGCGGATCGCGCACCAAATGCGACGTCTGGCAGGCGATCGCATCGGCGGTCGCGTCCGGCACGTACGGGCAGCGCACGAGGGTGAAGCCGGGCCGCCCCTCGGCGACCATCGACGCCACTCCGACGTAGGCCGGGTCCTGCAAGCGGCGTGGATGCTCGTCCGGCGCAGACGTGATGTCCGAGCCGAGCACTGCCGTGGCCGCTTCGCTGGTGCGTTGCGCGAACGACACCGCGACCTGGCAGTTGTCGCGGATCTTCGTCGGGATGGCGTCACCGGTCGCCTTCTGCGTCGCCAGGACGACCTGAATGCCGACGTTGCGGCCCTTGCGGATCAGTTCCTCCACCAGCCGCGCCGTCTCTCTCGCGAGAGCGTCGAGGCGTTTGGAGTCGGCGTCGTTGCCCTTGGTCTCGTTGAGGAACGTGTGGGCCTCATCGATCACCACCACGACCAGCGGCCACGCCTGCGACGGGCCGACGTGCCACACGTTCTTCACCCCCAGCACGGCACGAATGGACCGCTGCCGGACGATCAACAGCTCTCGGACCTGGGCGAGGTGGTCGCGGACCTGTTGCGGGTCGTCCTTGGCGTGCAGCCAGGCGCGGACGAACAGGTCGTCGTAGTCCGGGCCGCCCTTACCGTCGATCAGCACAAACTGCACCGCCGACGATCGAGCGAGCTGGCAGAACCGGGCGTTGATGAACGAGGTCTTGCCGTAGCCGGCCAGCCCGGCGACGACCACGCCGGAGACGCCGGAACTGCGGATGGACACCGGCTGCCCGTCGGCGTCGATACCGGCCAGCCACACCTCTGGACCGGCGGCGTCATCGTTGATCCAGGCCGCGTGCTGGGTGAGGGGATCGGTGAGCAGCGCCCGCAGCCGGACCAGACCGGGTCGCGGCTGCTCTACACGGACGTGACCGACGCGCCACGCGTCGGCGAGGTGACCGGCGGCGTTCTGGAACTCGTCGATGCCGAGACGGCCGATGGTCGCGGCGTCCACCCGCACACCCCACCGTTCCACCGTGACGGTGATCGGTGGCACCAACTCGCGGGTCACCACGGTCGTGGCCGGGCGCGAGGACCACCACGGCGGCCGGGATCGCTCGGTCTGCACCAACCCGACCCGGCAGGCGGTACGTTTCCACGTGTATTTGATCCGCCACGCCCGGCGCAGCACCGGACGCAACGAACGGGCGGTGGCCGCATAGCGCACCAGATGCGCTGTCAGCCAGATCAGAACAGCCAGCCCGGCAGCGGCGAGTACCACGGCCGGGACGGCCATCATCAGGTCGGGATCGGGTGGCCGGATCATCCAGGCTTCACCGCCGTCAACGACGCGGCCCGGAATATTTGCCAGGTCCGGCCGTTCTTCTCCCCCGACACGAACACCAACTGCGACGCGCGGACCATCTGACCCGCCGCCAACTCCTTGGGCACCGCCGGTTGCGGCACCGACACCCGCAACAACTGCGGCTGCCCACCCTCCACGGTCAGCGACACCGGCACCTCCACCAGCGGAGCGCCCGTGGCCCGGTCCGTCGCCACGATCCCGGCGGCCCGGTCCTTGTACTGCGGTGCGGGCGCGGCCAGAACCAGCAACGCCCGACTGCCATCGATCGGCAGTACCAACATGTCGAACTCCTTGAGACGAGCCCACCACACCACGACGGCATGGTTACTAGGCTCCCTAAGCTTCACGTGACAATCTGAGCGAAGTCAAGGGGTACCGATCGATGAATGTTGGGAAGCACGTGTAGCCCATACAGGACGAGATGGCTACGATCAGCACATGCCACACGACGCCGATGACAAACGCGCCCTGTTCCAACGGGTAGTCGACGACGTCGTGGACCAGATCCGCACCGGCACACTCAAGGCCGGCGACGCGCTGCCCACCGCACGCAAGATGGCCGATAACTACGGTGTCGCCTCGATGACGGCCCAGCGGGCGCTACGCGAGCTGCAACACCTCGGGCTCACCTACGCCGTCGTCGGCAAGGGCACCTTCGTGCACCCACTCGCCCGCGAACGCGCCGGCACCGACGGCAAACCCGTCCCCGACCACGGCGGCACTCCCGCCATGGCCGACGACCCCGACCTCAACCGGCGCGTCGCCGAGTTCCTGCTCCGCCAAAACGAGATCGCCGGACGCATCGTCGACGCCATGCTCGCCAAAGACCTGCACGCGATGAACGCCGCCACCCAGGAACTCGCGGACCTCAAGGCCGCCCACCACAGCCTCGACGACGACATCGCCAAATACGAGGCCAACGCCGGCATCGAACCCGCGACCACCGAGCCGCCCACCGAGGCGGCGAAGCCGCGCCGCACCCGCAAGCCGCGCCCGTAACGCCCAGCTCGCCAGGAGCCGCGATCACGCGAGCGCTCCGCGAACGGGTCGATTGGCTAAGAAAAGCCATACAGGATCAAGAAGCGGCCCGGCCGAAGCCGGGCCGCGCGCACGCGCTCAAGGCCTACGGCCACGCGCGCACGCCCGCCATCGAGCCAGCAGCCGATCGATCAACGGAAGCCCGCGGTGATCATAACGCCCGCACCGAACCACCAACCTGGGAGCAGGCCACCCGAATCAATCGATGCATGTAAATTTACTTGATCGACTGACATCAGCCGTGACAGCAACCGAGATGCACAACCACGACTCCACGGCCTACAGTCAATAACTCCCGCCACAAAACCATTGGCAAGTCCGAGAGCTAAGCCGAAATACTTTCAGCTGCCCGGTTCCAGACTCACACCTCGGATCGTCGGACGAATCAACGTTTGAATGACTTCGCCATGTCTTCTCTATTCCGGCCGCACCAGGATCGGCAGCATTCCAGATTAGCTCAAAGAACTCGGCCGGCATTTCGTCGATACTAAGGTCATCACGCACAAAAAATTGGAGAAGTTCGGCAATCGCTCAACACTGAGCGGAAAGGAATCGTTCGCGCAATCAGCCTCGACTTTGCAATTCCCCCGGAATATGATCATCCGGAAATCAGATCGTCACCAATTCCAAAATGACCTACATACGAAGAGATGAAGTTCCAAGTGCACGATCGAGCAGGATCTTGCTGGCGATCAGCCTCCGCAGCATAAGAACGCAAGGCCGAAAGGGCCGACTCTTGGTGGCCAAGAAGGGCTGCGACGATGGCTAAGTGTCCATTAAGAGCCTGATACCTGGACTGATCGCTCTCTAAACGCAAAAAAATGTCGGCGGCGCTGCTCAAGGTCGACAGGAAGCGCAACCCGGCACCAAGCAGGTCCGAGACCATGACCTCTGCGACGCGTGCAACGTCGGATTCTTCGTGAAGTCTCCAGCGGTGCGGAACAGCGACTCCCTGCCCTTCCCATCGAACGAGGTCGGCAAGTCCCTGGCCGACCGAACAGACGCCGAAGGATACTTCAGGCTCCGGGGGCAGACCCTGAAACTTCACATAAAGCCGGCTCGTCTCTGGATGACGAGCACCTACAGCGGGTGAAAACGAAACCGGCCCGTCTCCTGATGCGTTCAAACCAAATTGCCAGAACACGTCACCCACGCCGTGCGAATATCGCGGCTCGCGGGCAACAGGATCCAGCCGCCAGCCCTCTGCCGAGAGTCGCTGCGTCAGCTCAGACTGAAGCAATGAACCTAACAATGCGGACATAGTTTGCTGCTCTTTCCAAAGTTCGAGACGGTGAATTTGGCCCCGTGACTGAAACCGTATTGGGATAGCTTATCCGTCGATAAGGTCAGCCCGCCATGTACAAGATCGTAATATCCGGTAACCTGATCTATGCCCATCTTGGACACCACATCAGGTCCCGCGAGGCGGCCAGAGGCACCGCCTCCGCTGGTCTTGGTCTCTATGGCAATCCAGTTCCCAGCTGGATCCTTCGCGATGAAGTCCGCCCTGAATGGGTTTCCGTTCCTGTCCGTGAACGTGACCTCATCGGTGATATGAGTGTATCCACCGGCCTCCAAATCAGCACGAGTCTCATCCTCTCCGTAGGCACCGTGCCGCAGTTTGTTAACCGAATACATGACCGGGCATGCATCATATGGCAGACCGTTGTTGTTGTTGTGAACTAGTACCGGCGTTGCACCGGCGATCACATAGTACGTGTGGATGTCCGCGACGGTGAGGTCGCGCATGACCGCCGCGCCGGCGAAGTTGCGGACGCCGGTGACGTACTGGATCTCGCCGTCCGGGCCAACCAGCGTCGACTTACCCGGCACTAGGTCCGCGGCGTCGACCCACTTCTCCGTCGTCGCGTCCCAGAAGGGATGGTGCGCCGTCGTCTTGAGGACCGTCCCATCGGTGGGTCCTCGAGTGCTACGACCACCCTTGCCCTCGACCTCGGTCTCGGTCCCCGTGACGGCGTCGGCCGGCTTCGCCGAGACCGTGACGTCGGTCAGGTCCAGGTCGCGGTTGGAGTGCAGCAGCGTGACCTCACGTGGGCTGATCTCGCCGGTGGCCGGGTCCTTGGTCAGGACCGAGTCACCGATGTTGACCTCGGAGATCGGCCGTGTCGTGCCATCGGCCATGAGCACCAGCGTCGACGGATCGAAGCTGTGCGTCTCATCCTTCTCCTGCGGCTGCGGGATCGGGCAGGACTCCCCGCCGGTCTCGTTGCCGCCGCCGTCCGAATCGTTGTCGTCATCGTCCTCCTGGCGCGACGACGACTGCTTCTTCTTGCTCTTGCTGGGCTCGGACTTGTTCGCGGACTTCGGCTTCGTCTTCTGGGGCTTGCTCTTGTTCGGCTTGTCCTGCTTCTTCGGAGCCTTCTCCGGCTTCGGCTTCTTCGCAGGCTTCGACGGCGCCGGCTTCTTCTCCGGCTTCGGCTTCGGCTTGGGCTTCTTCTTGGCCGGCGGCTTCGGCTTCTTCTTCGGCGGCTTCGGCTTCTTCGGGACCTTGTTCATCAGGTCGCCGAGCTTCTTGCGGGCCGCATTCACCAGGTCCTGCGCCCGGCGCATCACCGTGCGCGCACCTTCGACGATGCGCTTCCACATGCGGTAACCCGAGAACGCCCGCTCAGCGGACTTGAAGAGTGTTCTGCCGATCTTCAGCGCTTTGATCGGGCCGACAGCGCTCAACGCCAGGTCGACACAGTCCATGATGCTGCCGCCCAGACAACCGACCACCGAGTTGTAGCCGATCATGTCGAGCAGCATCCCGACACCGACCTGCAGCAGGATGTCGAGCAGGCTGGTGTTGCTCTCGCGCAGCGCCCGGACGTACTCGGCCTCCTGGGCGACGATGTCCGCGCCGACCGCCTTGATGCCGCGTTCGCGGACCTCCATGGCGGTGTTGTAGACCTGGAGGGCGGCCTGGTACTTCTGCACCTCGCAGGCGTAGTCGTACTTGCCGCACTTGCCGCCGACGCCCTCACCGCTCGGGTCGGTGTTGGTCATCGGGTTGCCCTCGGCGTAGGCGAACCTGTTCGCCGCCCCAGTGCCCGAGGTCGGGTCGTTGTTCGCAGTGTCGCGGGTGTCGAACGCGCCGGTCTCCGGGTCGTACCAGCGCGACAGCATGTTGACCTTGCCGGTGCCCTGGTCGGTCCACTCCTGCTGGTAGCCGAGCTTGCCGATCATGCCGCCGCTCGCCAGGATCTTGCCCCACGGGTCGTAGGACACCGAACCGGACAACGTGGCGCCGGTGGCGCTGAACTCGCCGACCACATCGGTGTGCAGGTCGGTCCAGGCGTACCGCTGATTGCTGCCGGATGCGACACCGACCAGGTCGTCGCCGACATCCCGGACGTAGACGGTGCTGCCGTCGGCCGCGACGTCGTTGCCGAGGCCGGTGTAGGTCAGATTCGGCAGGATCAGCCGGCCCAGACCATCGTAAGAGTAGGTGGAGGTCCCACCGTTCTTCGTCCCCTGCGAGATGACCTGGTTGAAGGCATCGGTGACGGTCTTGGTCTCCACCCCGTTCGTGACGGTGGAGGTCAGGGTCCCGCGCGGTGAGTACTGGTAGGCGGTGCCGGTGGAATTCTCCCGGGTGAGCTGGTTGCGCTCGTCGTATTCGAAGGTCTTGCTTCCGGCCTGGACCCGGTTGCCGGACTTGTCGTAGGCGTAGATCGTCGGGGTGACGCCGTTGTCCCACTGGGTGAGCCGGTTCGCCCAGTCGTACTTGTAGGTGTTGGTCGACGACCCGTTGAAGCCGGTCGTCGTCTTGCTGGTCATGTTGCCGTCGAGATCGAACCCGTAGGCGATCTTCCCGACGGTGGCGCCCGCGGGGGTCTTGACCTCGTCGGATTCCAGCTGGCCGTACTTGTTGTAGGTGAACGATCTCGTGTTACCGCTGTAGGCGATGTGCTCCACCCGGGACATCGAGTCGTAGCTGTAACCCATGTGCACACCGGCGGTGTCGTTGTCGACCCTTGACGGGCGACCCGTGGCAGGGTCGTACGTATAGGTCGTCGTTCCCGCGCCGTCGGTGCGGCTGGTCAGTGCGCCGTCCGGGTTGTAGGTGTAGGTCGAGTTGCCGGAGATCCCGTCGATCTTCGTGACCAGGCCGCGGTCGTCGTACTCGACGGTGTTCTTCCCTGCGGCGCCGGTGAACGAGGTCACCCGCCCGGTCAGGTCGTAGGTGAAGGAACGATCCTTCGTCTCGACCTGAGCACCGCTGCCCTGGCTCTTGGTCAGGCGGCCCATCACGTCGTACTCCGACGTCGTGCTCACCCCGCCCGGTGAATCCAGGCGGACCGCCCGGCCGGCGGCGTCGTAGGTCATCGTGAAGGTTCGGTCGGGTGCGCCCGGGGTGCTGGCGGTGGCCGGCTCGATCTGCTTCTCCGGCAGACCCCATGAGTTGTACGTCGTGACGAACCGGTTGTTACGGCCGTCGGTGAAGCGGGTCTGCCGGCCGCCCTCGTCGTAGCCGAACGTCGACTCGATCGCGTCGGACGCGCTGATCGGCTCACGCTGCTTGATCAGCTGTCCGACCTCGTCGTACTCGAAGGTCGTCTCGTGCTTGCTGCCCGGCAGATCGGTGTTCGCGGCGACCGCCGGGTTGAACGCGTTGCTCTGGGCCAGCACGTTGCCGGTGATGTCGTACCGCTGGGTCTGGGTGCTCAGCAGCTCACCGGTGACGGCCGCGTACTTGGAGGAGGCGACCGTCCGGCCGAGCATGTCGTAGG
Source organism: Actinoplanes cyaneus (assembly GCF_016862095.1). GTDB lineage: Bacteria > Actinomycetota > Actinomycetes > Mycobacteriales > Micromonosporaceae > Actinoplanes > Actinoplanes cyaneus. The sequence goes on from NZ_BOMH01000001.1 coordinate 14,759, forward strand.
TGCCCGTGGTGTAGCTGCCGTCCGGCGCGGTCACCTTGACCGGACGTCCGGCACCGTCGTACTTCGTTCTGGTCACGCCACGCGCGGCGTCGGTCACCACGGTCTGCTCGCCGACGCTGTTGTATTTCAGGCTGGTGACCAGCCCCCCGGCCGACTTCACACTCGTCGGCCACGGGCTGTCATCGTATTTGTACTCGGTGGTATAGCCCGTACCCGCCTGCCGGACCGCCTCGGTCGCGGTGATCGTGCGGCCCAGGTAGTCGGTGGTGGAGGTGGCCTGCGCACCGTTGGGGTCGGTGTGCGAGATCAGTTCACCGTTGTCGTCGTACCGGTACCGGGTCGGATGCCCGTCCGGGGTGACGATCTTGGTGGTGCGGCCGAGCTGATCGTAGGTGTAGCGGGTGACGGCTTCCAGCTGGTCGGTGCTGGAGGTGACCTGACCGACATTGTTGTACTCGGCGGTGATCTTCGGCCGCAGGACCGTTTTCCCGTCGGGCATCGTGTACGCCGGCAGCTGCTGCTCCACCAGCTGGCCGACGCCGTCGTACCGATTGATCGAGACGTTGCCGTGGGGATCCTGCTGCTCGGTGACCTCGCCGAAGGTGTTGAACCCGGTGAGGGTGATCGCGTGCATCCGCTTCGCGGCGTCCTCACCGGTGACCGCGGTGATCTCGGGACTGGTGGTCTGCACGGCGCGACCCACCGCGTCATTCGCGACGTAGGTGATCTCCCCCTTCGGGTCGGTCACCGAGGTGACCGACCCGTCGCTGTCCAGGCTGAAGCTGGTCCGGTTGACCGCGGTGCCGGACGCCGGGAGCGCACCGCTCTGCAGCTGGGCGATCTCCGCCGCGGACAACGCTTTCTGGTACGCCTGCACGTCGTCGATCTGACCGGCGAAGATTCCGCTGGTCTCGTCCTGCCCACCGACGAGCAGGCCGGTCGCCTGGTTGTTGAACTGCTTGGTTGTTGACAGGGCCGCCTTGACCGCGCCGTTCACATACAGCTGGGCGGTGTTGGTGGCGCCCACCGCGGCGTTCGGCGTGACCGTGACCGCCAGGTGCGTCCACTCTCCGGTGGTCGCCGATCCGTCGGTGTAGGTGCTGGCACTGCTCGGCCAGCTGGTCTCGCCGTTGGCGTCACGTACCGCCATGGCCAGACGCCACGACGACGTATCTTTCTCGAAGTAGACCTTCAGCGCGGAGCTGCCGATGTCGCCGGGCAAGGACGCGACATACCGGTCGGCCTCCTTGTTGTCCAGCTTTACCCAGGCGCTCAGGGTGTACGGCTGCAGCGTGTCCACCGGAGCCTGCCCGGAGATCGTGCCGGACTTGCCACCGGCGAAGGCAGCCGCACCTCCACGCTCATCGGACCAAGTGACGCCGGTAGCCAGGGTTCCGCGGTTGTTGGCGGCCGCGTCGGCAGTCGTGGTCCCGGACTTCTCGTCCAGCTTCCACCGCAGGTTCGGGGTGACGCCCGCGGAGTTGTAACCGGTCTGCTGCCGGACCCGGCCGGCCCGGTCGTACGTGCTGGCAGCCGAGGTGATCACATTCGTGCCGTCGCTGAGCGTCGTGCTCAGCAGCTCGTCCTCGGCCGAGTACGTGTACGTCGTCGTGCGCTTGGTGGTGCTCTCGCCCTCCTCCGTCACTTCGAGGGTCGCGGACGTGTTGCGGCCCAGGGCGTCGTACGCCCGGGTCGTCTTCGTACGGCCGTTGTTGGTGATCTGCGTGACGACGTTGCCCGCGAGGTCGTACGTATTGCTCTCCAGCACAAACGACTGCTTGGTGCAGCCCGACATCTTCTTCGGGTCGCAGCCGTTGGTGCGCGTCACCGACACCAGCAGGTTGTTGTCGGTGTACTCGAACTCGTTGACCCAACCCATGGCATCGGTCTCGGACGCCAGCCGACCGGCCGGGTCGTACGACAGCTGCCGGACCTTGAGATCACGTGCCGCGGAGGGCGAGTCAGGGTCGCCGGTGAAGTTCTTGACGACAGTCGACACCTCGTTGCCGAGCGCGTCGTAGTTGGTGATGACCGTGGAGCCGTCGGCGTGCGTCTGCCGGTTCACCTGACCGTAGGAGTCGTACCCGATCTCAGTCTTGTTCCCGAGCTCATCGGTCTCCGAGGTCCGCCGGCCATGGCTGTCATAGCCATACTTCACCGTCCGCGATGCGTCACCACCGGTCGCATCCGACACTGTCTCGGCGGTCAACTGCCCGTCGATGTTGTACGACAGGGTCGTCACCGGTGTATGCACCGCGCCGGTCACCGCGTTGGTGATCGCCGCGTCCTCCACCGTGACCACCCGGTCCAGGCCGTCGTGGGTGTACTTCACTTTCGCCGCGGGCGCGCCCTTGACGACATCGATCTCGGCGACCGTACGGCCGAGGCCGTCGTACTCGTACCGCGTGACCTCGCCGGCCGGATCGGTCGTCTCCGCGACGTCACCGTTCGCGTAGTACAGGATCGTCTGCATACCACCGCCGGGCTTGACCACCCGCCACGGCAGACCCGCCGGAGCCGTCCCGCCCTGGAAACCACCGCGCGTGGTGCCATCGGTGTAGGTGATCGTCGTGCGGCGACCCAGCGGGTCGGTCTCGCTGACCCGATTGCCCTGGTCGTCGTACTCGTACTTGGTCAGGTACGTGTTGTCACTGGCCGAGGACGAACCGGCGCCGCGCAGCTCGATCAACCTGTCGTTGCGGATGTTCGGCGCCGGCTTGGCCGTCGTGGCGTCCGGGTAATACAGCGAGTACGAGGTCGAGCAGTTCTTCTCCGACCTATCCTGACAGGTCGTGACCGTCACGACGTTGCCGCGTACGTCGTACTCGTTGATGGTCATGTTGCCGTTGGGGTCGGTGACCGTGCGCAGGTTGCCCTTGCCGCTGTAGCCGAACCGCGTCGTGTTACCCAGCGCGTCGATCTCCGCGGCCTTGCGGCCGTACGTCAGATCGTTGATCGTCGTGGTCTTCGCCGGCTGCCCGGTCGTCGGATCGTTCGGCCCGGTGACGACGTAGTTGATCTGACCCGACGGTGCCGCCTTGACCGCGTCGCGGGCCTTGAACTGGTACTGCGCCTGGGTCGCGTCGATCTCGGAGGCGTAGAACGCGACCTCGCCGAGGGTGCCCTTGAAGTAGCTGGTGGTGTCCGGATCCAATTGGAAGAAGCTGCCGCTCCGGCCGATCCGGCCGTCGGCACCATCGACGTATCCGGTGCCGAGGGTGTACGCCGCCGACGCGTCGGGGGTCATGCGGGCGGGGCCGGTCGACGACTGGGCCTTGGCGCCGTCGACGTACAGCGTCTGGGTGAGGCCGTTGGTGGTCAGGACCGCGTGGTGCCATTTGCCGTCGTTGACCGCTGCCTTGCTTTCCAGCGACGGGGACCACATCTGCGGAGGGCTCGCGTTGCAGGTCCAAAGCTGCAGGCCAGTGCCGTCCTTGGTGGATCCCTGCGGGTTGTCCAGACACACGTCGGTGAAGCCGTTGCGCAAGCCACCGGCGCTCGGCGACCAGGTCTGCGACGCGAGGCCCTCGCAACCCGCGAGCACCACCTTCGTACCGCTGGTCGTCGCACTGCCCGACGCCGTCATGCACTTGCCGAGGGCCTTGATGTAGACCGATTCGTTGCTCGTCGATGCCGGCACCAGCGTCCAGTTCTGCGGGGCGGAGCCGTTGCAGGTGAAAAGCTGGATCGGTGTCCCGTTCGTGGTGCCGCCATGGTCGACGTCGACACACTTGCCAGGGACACCGATCGCGTTGATCGGGCCTGTGGGTGTCGTCGTGGCTGACAGCGCGCGCAGCTTGCCGTCGGAGCCGACCCACATCGTCGGGGCGTCAAGCGAGCTGGTGTCCCTCTTGCCCACGAGAACGTCGCTGGTGCTCGTCGTGTTGAACCATATCGAGACCGAGCTGTTCCCGGCCGGTGCCACATCTGAGGGCAGGGTGACGTACGAGCTGGTGCCGTTGAACACGGCCGCTTTGCCGTGTTCGGCGCCGAAGGGGCTGTCGGCTGCGCCGAGGCCGACTGTGTTGTAGGTCGCGGTACCGCCGTTGACCTGGTTGACCGCCTGGGTCACCCCGGACTCGGCCATCCGCCAGTAGTTGGTCGGCGCACCACCGAGCACGGCGCTTTCGTAGATCTTGGTCGAGCCGGCAAGGGCAGGCTTCTCCGGCGTCCAGGTCTCGCCGTTGCCGTCCACCACCTTGCTGACCCGGCTGGTGATCGGGTCGTAGGAGACCTCCGCGGTGGCGTTGCCGGAGGGTCGGGCCACCTTCGTCAGCAGGTTGACCGGGTTGCGGGTGCCGTACAGGTCGGCTGCCAGTTGGCCTTCGACGGGGGTGTCGAACAGGGCCACGTCGGCGATGGTGCCGGTGAAGTAGTCCCGGGTGCCGGTGTTGCCGTAGGCGCCGTTGTGCGACTGGTTGGGCCAGCCGCCGCCGAGGAAGCCCTTGCCGATGAACGCGGAGGCCGGGGTCATGTCCTGCACGCTCACACCGGTCTCGAACGCGACGGACTTGCCGTCGAGGTAGAGGTCCTGCCGGTTACCGGAGGCGGACAGCACCACGTGGTGCCAGGCGTTGTCGTTCACCTTGACCGGCGAGGCCGCACCGTTGACCGTGGCGGTCGCCGCCATCGGGGTGTGGACGCGGGGCAGGAACAGCTGGTCGCTGGGCCGGGTCCTGCCGCACGCCCAGATGTGCATCATGGCGCCGCTCTGCGTGCCGTCGCCGATCGAGTCCATGCACAGGCCGGAGGATTCGTTGACGATCTGACCGTCGGTCTGCACGTCCCACCGCTGGCTGCCCGCCGTGGAGGCACAGCTGTTGATGAGCAGGTCCGCGCCGTTGATGCCCTCCTGGTCCTGGATGTCCACGCACTTGACCACGCCGCCGGTGGTGACCTGCAATTGCCGGCTGGTGGTCCAGGTGAACATCTGGTTCGCGGTGTTGCCGCACTTCATCAGTTGCAGGCGGGTGCCGTTCGTCGAGACATCGCCCGGCACGGTGATGCACTGCCCCTGGCCGACGGCGGTCAGGGTGCCGAGCGAGGACCCCAGTCTCGGGGCCTTGGCGAAGCCGCCCATCAGCTGGCCGTCGGAGCCGAGGTACAGCGTCGGGTTGTACGCACGGTTGGTGGTCGTCGCGGTCGAGGCCGCCGGTTCCAGCGACTGGCTGTACAGCACGCCGTCGCCGCCGCCGGTGGGCGCCTTGAACCACATGCTGATCGCCTGGTTCGCGCCGTCGGCGGCGAGATTCGCCGGGATCTGCAGCTGCGAGGAGGAACCGTCGAACCCGGCAGCGGTCGAGGTCGTACCGGACAGCGGGCCGGGCTGGCCCAGGGCCACCCCGCTGTAGTTGCCGACGTCGGCGCCGGCGTTCTCCAGCATCGAACTGGTCGCCTTGGTACCGGTGCTCTCGTTCAGCCGCCAGTACGAATGCGGCCGCGCGTTGACCATCGCGGACGGATACAGCGAACCGGTGGCGTTGTACTGGTACGTGTGGCAGTCACCCGAGCTCGTCGGCGGACACACCTTCGTCAGCGCGTCTCCGGCGTACTCATACGTCCAGGTGCTCACCGTGCTCGCATCGCCCGGCGTGGCCGCGTCGGTGGAGACCGAGCCGACGTGTTTGAGAGATGTTCCCGTCCAGGACAGGGTCAGGGCCCGTCCGGACGCCGAGGTGATCCTGGTGAGCCGGCCGTCGGTGTAGGTGAACGTCTGCGTGCGCCCGGACACGTCCTTGATCGAGGCCACCGGGAATTCCGGCGAACCTGCCAGGAGCTGTTTGAACTCGTAGGTGGTGCCGTCCTTTTCGGTCAGCCGGTAGACACGCTTGCCGTCGACCGACGCTTCGGTGAACGTGGCAGCCTGGCCGGCCGGTGACATGTAACTGCCGTCGTTGTTACGGCCGAAGGCCAGTTCACGGCCGGTCGGGTAGGTCACCACGACGGTGTTGAGCCGCTGCGCGCCGTTCGTGGTGACAGGCTTCTCGGTGGCCTTGACGTCGGTGATGCTGGACCAGCCCGCGCCGAAGCCCTGCCCGATACGCGGGTCGCTGCTGTTGTACTGCCGGCTGATCTCCAGCGGCGGCCCGATGGTGTTGACCATCGCGTCTCGTGCGGCGGTCGTGTAGTTACCGATCACCGGGTCGAACCCCTGACCGGCATTCTGCGACAACGCCGACGTGATCGACGGCTGCGGAACCGGCGTCGTCAGCAGATTCTTGACCAGGTATTGGCCATTGTCGGTCAGACCGTCGCCGACCTGGACCGTCCAGTAATAGGAGTCGTTCCAGGTGAACGTGCCCGCCGGCACCGTCCAGGACTTCTTCGTCTGCCACCCCGAGGTGGCCAGCTGGGTCTTCTGATCCGCGTCGTAGACGAAGAAGTTGTACTGCAGCGTCTTGGGCCAGTTGTCCGGGTCGACCGCGTCCGCGACCAACTCCGGCGTCAACGTCGCCGCACTAGCCCCATACGCCGGGTACTGCGCGTTGACCTGCGGCTCGGTGTTGAAGTCGTAGGTCACCTCCAGCCGCGGGTCGGTCTCGTAGCCGCCGTAGTAGGCCGAGGTGAACCGCTTGAACGCCGTCGAGTCGCTCTCCGAGGCGGTCAGCGCCAGACCGAAGTTGCCCATCGTGCCGGTCGACCAGCCGTTGAACGTCTGCGTCGGCAGCGACACCGACCGCATCGCGCCCTTGCCCCGGTCACTGCCGGAGTTGCCGCATGCCGGGTTGTTGTCGCCGATCACCCACTCGGCGATCGGGGCCGAGTAGCTGGGCCCGGATTCGAGAACGCCCTTCTTCGCCACGATATCGGCGATGCTCCAGTTGCTGGTGACGCGCCGGACGTAGACCGGCTTGTGATCGCCACAGTTGTACGACCAGGTGTGGAACATGAACAGCTTGGCCGACTTGATCTGCGTGCCGACCATGCCGTCGTTGTCGAAGCTGCCGAACCGTATGAACGACCGGGAGATGGTGGTGCCACCGTCCCAGGTACCGACCGGCAGGTTGTCGCCGTGGTTGTGCCCGGTGGTCGCCGAACTGTTGTCGGTGAACACATCACCGGTATCGTCCGTTTCGATGCTCGGGTCGATCCGCACCGGGTACTGCCGCGCCGGGTCGTTGAGCCACGCCGCGTCCGCCGTCACCTTCAGCGCCGGCCCACCGTCAACGGTGATCAGCTTGTACTCGACCGCGCTGGACTCAGCCGGCGCGCCCGACTGCGGGTCCACCTTCGAGTCCTGCATGAAGCCCGGCGGAATCCACATGGCGACCTTGCCGTCCGCGGCCACCAGGCCCACCGAGCCGTCGCTCTGCTTCTTCGCCGTCAGGCCCTGCAACTTGAGCGGGAACACCCACTCATTACCGGCCGCCGGCGACTCCAGGATCAGCGTCTCCTTGGCACCAGTGTTGGTGGCCCGCACCTCCAGGTCGGTTCCCGGCAGGATGTCGCGGTACGTCGCGGACGAGCCGTCCACCTCCGCGGGCACCGCGGCGGCACCGGCCAGGTCGTACGCCATGGAGTAACCCGACGCTGTCGTAACCTTCGCCAGCGCATCATCAGCCGACTCGACACGCGTGCCCTGCGACGCAGCCGCGGAAGGCGCAGCCGCGGAAGGTGCGACCGAAGCAGCTCTGGAGGCAGACGCAGACGGGGAAGCGGACGCAGACGGCGAGGCCGACGGCGCGGCGGCGTTCGCTGCCTTACGTGCGGCGGACGGGGTGGTGTCGGCGCCGGCCGCGCCCAGCGAGACGTCGATCGAGTTCGCGCCGGCCTCCAGCCGGTCACCCTGCTTGGTCAGGTTCGTATCGATCGGCTGGTACGAGCCGTCCGAGGCCTTGAAGTTGGTCCGCTCCCCGGAGAACACCCGGGTGAACGAACCGTCCTCGTTCTCGTACTCGTCATAGTTCGCCGCCGACCGCTTGGGCAGCCGCTTGCTGGTCCGCTTGTCGAAGCTGTTCTCGTCACCGGGCTTCTTCGGCGTGACACCGGCCTTCTGCACCGGCTTGTCCGGCTGCTCCGGGTCGACGATGCCCTTGCCGCGGCCGGGCGCCGAACCCACGCCACCGTTGGCCTGCGTTTTACCGGTCGGCACGTAGTGGTCGACGTCGCTTGTCGCGTGGCCGCGCTCCTGCTTGGGCAGTCCGGCGACCGCTGCCAGCGCCGGCGTCTGCCGCAGGGCAGAGAGCAGACCCGAGATCGGCCACCCGCCATGCTCGGGAACGACGTCCGGTGGCACGCCTGCCGACAGACCCAAGGCAAGCGCAGTGATGACAGCTATCCGCCGTCGCATGTGGAGCCCCCGTGTTCACAGCTTCTTCCAAGATTCGGCGAATCATGGGCCATGACAATTGATCTATGCAAGATCTTGATCTTTATGCGTTCGTCTGCGTACCCTCCGCCGGTGCCGCAAAAGTCAAGGTCAAGCCGTGGTACGTGGCATCGGCCACGAGCCCTCCTCACCCAGGGGCGTGGGCGCTTCGTCGCCGGTGGACTGCTCGTCGCCGTCGTCGCCGGGATCGCGACCTGGACGCTGTGGCCGGACCCTGCACCGCGTCAGCGGGAATACCTGGACGCAACCGCCTGCCTGCTCACCGACCAGGACGGGGTCACGAAGGAACCCGCCACCTCGGTCTGGACCTCCATGCAGCAGAGTTCGGTGACGACCCAGGTTCGTGTGCAGAACCTGTCAGTCAGCGGCCCGCAGACACCCGAGAACGCCGAAGGCTTCGCCAACTCCCTGACCGGCAGCGGCTGCCAGGTGATCATCGCGGTCGGCGATGCGCAGGTTACGGCCGCGACCAAGGTCGCCGGAACGAACCCCGAGGCCAGGTTCATCACCGTGGACAGCGGAACCGCCGCCGCGAACGTCCAGGTGGTCAGCGCCGGCTCCCTCGGCGACCTGCGAAACAGCATCGAGGCGAAGCTCGCAGAATTGGCCGAAGCCGCATCCTGACCCGCCCGCCCGACGCACCCGGACGGCGACAGAAAGCGAAGGCGTATCGCAACGATGTGATCCCGAGGCTTTAACGTTCTCGGACATGGCACATGACTTCACCGTGGTGTTGCGCGGTTACGACCCTTCTCAGGTGGACAAGGCGTTCGCGGAGGCGCAGCAGGCCGCCGCTTCTGGCAGCCCCGCCGCCCGGGCGGCCGCCCGCGACACGCTGGCGAACACGACGTTCGAGGTCGTCCTGCGCGGCTACGACCGTGATCAGGTCAGCAAGGCGGTGGCGGAGGCGGAGTGGGCCCTCGCCGAGGACGGCGAGTCCGCCCGGCACGCGCTGATGGACGTCAAGTTCGACGTCGCCCTGCGCGGCTACAACCGCGTTCCGGTGGACACGGTGCTCGCGGAGGCGCGGCGGGCCCTCGCCTCGGACAGCGAGTTCTCCCGGGCGGCCGCCCGCGACGCGCTCGCGAACATCACCTTCGACGTCGCCCTGCGCGGTTACGACCGCGGCCAGGTCGACAAGCACGTCAGCCGGCTGCTCCAGGCGTTGACCAAGCCGCGATAGCCCAGGCGGCAACCGCGCTTACGACGGGAGGAGCGCGGCCGCCTCCCGGGCGAGTTGCAACTCCTCGCGCGGCTCGACGACCAGCACGGGGACCGTGGCGCCCGCCGGGCTGACCGGGCCGTCTGCCTCAGGGTCATCGACGACCGGCAGCGGTACGCCGAGCAGCCCCAGCCCCGCACAGACGTCGCGCCGCACCTCGGGCTGGTCCCAGCCGATCTCGCCGGTGAAGACGAGCGCGTCGAGCCGGTCGAGCGACGTCGCGGCGGCCGCGATCTCCCGGCGGACCCGGTGCGTGAACACGTCCAGCGCGGGGTCGCCGATCAGCTCGCGGGTGTCGCCCGAACGCCCGCCGGACAGGCCCAGCAGCCCCGATCCGTGGTAGAGCCCGTCGCTCAGCTCCTCGCGGGTCAACCGGCCGTCGAGCAGCCACAACAGCATTCCCGGGTCGATCGCGCCGGAGCGTTTGCTCATCGGGACGCCGTCGAGCGGGGTGAAGCCCATCGACGTGTCGACGCTGCGGCCGTCGCGGACCGCGCAGACCGAGGCACCGCCGCCGAGGTGGGCGAGGACGACGTGGAGTTGCTCGGCGGGGCGGTGCAGCAGCTCGGCGGTGCGACGCAGCGCGTACGCGTAGGACAGCCCGTGGAAACCGTAGCGCCGCAGCCCCCACCGCTTGCGCCACTCCTCCGGGAGGGCATAGGTGGCCGCGTGCTCGGGGAGGGTCGCGTGGAAGGCGTTGTCCGGGCAGACCGCGTGGGGGACGTCCGGCAGCAGGTCACGCAGCGTGTCCAGCAGCGCCAGCGCTGGCGGCACGTGCAGCGGGGCGAGGTCGGCGACCTTGTCGAGGCCGGCCCTGAGCTCGTCGTCGACGAGGGTCGCCTGTTTCACGAGGTCCCCGCCATGGACGAGCCGGTGCGCGACGATGCCGGGCTTCTCGTGGCTTCCGACGAACTCGGCGACAGCCTCGCGGGCCTCGTCCGAACCCGGCGCGCCGGAGATGTCCCGGCGGTCGCCGTCGATGACGACGAGGTGCAGGCTGTTCGATCCCGCGTTGACGGTCAGGACACTCACGACTTCAGCGCTTTTCCAGGGCGCGGATCAGCTCCGCCTTGGTCATCGTGGAGCGGCCCTCGACGCCGCGGTCGCGGGCCTCGGCGTACAACTCGGCCTTGGAACGCTCGGATCGTGAGCCGCCCGGATCGCGCGGCTTGCTGGACGACTTCATGCTCTTGGTGGGTTTGCCGAGTTCACGCCAGCTCTTCTCGGACACGTCCACGCCGAACTTGCGGGCGGCCCGCTGGATGCGGCGGAACGCCTCGTCGCGCTCGTCGTCGCTGGCGTCGCGGACCTGGTCGAAGCGGGCGAGCGCGTTGCGGACGTGCTTCGCGTCGCTCAGCGGCTCCTTGCGCAGCCGCGGGAAGGCGAACTCGCTGTCCGGCATCGCGTTGCGGTCGGCAGCGTCCAGCGGGGCGGTCTTCTTCTTGGCCATGGACTCCTGCATACCCATCCGGCCGGAATGCAGACATCGACGGTTATCGACGGTAGGGTGCTGCAGGAAAGCGCATTCCTAGAGGAGGGGACGCGATGAAGATCGTGCTTGCCGTGCTGGCCTCGCTGCTGGCCGCCCCGGGGACGCCGGCCCGGCCGATCCTGTCCCCCGCCGAGGCCGCGCCGTTCACCGCCGCCCAGTACCTCGGCTATTCCGGCACCTACGCGAGCCCGATCGCGGACCCGTGGCGCCCGGGTCCGATTCGCACCCCGCGGCACCCGGATTTCGTGGCCGACCCGTCGACCGGCATTCAGGAAGCGGTGAACGCCGCCTATCGCGCCGGTGGCACGCGACGCCTCTACATCGCGGTGCGGCCCGGGACGTACACGGGAACGGTCTTCATTCCCTCCGGCACACCACCGCTGACCATCTTCGGCGACGGGCCGGCCCACAAGGTGAATCTTGAATTCACCGTCGATGCCACGATCACCCCGGCGCAATGGGCCGCGCAGGTCAACGCCGACGGGCGGTACACCGAGGGCGACCCCGCCTGGCCGATGTTCCAGTCGTGCGCCACCAAGACCACCGCCACGGCCGCGCTGTGCGCCACGGTGGTCTGGGCGCAGAGCACGGATCTGCAGCTCAAAGGACTGACGATCACGAACACGCTGCTGGACACGGTGGACCGCGGCACGCATCAGGCGCTCGCGCTGCGCACCGACGCGGACCGCACGCAACTGGAGAACATGCGCCTGATCAGCCGGCAGGACACGTTCCTGGCCAATGCCGACGACGTGAACCGCATCGCGCGCGTCTCCGTCCGGCATTCCTACATCGAGGGCGACACGGACTTCGTCTTCGGACGGGCCGCCGCGGTCTTCGAGCACGACGAATTCCGGCTGGTGTCGTCACGAAAGGCATCCGGGGGTGTCATCTTCGCCCCCAACACCCACCCCCTCTTCCCGTACGGCTTCCTGGTCACCCATTCCCGCATCGTCGCCGACGCCGGATATCGGGCGGCGCCCACCGGACACCTCGGCCGCGCCTGGGATCAGGGGGCGAGCGCGACCGGTTATCTGCCCGGCAGCACCCCGAACGGCCAACTCGTGATCCGCGACAGCTGTCTCGGCGCCGGTTTCGACACCGCGAACCCGTGGGCCCCGGCCGCCACGACCGCGCGCCCGTTCGTGGCCCGGGTCGACGAGGGCCGCGACCTGAACGACGTCAACCACAACCGCCTGTGGGAGTTCCGCAACCACGGCCCGTCCGCCGGCTGACCGACCTCAGGACTGCTGGTAGGTGACCGCCGCGAACCCGCACGACGCGTGGACGTGCAGGTAGTACGCGCCCTCACCGAACTCGTAGAGGTCGGCGCCGCCGATCAGGCCCACGTAGTTCATGACCAGGCCGCAACCGGGGCACGCGGGGTGCTCGGCGTCCTGGATCCACTGCGGATGACCGCCCAGCGTCGACCCGCCCGCACTCCACGCGCCCGCCCGGAACGGGTTCGAGCGGGCGCGCCCCACCACCGGCAGCAGGGACGGCGGCTCCTCCGGACGGGAGTTGACCTGCAGGAAGCTGGGCCTGGTGTTCCCGGCCCACCACGTGCTCCCGCCGTCCGGCGTGACCTCACTGAACAGCGTCGTGTAGCAGGAGCAGTAGAAACAGGTCCGGAACCTCAGGCGGCCGGCCCAGCCGGTGTGCGCCAGCGCGGGCTCGGAGCCGTCCAGGTCGGCGGCCGTCCACAGCGGCGAGGAGCACCACGGGCACTCGGGGTTGAACTGCGGCGCCGGCGCCTCGCGCGGCTGCCACTCGTGGGCGACGTCCCCGCACAACTCCCGCCGGCTGCCGTCGGGGTCGATCGTCCAGCCGCCCTCCTGGGCGTACTCCGGCATTCCGACGTGCAGCAGGTCCGCGCCGGGCGGCGGCCGGTCCATCCACCGGCGCATCGCCTCGTAGGCGAGCTGATGCCGGCTGTGCGCGAGCACGAACAGGCACCGGCCGATCAGCTCGGGCTCCTCCCCGGCGTCGACCAGCGCGACCACCCGGGCGACCACGTCGGCGCCGGCCGCGCGGTACATCGTGCCCGGCCAGAGCACGCCCGCGTCGAGCATCCGCCCCAGATACGGCCGCAGGCGCTCCGGCTCGGCGTCGGCGATCTCGGTCAACTCCTCGATCGCGTCGTCGTCGTCCGCAGCGGCTCTGCCGATCAGCTCGTCGATCACGCCGGCATTATCCAGCACACCCGCGCCTGCTGTCGGCGAGCCCGCTCGTCAGGCAGGCCGAGTGGATGCGCCGCGCCGGCCGCCGCCGTTGCGGTCGACTCCGGGCCTTGCGGGGCGTCGATTCAATACGACCGCGGGAGCCCCAGCGAGAACTGGGCCACGAAGTTCAGCGCCATCTCCCGGCTGACCGGCGCCATCCGGGTCAGCCGTGACGTGGCGAGGGCCTGGACGAGCCCGTACTCGGTGGCGAGCCCGTTGCCGCCGTGCGTCTGGATGGCCTGGTCCACGGCGGCGCAGACGGCCTCCCCGGCCGCGTACTTGGCCATGTTCGCGGCCTCGCCGGCGGCCTTCAGCTCACCGGCGGCGTGCAGCGCTGCCGCCTTCTGGGTGAGCAGCCGCGCCGCCTCGATCTCGATGTGCAGTTTCGCGAGTGGATGGCTGATCGCCTGGTGGGCGCCGATCGGCACACCCCAGACCGCACGTTCCCCGGCGTACGCGACGGCCTTGCGCAGCGCCCAGCGGGCCATCCCGGTCGCCGACGACGCCGCCATGATCCGCTCCGGGTTGAGTCCGGCGAACAGCTGGTCGAAACCGGCCTCCTCGCTGCCGATCAGCGCGTCGGCGGGCAGTCGCACGTCGTCGAGGAAGAGGGTGAACTGGTCCTCCGGCGCGACCAGCCCCATGTCGATCTTGCGATGGGTGAAGCCGGGGGCGTCGGTCGGGACCATGAACAGCGACGGGCGCCCGCCGACCCGGGCGACGATCAAGACATGAGAGGCTTCGTCAACCCCGCTGATGTACGTCTTCGAGCCGCTCACGATCCAGTCGTCACCGTCACGCCGGGCCTGCGTGGCGATCTGGTGCGTGTTCGACCCGGCGTCCGGCTCGGTGATCCCGAAGACGTACGTCGCCGTGCCGCGCGCCAGGCCGGGAAGCCACCGCTGCTTCTGCTCGGCGGTGCCGAACCGGGCGATCACCGTGCCGACGATCGCGGGTGACACCACCATGAGCAGGAGCGGACAGCCTGCGGTGGCCAGCTCCTCCAGGACCGCGGCCAGGTCGCCGATCTCGCCGCCGCCACCGCCGTACTCCTCCGGGATGGACACACCGAGGTAGCCGAGCGCGGCGGCCTCCTGCCACAGCTCGGTGGTCTTGCGGCCGTCCCGGGCGGCGGCGTAGAAGTAGTCCTCGCCGTACTTGCGGCCGAGGCGGGCGACGGCGTCGCGCAACTCCCGCCGCTCCTCGGACTCCACGAACGCGGTCACGACGACTCCTCGGGCTCGACGAACGCGGTCACGACGACTCCTCGATCACGGCAAGTACCTCACCGGCGGCGACCTGCCGCCCGACCTCGACGGCGACCGAGGAGACGACCCCGGCGGCGGGCGCGGTCAGCGTCTGCTGCATCTTCATCGCCTCCAGGACGACGATCGGAGCACCCGCCGCCACCTGATCACCTTCGGCCACGTGCAGTGCTACGACGAGGCCCGGCATGGACGCCAGCAGCGATCCCGCGGCCAGGTTCGCCGCCGGATCGGCGAACTTCGGTACGGCGTGCAGGTCGAACGATCCCGCCGGCCCGTCGACGTCCACCCCGCCGTCGGCGACCGTCACCCGATAGGTCTCCCGCACCCCGTGATCGTCGAGGATCACGTGGTCCGCAGCGGCCGACTCGATCCGCACGCCGGGCAGCCACGACGACTCCAGCCGGCCGCCCCGGCCCGCATAGGTGACCCGGTGTTCGACGCCCGCGTGCCGGAACGTCCGCACCCGCTCCTGGCTGGGCACGTTCCGCCAGGCCACCGGCATCCGCGCCTGAACGCCGGCGGACGTCGCGGTCCGGACCGCCGATCCCAGCGCCGCCGCGAGCGCCGCCTTGCGGACCGCGTGGTCCTGCCCGGCGCTCGTCCACGCGGCGAGTCTGCGGTCCAGCAGCGCCGTGTCGACCCGCCCCGCGACGAAGTCGTCGTCGGCGAGGATGGCCCGCAGCAGCGCGAGGTTCGTGGTGATCCCGTGCAGCACGCCGCGGCGCAGCGCGTCGGCGAGCAGGCGGATCGCCGACGCGCGGTCCGGCCCGTACGCGATGATCTTGGCAAGCATGGCGTCGTAGCGAACGCCTACCTCGCTGCCGGCCTCGACCCCGCTGTCGACCCGGATGCCCGGCGCGCCGAAGTCGAACGCGCGCAGCCGGCCGGTCTGCGGCGCGAACCCGGCCGCCGGGTCCTCGGCGTAGAGCCGCACCTCGATCGCGTGCCCCCATGACGGCGGCGGCTCCGCCGGCAGCGCCCGCCCCTCGGCGATCGCCACCTGCCAGGCGACCAGGTCGAGCCCGGTCACGGCCTCGGTGACCGGGTGCTCGACCTGCAGCCGGGTGTTCATCTCCAGGAAGAAGATCCGGTCGCCGTCGACCAGGAACTCCACGGTGCCCGCGCTCCGGTAGCCGACCGCCTCGGCCGCCGCCAGGGCGTGCCGGTGCAGCTCGGCGCGCACGGTGTCCGGCAGGCCGGGCGCCGGCGCCTCCTCGACGATCTTCTGGTGCCGGCGCTGGACCGAGCAGTCCCGGTCACCGGCCACCCAGATGCGCCCGTGCTGGTCACCGAGCACCTGCACCTCGACGTGGCGGGCCTGCGGCAGGTACGGCTCGGTGAAGACGGTCCCGTCGCCGAACGCCGACTGCGCCTCGGCGGAGGCCCCCGCGAGCTCGGACCGCAGCGTCCCGGGATCGGTGACGACCCGCATCCCGCGACCGCCACCACCGGCGGCGGCCTTGATCAGCAGCGGGAACGTGTCGTCCCCGTCGAGCACCGGCACGCCCGCGGCGGACACCAGCTTCTTCGCCCGGATCTTGTCGCCCATCGCCTCGATCGCGTCGGGCGTGGGACCGATCCAGATCAGCCCGGCGGCCTCCACGGCGCGGGCGAACCCGGCGTTCTCCGAGAGGAAGCCGTAGCCGGGGTGGACCGCGTCGGCGCCCGATCTGCGGGCGGCCTCGACGATCTGATCGATGTTCAGGAAGGACTCGACGACGACCGCGGCATCCGCCTCGGCCGCATGGAGGTCCGACATCTCGGCGTGCACGGCGACGGTCTCGACACCCAGCGCGCGACAGGTCCGGAAGATGCGGCGGGCGATCTCACCCCGGTTCGCGACGAGCAGCTTGCGGATCATCACAGTCGGAACACCCCGTAGCCGCGGGCGCCCTGGACGGGCGCGTTGTGGATGACGGACAGGCAGATGCCGAGGACGGTCCGGGTGTCACGCGGGTCGATGACGCCGTCGTCGTAGAGCATCCCGGAGGTGAAGTACGCCAGCGACTCCCGCTCGATCTGCGCCTCGATCATCGCCCGGGTCCTCGCGTCGGCCTCCTCGTCGTAGGGGCGCCCGGCGGCGGCAGCGGCCTGCCGGGACACGATCGACACCACGCCCGCGAGCTGCGCCGGGCCCATCACTGCGGACTTCGCGCCGACCCAGCTGAACATGAACCGCGGGTCGTAGGCGCGGCCGCTCATCCCGTAGTTCCCGGCGCCGTAGGACGCGCCCATCACCACCGACAGGTGCGGAACCGCCGAGTTCGACACCGCGTTGATCATCTGGGCGCCGTGCTTGATGATGCCGCCCTGTTCGTATTCCTTGCCGACCATGTAGCCGGTCGTGTTGTGCAGGAACAGCAGCGGCGTGTCGGCCTGGTTGGCGAGCTGGATGAACTGCGCGGCCTTCTGCGCCTCCGCGCTGAACAGCACCCCTTGCGCGTTGGCCAGGATCCCGATCGGGTAGCCGTGCAGCTGCGCCCACCCGGTCACCAGACTTGTCCCGTAGAGCGGCTTGAACTCGTCGAACTCACTGGCGTCGACGATGCGCCGGATCACCTCGCGCGGGTCGAACGGGATCTTGAGGTCCGCCGGCACGATGCCGAGCAGTTCCTCCGGATCCTGCGACGGCTCGTCATAGGACGCCCGGGGCGCCGGGCCAAGCTTGCGCCAATTCAGCCGCCGTACGATCTGACGTCCGATTCTGATCGCGTCGGCCTCGTCGGCGGCCAGGTAGTCCGCCAGCCCCGACGTCCGCGCGTGCATCTCCGCCCCGCCGAGCGACTCGTCGTCCGACTCCTCGCCGGTGGCCATCTTCACCAGCGGCGGGCCGCCGAGGAAGACCTTCGCCCCGCCCGCGACCATGACGACGTAGTCGCTCATCCCGGGCACGTACGCGCCGCCCGCCGTCGAATTGCCGAACACCAGCGCGATCGTCGGCCGCCGATCCGCGCTCGCCTCGGTGAGCCCGCGGAAATGCCGGCCACCCGGGATGAAGATGTCCTTCTGCGTGGGCAGATCCGCGCCGCCCGACTCGACCAGGTTGATCGTGGGCAGCCGATTCTCGGCGGCGATCTGCGCGGCGCGGAAACTCTTCTTCAGCGTGACCGGGTTGCTGGCGCCGCCCCGGACGGTCGGGTCGTTGGCGACGATCATGCACTCGACGCCCTCGACCACGCCGATCCCGGTGACCACCGACCCGCCGACGGTGAAGTCGGTCCCCCACCCGGCGAGGGTGCTCAGCTCCAGGAACGGCGCGTCGTCGTCGATCAGCAGCTCGATCCGTTCCCGCGCGGTGAGCTTGCCGCGCCGGTGGTGACGGTCGACGCTCTTCGCCCCGCCTCCGGCGAGCGCGGCGGCATGCTGCTCCGCCAGGTCAGCGATCCGCTCCAGCATCGCTGCCCGATGGTGCTCGTACGTCGTCACAGCAGCTCCGTCGGTATGTCGGCGTTCCGCGCGCGCAGCCACTCGCCGGTGGCCTTGGCCTGCGGGTCGAAACGGGTGGAGGCGGCGACCCCGTCGCCGAGCAGGCCGTCCACGACGATGTTCAGCGCGCACAGGTGGGGAAGCCGATGAACGGTGACGTCCAGTGGACCGGTCTCCGGCAGCAGGTCCCCGACCCGATCCGCGTCGAGCCAGTCGCGCAGCCACTCGTACGCGTCGCGTCGCCGCGGATGCCCGGCCGGGATCCACACGCCGATGTTGGCCGTGCCGCCTTTGTCTCCGGAGCGCGCGTGCACGAGCCGTCCCAGCGCCACCCGCTCCGTCCGCCCCGCACCCTCCCGGCTGGCGCTCACGGCTGCTTGCGGGGTCCCGGAACAGCCCTCAGTGCCAGCCGGGCCCGGCGGGCGGACGGCGGCGGGCGCGTCGTCCCGGCCGGCACTCACGGCACCTCCGGGACGACCCTCAGCGCCGGCTGAGCCCGGCGGGCGGATGGCGGCGGGGTCCCGGCTGGTCATCAGGGGTGTGTCCGGGGGTGGGAACGACACCTGAGGACCAGCCGGGTTTTCGCCGCGCGCTGCCGGGCCGGGGGGCGGATCGGCAGGTGGGGGCGCGGACGTATGCGGCGGGGGTGCGATGTGGACCGCGGTGCCGTCGGGAAGGACGGCGACGTGCGGGACCTCGGACTGCGGGACGTACGTCGCCGTGAAGATCCCGAACGGGGTCGCGTCGGCCGGCGGCGTGGTGACGTGGAATCCCGGGTACGACGCGAGGGCCAGCTCGACCGCGGCGCCGCTGAAGGCGCGGCCCACGACCTGTGGATCGGGATCCTTCGCGTGGCAGCGGAGCAGGGCGGACGCCTCCGACTGGGTGGCCGGGTCGGTGCGGTCGGTGCGGACCAGGTCCCACGTGAGCTCGGCCGGCCGGGCGGGAAGGGCCGCTTCGAGCTGGGCCCGGACCCAGGCGGCCTTCTGCTCGATGTCGAGGCCGGTCAGGACGAACGTCATCGCGTTGCGGAAACCAGCGACCCGGTTGACGCCGACCTTCGTGGTGGCGGGCGGGGGCTCACCCCGTACGCCGAACAGTTTGACCCTGTCCGTGTCGTCCTGAACGAGTTGGACCGTGTCGAGGCGGGTCGTGACATCCGGGTTGAGGTATCGCGGAGAGTCGATCTCGTAGACGAGTTGCGCGGTCACCGTGTCCTGGGTGACCGCGCCCCCGGTGCCGGGGTGCTTGGTGATGACGACCGTTCCGTCGGCGCTGATCTCGGCGATCGGGAAGCCCAGCGGCCGGCTGACGTCGATCGTCGTGAATCCGCTGAAGTTGCCGCCGGTGGCCTGGGCGCCGCATTCCAGGACGTGGCCGGCGGCGATTCCCGCGGCGAGCTCATCGAGGTCGTCGTGGGTCCAGCCGAAGGCGGCGATGGCCGGCCCGAGGGTGAGCGAGGCGTCGGTGACCCGGCCGGTGACGACGATCTGCGCGTCACTTCTCAACGCCTCGGCGATGCCGAACGCCCCGAGATAGGCGTTGCCGGCGTCGCTCTCCACGTGCGCGACGCTGAGCGCCGGGTCCAGGGCGATGATCGCCGTGCGCAGAGCGCGCGGGTTGAGCCCACCGGCGTTCGTGACGACCCGGACATTGCGCGATTTGATGAGATCGAGGCAGTCGGCGAGTTGGCGCAGGAACGTCTTGGCATACCCCAGATCGGGGTTCTTCTGCCGGTCACGACCGAGAATGAGCATGGTCAGCTCGGCCAGGTAGTCCCCGGTCAGATAGTCGAGCGGCCCGCCCTCGATCATCTCGCGCATCGCGGAGAACCGGTCACCGTAGAAGCCGGAGCAGTTGCCGACGCGGATGGTGCGCACTTCAGCCCGGCCCTCCCCCTGCTGGCGACGGGAGTCACGTTAGGCAATCTGACAAAATTGTCAAGGACGCTCGCGGAGCCCGATCGCCGCCGCCCACAGCTTCGACATGTGGTCGACCACGTCGTCCTCGTCGAGCGGCTCGCGCAGGGAGTAGATGACGTGCGCCATCTGCTCGACCATCGCGCCGAGCACGATCGCGGTCATCCGCGGGTCGAGATCCTGATTCGCCAGACCCGCCTCCTGCAGCCGGCGCAACCCCTCGGCGCCGCGATGCACGTAGAGCTCGCGCACCTCGAGCAGCAGTTTCCGCAGCGTGTCGTCCTCACCGGCGCCCTGCTCGACCAGCCGGAGCACGCGCGACGCGTTGCGCCAGGCGCGCAGATAGCCACGATTCGAGGCGACGATCCGGACGTACGGGTCGTCAGCCGTCTCCGGAGCGACCAGACTCTCGGTGAACATCTGGTCGGCCACCGTACGGACGATGCTGCGCAGCAGGTCGTCCTTGGACTCGAAGTACGTGTAGAACGTCCCGTAGGAGACGCCGGCCGCCGCCGCCACCTGCTCGGGCGTGAACCCGGCCCAGCCCCGGGTCTCCAGCAGCTCCCGGCCGGCCGCGAGCAGCGCGTCCCGGGTCCGCCGGCCCCGCGCGGTCACCGGGGCGGTCGGCGCGGGATTCGTTCGTGATCGGCCCATGGTCCTCATCATCGCTTCCCCCGGGCGGGACGGCCCGAGCGGACGTCAGGAGGTGGTGAACGGACCGAAAACGACAGGGACGCCGGGCGAGTAGAGGACGCTGGCGGGCTCGGCGGTGATACCCGGCAGCCCCGCGGCGGCCAGCAGGGAGTCGTCGAGGTCGAGCAGGGTCGCCCGGTGCAGCGGCCAGCGCGGATGATCGTTGGCCAGGTGGCGGGTGCGGCCCCACGCCCGGGTGTGCAGCCCCCAGCGCGCGGTCAGGAAATGCTCCAGCGGGCTCGGCTCCGCGATCGGATCACCGACCCGGATGCGCATGCGGTTCGTGGCGCTGCGCGGGCCGGGCCAGCGGCGCTTCGAGACGTACGACAACTCGTCGCCCCGGCGGGTCATCCGCATCCGCGCCCACATGTACGGCAGTCGCAGGCTCACCCGGGCGACCAGCACCGGGAGGAGCCGTTCCGCCTCCAGGGAACGGAAGACCACCGCCCGGCGGCCCTGCGCGTCGACGCTGTAGAGCCGGACGTTCGTCTCGCAGAACGTCCCCAGATACGGCACGCCCGGCCCGCCGAGGAAACCGACCCGTTCCATCCGGAAGCCGATCACCCCCGCGTACGTGACGCCGTCGATCGTGTCGGGCCGCGTCCCCGGCGGCAGCAGCGGCGCGACCCGCTCCGGCTCGACAGCCCAGTGCAGGAACGCCAGATCCGTCCAGCGCTGCCCGAGAACCGCGCGCGCCACCGGCCGTACCGTCTCCGCCGTGATCTCTTCGACAACCATGAGAACAAGATTGCCGTACGGGCGGTGATCAGTGGTCCAGCCAGCCCAGATCCTTCGGCGTGAACCCGATCGGCGGAAGAGCGGCCTGTTCGGCGATCCTGGTGAGATCGCCGAGCGTGATCCCCTCGCCGGTCAGCGTCATGACGCGCCCCTGCCCGAGATCGACGACCAGGTAGGTGAGGCCGTGACCGGCTGCGTCGGTGCGGACCGGGTGACGGGCCGGACGGCCGCGAACCGTCAGTTTCTCGCCTCCGGCCGGGGCCTCGGTGACCGTGCCGACCACGACCGACACCGAGCTGGAGTCGGCGACGCTCTTCTCCGGTCCCGGGGAGGCGACGGGGCTCCGACCTGCGGTGATCTCGTACCGCCAGGCTGCCGCGCTCGGCCCACTGATCGTGACTCCCCCGGTCTCCCAGCCGTCGGGCAGCCACCCCAGCAACACCGGAACGGACGTGAGCGCGAGTGCCGGACCCACCGACCGGGCCATGCGGAGCAGGTCCGCCGCGATGACCTCGACATGACTCGTGGAGATCATCAGGACCGTGTCGTAGCCGGCCACCCAGGCGAGGGCCGCTTTGCCATCGCCCCGGGACGGCGAGAACCATCCCTCGGCGCCGTTGATGTCGACCTTCTGCCCGGAGGTGTCCAGCGTTCTTGCGGGGTCCACCACCTCGGTGCGAATGGTCAGTGCGATCGATGCGCCGCTCCAGGGGTCACCAGCGCCGGCCTGCTTCTTCCATACCCGTGTCAGGCTCTGGCCGGACGGGCCGGCGGAGTCGGCCTGCCGGATGCTCTCGCTGAACCCGGACGGGATCCAGGCCGGTCCGTATCGTATAGCGATCATGCCTAGCTGGGCGGCGCCCGTGGGCGTTACCAGTACCCCGGGCGACAGACTCGGTGCATCCGCCACCACGGCGGGCTCCGGGACGCTGCCGCGCAAGGCGACGACAGGGACGGTGACAGCGACAACGACGGCAGCGGCGGCCATCGCGGCGCCCAGCACCCCGAACTGACGGCGACGGCGGGCCCCTGCGGCGCGCTGCGGCAAGGCGGCCAGGAGGCGCTCGGCGGGGACGGCTCGGTCGGCCTGGCGCTCCTGGGCCGTACGGACAAGGTCTTCGATCATCGCGGCAGCTCCTCGGCGGTCACGAGCGTGGCCGGCAACGCACCCTGCAGGGTGGCCAGCGCACGCGCGAGGTGGGTACGGACGGTGACCGTTCGGCAGCCGAGCATCTCGGCGATCTGCTCGACGGCCAGGTCCTCGTAGAAGCGCAGGGCGATCACCGCGCGCTGCCGTGGCGGCAGGGTCGCGATCAGCCGGAGCATCGCGTCCCTCTCGTCATGGTCCGCGGCCAGATCTCGCGTCGCCGGCAGGAACCCGTCGAGGGTCTCCGCGGTGACCGGGATGGACTGCGCGGCCCGGCGCCGCCGCCACGACAGGAACTCGTTGACCACCATGCGCTTGACGTAGAGTTCCGGCGCGTCCATCCGGCCGATCCGCGACCAGCGGGCCTGCGCCCGGACGAGGACGTTCTGGGTGATGTCCTCGGCCAGGTGCGCGTCCCAGGTGACCACGGTGGCGTAACGCACCAGGTTGCCCAGCCGGGTCGATACGAACTCTTCGAACGTCACGCCCGGAAAACGCCTCCACCGCCGTCGATTGATGACACGCCCGCCGAGAATCTCGAGAATCAGTAGCGGCCGCACCGTTTGGGCCCGCCGAAGCATGTCCGTGCGGACCGCTATGGTCCGGACTGTGTCCGACAGTCACCGCACGGTCAACCGGGTCGATCTCCACTATCCGCCGTTCCCCCTGGAGTTCGGCGTTCAGCAGGTCAAGGGCTGCTGGACGGTGCAGGCGAGGCGGGTCGCGGCCGCGGAGATCGCCGACCTGGTGGCCCGTGCCGCCCGGCAGACCATTGTGGTGCTGGACATCGCGACCACCAGTTTCCTCGATGACGACTATCAGCAGTGGGCGCCTTCCCGGATCGCCGCCCACCAGGGGGTCGACTGCGCGGTGCACGACTTCGGCGCGCTGGCCACCGGCGTTCTCGGGCTCAGCCAGGAGGCCCTGGTGATCCAGTCCGATGATCTCCCCCGCTTCCTCGATGGCTGGTACCCGTATGAGTTGACGCTGGTCGGGCTGGCCGAGCCGCCGAGTTCGCCGGAACTGGACGAGATCGGGCTGGCGGTCGGCACCGCCGACTTCACCCGGCCGTTGCTGCCGACCCTTCCCGGCTGTCACCTGTTCTCGTCGGGTCATGACGACACCCATCTCTGGATGGAGTCAGCCGATCCGGGTGTCGCCGCGGCCGTGCTCGGCCGGCAGCTCGCCCTGCAAGGCCTGGCAGCACTGGTGGAGGTGGCGATGCCCGGCCCGCCGCCGGCAAGCACGGCGGAGGAAGGCACGGCGGAGGAAGGCACGGCAGAGGCAATCACCAGGATGGAGCTGGAGGACAAGCTGAGGACGACGGTGGCAGATCCGCCCGGTGACCTCGTCGCCGCGCTGCTCGACCGGAGTTCCGGATGGGCCGGGCAGTTCATCACCGCATCCGCTGAGCTGGTCACGATCGGTCTGACTGCCCTCCCGGCGCGGCGGCGGCTCGGCGATCCGCTGCCGGGCGGGACCGATCTCGTCGCGATCTACGACGTGGCAGCGGCGAGCTGGCAGTTCGACGGTTCACCGGCCACCGGCTGAGCGGCAGCCGGGCACCGGCGGAGGTCTCCGGCGGCTGCGTCACGGCGAACGCGTCACGCCTGGTCGAAGAGCGCCAGCGTCTCGTCGATGCGGACGCGGGCCCAGTCGTAGTTCTCCGTGCCCGGGAAGTGTCGGTACGCCGTTTCGATCGTCATGATCAGGGCGAGGTAGAGGCAGTAGAGGCGGCGCCGCACGCGTTCGTCCGGGGTGGCCGGGCCGCGGCCGTAACCGCGGATGAAGGCGGACGAGTCCCCGTACGCCGGGATCTCGCTGCCGGTGAAACCGGCCTCGATCAACGGGTCGCCGAAGAACGCCCGCTCGTGGTCGATGATCGCCACGATCCGCCCGTCGCGGACCATCACGTTGTTGTCCCACATGTCCCACTCGACGAACCGGGGTTCGGTCACCTCGTCGAGGGTGTGGGCGTGGGCCGCGATCGCCGCGCGCACCGCCTCGTACGGGTGGCCCAGGTCGACGTCGCGGCGTTCGCCGTCGCGCAGCACGCCCTCGATCATGTCGAGGAAGGCGGCGCGCCAGGTCGGGAAGCCCGGCCCGTCGAGCGGGCCGAAGTGCGGGCCGGCGACGGCGTTGAGCGAACGGTTCAGTGCGCCGAGCGTCTCGTTGAACGTGGCGCGCTCCGCCGGCGAGTGCTTGCCGCGCAGCATGCCGAGGTTGTCGCCGTCGACGAACTCCATGAAGAAGTAGTCAGCGTCGCACAGCTCGTGGCTGCGGTCGGCGAAGTGGACGGCGGGCACCGGCACGGCGGTCTGCTCGCGGATCAGTCGCAGCGCGGTCAGCTCGGTCGCCATCGCGCCCCGCTCGTAGGTCATCACCTCGATGTGCGGCGGTGGCGCGATCTTGAGGACGACCTCGCGGCCGGAGCGCAGCCGCATCCGGTACGCCACGTTGAACCAGCCGTGCCCCAGCTCACTGCACCAGTCGTCGCCGGCGGGCGCCTCGCCGGGGCCGTAGGCGCGCTCGACCATCGCGCGCAGCACGACCGTGCTCTGCCGGTTCTTGGTGATGCTCTCCATCGCGGGCTCCCCGTGTTCGGCCGACCGGGGAAGAGGCCGACCGGGGAAGAGACTATCGCCGGGAGACGGCCAGGGCATTGACGGCGACGACGATCAGGATGCCGAGCCACTCGTGCGGTCGCAGCGCCTCACCGAGCAGGATCAGGCCCGCCAGCGCGGCGAAGACCGGATGGACGCTCATCACGACACCGAAGAAGCGCGGCGGGACCCGGCGGAGGGCGACCAGATCCACCGCGTACGGGATGACGGAGCTGAACACCCCGGCGCCGGCCGCGAACAGCAGCGACGCGCTCGTCATCCGGCCGGAAGTGATCAGCCACGCCAGCACCGGCAGGGACAGCAGCATGGACACCGTCGTCGCCGCGGCCGGCGCCTGCAGCCCGGGCAGGCGGCGCCCGAGCAGACGGTTCAGCAGGATGTAGGACGCCCAGCACCCCGCCGCGAGCAGCCCGCACCCGATCCCGGCCCAGTCGCTGCCACCCCGCGGCAGGACGAGCACGTACACGCCGATCCCGGCGCCGAGCGCGCAGACCAGGTCGGCCCGGGTCCGGGAGCCGGCCAGCGCCACCCCGAGCGGCCCGAGGAACTCCAGGGTGACCGCCAGCCCGAGCCCGATCCGATCGACGGCGGTGTAGAGGCTCAGGTTCATCGTCGCGAAGACGAGACCGAGAAGGATCGTCGGCCACCACTGCGGCCAGCGGAACCGGTGCAGCGGCGGGCGGCCCACCGGCAGCAGCACGGCGGCGGCCACCAGCTGCCGGACGGCGACGACCCCGGCCGGGCCGATGGTCGCGAACGCGTGCGCGCCGACGGCAGCGCCGGCCTGGTTGCTGGCCGCGCCGGCCATCATGGTCACGAGCCCGCCGCCGATGCCGCGACCGGCGCGGGTCGTCGCGGGAGCCTCGAGTTGTGCCGTCATGCCGCTCATCGAAGCCCGCGGGGACACCGGGAGGGAAATGACGACCGCGCACGACTTATACGCTGAGCGCATGGATCTGCAGTTGCGTCACCTGCGGGCGCTGGTCGCGGTGGTCGACGCGGGCACGTTCACCGACGCCGCGGCCGCGCTGAACACGTCCCAGGCCGCGGTTTCCCGCTCCGTCGCGGCGGCAGAGCAGATTCTCGGCGTACGTCTGCTGCAGCGCACCACCCGCCACGTCAGCCTCACCGGCACGGGCGCGCACGTGCTGGCCGGCGCCCGGCGTGTGCTCGACGAGATCGCGCACCTGCACCGGATCGCCGAGCAGTCGCGCACCGAGTTGCGGGTCGGCTACGCGTGGGCCGCGCTCGGCAAGCACACCCGGCGCCTGCAGCGGGCGTGGGCCGGCGTACAACCCGGGATTCCGCTGGTGTTCGTCCACACCAACAGCGTCACGGCCGGGCTGAGCGAAGGCGCCGCCGACGTCGCGGTTATCCGCACGCCGCTCGACGATCCACGGTTCGCGTCGGCGCGGGTCGGCAGCGAGGCACGGTACGCGGCGGTCGCCACCGACAACCCGCTGGCGCGGCGGCGTTCGCTGCGGATCTCGGATCTCGCGCGGTACACGGTCGCGATCGACGCCCAGACCGGCACGACCACGCTCGATCTGTGGGATCCGGGGCCGCGCCCGCCGGCGGTCCGGCGCACCACCGGCGTCGACGAGTGGCTGACGCTGATCGCCGCGAACCAGGCGGTCGGGGTGACGTCGGAGGCGACCGCGAACCAGAATCCGCGCCCGGGTGTCGCCTACCGCGTGCTGCGTCAGGCGCCGCCGATCCCGGTCTGGCTCGCCTGGTGGCGCGACGATCCCCCGGGACAGCTCGGCGACCTCGTCCGGCTCAGCCGCGAGGCGTACGGGGAATCGGAGGTCACTGCGGCAGATGTCCCCCGGCCAGGACGACGATGACACCGGCCGCGGCGGCGGTCAGCAGGGTCAGGACCGGACCGCGGCGCAGGCCCAGGGTGAGAACGGCGGCGCCGGCCAGCACGGCGTACTGCCACGGTTCGCTCAGGGCGCGGATCAGCGGGACGGCCGAGCCGAGGATCGCGCCGATCGCGGCGGGACCGGCGCCGTCGAGGAACGCCCGGACCCGCCGGTTGCCGCGGAGCCGGTCGAAACGGTCGGCGCCGACCAGGATGAACGTGAAGGACGGGCTGAACGCGACGGCGGCGGCGAGCAGACCCCCGCCCAGGCCCGCCGCGGCGTAGCCGACCACGGCAACGGTGTGCACCACCGGGCCGGGGGTGATCTGGCCGAGGGCAACGGCGTTCAGGAACTGCGCGGCGGTCATCCAGTGGTGCTGGCCCACCGCGTCGGCCTGCATGAGCGGGATGATGACGAACCCGCCACCGTAGGAGAGTGCCCCGACCTTGAGTGCCGTCCAGGCCAGCGGGAGCAGCACGCCACCGCCGAGCCCGGCCGCCGCGAGCAGCGGGACGGCGCTCGCCGGTCGCCGGCCGGTCGCGGGCAGGCGCTGGGCCAGGATCTCGGCGAGGCCGCACGTGATGAGCAGCAGCACCAGCCACGGGCCGACGGTCGCCGCGGCGACCGCGCCGAGCACCAGGTAGACAGCCCACCGCACCCGGTGGCTCTGCTGAGGGGCGCGTCGCCACCCGGCGGGGACCAGACCGGCACCGGCCTGCAGGGCGATCGCGGCCACCGCCGCGCCCGCCCCCGCCCCGGCGGCCTTGACCCAGGTCGGCGGGTCGCTGAGGAACAGCGCGGCCAGGGCCAGGATCGCGATCAGCCCCGGCAGGATGAACGCGGCTCCCCCTGCCAGCGCGCCGGCCCGGCCGCGGACCCGCCAGGCGCAGAAGATCGCGAGCTGGGTGGAGGCGGGACCGGGCAGCAGGTTGCAGGCGGCGATGGCGTCCTCGAACTCCTGCGCGTCGAGCCATTTCCGGTCGTCGACGCAGAGTTTGCGGAACAGGGCGATGTGCGCGGGCGGGCCGCCGAAACCGACGCAGCCGATCCGGCCCCACTCCTTCAGGACGGTCCCGAGATCGGCACGGTGCTCGGTGGTGGGCAGCTCAGGCACCGGCGAACCGCACGCCGGCAGTGCCGTCATCGGCAGGGCTGGTCATGATGTCCTCTCCGAACGGTGGGCGAGATCATGCAGCAGGAAGTCGATGCGCTGGGCCAGCTCGCCGGCGACGCGCTCGAAGGCGGCCGGTCCGCCGGGGCCGGCCGCCGGGTCCGGCGTGCTCCAGTGCATCGGGCGGGGATGGCCGGGGAATTCGGGGCAGACTTCCTTGACCCGGTCGCACAGGGTGATCACGTGGTCGAACCGCTGCCCGGTGAACTCGTCGAGATGCTTGGGCGCGGCCCCGGACAGGTCGATGCCGCGCGCCGCCATGGCCTCCACCGCGGACGGATGGACGGGCTTGGGGCGACTCCCGGCGCTGAAAGCCTCCACGGCCCCGACGGTGCGGTCCCGCAGCAGGGCCTCGGCCATCTGCGACCGGGCGCTGTTGCCCGTGCACAGGAACAACACCCGGCCCGTCACGGCGGCGACCGGCTCGGGACGGGCGAGCCGCAGGCCGGGGTGCAGCGCGGCACCGGCGCCGGAGAGCAGGTCCCGGCAGCGGGTCAGGTCCAGCGAGTAGTAGGTGTCGCGGCCGTCGGCGTTGCTGCGCCGCGTCGTCACCAGGTCGGTCTTGCGCAGCTTGCCCAGGTGGTACGACACGAGGCTCTGCGGCTGGCCGAGCAGCGCGGTCAACTCGCGCACCGCGAGGTCACCGTGGGCCAGCTCGCTGAGCAGCCGCCACCGCACCGGGTGCCCGGCGGCGGTCACGAACCCGGGAGGCGCGAGGGTGCCGGCTGCCTCTGACGTCACGCCCGCAGATTACATCAAATCGATTTGATGCAATAGCCGGAGGGCGGAGCTGACCGGCGGGTCCGGACATGGGACGAGCCCGGCCGCCGAAGCAGCCGGGCTCGTTGGCGCAGGACTCAGACCAGGTCGAAGCGGTCGTTGTCCATGACCTTGACCCACGCGGCGGCGAAGTCCTTGACGAACTTCTCCTTCGCGTCGGCGCTCGCGTAGACCTCGGACAGCGCCCGCAGCTGCGAGTTCGAGCCGAGGATCAGGTCGACCACGGTGGCGGTCCACTTGACCTGGCCGGTGGTGGCGTCCTGGATCTCGTAGACGTGCTCCTCGGACTCCGACGCCCGCCACTTGGTGCCCGGCGAGAGCAGGTTGACGAAGAAGTCGGTGGACAGCACGCCGACCTTGTCGGTGAGGACACCGTGCGCGCTGCCGCCGAAGTTGGCGCCCAGCGTGCGCAGACCACCGAGCAGGACGGTCAGCTCCGGCGCGGACAGGCCGAGCATGTACGCCCGGTCGATCAGCAGGATCTCCGGCTGGGTCTTCTCACCGGGGCGCAGGTAGTTGCGGAAGCCGTCGGCGCGGGGCTCCAGGAACGTGAACGCCTCGACGTCGGTCTGCTCCTGGGTGGCGTCGGTGCGGCCCGGGTGGAACGGGACGCTGATCGCGACGCCGGCGTCCTTCGCGGCCTTCTCGACGGCGGCGGTGCCCGCGAGCACGATCAGGTCAGCGACGGAGACCTTGACCGGCGACGACGCGTTGAACTCGGCCGCGATGCCCTCGATCGTGGTGAGCGCGGGGAGGACCGGCTGGTTGACCTCCCAGCTGCGCTGCGGCTCGAGGCGGATGCGGGCACCGTTGGCGCCACCGCGCTTGTCGGTCGACCGGTACGACGCGGCCGACGCCCACGCCAGCGCGATCAGCTCGCTGACGCTCAGGCCGGAGTCGAGCACCTTCGCCTTGAGGGTCGCGATCTCGGACTCGCCGACCAGCGGGCCCTCGACGGCCGGCACCGGGTCCTGCCAGAGCTGCTGCTCCGGCACCCACGGGCCGAGGAAGCGGGCGATCGGGCCCATGTCACGGTGCAGCAGCTTGTACCAGGCCTTGGCGAACGCGAGCGCGAACTCGTCCGGGTTCTCCAGGAAGCGGCGCGAGATCTTCTCGTACGCCGGGTCGACGCGCAGCGCCAGGTCGGTCGTCAGCATCGTCGGCAGGTGCTTCTTCGCCGGGTCGAACGGGTCCGGGATGATCGGCTCGGCGTTCTTGGCGACATACTGCTTCGCGCCACCGGGGCTGGTCGACAGCTCCCACTCGTAGCCGAACAGGATCTCGAAGAAGCGGTTGCTCCACTGCGTCGGCTTGTCGGTCCAGGTGACCTCGAGACCGGAGGTGATCGCGTCCTTGCCGGCGCCGGTGCCGTGCGTGCTCAGCCAGCCCAGGCCCTGCGCCTCGATCGGCGCGCCCTCCGGCTCGGGGCCGACGTGGTCGGTGGCGACCGCGGCGCCGTGCGTCTTGCCGAACGTGTGGCCACCGGCGATGAGAGCGACGGTCTCCTCGTCGTTCATCGCCATCCGGGCGAACGTCTCACGGATGAAGTGCGCCGCCGCGAGCGGGTCGGCGCTGCCCTTCGGCCCCTCCGGGTTGACGTAGATCAGACCCATCTCGGTGGCGCCGACGCCCTCGGCCATCGACTTCTCCGAGGCGTAGCGCTCGTCGCCCAGCCAGGTGTCCTCGGGACCCCAGAAGATCTCCTCCGGCTCCCACACGTCGACGCGGCCGAAACCGAAGCCGAACGTCTTGAAGCCCATCGACTCCAGGGCCACGTTGCCGGCCAGGACCAGCAGGTCGGCCCACGAGATCTTCTGCCCGTACTTCGCCTTGACCGGCCAGAGCAGGCGGCGCGCCTTGTCCAGGTTCGCGTTGTCCGGCCAGCTGTTGAGCGGGGCGAACCGCTGACCGCCGTCACCGGCGCCACCCCGGCCGTCCTGCAGCCGGTACGTCCCCGCGGCGTGCCAGCTCAGCCGGATCATCAGGCCGCCGTAGTGACCGAAGTCGGCCGGCCACCAGTCCTGCGAGGTGGTCAGGACGGTGGTGATGTCCTGCTTGAGGGCCTCGACGTCGAGCTTGGCGAACTCCTTCGCGTAGTCGAAGTCCGGCCCCAGCGGGTTGCCCTTCGACGAGTGCGCGTGCAGCACCGACAGGTCGAGCTGGTTCGGCCACCAGTCACGGTTGGTCCGCGGGCGGCCACCGGTCTTCGGCTCCGGCGAGGGGATCCCCGGGTTCTCGCTCTCGCTGCCGCCGTGGGCGGTCACGGAGTCATGGGCGACCGGGCAGCCGGAGGCCTTCGGGTCAAGGTTGTCGCTCATCTGGTTCCTTCTTCTTCCGGACGGGTCAGGCACTCGGGGCAGGTGCCCCAATAGACGACCTCCGCCTCGTCGATCACGAACCCGTGATCGTGCGAGGCGGTGAGACAGGGGGCGTTGCCGACCGCACAGTCGACGTCGGCGATCTCGCCACAGGAGCGGCACACGACATGGTGGTGGTTGTCCCGCACCCGCATCTCGTAGCGGGCGGTCACGCCGGCGGGCTGGATGCGCCGCACCAGACCGGTGTCGGTGAGCGCACGCAGCACATCGTAGACCGCCTGGTGGGAGACGGCGGGGTGATCGGCGCGGACCAGCGCGATCACCGTGTCGGTGTCGACGTGCGGGTGGTCCCGCAGCGCGGCGAGCACCGCCAGTCGTGGCCGTGTCACCCGCAACGAGACCGCTCGCAGCTGTGCCTCGAAGTCGGACGTCACCCGAGGAACCTTAGACCCCTAATCTGGAACCAATCAAGTTTTTGTGATCCTGCCGGTGTGTTGAAACCCGAACAAGAAATCCGATCCAGCGGTACGGGCCAGCCTCTCCCCCGACCGCAGCCTCCCCGCCCTTGGCACGGTGACGCGACGTCATCCCGGCGCCGGCCCGCCCGGCGCCCGCCGCCACCCCGGTCCCCTCCCCACCACGCACCGCTGCGCCAACCGCCCCGCCGGTCGGCTCCGCCTGCCGATCCCGGCCCGGGCCCGCTGCGCGCCTCCCGCCCCGGCTGGTGCTCACGGTGGTTGTCCGGCCCGGACAACCACCGTGAGCACCAGCTAGCCACCCCGCCGAGCCCCGCGACCCGGTGTGCCGCAGCGGCCTGGCGCCAGCCGGGCCGGGGGTGCGGCGCGCGGCGATCGGCGGCATGGCCCGGACCGCGTCCTCGTGTGCGGGAGCCTGACCGGGGTGTCGACGTCGCGGCGCCGGCACGAAGGGTCCGGCAACCCCTGTCCCGGCATGGTGGTGCAGCAAACTTCCGTGAACCTGCACGCGCCGGGCACCGACTGAACCGGGTGGAGGAGGGCCGATGGACGAGGAGTTGCTGGTGGTGCGGTGTCAGCTCGGTGAGCGTGACGCATTCGCCGCTCTGGTGCGGGCCTGGCATCCGGCGGTGGAGCGCTACGTCGCCCGGATGCTCGGCGGACCCGACGACGACGTAACGCAGGAGGTGTGGCTGGCGATCATCCGCGGGCTGCCCCGCCTGCGGCAGCCGGACCGGTTCGCGCCGTGGCTGTTCGTGATCGCCCGCCGGGCCGTGATGAACCGGCTCCGTGACGCCTACGCCACCCCGGAACAAGCCCTGGACGACACGGCAGGCGGCGACGTGGCGGACGGTGACGCGACAGGCGGTGACGCGGCCGACGCGGTGGCCGACCGGGAGCTGGTCGCCGGTGCGCTGGCCGCGCTGCCGGTGCGCGAACGCGAGGTGCTGCTGCTGTTCCACCTGGAGGATCTGTCGCTGCAGGCGTGCGCGCAGATCTGCGGGGTGCCGGTCGGCACGGTCAAATCGCGGTTGAACCGGGCCCGGCGGCTGCTGCGCCGGGAACTGGCCAGGAAGGGGTACGAGCAGTGACTCCCGAGGACGTGCTGGCGCGGCTGGCAGCGCCGCTGTCGGCGCGCAAGCGGATCGGCTACGTGGCCGTGGGGCTGGCCGGGCTCACCGGCAGCGCCCTGATCGGCCTGCTCTGGGCGACCGAGCCGGGGCTGCCGCCGCGCACCCGGGCGGCGTTCGCGGTGCTGATCACGATCGGTCTGGCGTGGGCGGGCTTCGGCGCGTGGGCGGTGTCGCGCCGCGCTCCCCTGTTCGCCCGGGACCGGGTCGTCGCCGCCTGGCTCGGCGTCGCCGCCTGGTCGCTGTTCACCGGCGGCGGCAGCGTGATCGCCGTGCTCCGGCATCGGATCGAGCCGGAGTTCGTCGCCGTCGCGCTCGCCCTGGGCGTGCTGGCCGCCGTGAATCTGCGCGCTGCCCGCCACGCCCGGGCCCGCCTGCTGCGACGCCGCGCGGAGCTGACCGGCAGGCCGGAGAAAACCGGCGGGCCAGAGCAGACCGGCAGGCCGGAACGGACCGCCAGGCCGAAGCAGACCGGCGGACCGGAGCAGGCCGGCGGACCGGAGCGGACCTGACGGGCGGGCAGAAACGGTCCACGGCCCGGAAACCCGGATGACGTACGGATGAAGCGGCGCGACGGCCCGCCCGCAACGGAAAGGTTCCGGCGGTGACAACACGTCGACTCTTTTCTATTGTTGGGCTGTCGTCGCCGAGTTACCTGGGGGCAGCAAAGTGGATCTCATCGAGGACCGGAGCACCCGCCGTCCCCCGTTGGAGGACCTGCGCCGGACACCACTGGGCAGCATCGATCCGAGGCGGGCCGCCGAGGTGGCCCGTGCCGAGACACGGGATGCCCACGACCACGGCCGCATCGACTCGGCGCTCTTTGGCTCCAACATCTAGCGCGGCCATCAGCCAGTTCGTGCTCAAGATCGCCAGCCGGTGCGATCTGAAGTGCGACTACTGCTACGTCTACGAGCACGCCGACCAGGGCTGGCGCCGGCAACCGCCGATGATGGAGCCGGCGGTGGTCGCGACGGTCGCGCGGCGGATCGCCGAGCATGCCCGCCGGCATCGGCTGCGGACGGTCCGGGTGATCCTGCACGGCGGCGAGCCGCTGCTCGTGGGCCCCGCACGGCTCGAGGAGATCGCCGCTGAGCTGCGTGAACAGATCGGCCCCGGCCTGGAGCTGCGGATGCAGACCAACGGGGTGCTGCTGACCGAGGAGGTCTGCGCGGTCCTGCGGGAGCACACGATCCGGGCCGGCGTGTCGCTCGACGGTTCGCAGATGGCGCACGACCGGCATCGGCGTTTCGCCCATGGCGGTGGCAGTCACCGGCACGTCAGGCACGCGCTCGACCTGCTGCGCCGCGACGAGAACCGGGACTGTTACGCCGGTCTGCTGTGCACGATCGACCTGCGCAACGACCCGGTGGACACCTACCGGGCGCTGCTCGCCGAGGCGCCGCCGCGGATCGACTTCCTGCTGCCGCACGCCACCTGGGACACCCCTCCCCCGAACAGAAACGGACAGCAATCGCCGTACGGGACCTGGTTGTCGAGGGTTTTCCAAGCCTGGACCGACAGCGGCCGCGAGGTGCCGATCCGCCTGTTCGACGCGATTCTGCATCCCGGTGTCGTCGGCGCCGAGGCCGTCGGGCTGACCCCCGCCGACCTGGTCGTGGTCGAGACCGACGGCACCTACGAGCAGGTCGACTCCCTCAAGGTCACCTATGACGGGGCGGCCGCGACCGGGCTCGACGTGTTCACCGCGACGGTCGACGAGGTGGCCGCGCACCCGATGATCGCGATCCGGCAGACCGGGCTGGCCGGGCTGAGCGCCACCTGCCGCACGTGCGAGGTGGTGGACCGCTGTGGTGGCGGCCAGTTCCCGCACCGTTTCCGCGGCGGCACCGGGTTCGACAACCCGTCGGTCTACTGCGCCGATCTGAAGGAATTGATCACCTACATGGACGATCGGGACGGGCTGGCGACCTGGGTGCGCGACGACCTGGCGGGCGGTGCGGGCAGTGTGGACGCGGTCGCCCAGCTCGCGCCGATCCACGAGGCGCTGGTCCGGGCGCGGATCGTGACGCTGGGCGCCGGTGAGCCGGAGGGCTGGGCGGAGCTGGTCGCGCTCGACGAGGCGGCGCCGGACGCGGTCCGCGAGGTGCTGACGCATCCGTTCGTGCGCCGCGCCGATGCCTCGTACCTGGGGAACGTCGCCGTCGCCGCGGCGGTGCGGGCCGGCGTGGAGATCCACCTGGAGCTGCCGGTTCGCGACGGGGTGGTCGCCCTGCCGACGCTGGGCGCGTTCAAGGTCGCCGGCCGACACGCGACGGTCGGGGTGCGCGACCTGAAGGCGGTCGGGCGCTGGCTGCCGGCCCGCACCGCCGAGGTTGCCGGCGTCCCGGTGTCGCTGGAGGACACCGACCCGTTGCGCGACAGTTACGACGGTCTGATCGTTTCCGGTCGCCTGACCGAGGATGAGGTCACCGCCTGGCGGCATCGCCTGGACGGCGCGATCGAGCACCTGCGCGCCGAGGCCCCGGAGTACGTGCCGGGAATCGCCGCGACCCTGCGCGTGATCGTGCCGTTGCGCCACGACGCGACGGGCCGGCAGCGCGCCGGTTCGGCCCGCACCGCCTTCGGCGCGGTCGCCGTCACCCCGGAGGAGCCGGACGCGCTCGCGGTGCTGCTGGTCCACGAGGTGCAGCATCTGAAACTCGGCGCCGTCCTGGACGTCTGCGCGATGTTCGACCCCCGTGCCCCCGGCCGGATCGCGGTGCCCTGGCGTGAGGACGAGCGCCCGGTCGAGGGGGTGCTGCAGGGCACCTACGCGTTCCTGGCCGTCGCCGACCTGTGGCGCCGCCGCCCGGGCCCGGCCGCCGCGGCCCGGCACACGCAGTTGCGCGGCTGGGTCGACGTGGCCCTGGACCGGCTGCTCGGCGGTGCCCACCTGACCGCGGCCGGCCGCCGTTTCGCCACCGGGATGCGCGCCGCGATCGACGCCTGGTGAAACAGCGGGATGCGCGCCGCCGTCGACACCCGGTGAACCGCCGGAGCTGGTGAACCGCGCGGGGATACCCGGCGTCGTCTACGGTCGATATCGTAGATCTCGATTCCTGAGGGGACACCGCGACTGGGGGGCGGATCGTGACCTCGAACGCCGTCCCGGACGACGACCGGTCACCGGTCTTCTTCATGAGCTACGCCCACCGGCCGAACAACGCCGGTGATCACCACGTGAAGCAGTTCTACGACCTGGTCTACAGCCACGTCGACGAGTTGCTGGGCCTGCCGCCGGGGCAGGAGGCCGGCTTCATCGACGCGGAGATGACCGGCGGCCAGCGCTGGTCGGACGATCTGGCCTACGCGATCGGCCACTGCCAGGTCCTGGTCCCGCTCGTCTCGCCGCGGTACACCCAGAGCGAGTGGTGCGCGCGCGAGTGGAACGCGTTCCAGCGGCGGACGCGGCGCACGGTGCCCGGCGGCGCCCTGTCCCCGGGGGACCTGCCGGTGATTCCGGTGTGGTGGACGCCGTACCGGCTCGATCGTCTGCCGAAGGCGATCCGTGACGTGCAGTTCTTCACCGCCGACGGCCTGCCCCGGCCGGAGATGGCGCAGATGTACCAGAAGCAGGGGCTCTACGGGCTGTTGCAGCTCGGTCAGCCGGGCCTGGAGGTCTACGAGGCGGTCGGGTGGTTCCTCGCCCGGCGCATCGCCGACTCCTACGGGACCCATGACGTCGAGGCCGGCGACGTGGACTTCACCGGCCTGAGTACCCGGTTCGGAGAGGACATCTGATGATCTTCTTCCTGAGTCACGCCCACGCGGCGCGTCTGTCCGGCCGGGCCGACCCGTGGGTGCGCAAGTTCTTCGAGGATTTGGAGGCGGCGGTGCACCGGCGTGCCGGGGACGGCGGCTTCTACGACGCCCGGCTGCTCCCGGGCACCGACCAGAAGGAGCAGCTGGCCACCGCGATCGGGTCGGCGCAGGTGTTCGTGCCGCTCTACTCCCCGCAGTACTTCGGGAACTCGTGGGCCGCCGCCGAGCTCGCCTCGTTCCGCTCCCGCCTGAAGTTCCTCGGCCCGGCCGAGGCGGCGCGGCACGTGGTGCCGGTGGTGTGGGTGCCGCTGCCGCCGTGGGGGAGCCGCCGGGAGATCGACGACGCGTTCACCGCGGTCGTCAAGAACGCGGAGTACCGGGCGAACGGCCTGCGGGCGCTGGCGATGCTCGGCGTGTACCGGGAGTCCTACGAGGAGCTGGTCGGCGCGTTCGCGGAGCGGATCACGGCGGTCGCCCGGGACTACCCGCTGGAGCCGTCACCGGCCGAGCCGCTCACGCCGGAGCCGACCGGCACCGATCGGCCGGTGCTGATCGTGTCGCTGATCAGCCGGGGCGACCCGCTGCGCTGGCAGTTCCGGGACCACGAGCTGCCGGTCGGCGAGTACGTGACGCAGGTGGCCGCGCGGCTGGGCGTGCCGGCCGCCGTCGTACCGCCGCGGGAGCTCCTCGATCGGACCCGGAATCGCCCCTGCGTGATGCTGATCGAGGCCGGCGCCGACCCGGACGTGGTGCGTGCGGCCGTCGGCGGGCTGCCGCGATGGGTGATCGCCCAGGTGGTCGCGAGCGCCTCGGCGGAAACGTCGGACCTCACCGGTATCCTGCGAACCGCCGGGCTGCCCGCGGTGACCCCGGTGCACACCGTGGCAGAGTTCGAGCGCAACGCCCCGCTGCTGGTCACCGAGGCCCGTAAGCAGTATCTGCGGTACGGCCCGGTGGTGACCGCGCCCGGCTCGCCCCGGCCGAGTCTGCGCAGGCCCGTCGACGACAAGCGAGGATAGGCGAACCATGGTGGAGCGCGAGGGCCAGATCGTCACCTTCTACTCGTACAAGGGTGGCACCGGGCGGACCATGGCGCTGGCCAACGTCGCCTGGATCCTGGCCGCCAACGGTCACCGGGTGCTGGTCGCCGACTGGGATCTGGAGTCGCCCGGCCTGCACCGCTTCTTCGCCCCGTTCCTGACCGCCGAGCAGGAGATGACCACCGGCGGGGTGATCGGCATGATCACCGACTATCAGTGGGCGACGCTGCCGGTCGAGGAGGGCGGCAACGGCGGCCCGGCCGATCAGCGCCCGGCCGATTGGCACCGCGAATACGCCAGGGTGGAACGGTATGCGTTCTCGATCAACTGGACGTTCCCCGGCGGCGGCTCGCTCGACCTGCTCCCGGCCGGGCACAGCAGTCTGGAGTACGCGGCCAGCGTCGCCAGCCTGAACTGGGAGGACTTCTACGACCGGCTGGGCGGCTCGCAGTTCTTCGACGCGATGCGCGAGGACATGAAGGCCAGCTACGACTACACCCTGCTGGACAGCCGCACCGGGCTCAGCGACGTCGCCGACATCTGCACGATCCACCTGCCGGACACCATCGTCGACTGTTTCACCCTCAGCGAGCAGGGCATCGACGGCGCCGCGACGGTGGCGCAGCGCATCCGCGGCTACGACGACGAGCGTACCCGCCGGATCCTGCCCGTGCCGATGCGCGTCGACCCGGGCGAGAAGGACAAGGCGGCCGCCGGGCGCATGCTGGCCCGGCGGCGCTTCCCGCGGCTGCCGGCCGGCATGACCGAGGACGTGCGCCGGGAGTACTGGAACCGCGTAGAGGTTCCCTACGAGACCTACTACGCGTACGAGGAGACCCTGGCGACCTTCGGCGACGAGCCGGGCAACCCGGCCAGCCTGCTCGCCTCCTACGAGCGGCTGACCGGTTACCTCACCGACGCCCGGGTCACCAGCCTGCCGGCGATGGACCCGGTGCTGCGCCGGCAGGTCGAGGCGCGCTTCAAGCGACGGCCCACGCTGCTGGAGGAGACCCTCGTCCTGCGGTACGCGCCGGAGGACCAGGCGTGGGCCGAGTGGGCGCTCGCGGTCTACTCGGCGGCGCGGCTGCGGGTGCGCGACGGCGGGCGTCCCGGCGACACCCCGGCCGATCCCGGCTCGCGCGACGTGGTGCTCTACTCGGACACCTTCCGGGGCACCGGGAACCGGTCCGCGGTGGCGCTGTGCATCGGCGACGAGACGCCCGGGCACGACGACTTCGACGCCTGGGAGTCGGTGCGCTCGCAGAACGCGGAGACGGCGATCGCGCTGGCGTTGCGGCTGGTCGGCGCCGGCGACGGCGGTTCGGCCGGCTGGCACGCGACCCTGCCCCGTTTCCCCGGCGAGCTGCCGCAGGTGCAGAACGCGCCGGTCAAGAATCCCCGGTTCACCGGCCGGGACCAGCAGTTGCGCCGCCTGCGGGAGATGCTGAAACGCCCCGCCGGGACCCCGGTCGCGCTGATCGGCGGCGCCGGCATGGGCAAGTCGCAGCTCGCCATCGAGTACGCGTACCGGTTCGCCGGCGCCTACGACGTGATCTGGTGGGTGCCGGCCGACCCGCCGCAGTTCGTCGAGACGATCATGTCGGACCTCGGGGCGGAGCTGAACTATCCGCGCCGGGCCACCCTCGACGACACGGCCGGCGTGGTCGTGCGGCGGCTCAGCCGTGGCGGCGACCGGGAGGGCACCCCGCTGCGCTGGCTGCTGATCTTCGACAACGCCGACCGGTACGCCGACATCGAGCGGTACCTGCCCCGCGGCAACGGCCACCTGCTGATCACCACCCGCAACGCCGAGTGGGGTGACGTGGCCAAGGTCCTGCAGGTGGAAGGGTTCACCCGGGCCGAAAGCATCGCGCACCTGCGCTACCGGCTGGAGGACCGGAACCTGACCCGCGCCGACGCCGACCGGATCGCCGAGGCCGCCGACGACCTGCCGATCCTCATCGTGCTCGCCGCCGCGTGGCTGCACGACACCGGCCGCTCCGCCGACGAGTACCTGAGCGGCCTGGAGAACATCGGCGCGGTCCGCACCACCGCGACCGCCGTCTGGGAGGTCATCCTGGAACGGTTGCGGGCCACGTCCAACGGTGCTTACCGGCTGCTGCAGCTGATGTCGATGCTGCAACCCGACATCTCGCTGAACCTGCTCTACAGCCCCGAGGTGGCCAGGGTCATCGCCCGGTACGACGACGACGTCGCCCGGCAGCTCGCCGACCGGATGTCCGAGCACGACGTGATCGCCGCGCTGATGCAGCCGATCAACCGGCTGTCACTGGTCAAACTGGACCCGGAGATGAAGCGGGTCACCGTGCACCGGCTGCTGCAGAGCGCCCTGCGCGACCGGATGAACGCCGAGCGCCGCGACGAGGTCCGGCACGCGGTCCACCTGGTGCTGACCGGGGCGCGCCCGGCCGGTGAGGTCGAGGACCCGGCGACCTGGGAGGGTTTCCGGCTGCTCTGGGGCCACCTGGACGGCTCCGACCCGGAGAGCTGCGGCAACGACGACGTGCGCCAGCTGGTGATCGACCGGATCCGCTACATCTACCTGGCCGGCAGTTTCCGTCAGGGTCTGGAGTACGCGATCCGGGCCGACGAGTGCTGGACCGCCCGGCTGGAGGCGCTGCCCGACGACGACCCGGACCGGCACCCGCTGCTCGTGCGCCTGCTGCACCTGCGGTTCCACCGCGGGAACCTGCTGCGGGCGCTCGGCGAGTTCGTGGCCGCGCGCGACCTCGACGAGCAGACCCTGATCGCGCAGGAGCAGCTGATCGGCGAGAGTCACCCGTACACGCTGTTCACCGCCGCCAGCTATGGCGGTGACCTGCGCGCGCTCGGCCAGTACCAGGAAGCGCTCGAACGTGACCTGCGCACCTATCGCGCGTCGGCGAGCCGGTTCGGTGACGAGCATCGGCGCACCCTGTCGTTCGCCAACAACCTCGGCGCGTCGTACCGGCTCAACGGCGACTTCCGGCGGGCCCTGGAGCTGGACCGGACCACGTTCGCCCGGATGACGCAGCTGCTCGGCGAGGAGCATCACCGGACGCTGCTGTGCGGCAACAACCTCGGCGGTGACCTGCGCGAGTCCGGCGCCTACCAGGAATCGGCCGAGCACCTGCGCACGATCCGGCGCGGTTACGAGAAGCTCTACGGCCAGCACTCCCGCGACGCGCTCGCCGTGCAGGTCAACCTCGCCGTGTCCCTGCGCGGCGCCGGGCAGACCGGCGAGGCGCGTGACCTGCTCGACGAGGCCTACGACAGGCTGCGGATCAGCCTCGGCGAGGACGCCTTCCCCACCCTGCTGACCCGGTTGAGCCGCGCCGCGACGATGCTGCTCACCGAGGACTACGCGACCGCCCGGGAGGAGTTCACCGACATCGAGGATCTGCTGGTACGGCGTTTCTCGGTCGACCATCCCTACGTGCTGCTCTGCCGGCACGACCTGGTCGTCGCGCTCGCCGGGGCCGGTGCCGTGGAGCCTGCCCTGCCCCTCGCGCAGGCGGGCGCGGACGCGCTGCGCGACACGCTCGGCGCGGCGCACCCGAACACGATGGCGGCCGAGAACAACCTCGCGCTGCTGCTGATCGAGAACGGTCAGGGCGACGCCGGGCGGGAGCTGCTGGCCGAGGTGGTGGAACGGCTGGCGGTGGCTCTCGGCGACGATCACCCGGACACGTACGTCAGCTGGGGCAACCTGGCCATCGCCGAGAAGGGTGACCCGGTCCGGGTCGCGGGCCGTCTCGCCGAGCGGGTCGGCCCCGGCCACCCGTCGGTGCGGGCGTTGCAGCGCCGTCGCCGCGTCTACCGGATCCTCGACCCGCACACGTACTGACGCGCTCCCCTCGCGCAGCGTTCCTGCTCGGAGCGGCTCACCCCGGCCCGCACACGTACTCACGCTCCCCTCGGGCAGCCGCTCCTGCTCGGGGCGGCTCACCCCGACCCGCACACGTACTCACGCTCCCCTATGGTGAGTGAATGGAATCGGTCAAGAAGTTCCAGGTCACGTTCGACTGCAAGGACCCGGAGCGGGTCGCCCGTTTCTGGTGCGAGGTGCTCGGCTACGAGGTGCCACAGCCCCCGAGCGGCTTCGCGACCTGGGCCGACTACGAGGCCACCCGGCCGGCCGAGCGCCGCGGCGAGTGGTTCGCGGCCACGGACCCGACCGGGGTCGGGCCGCGACTGTTCTTCCAGCGGGTGCCCGAGGGCAAGGTCGTCAAGAACCGGGTGCACCTCGACGTGCGGGTCGGCACCGGCCTGGTCGGCGCCGAGCGCTTGGCCGCGCTGCGGGCCGAGGCGGCACGGCTGGTCGCGCTCGGCGCGGTGGTGGTGCAGGAGCTGATCGCGGACGGGGAGAACGAGTCGTGCATCCCGATGCTCGACGTCGAGGGCAACGAGTTCTGCGTCGACTGACCCGTCACCCCGCCCCGTCTCGCCGCTCCGCTCGCGCGATGTCGATCACGCCACCCCGTGGCGCCCGGCCCGCCACGGGGTCCGTGTCGCCGGTCACCTCGTACGGGCTGAGGGTCGCTCATCCCCGCCTGTCCTGTTTCGGTTCGCCGATCCCCGGGCAAGGCAAGTGTTCACCTGAGACGACAACGAGGAGGCACACCATGAAGCTCGTCAAGATCGCCGCGGGGTTCGCCGTCGGTTACGTGCTGGGCAGCCGCGCCGGCCGCGACGCGTACGAGAAGATCGCCACGAACGCCCGGCAGCTGCGCGAGCATCCGACCGTGCGCCAGGCGCAGGACAAGGCCACCGCGCTGCTGTCCACCGGCACCGACGCCGCCACCGC
Source organism: Actinoplanes cyaneus (assembly GCF_016862095.1). Lineage (GTDB taxonomy): Bacteria > Actinomycetota > Actinomycetes > Mycobacteriales > Micromonosporaceae > Actinoplanes > Actinoplanes cyaneus. Next base: position 57,191 of record NZ_BOMH01000001.1, read on the forward strand.
CAAGCTGCACCAGGTCGCCGCCGACACCCGCCCCACGCCGAGCGCCGGCCCCACCACCGGCAGCGGCTCCACGGCTGACGCGCGGCCCGCGCGTGACACCGTGACCCCGGCGGTCGTGCGCCCCACCCCGAAGCCGGTCACCCCGGTGCAGCCGGCCGTCGGCAGCCCGCTGAGCTGACAGTTCCCCGCAGACGACGAGGCGGGCCGTGGCACACGCCGCGGCCCGCCTCGCCATGCGCCGGCTGACCGACCCCAGTCCTCCCAGCCCCGAGCCCACGCCGGCCCTGCTCCCACGCCCGGCCGCAGCGCGGCTCCCGCTTCCCGAGCTGGCTCCCATGGGCGTTATCAACCGCGGATAACGCCCATGGTGACCAGCCGACAACCCGCGCCGGCCCTGCTCCCGCGCCCGGCCGCCAGGGTCGGGCGACTCTAGGCGTCGAGCGTCGCCCGTAGCGTGGCGAACGTGGTCCCGATGATGTCGTCGAGCGTCCGGCCGTCGTCGGTCTCGAGCCACGCGGTGACCGACACGTACATCAGGGTCACCGCTGTCTCGGCGAGCAGGGCCGCTCGGGTCGGATCGAGGCCGCGGGCGTGGAAGCCGTCGCGGATCGCGGCGGCCAGCGCGGCCCGCTTCTGCAGCTCACGCTCACGCAGGCCGGCATCGCTCGCGACGATGCTGCGCCACTGCCGGACAGTGTCCTTGCGACCTTCGAACCGGGCGCCGGCGACAGCACGCAGACCGTCCAGAACGATGGCCGTCGGGCCGGCGCCGGGGGCCGCCTCGGCGACGAGCCGCTCGGCGTACGCGGGAAGCTCCTCCTGATCGGCGAAGAGCACCTCCCGCTTGTCGGCGAAGTGCCGGAAGAACGTGCGCGTCGTCAGGCCGGCCCGGGCGGTGATCGCCGGCACCGTGGTCGCCGCGAAGCCCTGCTCGGCGAAGAGTTCGAGGGCTGCCTGCTGCAGCCGCTCGCGCGCGTCGGGTTGCCATCGAGCCATACCGGAATCCTACGCATGATGACACGGCGTGCCATCAGCCGTATGGTGATGACACGGCGTGTCGTCACAGGGATGCTCGCCGCACCAGGGCGGAGCTGTGCCATGACAGATGTGTGGATCCTCGGCGGGACCGGCCGCAGCGCGCGGGCGATCACCGCCGAACTGCAGAACCGGGGCATCCGGCCGGTACTGGTCGGACGCGACGCCGCACGGCTCGCCGCCGCGGCGAACGGCTTGCCGACGCTGGTGGCCCGATCGGTCGGCGAGACGGCGGACGCCATCCGGCGGGACCGGCCCGCCGTGGTCGTGAACACGATCGGGCCGTTCACGACCACCGCCGCGCCCCTGCTGGACGCGTGCCTGCCGTCCAGCGACTATCTCGACCTGGCCAACGACCTCGCCGCGGTGTCGGCGACCCTGCGCCGCGGCGACGACTTCGCGGCCGCCGGGCGCACCGCCGTCACCGGCGCCGGGTTCGGCGTGACGGCCACCGAGAGCGTGGTGGTGAAGCTGTGCCAGGGGCGGCCGGTCCCGCGCCGGGTGCGCGTCGACATGGTGCCCTCGATGGCCGTCGAGGCCGGCGTCGTCGGAGACGCGCTCGCGGGCACCATCGTGGAGGGTCTGCCGGGAGTCGAGGGCGGCGGCCGATTCCAGGGCCGGCGGTACCGGAACGGCCGGCTCGTCGCCGGCAAGCTCGCCGGCGAACCGATCCGGCTCGTCCTGCCCGACGGTTCGGCAGTCGTCACGGCCAGCATGCCACTCGGCGAGCTGATGGCCGCCCAGCGGGCCAGCGGCGCCGCGGACGTGGTCTCGGCGTCCAGCGAAGCGCCGTCGTCACCGGTCGCCCGCGCGATCCTGCCCGCGGCGACCGCCCTGCTGACCATCGGGGCGGTCCGCGCCCTGGCACGCCGGCGGCTGGCCAAGGTGCGGTTCAAGGCGGCGCCCCCGCCACGCGACCACTCGTGGGGCCACGCCGTCGTCGACTGGGCGGACGGCACCACCCGCGAGGGCTGGCTGCGCGTCGGGGAGGCCCAGGCCTGGACGGGCACGGTGCCCGCCGAAGTGGTCCGCCGGCTGCTCGACGGAGAGGGCAAACCCGGCGCTCACACCCCGGCCGCGCTCTTCGGCCCCGCCCTGGCCGAGTCCTGCGGCGGCGAGTACCTGATCGTCGGCGACGACGTGGCAGCCCGCCCACGATCGTGATCGGTCGCGCCGTGCGCGGGCCGGCGTCAGGAGCGAGCCACGTGGGCGCGGGGCAACCCCGCGTCAGGAGCGGGCCAGGGTGGGGCGGGCGGCGAGCCATCGCAGGGTGCGGGGCAGCTCCGGCATCGCGTCGAAGTGCGCGGCGCCCGGCCGCACGTCGAGCTCCGCGCTGCCGCCGATCTGCCCGGCCAGGTATTCCGAGTGCACGGCCGGGGCGAACGTGTCCTCACCGCCGTGCCACACCCGGACCGGGACGGTGATCGAGCCGAGATCGAACCCCCAGTCGCGGCGCAGCGCCAGCAGGTCGTCGATCCACCCGTACGGCCCGTTCTTGATCGCGTCGCGGTAGGACAGCCGCAGCTGGCGGCGCATCGCGGCGTCGCTGACCACCCGCCGGTCGGCCACGGTCATCTGCTCGGTGAGCAGCCGCAGCAGGAAGTCCGGGTCGGTGCTGATGCCGTCGGCGCGGCGCCGGATCTCGGACTCCAGCTCGCCGGGATCGCTGACCGCGCGGGCGAACTGCTGGTTGTTGTCGCCGTTCATCCCGTCGAACCAGCCGGGCGCACCGGCCGGGGCCAGACTGACCAGGGCCGCGACCCGGGTGATGCGGTCGCCGAGCTCGGAGTCCGCGGCGCAGGCGAGGGCGTGCGGGCCGCCGCCGGAACGGCCGGCGACGGCGAACCTGTCCAGCCCCAGCTCGTCAGCGATCGCGCGCACGTCCTGCGTGGCGTGCGCGACGTCGCGGTCGCGAACCCGCTCGGACTCGCCGTAGCCGGGACGGTCGTAGGTGATCAGCCGGACACCGAGCCGGTGCAGGACGATGCCGCGCGGGCGCGGGCCGAGCCGGCTGCCGGGGGTGCCGTGCAGCAGGAAGACCGGGAAGCCGTGCGCGGGGCCCAGGACCTCGAACGCTATCCGCCGGCCGTCCGCCGGGCGGGTCACGAACCGGGTCGCTGTCGCGGCGTCGGCCACCTCACCCGCCCTTCCCTGCGCCGGCAACCGGAGGCCGCCGCTGACAGCGTTCGAGCCTAAACCTCCCGGGTACGGCTACGCCACGAGGTCTCGCCATTATTTCTGCGATTCCCCTGCGGGGCCGGCCCAAACCACCGGTGACCTGCCCGGACACAAGATGTTGAGCGCCACTCGAAAGAGCCTCGGGTCCACCTTCCGGCCACCAATGCCATCGATCAGTGTCAAATCCTGGCCGAAGCGGCGAGTTTCGCAGGCCACGTGCCCCGCCCTGACGGGTACGTCGCCTCCACGAAATGACCGGTTCGTAAGGTGTGCGCGTGACCGAACGGCTGCATATCCTGCCACCCGCCGAGCAACAGGCCTACCGGCTGCTGCTGCGGATGAGCGGAGCCGGCGCCGGCGACCTCGCCGCGCAGGCCGGCATCGACACCGGCGAGGCCGCCGCGCTGCTGCAGGCGCTGCGCGACAAGGGCCTGGCGACCGGCGGCCCGCCGTTCGAGGCGCTGCCACCCGACGTCGCGCTCGGCGAGGTTCTGCTGCGCGAACAGCAGGACCTGGAGGCCGCCCGCCGGATGGTGGCGTCGCTGAGCGAGGAATACCGCACGACCGCCCGCCGGCGCAGCGCCGACCACCTCGTCGAGATCGTCGTCGGCGTCACCGCCCTGCGCCAGCGGCTGCGCGAGATGCAGGACACGGCGCGCGAGGAGATCCTCTGGTTCTGCCGGGCGAACCCGATCGCCATGCAGGGCCCGGACAACACCGAGGAGACCCCGGCGCTGACCCGCGGCGTCCGCTACCGGGCGATCTACGAACGGGACCTGCTGGAGAAACCCGGCGAGCTGGACAGCATCATCGAGGCGATCCGGCTCGGTGAGCAGTCCCGGACCCTGCCCACCCTGCCGGTGCGCCTCGCGATCGCCGACCGCGCGATGGCGATCTGCCCGCTCGTGCCGGACGCGGTGCGCGGCCTGGGCGAGCCGACCGCCGCGGTGATCCGCTCCAGCGAACTGCTCGACGCGCTGATCGCGCTCTTCGAGAGCTACTGGGAGCGGGCCACCCCGCTGTTCCCGGACGGCGACGCCGAGGAGCCCGACCGGCTGCTGCTGTCACTGGTCGTGGCCGGCATGCCGGACAAGTCGATCGCCACACAGCTCGGGGTCAGCAAACGTACCGTGCAGCGGCGGCTCGACCGGCTGATGGACGTGGCCGGGGTGGACAGCCGGGCCGGGCTGGCGTTCCAGGCGGCCCGGCGCGGCTGGCTGTAGTCCCACTCGATCGGGATCATGACCGGCCGTAGGCCCGCAGCACGGTCTGCCGCACCGTGTTGCCGTCCCGGTCGGCGGCGGTCACCCGCAACGACACCGTGCCCGTGCCGGCCGGCACCACGAACCGGCCACCATCGGCGTACGCGCTCCGCCAGCTCCTGCCCTCGTCGAGCGAGACCGACACGGCCACCGAGCGGGCGCCGGGAACGGTGACCCCGAGCAGGTGCGGGCGGGTCGTGGCGGCGCCGCCGAGCGAGACCGGCGCCGCATACCCGATCCGCAGCATCGGCAGGGCGCCGGCCCTCGACGACCGGAACGTCCACTCGGTGCTGGTCGAACGGCCGTACTGCCACTCGTCGCCGCCCCGCTCGGTGGTCACCGCCAGCCGATAGGTGGCCGCGCCCGCCGGGACCGCGATGTCCCGCCAGGCGTCGCGGGTCTCGCTGATCAGGGTGCCGTCGCGATACAGCCGGGCAGCGGACCGGTCGGCCTCGTCCACGGTGAAGTGCCTGTCGCTCGCGTCGACGAAATCCGCCACCCGCAGCCTCAGCACGTTGCCGGCGCGCTCGTTGACGTAACCGGCCGGGGTCGCGGGCCGGACCACGGGCCCCGCCCACGTCTCGGTGGCGGCGCCGGGCCGCGGATAGGAGCGCGGCACGTCGGCGAAACCCGAATCCAGAGCGGACCCCAGGTCGCTCCACGGGTAGTCCTGGTGCACATGGTGCTGCCAGAGGCTGTCACCGGCAGAGACCCATTCCTCGCGTACGGACGGTGTGGCCGCCGCCCGCTGCCGATCGTTCCACGCGTACTCCTGCCACGGCCGCCACCCGAACCGCTGCTCACGCACCCAGCCGAGGCCGCCGTTGTCCGCGTACCGGCTGGTGACGCGGTACGAGTTGGCAGCGGTCACCCGGTGCACGATCTGGGCGGGAACCCGGCCCGCGGACACCTGGAGGACGTCGTACAGATAAGGGCTGTCCGGGGTCATCGTCAGGTCCACGGAACCGGCCCTGGCGACTCTGGTCCCCACGTCGTGCGAGATGAGCAGCGCCGGGATCGGCAGGCGCTCCTCCACCGACGGATCCCAGGTGCTCCACGCGGCCGTGTCCGGCCCCCGCATCAGCAGCACCAGGGCGGCGCCCGCGTCGGCGGCCCGCGCGACGGCCTCGTACTCGTCGCCGTCCACCGCGACGATGACGGCCCGGTTCCTCCCCGTCGCGGCCAGCGAGTAGTGCCGGGTGCCGGTGAAGACCGGCGTGGCCGGCATCGGCCGCAGATCGTAGGTGCCCGCCCCGGCGAACGAGGCCCGCGCGAACGGCGCCACCAACTGCCACCGCGACGAGAACTCGTAGACGCCCCGGCGCAGCGGCGCGGTCGGCGTCACGTTGACCCTCTCGGTCGCGCTGAAGTCCATGAACCCGTTGTCGATCTGCCGTCCGCCACCGGTCACCCGGTGCACGTAGTAGCTGAGCACCGCCTGCTGCTGGGCCGGCTTCGGCGTCTCGATCCGGATCGGCCTCGCCTTGCGGGCGTCCAGCACGACGGTCAGGTCCCGGTCGACGTGCAACTCGGGAATGGTGACGAGCGTGTCCTCCGGATGCATGCCGGTGCCCACGGCGAGGGTGGCGTCCACGAGATAGTCACCCTCCGCCACGTCGACCGAACCGGCCTGGCCACTGTCGAGATAGCCGAGTATGTCGAAGCGCCCGTCGTCGCCGAACATCTGGAACACCGGCACCGCAGTAGGCTTCCCGTCCTGCCCGGTCGCCGCGAACGTGACCCGATGGTGCGGCGGGTCGACGGTCCCGCCCAGCGCCGTCGTGACCAGCACGCCGCCCGGCCCGGTCGCGCTCAGCCAGCCGCCCAGCACCCCCTTGCGGCCACCGTCACGATCAAGGGTGAGCGTCACCGCGGCGCTCGCCCCGGCCGGCACGGTCACCGTCGCGGGCGCGGTCACGCCCGGCATGCTCGCCGCCAGGGTCAGCGTGACCGGGGTCGTGCCCGCGTTGTCGTAGGTCACCGTCCGGCTCACCGCCTGAAGACCGAAATCGGCCACGCCGGTGCCGGTCACGGTCGCCGTGGTGGCCCGGCCCAGGTCGACGCGTCCCGCGCCCTGGCCGTACACCGAGGCGTCGCTCCGGGAACCGGCCGAAGTGACCAGCCCGTCCTTGAGCCGGCTCCCGGACCAGCCGGGATGCTGCTGGGCGAGGATCGCGGCGGCACCGGCCACGTGCGGCGTCGCCATCGACGTGCCCGACGCGGCCGTGTACAGCTCGTCGACCGGGGTGCCCATCGCCGTGCCCGCCGCCCGGGCCGCCACGATGTCCACGCCCGGCGCCGTGATCTCCGGCTTGAGCCCCTGATCCTGCAGCCGCGGCCCCCGGCTGGAGAACTCGGCCAGCCGATCGTCCCGGTCGACCGCCCCGACGGTCAGCGCCGACGTCGCGGCGCCCGGCGTGCCGACCGTGTAGTCACCACCCTCGTTGCCGGCCGCGACCACGAACAGCGCGCCGCCCGCACTGAGCTCGTCGACGGCCACGCTCATCGGATCGGTGCCGTCGGTCGCGCTGCCACCCAGACTCATATTGATCACCCGGGCGCCGCTGTCGACGGCCCACTGCATGCCCTCGATGATCCCCGACTCGTAGCCGTTGCCGGTGTCGTCGAGCACCTTGCCGACCAGCAGCCGCGCACCCGGGGCGACACCCCGGCCACCGGCCGCGATCGATGCCACGTGCGTGCCGTGCCCGAAACCGTCGGCGGTGCTGCCACTGCCGCTGAAGTCGCGCGCCGCCGTGACCCGGCCGGCCAGATCCGGGTGCGTCGCGTCGACACCGGTGTCCAGCACAGCGACCGTGACACCGGCGCCGTCCAGCCCGGCCCGCCAGGCCGCGGGCGCACCGATCTGCTCCACATTCGGGTCAGCCGCCGCCCGGGCGCCGGCCTGCTTGACGTCGGGGTCGGCAGCGGGAACGCCGGCCTGCTTCACGTTCGGGTCGGCCACTCGAGCGCCGGCCTGTTTCACGTTCGGGTCGGCCGCCGCTCGAGCGCCGACTTGCTCCACACTCGGGTCGGCCGCCGCGCGGACGCGGCCGTCCAGCCAGATCTTGCCGGGCGCGGCCGCCCGGGCCCTCATGCGGCTCTGCCAGAACGACGACAACGATTTCTTGTCGGCTCGCACCGCCACTGCCCCGACGCTCGGCAACGCCGTGGTCCCACTCGTCCGGAGGGTACGCAGGGAGTCCGCACCCGACTGCACGATGAGCGGCAGCGCCGGACTCTCCGCGTCGCCGTAACCCTCGGCCAGCAGGTGCTCGACGTCGAACAGCTCGGCATCGAGCTGACCGCTCTTGATCAGCGGCACCGCGTCCACCGGCAACACCTGCAGCCCGTCGCCGGCCTCCGTGGTGCGAAACGCGATGCTCTCCCGCCCGGGCGCCGGCCGCACCGTCGCCGCATACCGCCCGTCACCCGCCGGGGCGAGCGAGACGACATCCCCAGTGATCAGCGTGATCGCCCGCGCGGCGCCACCCGAAACCGCCCCGCCCCCAACGGTGCCCCCTGGGACAGTCCCTCCCAGGACAGCGCCGCTCCGCACAGCAGGCGGCGCGGCCAGACCGGGAACCGGCGTCACACCGGCCCCGGACCCGGCTCCGATCAGGACAGCGACCAGCACCAGCGCGGTACGGACCCGTCGTCGCACGGTCGTTCTCCCTCACGTGACCGGCGCCCCACCCGATGCCGGGGCGTCGATCGCATTCTCAAGAACACCGATACGTGCCGGACAGATCCGCACCCTGCCCTACCTCCGCCATGGCGCGATGTGGACAGCCGCACGTCACGCCGCCCCGCAATCACGGACCCACCGCCCGGTCCAGGCAGAAGATGCGCCCCAGCGCGCCCGGGCACGGGCCACGCCCGGCTGGCGCTGACGGTTGTAACGGCGCTCCGATGTAACCGTGAGCACCAGCCGAGCACGCCGCGCTGGCCCTGAGGGTTGTAACCAGCCTCTGATACAACCCTCAGCGCCAGCCGGGGCCGTGACGCGCCCGCCTGCTGAGACCAGCGCCCACATCGCGGACGACCGCAACAAGATGCGCGCCGCGAGTGGCGGCTGCTGCCGTGACCGACGGCGCGGGTGGCCGGTGAGCAGGCAATGAGCACCAGCAAACCGTGAGCGGCCACAGCCGTCCGTCACAGCGTCTAAGCCATCCTAGGAAGATAGGTTGTTAGAATCGGACCAGGCGGCGGCCAGGGCCGCATATGGTCCGGGCTGCCCCACCAACGCTCGGTGCGGCCCGGACTGGACGAGCCGGCCCTCGTCGAAGACCAGCACCCGGTCGGCGACCTCGGCCAGGGACAGGCGGTGGGCGATCGAGATCGTCGTCCGCCCCCGGGTCAGCGACGTCAGGGCCCGCTGCACGGCAGCGTCCGTGGCCGGGTCCAGGCCGGATGTCGCCTCGTCGAAGATGACCAGGTCCGGGTCGGCGAGCGCGGTCCGGGCCAGGGCGACGAGCTGACGTTCACCGATCGAGAGGCGTTCCCCGCCCACGCCCACCGGGGTCGACAACCCGTCCGGCAGCGTCGCCTGCCAGTCGTGCAGGCCGAGCTGTCCGAGGATGCGTGCCGCGTCAGCGTCGGTGGCCCCGGGCGCGCCGAGGCGGATGTTGTGCGCGATCGTCCCGTCGAACAGGAACGGGTCCTGCGGGACGATCACCACCCGCCCGCCCAGGTCGCCCAGCTCGTCGAGGGCGATCCCGGAGAGGAGGATGGTCCCGGCCGCGGGAGGCAGCCGCCGGGTCAGCAGCTTGGCGAAGGTGGACTTGCCCGAGCCGGTCCGCCCGACCACTGCCACGTGCTCGCCCGGCGCGATCCGCAGCGAGACGTCGTGCAGCACCCTCGGGCCATCGGCGTACCGCGCCGACACCCGGTCCAGGCGCACCCCGACCGGCCCGGCCGGCAGAGGTCTGCCATCGGCGTCGACGGAACCCGGCGTCGTGACCAGCTCGAGGGCCCGGCGCCATCCGGTCAGGGCGTTCTGGGCCTCGCCGAGGCTCTGGACCACGAACTGCAACGGCCGGACGAAGAACGTCACCAGGAACACCGCCGCCACGACCTGCCCCGACGACAACTGTCCCCACCACACACCGCCGAGCAGCACGATCACGGTCATCGCGGAGATCGCCGGCTCGCCCAGCGAGGCGTTGGCGTGCAGCGGGACCTGCGTCGCGATCAGGCTGTCGCGCGACCGGTCCACCGCCGCGTCGAGCTTCGCCCCGGTCCGGGCCCGGGTGCCGGTCGAGCGGATCACCGGGCCACCCACGACCGACTCCGCGACCACGCTCTGCAACGCCGACAGGTCACGCCGGGCAGTGTCGAAACGACGGGCGACGACGCGCTGCGTACGGGTCATCACCGCCACCAGCACGGCGGTGACGAGCAGGACCGGGAGGGCGAGCTGCCAGCCGTACACCAGCAGGATCCCCGTGGCGACGAGCAGCTGCGCGGCGTTGGTCAGGAACTGGACGCCGCCACCCTGCAGGAACGTCGTCACCTGGTCGAGGTCGCCGGTCAGCCGGGTGACCAGGTCGGCGCTGGGTATCCGGTCGGCGGTGGGCGCCGCCATGTCGTGCACGCGGCGCAGCCCGTCGCGGCGCAGCCCGGCCAGCGCGGCTTCGACCCGTCCCTGCAACCGCCGGTTGAGCAGCACCGACGACACCCCGGCGAGCACCACCGCGGCGGCGCCGGTCACGACGGCCGGCCCGACCGTCGCGGGCGCGACCCCGGAGTCGATGACGTGCTGGACGGTGAGCGGCGCGATGATGCGCCCGGCGCCGGCCAGCAGCGCGAGCACAACGGTGAGCCCCAGCCCCTGCCGCAGCTGCGGGGAGACCCGGACGGCGGTCGCGATCAGCCGCCGAGGCCCGATTCCGCTCAGGTCGGCGAGAAGCTCAGCGGACATGGACAACTCCTCGAGCGTCGCGTCCGATTCCGATCATGCCGGCACGCGGCTCAGCGGACACCCGACGACTCCTCGATCCCCGCGGCGGCGCGCGGCTCTTCCGCGCTCTCCGCCGGCACGATCCGGCCGCCGCGCAGGACGACGACGTGATCGGCGATGCTGAGCGCCGCCGGGCGGCCGGTGCTGATCAGGATCGTCGGCCGCTCCGGCCCCAGGTCCCGGATCGCCGCGAGGACCTGCTGTTCCACGCGCGCGTCCAGCGCCGACGTCACGTCGTCGAGCACCAGCAGCCGCGGTTCCCGCAGCAGCGCCCGCGCGAGGCAGACGCGCTGCCGCTGCCCGCCGGAGAGCGTCGCGCCCCGCTCCCCCACCACGGTGCCGAGACCGTCCGGCAGCCCGCGCACGATCTCGTCGGCCGCGGCCAGCCGCAGCGCCCGCCACAGCTGCTCGTCCGAGAAGGATCCGCCGAGCGCGAGGTTGTCCCGGATCGACTCGGCGAACAGGAACGGGCTCTGCGACACCGTGGCGACGCGGGCCGGCACCGCGTCGCGGCGCAGCGCCCGCACGTCGGTCCCGTCGAGCAGCACGACGCCGCTGTCCGCGTGCGTCTGTCCGCCGGCCAGGTCGAGCAGCGTCGTCTTGCCCGATCCGACCGCACCGACGACCACGGTGATCGTGCCGGGCTCCAGCACGAGGTCCAGGTCCGCGACGATCCGCCGCCCGTGCCGGCTGACCCCGGCGCCGCGCAGTTCCACCCGCATCGGCCCGGAGGACCCGAGATCAAGATCCCCGTCCGGTACGACGTCAGCACTCCCGAGCACACCGTGGACCCGCTCGCGCCCCGCGGCCGCCATGGGCAGCATCGACAGGAACCGGCTGATCACGTTCAACGGGATGGCGATCGTGATCAGCAGATAGACGACTCCCACCAGGTCGCCGACGCTGAGACTGCCCTGCTGCACGCGCGGCGCCCCGAGGCCGAGCACGACGAGCACCGCCGCGGTCGGCAGCAGTTCGAGGAGCGGGTCGAAGACCGAGCTCACCGACGCCAGGCGTACGTCCGCGGCCCGCAGCCGCTCGACGCCGGGCGCGAACCGCTCGTCCTCGACCGCGGTGAGCCCGAGACCCCGGACGACCGGCCCGCCCTGGATCGACTCGTGCGCCACCGCGCTGACGACCCCGCGGGCGGCCTGCGCGTCCCGGGCCCGCGGGGCGAGCAGCCGCTGGTAGGTCACGTTGAGCCCGAGCACCAGCACGACCAGCGCGACGCCGGTCAGCCCGAGCGCGAACGCCCGCGCGAACAGCTCGGTCAGTGCCAGCACCAGCATGAACACCATGCCGGCGGCGAAGTACGCGAACTGCGTCGGCGACCAGAGCGCGTCCACGTCCCCGCCCGCGTGCGCGAGCAGCTTCCCGGCGGGTCGCTCGCGGTGCCAGTCGGGATGCAGGTCGAGGAACCGGCGCACGACGGCGCGCCGGGTCTGCGCCTGCGCCCGGTACTGCACGGTGCCGGTGCTGACGCCGCGGACCAGGATCGTGCACCACCGGATCGCGGAGACGCCGAGGATGAACGACGCGCTCAGCCACCACGCCCGGGCCGGCACGTGCGCACCGGCCAGGGCGGGGACCACGAGGTGATCGGTGGCCCAGGCGATCGCGGACGCGCCGGCCACCATGGTGGAGCCGTTGATCAGGCCGGCGACGGTGGCGACGGCGGCCGGCCCGGGGTTGGCCCGGGCCCCCGCGAACTGCGCGGCGAGGGCTGACTTGCGGCGCAGGTCAGGCGGCGGCACGGCGGCCCGGGACGGCGTCGATCAGCTCACGGGTGTAAGTACTGCGCGGGTCGCTGAAGACCTGCGCGACCGGCCCCTGTTCGACGACCCGTCCGGCGTTCATCACCGACACGGTGTGCGCGATCTCGGCGACCACCGACAGGTCGTGGGAGACGAAGAGGTACGAGAGTCCGAGCCGTTGCTGCAGGTCGGCGAGGAGCCGCAGGATCTGCTCCTGGACGAGCACGTCGAGCGCGGAGACCGGTTCGTCGAGCAGGAGCAGCCGCGGTTCGAGGGCGAGCGCCCGGGCGATCGCGACGCGCTGGCGCTGGCCGCCGGAGAGCTCGGCCGGGAGCCGGTCGAGATACGCGGCGGGCAGGGCCACCTGGTCGAGCAGGTCCCGGGCGCGGGCCTCGCGGCTGCGCCGGTCGCCGATCCGGAACGACACCAGCGGCTCGGTCACCGACTGGCGGACGGTGAACTTCGGGTCGAGCGTCGCGAACGGGTCCTGGTGCACGAGCTGGGCCTTGCGTCGCAACGGCCGCATCCCGCGCCACGACAGGCCGCTGATCTCGGTGCCGTCCAGCACGACCGAGCCGGTCGTGGCCGACTCCAGCCCCAGCGCGATCCGCAGGGTGGTGGTCTTGCCGCAGCCGGACTCGCCGACCAGCGCGTGGGTGCGGCCGCGGGGCACGGTCACGGACACGTCCTCGAGGGCGTTGAAGCCGCGACGGCCGCGCCGTGGATCGTCGACGGCGAACGTCTTGCCGACCCCGGTGAGGGTGAGGATCGGATCGGGGGCGGGCTCGTCGCGTACGTCGAAATGGGCCTGCAGTTGCCCGTGATGGGCCAGCCGGGGCGCGGCCGCGATCAGCTGGCGGGTGTATCCCTCGCGCGGCGCCGTGAGGATGGTCGCCGGGTCACCCTCGTCGACCTTGCGGCCCTGGCGCATGACCACCACCCGGTCGGCGCGGTCGGCCGCCACGGCCAGGTCGTGGGTGATGATCAGCAGGGAGATCCCCTGCTCGCGGACGAGGCCGCCGAGGTGGTCGAGGATGCGCTTCTGGACGGTGACGTCGAGGGCGCTGGTCGGCTCGTCAGCGATGATCAGTTTCGGGCGCCCGGCGAGCGCGATGGCGATCAGGACGCGCTGGCGCAGGCCGCCGGAGAGTTCGTGCGGGTACTGCCGGGCCCGTAGTTCCGGCTCGGGAACACCGGCTTGCGCCAGATGATCCAGAACCTGCCGGGGTACGGCCGGTCCGCCGATCCCGCGCAGCTTGACGGCCTCGGCGATCTGGGCGCCGATCCGCTTCGTCGGGTTCAGTCCCACCATCGGGTCCTGCGGGATCAGGCCGATCGTGGAGCCGCGCAGCCTCCGCAGGGTGCGTTCGTTCGCCCGGGCCGTCTGCACCCCGTCGACCAGGATCGAGCCGGCGGTGATCCGGCCGTTCGACGGCAGCAGGCCGATCAGGGCGTTGCCGGTGGTGGTCTTGCCGGACCCGGACTCGCCGACGATGGCGACCACCTCGCCCTGGCCCACGGTCAGATCCAAACCGGTCACGGCCGGCTGGATGTGGCGGTGCCGGACGTACCCCACGTTCAGCCCGCTGATCTCTACCAGGCTCATGCCGTCACCTCCGCTGCGCTCCGGCGCCGCCATGAGTTCATGACTGAGCTCGATGATTCGGTCGCAAGCTCCCTCATGGGGTGACCTCCTGGAACGTCTTGGCGATGTGGTTGAGGCTGAGCACCAGCAGGGCCACGAACAGGCCCGGGAGCAGGCTCAGCCACCAGGCGGTGACCAGGTAGTTGCGGCCGTCGGCGATCAGCGTGCCCCACTCGGCGGCCGGTGGCGCGGCGCCGAAGCCGAGGAAGCTGAGCGACGCGATCGCGATGATCGCCACGCCCGCGTCGAGGACCGCGAGGACGGCGACCGGACCCCACGAGTTCGGCAGGATGTGCCGCAGCAGCACCCGGGTCCAGCTCGCGCCGCCGGCCCTGGCCGCTTCGACGTACGGCAGAGTCTTGACCCTGAGCACCTCGGCCCGGGTCGTGCGGGCGAACCCGGGGACGATGCCGACGCCGACCGCCACCGCGACCGGGATCGTGCCGTAGCCGAGCGCGGTCACGATCGACAGCGCGAGCAGCAGGCCGGGAATGGCCAGCAGCACGTCGATGACGCGCATCAGCAGCGAGTCGGTGAGGCCGCCGAAGAAGCCCGACACGATGCCCAGCCCCAGACCGGCGATCAGGGCGATGACCAGCGCGATCAGGGTGGCCTTGATGGTCAGCGGGGAGCCGTGCAGCACGCGGCTCCAGAGGTCCCGGCCGTAGATGTCGGTGCCGAACAGGTGCGCGGCGCTCGGCGCCCGCATGGCCGCGGCCGGGTCGGTGGCGTACGGGTCCTGGCCGGTGAACAACGCGGGCCGGAACGCGACAGCGACGACGAAGGCGACATAGAGCGACGCGAGCAGGAAGCCGGGCCGGCGGGCGAAGACCCCGGCCCGGGCGCGGCGGGCCGGCTTCTCCCCGACCGTCTCCTCCGCGGCGACGACAAGAGCGGCCGTCATACCGGCACCACCTCCGGGGTGTGCGAGATCCGTGGGTCGAGCAGCGGATACAGCAGGTCCACGATCAGGTTCACGGTGACGAAGACGGTCGCGGCCAGGGTCACCACGGCCAGGACGACCGGCACGTCCTGGGCGAGCACCGCCTCCTGCGCGAGCTTGCCGACGCCCTCCCGCGTGAACACCGTCTCGACGACGATCGAGCTGGTCACCGTGAGGCCGACGATCACCCCGAGGATCGTCATGGCGGGCAGCGCCGCGTTGCGGAACGCGTGCTTGAGGTGCACGGCGGTGCGCGAGAGTCCCTTGGCTCGGGCCGTCACGACGTACGGCTGGGACAGGGTTTGATCGAAGCTCTTGATCAGAACCTGCGCCAGGACCGAGGACGTCACCACGGAGATCGTCAGCACCGGCATGATCAGCGACTGCGCGCCCTGGGTGCCGGTCGCCGGGAGCCAGCCGAGCTGGAACGACAGGAACTGGATCAGGAACAGCGCGATGAAGAACTGCGGGAACGACGCGCCGAGGGCCGGCAGCCGGGTCAGCACGATCCGGACCGGGTTCCGGCGGACGAACGTGGCGAGGTAGGCGAGGGCCGACCCCGCGACCAGCGACACCACCGCGGCGCAGACGCTGAGCAGCAGGGTCGGGCCGATCCGCGCGCCGATCAGGTCGGTGACCGGCACCTGCTGGGTCAGCGAGTCGCCGAAGTCGCCGTGCAGCACGCCCGTGAGATGGTGCCAGTACTGCGCCGCGATGGACTCGTCGAGCCCGAAGCGGTGCTTCATCGCGGCGTACTGCTCCGGCGTGAGGCTGTCCTCCTGGATGCCGGCGGCGGCCAGTTGCAGCTGCATCGGGTTGCTGGGCAGCAGGTAGAGGATCGCGAAGGTCAGGGTGAACGCCGCCCAGAGGACGGCGGCCGCCTGCACGACGCGACCCACGAGATAGCGGATCATGGGGTCGCGTCCCTCTCAGTCCTTGGTGACGTCGTTGAGCTTGAGGAAGCTCTCCGAGGTGAACGCGAAGCCGTGCACCTCGGCGCTGACGCCGACCTTCTGGAGCCGCTCGAACAGCGGAATCGTGACGCCCTGGTCGACGAGGTAGTCCTGCAGCTCGGCGTACGCCCGCTCGGTCCGCTTCTCGTCGGTGGTCTGCAGCGCCTCGGCGAACAGTTCCTGGATCCTCTTGGTCACGTCCGGGGTGGTGGCGTTGATCGCGAGCGCCTTCGAGTTGGCCACCTCGGGGTTGAGGATGAACTGCAGCGCGCCCGGGTCGGCACGGGTGAAGTAGGTGCTGGTCAGGTCGTAGGAGCCCTCCTTCAGGTACGTCGCCTGCTGGGCGGTGGTGAGCGTGCGCAGGCCGAGCTCGATGCCGACCTGCTTGAGCTGCGCCTGGAGCAGTTCCGGCCCGGCCGACCCGGCCGTGATCGGATAGTCGATGATCAACTTCTTGCCCGATTTGGTACGGACACCGTCCGCGCCCGCAACCCACCCGGCAGCGTCGAGAAGCTTCTTGGCGCCGTCCGGGTCGTAGGCGAGCTTGTCCGACAGTGATCTGAAGTACGGAGTCGTCGTCTCGAACGGCCCCTGGACAGCCGGGTAGTCGGCGCCGTAGATCGTGGTCGCGTACGTCTTGCGGTCGATCGCCTTGCTCAGCGCCTGCCGGATCGCCGCGTCGGCGAGCACGTGCCCGGCGGACGTGTTCGCGTACAGGTTGTAGGCGACACCCGGCAGCGAGCGGCTCTCCACCGTGTCGCCGGACTTCGTGATCAGCTGCTCGTCCTGCGGCGAGAACGGGTTGCGCGGCCAGGCGATGTCGGTCGCGCCGCTGACCAGGTTGCCGGTGCGGACGCTGTCCTCGGCCACGTAGTTGAAGACGACCTTGTCGAGCTTGGCCTCGCCACGGTTCGCCGACGTCTCCGAGCCCCAGGTGTAGCCGGCGCGCTTGGTCAGGACCGTCTCGACCTTGGCGGAGTAGTGGTCCAGCGCGAACAGGCCGGAGCCGACGACGCCCTTGCCCGTGCACCGTTCGGCAGGGGTGAGCTGGAACTCGGCCGGGTCGGTGATGGCCAGGTTCGTGGTCGAGGTGGCCTGCAGGAACGACGAGTTCGGGGCGCTCAGGTCGAACTCGACGGTCCGCGGGTCGACGACCTTCGCGCCGGTCAGACCCTGGATGTAGGAGGCGCCGTACGCCGCGCCGTTGGTGGCCTTGACGGTGGCGATCCAGCCGGTCGCGTTGTCGGCCACCGCTTGCGCGTCCAGTTTCTTGCCGTTCGCGAACGTGACGCCGTCCCGCAGGTGGAACGTGTACGTCTTGCCGTCCGGGCTGATCTCCCACTTCTCGGCGAGCCAGGGGACGATCTTCCCGGTCTTCGGGTCCTGATCGGTCAGCGAGTCGGCGAAGTTGCGGATGATCGACCGGCTCTCGATCCAGTAGACCTGGAACGGGTCGATGCAGGAGAAGGTCGGGTTGTCCGGCCAGTAGGAGACCTTGAGGGTCTTCTGCCCGGCGGCGGCTGTTCCCGAGCCGTCGCCGCAACCGCTGAGGGCGAGCAGTCCCGCCGCTGTCAGTCCCGCTGTCAATGCCGCGAATCTCTTCACTGTTGTTCCTTCTTCAGTACGCGACGACCGCTCGCCAGCAGCACGGCGTCCTCCTGGGGAGGGTGGACCCGGATGCAGAGCGCGTCGCGCAGGTGGCGTTCAAGGGGGTGGTGCCGGGAGAGACCGGGATTGCCCAGTGCCGCGACGGCGGTCTGGGTCGCGGCGATCACCGAGCGGGCGATCGCCACCTTGATCGCGGACAGGTCCGGCTCGTCGCCCGCCTGCAGGCGCAGCAGCGCGCCGTGCAGCAGGGTCTCGGCCTGGGTGATCTGGACCTCGATCTCGCCGGCGACCGACTGGATGCGCTCGGTCTCGGCGATCGGGCGGCCCAGGGCGGTGGGCACCCGGGACCGGGCGTACTCGGCGAAGGCGCTGCGGGCGGCGCGCGCCACCCCGAGGTAGAGCGCGGGATGACCGAAACTGCCCGGGCCGGTGGCAGCGGCCGGGTCGCGGTAGACGCCGTCCGGGCCGCGCGGGATCTCCACGAAGGCGTCCAGCGGCAACCGGACATCCTCGTAGATCACGTCGTGGGTGTTGGAGGCGCGCAACCCGATGTGGTCCCACGTGTCCACCCAGGTGATGCCCTCGCTCTCGCCCGGCACGACGACGTGCCCGACCCGGCCGTCGTCGGCCACCGCCCACACGAGGTGATAGGCGAGGGCAGATCCGCCGGTGGCGTACGCCTTGTGGCCGTTGAGCAACCAGCCGTCCCCGGCGCGGGTGATCGTGGTCTTCGGCAGGCCGCCGCGGGCGGGAGCGCCCAGCTCCGGCTCGGCCCGGATCGCGTTGGCCAGCGCCGGCCCCTGCTCCGAGCGGCGGAGCAGGTCCTCGTAGTACGCCGCCGGCCACGTCGGACGGGCGTCCTGCGCGGCATGTGTGTTGAGCAGGTTCGCGGCCAGCAGCCCGACCGAGGCGTCGCCCTCGCCGATCGCCGTGAGGATGCGGGCGGTGTCGCGAGGGCCGAGGCCGGGGCCGCCGTAACGCTTGCCGACCGTGGCGGTGAGCAGGCCGGCCCGGTGCGCCGCTTCCAGGCCGGGCCACGGGATGTCGCCGGTGCGGTCGTACTCGGCGGCGTGGGCGGCGATCTCGGCGGTGACCGCGTCCAGCTTGTCCACGTCGGGGGCGGCGAACGTCACGGCTGACCGGCCGTGGCGAACTGGCGGTACTCGGCGCCGTAGTTGCCCAGGTGCTCGGCCTGCAGCCGGCCGCGCTGACCCGTCGCCCTGCGGTGCGCCAGCTCCTGACGGACCAGCGGGAGCACGTTCCGGCCGTAGTCGGCGGCGTCGGCCAGGGTGTCGTAGCCACGGATCGAGACCAGGGACGCGCCGCGGTCGATGTAGTCGAGGATCGCGGCGGCGATCGTCTCCGGGGAGCCGACCAGGGCCGTGGAGGCGCCGGCCGCGTTGGTCACGGCCGCGGTACGGGTCCACAACGCACGGTCGTAGAGTTCCTTCTGCCGCGCGAACGCCAGTGCCCGCTGGGAGCCGACGTTCTGCGGATTCGTGCCCGCCAGCAGGGGCCGTACGCGGGCGAAGTTCTGTTCGATCCTGGTGACGTAGTCGTGGGCCTTGGCCCAGGCCAGCTCGTCGGTCCGCGCGGTGATCGGGCGGAACGTCACCCAGATCCGCGGCAGCGCAGACCGCCCGGCGTCCCGGGCGATGCCGTGCACCCGGTCGATCTCGGCGCGCAGGTCGTCGAGCGGCTCGCCCCAGAAACTGAAGATGTCCGCCTTCGCGCCGCCGACCGCGAACGCCTCGTCCGACTGGCCGCCGATACTGATCGGGATCGGACCGTCGAACGGCGCGAAGCCCGGCCCGAACTCGTCGAACCGGTAGAACTCGCCGTCGTGGCTGAACGGCGCGGGCTCGGTCCACGAGCGGCGCAGGACGTCGATGTACTCCGAGGTCCGCGCGTACCGCTGGGACTTGGGCAGGTAGTCGCCCTGCCGGGCCTGCTCGGCGTCGCTGCCGCCGGAGATCAGGTGGACCACCGCGCGGCCCTGGGTGAGCTGGTCGAGGGTGGCCAGCTTCTGCGCGCCGACGGTCGGCGGGGTGGTGTTCGGGCGCAGCGCCACGATCGGCCTGATGCGCTGCGTCAGCTGGCCGACGGCGGCCGCGGTGACGAACGAGTCGGCGCTGTTCGAGCCGTACGGGAGAAGGGTGTAGTCATAACCGGACTCCTCGAGCGTGGCGACATACCGCTTGAAGAAGTCGAGGTCGATGCCGCGCGACGGGACCGGGTTCAGCTCGGTCGACGGGTTCAGATGGGTCAGGCTGATGAACTCGGCCTCGGGTGACGCGGTCTCCGGAAGGGACTCACCGAAATCGGGGATGCTCACTGATAGGTCCTCTCGGTGCGGGCGAGCAGCGCGCCGTTGCGCAGGCGTTCCAGGAACAGCACGACGGTCGCGGCGACGGTCCGGTGCGTCTGGTCGTTGAGCACGTCGTGCGGGGCGCCGGCGATGCTCACCAGATCGGCGCGGGGCACCGCGGCATACCACCGGCGGACGTCGTCGAGCGGGCTGATCGGGTCGTCCGCGCCGTGCACACCGAGGACCGGCACGGTGATCTCGCCCGGGACGTCCGGGTCGAACCACTCGCCGGGCAGGTCCGTGAACAACTCACCGGGGCGGACACCGGCCTCGCTGATCCGGCCGCGGTGCGTCGGGCAGAAGCTGCGGGCGTCCAGCTCGGCGTCCCAGTCCCGGCCCGCCGCGGCCCTCGGCGTGGCCGGCAGACCGGCCAGGATCAGCGCGGACGCCCGCGGCAGGCGGCGGGTCGCGGCGAGATGCGCGGCAAACGCGGCCCCGGCGTCCGAGCCGGCGACGATCCGCGGCCGTTCTGGGTCGGCCGCGGCGAGAAGGCTGGTGAGCTGCTCCTGCGCGCGGGCCGGGTCGTCGGCCGGCGCCGTGATCGCGTGCACCCGGTAGGCGTCGGCGGCCAGGCGGCGGCCGAAACGCTCGTAGACCTGGGCCGACTCACCGCGTCCGGGCAGCAGGACCAGCGTCCCGCGCAGCGGGATCGGGTCGGGTTCGGTCCAGGTGAGGACGGCGTCCTCGGAGGCGAGAGTCATGGGGCGGGGACCTTCCGTAAGCAAACCCTAGAACACCCACCAAGCTAGTAGGCTTTTGTTTCCCCTGTCCAACACGAATCCGCGATCACTGCGATCACGTCCCCTTATCGGTCCACGGCCCACAAGGCACGCAGCCGCCCGAACCACGAGCGAAGCCGCCACGTGACCGGCAAGCGAGCCGCCTCGCGCGAGAACGCCAGCCGCATCGCGTCAGAGCTGGCGAGCCGCGTCGCGTGAGTGGCGGGCGCGAGGTCGCCGCCGGTCACGGCCGCGGCGCGACGCGGCCTTGCCAGCTGGTGCTCATGGGCGTTATTCGTCCCTCATAACGCCCATGAGCACCAGCCGGGAAGACCGAGGCGCGCCGCACGCCAGGCCGGGCCGGGGGTTGCGGCGCATGCCGGGGTGGGCTGGGGGTTGCGGCGGGGTGGATGGTCAGGCCGGGGCGAGGACGGCGCGGAGGCCTTCACGGACGGCTTCGGCGAGGGCCGGGTCGGCGCCGGCCCGGATGCGCAGGCTGACGGGCGCGGGTGTCACCGGGGGCAGGTCCGTGCGCCGGGTGAGGCCCTCCGGCGTGGACGCGGCCGTGGCCATCAGGGCGACGCCCAGGCCGGCCCGGACCGCGTCGAAGACGCCCGCCACGTAACCGCTGTCGCAGACCACGTACGGATCGCGACCGTGCGCGGACAGCGCGGCCACCGCCCGCCGCCGCAGGACGCACGGCTCCTCGATCGCGACGAGCGGGACCGCGGGGCCCGACGGCGGCTGCCAGGTGGAGGCCGCGTACCAGCTCAAGGGCAGGGCGCCGATCGGGACGCCGTCGACCGAGGACGCCTCGGCCAGGTGGACGGCGAGGTCGAGGACGCCCCGGTCGACGGCCGCGTCCAGGCGCCGGGTGCGGTCGATCCGGAAGCGGACCTGATGGCCGGGGAGCGCTGCGGTCACCGCGGGCAGGATCAGGTCGGCGGCGTGCTCGGTCGCGCCGACAGTGACGGTCGGGCGACCGGGACCGATCAGCCGCCGCAACGCATCGTCGTGCGCGCCCAGGATGCGCCGGGCCTCCCCCAGCAGCGCCTGCCCGTCGGGCGTGAACACTGCTGCGCGTCCCTGACGTTCGACGACGGGCCGCCCGAGGGTCTTCTCCAGCCGCCGGACGTGCTGGCTCACCGCGGACTGGCTGATCCGCAGGGTCGCGGCGGCCCGGTGGAAGCCGCCGCAGTCGGCGACCGCGACGAGGCTGCGCAGCGCGACGATGTCCAGGATCTGACCCATGCGGCGGACGCTAGCAGCGCACCGATAAGAAAACGCATTCGATTCCGATCGGAATTCAGTGTTGGACAGTCGCACCGTGCGACAGACATGCTGACCTGCATGACTGCGGCTTCAATTCCTACCGACACCATCGGTGATGTGGACCACTCCTCTCGGTATGTGGTCATCGGCGCGGGCGCGGTGGGCGCCTCGATCGCCGCGGAGCTGCACCGGGCCGGGGTCGAGACGCTGCTCGTGGCCCGCGGCGCGCAGCTCGCGGCGCTGCGCGACACCGGGTTGCGCTACGTGCGGCCCGAGGCCACCCACCAGCTGCGCATCCCGGTCGCCGCGGGTCCGGACGAGGTCGAGCTGACCGAGAACGACGTGCTCGTGCTGGCCACCAAATCGACCGACACCACCTCCGCCGTACGGGACTGGGCCTGGCGCCCGGTGAAACGCGCCGACGGCGGCACCGGTCTGGCCGCCACCGACCTGCCGCTCGTCACGCTGCAGAACGGGCTGGACAACGAGCGGACCGCCCTGCGCTCGTTCGCGCAGGTGATCGGCGGCGTGGTGTGGATCCCCGCGACGTACGTGGTCCCTGGCGAGGTGGTCAACCACGCCGACCCGGTCCCGGCCGTGCTCTTCCTCGGCCGCTTCCCGGACGCCCCGTCGCCGGTGGCCGAGCGCGTCGCCGCCGGGCTGCGAGCGGGCGGCTTCACCGTGCACGTCGTCGCGGACATCACCGCGCACAAGGCCGCCAAGCTGCTGGGGAACCTGGTGAACACCCTCGACGCGCTGTACCGGCCGAGCGCGCTGCGGGACGCCGCCGTGGCGAGGCTGCGCGCGGAGGCGAAGGCGGTCTACGCGGCCGCCGGGATCGTGCCGGCGACCCCGGACCAGTCCGGCTTCGGCGTCGCCGAGATCGCCTCGCACCCACGGGCCGGCAACTCGACCCGGCAGAGCCTGACCCGGGCCGCGGAGCCGGAGACCGATTACCTGGACGGCGAGATCGTGCTGCTCGGACGCCTGCACGGGGTGCCGGTGCCGGCCACCGCCGCGATCCAGGCCCGCCTGCACCGGGCGGTCGCCGAGGGCACCCCGGCCGGGTCCCTCGACGACACCGACCTCGAGCTGATCTTCGAGCGGCCGCCGGTGCTCATCTCCGCCGAGGACGTCTACCGCCGCGCCGCCGAGCCGGACCCGCCCGTGCTGCTGGACGTCCGCTGGGCGCTCGGCGACCTGGACGGCGAGAAGCACTACCGGGACGGGCACCTGCCGGGCGCCGTCTACGTTGATCTCGACACCGAGCTGGCCGGGCCGCATACGCCGGGCGCGGGACGGCACCCGCTGCCCCCGCTCCGGCAGTTGCAGGCGGCCGCCCGGCGGTGGGGCATCAGCGCCGGGACCACGGTGGTGGTCTACGACAACAGCGGCGGGCTCGCCGCCGCGCGGGCCTGGTGGCTGTTGCGGTGGGGCGGGGTCGCCGACGTACGCCTGCTCGACGGCGGCCTCGCGGCGTGGCGAGCCGCGGGTTACGCGGAAGCGTCGGGGTCGGCGCGGCCGCGGCCGGCCGGCACCGTCGTGCTGGACGGCGGGCACCTCCCGGTGCTGACCGCGGACGAGGCCGCTGCGCTGCCGCGGACCGGGACGCTGCTGGACGCGCGGGCCGCCGAGCGCTACCGCGGCGAGGTGGAGCCGGTCGATCCGCGGGCCGGTCACATCCCGGGCGCGATCAGCAGGCCGACCGGCGAGAACCTGCGGGCCGGGGTTCCGTACTTCAAGAGCGTGGACGAGCTGCGGGAACGATTCGCCGGTCTGCCCGGGCCGGTCGGCGTCTACTGCGGCTCCGGCGTCACCGCGGCGCACCAGATCGCGGCGCTCGCCGTCGCCGGGATCGACGCGGCGCTCTACCCCGGCTCGTGGTCGGCGTGGTCGTCCGATTCAGATCGCCCGGTGGCCACCGGGGACCAGCCGTGAGCACCTTCACCGGCGATCACCGGCCGGCGAGCGCCCGGGAGGCGGCCGCCGGCCTGGAGTGGCTGGCCCGGACCGGGGTGCCGTGGAGCGCCGAGCCGGACGTGATCGCGTCGCGCCGGCTCGACCGGTCCGGGTGGGAACCGCCGGGCTCACCGTCGGGCGTGGCGTTCCCCCGTACCGTCGCGGACGTGCGGGCCGTGCTGAAAGGCGCCGCCGAGACGCGTACGCCCGTCGTGCCGCGTGGCGCCGGAACCGCGCTGACCGGCGCGAGCGCCGCCGGGAGCGGCTCGGTGGTCCTCGACCTCTCCGGGATGAACCGGATCCTGGACATCCGGCCCGCCGACGGTGTCGCCGTGGTGGAGCCCGGGGTGATCACGGCGGATCTCGATCGGGCCGCGGCGGCTCACGGGCTGCGCTACGCGCCGGACCCGGCGAGCCTGGAACTGTCGACGATCGGCGGGAACGTCGCGACGAACGCGGGCGGGCTGCGGTGCGCCAAGTACGGGGTGACGCGTGACGCCGTACTGGGAATGGAGATCGTCCTGGCCGGTGGGGAGCTGCTGACGACCGGGCGGGCGACGCTCAAGGGCGTCGCGGGTTATGACCTGACCGGCCTGTTCGTCGGCTCGGAGGGCACCCTCGGGGTGATCGTCTCGGCGACGCTGCGGCTGCGTCCGCTGCCCGCCGCGACGGCGACGATCGCCGCCTACTACCCGGATGTCGAGTCCGCCGCGGCGGCGTCGGTGGCGCTCGCCGAGGCCCGGATCCAGCCCGTTCTCGCCGAGCTCCTGGATCAGGCGACGCTGGACGCGATCGATCCTGGGCTGCGGTCGGCGGGGTCGGCGTTGCTGATCGTGCAGACCGATGGTGATCAGGCGGAGGCGGCGCACGCGGCCGAGGTGCTGCGCGCCGGCGCGGTCTCCGTCCAGGTGTCGGAGGATCCCGAGCCTTTGCTGTACGCCCGGCGGCAGGCCCTGCCGTCGATCGAGCGCCTGGGGCGCCCGCTGATCGAGGACATCGCCGTGCCCCGGTCCCGCCTGGCCGAGGCGGTCCGCCGGATCGGCGTCATCGCCGCACGTCACGACGTGCGGATCTGCACCGTCGCGCACGCCGGTGACGGCAACCTGCACCCGCTGATCGTCGCCGGGTCCCACGGCTCGCCGATCCCGGAGGCGGCGGTCCGGGCGGGCGACGACATCTTCGCTCTCGCGCTGGAACTGGGCGGCACGGTCACCGGCGAGCACGGCATCGGCGTGCTGAAACGGCAGTGGCTGGCGCGCGAGGCCGGCCCGCTCTCGCTCGATCTCCAGCACCGCCTCAAGGCCGTCTTCGACCCGCTCGGCATCCTGAACCCCGGCAAGGCCCTGTGAGGTCTCCCCCGGTCCCGCGGCGACGGCAACCTGGGGGTGACCGCGGGTGTGAGGTAGTCCCGAGCAGCGGGAAGGCGCCGACGGGGAGAACTGGCATGTCGGTAATGTGCGGGGACTGACCGCCGAGAGATTGTTCTGGGAACAACGTGACGACCGCTGCTGTCTCGACCGACCTCGTCCGGAGCCTGGCCCGGGCCGGGGTGCCCGACGTGCTGACCGATGCGGCGCACCGCTCCGCCTACGCCAGCGACGCCTCGCTCTACCGGGTGGTGCCGCAGGCGATCGTGCGGCCGCGGCACGACGACGACGTGCTGGCGACACTGGCGGTCTGCCGGGAGTTGGGCATCCCCATCACGGCGCGGGGCGCGGGCACGTCGGTGGCCGGGAACGCGATCGGCCCGGGCGTGATCCTCGACTTCAGCCGGCACATGAACAAGGTGCTCGAGGTCGACGGCGACGCGCGGACGGCACGGGTGCAGGCCGGGACCGTCCAGTCGACGCTGCAGGCGGCGGCGCGGCCGTTCGGGCTGCGCTTCGGGCCGGACCCGTCGACGCACACGCGCTGCACCATCGGCGGCATGATCGGGAACAACTCGTGCGGGTCGCGGACACTGGGCTACGGCCGTACGTCGGACAACGTCCTTGATCTGAAGGCTTTCACGATCGACGGCGAGAACCTCGCCGAGTCGAAGGTCGTCGACGCGCTGCGCGACCTGATCGGGGCGAACCTCGCGGTCGGGCGGACCGAGTTCGCGACGTTCGGGCGGCAGGTCTCGGGGTACGCGGTCGAGCACCTGCTACCGGAGAACGGGTTCAACCTCACCGAGTTCCTGGTCGGCAGCGAAGGCACCCTCGCGGTGATCACCGAGGCCACGGTGCGCCTGGTCGCCGACCCGAAGTACCGCACGCTGATCGTGCTCGGCTACCCCGACTTCGGCACGGCCGGTGACGTCATCCCGGCCATCCTGGAGTTCAAGCCGACCGCCTGCGAAGGGCTCGACCACCGGATCTGCGACGTGGTCCGCAGCCGCCGTGGGCCGGACGCGGTGCCGCCGCTACCCGGGGGCACCGCCTGGCTGATGGTCGAGATCGCCGGCGACGACAGCGAGGATGTCCGTTTCCGAACAGAGAAGCTCATCGACGCGGCACAGGCGATCGACCACCTGATCGTGGAGGATCCGGCGAAGGCCGCGCCGCTGTGGAAGATTCGCGAGGACGGGGCCGGGCTGGCCGGGCGCGCACCGAGCGGGCTTCCCGCGCACGCCGGGTGGGAGGACTCGGCGGTGCCGCCCGCGAAGATCGGGGCCTACCTGCGCGATTTCGATGCGCTGGGTGAGCGGCACGGGCTGAGCATGATGCCGTACGGACATCTGGGCGACGGCTGTGTGCACGTGCGGCTCGACTTTCCACTGGACAAGCCGGGTGGCCCGGGGAAGTTCCGGGCGTTCCTGGAGGACGCCGCGGATCTCGTCGTCAGTTACGGTGGGTCACTCTCCGGGGAGCACGGGGACGGGCGGGCGCGCAGTGAGCTGCTGAGCCGGATGTACTCGCCGGCCGCGATGAGCCTGTTCCGGCAGATCAAGCACACGTTCGACCCGGCGAATCTGCTGAACCCGGGCAACCTCGTCGACCCGGACCCGGTGGACGCCAACATCCGCGTCGCGCAGGCCCGGCCCGTGCGGACGAAACTCGCTCTCGCCTACCACCACGACGGCGGAGACTTCAACCAGGCCGTGCACCGGTGCACCGGGGTCGGCAAGTGCCGCGCCGACACGACAGTGCTCGGCGGCGTCATGTGCCCCTCGTTCCTGGCGACCAAGGCCGAGAAGGACTCGACGCGGGGACGGGCGCGCGTGCTGCAGGAGATGCTGGACGGAGACCTCGCCCCGGACTGGCGCTCCGAGGCCGTACACGATGCGCTGGATCTCTGTTTGTCCTGCAAGGGGTGTGCGTCGGACTGCCCGACCGGGATCGACATGGCAGCCTACAAGTCGGAGGTTCTGCACCAGAGCTTCAAGGGGCGGGCGCGGCCCCGGTCGCATTACTCGCTCGGCTGGCTGCCCCGGTGGTCCCGGCTGGCGTCGCGGATGCCCGCCCTGGCGAACCTGATGACGAGCCTGCCGGGTGTCCGGGGGCTGGCGCTGTGGTTCGCCGGCGTCGACTCGCGGCGGTCGATCCCGACGTTCGCCCCGCGGACGTTCAAGGCCGGTTTCACGCCGGTCAAGACCGGCAAGCCGGTCATCCTGTTCGTGGACAGCTTCACTGATCACTTCGCGCCGTCGATCGCGCAGGCCGCCGTCGACCTGCTCGTCGACGCCGGGTACGCGCCCCGGATCACCAGCCGCAAAGCCTGCTGCGGGCTCACCTGGATCAGCACCGGGCAGCTCGACGCCGCCCGGCGAATCCTCGGCGCCACCGTCGACGAGCTGCACCAGGCGGTCAAGCAGGGCATTCCGGTCGTCGGGCTGGAGCCGTCCTGCACCGGCGTGCTGCGCCAGGACGCCGTCGAGCTCGTCGACAACGACGCCGCCCGCGAGGTCGCCGCCGCGACGAAGACGGTGGCCGAGCTGCTCGCCGCCACCCCCGGCTGGACTCCCCCGTCGCTCGAGGGCGTCCGGGTGGTCGCCCAGCCGCACTGCCACCACCACGCCGTGATGGGCTGGGAAGCCGACGCCAAACTGCTGAAGCAGACCGGCGCGACGGTGAAGCGGCTCGGCGGGTGCTGCGGGCTCGCCGGCAACTTCGGGGTGGAACGCGGGCACTACGAGGTGTCGGTGGCGGTCGCCGAGCAGCAACTCCTCCCCGCCCTGGCAGAGGCCGAGGAGGGCGACGTCTTCCTGGCCGACGGCTTCTCGTGCCGCACCCAGGCGGACGACCTCGCCGACGTCTCGGGCGTACACCTGGTGCAGTTGCTCGCCGACGCCCTCCCCCGCAAGTGATCCGCACGCACCTGCTCACCGGCCCGCTGCCGGCGTCGTCGCCCGCCCTGCACCTGCCGGCCGCCACCGCGCGCCCGGCAGTGGCTGGCGCTCGTCTGCTCGCCGTCATCGCGCGCCCGGCGATGGCTCGCCTGCGTCTGCTCGACTGCGGGGCTGTCCGCGAATGATCAGGACTTTCCGCTGGGAGGACTACGACGCGGTCGCCGCCGTGTGGGCGGCGGCCGGAGCCGACGTCCTCCCCCGCGCCGAGCTGGAGCCAAAGCTCACCCGCGATCCCGAGTTGTTCCTGGTCGCCGCCCCGGAAGGCATCATCGCCGGGACGGTTCTCGGCACCTGGGACGGACGCCGGGGGTGGATCTTCCGACTCGCCGTCGATCCCGCGCATCGCCGTAAGGGAATCGCAACCTCCCTGGTCCACGAGCTGGAATCGCGCTTCGAGGCGCTCGGCTGCCCACGCGTGAACCTGCTCGTGCTGCCGCACAACAAGGCGGGGCTGCGCTTCTGGCAGGAACTCGGCTATCTGCCGGCACCGGACGTCCTCTGCACAAAACCGCTCCGCTCACAGCCGCCGGAAAAGTGATCTGACCTGCTCACCGCAAAGCTCCACCACGCGTCATAAGGCAGCGCGAATATCGGCGGACCACGCCCACCAGACACTTCCCGGCAACAACAAGAACAATCATCAAGAATGGTCGCCCTGAGTTGAACCACAGCCCGGTGACCACGGCGAACCCGACGGCATCCCACCCCATCGAGTGCCACCTTGACCACCATCACACACCAACCCACTAAAACAGTGAAAAGCCCAGCCTGCCCACGACCGGGCACAAGCTGAGGGCGGCCAGGTGCGGGCCGCCCGGACACCTGTTGCGGCGATGCCGGCGTTTCACCGCACGCTCGGCCCGCCGACGGGGCAGCAACCGGAGCCGACGGGCTCGGGGCAGGATCCGCTGGTCGCTCCGGAGCGGCAACCGTCGACGCCGCCTCCCGCCGCTGATCCTCACCCGCGGTGACAGCCGCCCACGCCGCCGAAGCACCCCACCCTGACCGGACCAGCTTCCGCGCATGCCGCTGACGCAAACCCCAAGCACGATGCCGCTCATGCTCACGCCGAAACTCCTCCGCCTCCGCGGAATAGTTACGCGACAGCGTCCGATCCCGCATTCCTGCAAGCTCGGTCCGACTGAACAACGACATCTGCGCCACCACTCTATTATCCCGCCCCAGAATTGCTGGAGTAAGCGTCGGAGCGTGCCAAAAACCATCTCCTCCACGCGGCGCAGAAAGGGAAATGAGCACCAGGACCGCGAGGGCGTCCAGCTGTTCTCATCTGCAATCGGAATCGGCTGGATCAGGGACGGCTGGCTGTCCCAAGCCGGCGTCTTGTCGTGCCGAGAAGCGAACGTCACGGCCCGGATGGTGCTCATCGTGGTAATGCCCTCGGCACCACCACGGTGACGACCAGCCCGCGGCTCACGGCTGGTTCCCACGGTGGTCATCGCGGCGCGATGACCACGGTCAGAGCCAGCGCGCTTCCGGCTGGCGTTCACCGTGGTGATGCGGCCGCAACAACCACGGTGGCGACCAGCGCGAACCCTGCGCTGCCGTGCTCAGGCCGATGGTCGACGGTGCTTGCGGGACGGCCGGATACCGGCGCTGCCGGACGCCAAGAGGTGGAGGTCCACGCCGTGATCGAGGTGGTCGGCGGCCCGCTGGCCGCGACAGCCAAAGCCCAGCCGCCCCCGCCGCGGCATGATCAGGCGTTGCAGGGCGCGCGGCGGCGGGTCCGGGCGTCGTTCCGGCCGCTCGAGCCGCGGCGGCGTTTCGTGGGGGTGGCGTGGGCGTGGTCGAATGGGGCATGCTGCTCGCCCCGTTGCTCGCGGCCGCGGTGGCGGCCGCGCCTGTCTGCACCATCGACGACAAGCGCCTGGACGAGTTGTCCGGCCTGGTGGCCACGGCCGACGGCTACGTGGTGGTGAACGACGGGGCGGACCAGGCGTCCCACCGGAAGATCTTCTACCTGTCGAAGGGCTGCTCCGTCCGGCGTACGGTCTCGTACCCGTCGCGGCCCCGGGACACCGAGGATCTGCAGCTCGCGGAGGACGGAACCCTCTGGGTCGCGGACGTCGGCGACAACGACGCGTCGCGGGACACGATCGCGTTGTGGAAGCTCGCGCCGGGGTCGTCGAAGCCCGCCCTGCTCCGGCTCTCGTACCCGGATGGCGCCCATGACGCGGAGGCGCTGCTGATCGCGCCGGACGGCTCGCCGATCATCGTGACGAAGGCCGCGGGCGCCGCCGGCGTCTACGTGCCCGCCGGGCCGTTGAAGTCGGGCGGGACGACGGCGTTGAAGCTCGCCGGCTCGGTCTCAATCCCGATCACCGGGACCAGCAATCCGTACTCGTTCGCGGGACGCCTCGTGATCACCGGCGCGGCAACCAGCCCCGACGGGTCACGCGTGGTCCTGCGAACCTACGCCGACGCCTTCGAGTTCGACGTGACCGGCGGCGACGTCGTCAAGGCCCTCACCTCGGGCAAGCCGCGTCAGGTCGCCCTGCCGGACGAGCCCCAGGGCGAATCGGTCGCCTACACGGCCGACGGCACCGCACTGCTGACCGTCTCGGAGGGCTCGAAGCCGTCACTGCTGCGCTATCCCCTTCCCGATGCGCCCCCACCGTCATCCCCCGCGGCCACGGTGTCGTCGCCCGCCGTGGCGTCGGGTGCGCCGGCGTCCCCGGACGTCGCCCTGGCGCGGGCCGCCGGCACACCGAAGTCCCGGCTTCCTCTCGTGCTTTTCCTGATCGCCGGAGCCGTCGTGCTCCTGGCCGCCGCGACAGCCCTGATCCGGCGCCGACGTTCGTGAACCCGCGCGCCACCGGGCTCGTCGCCTGACCCCCGCCCCAGCGGACCGCTCGTCGCCTGAGCCCCGCCCCAGCCGACCGCTCGTCGCCTGAGCCCCGCCCCAGCCGACCGCTCGTCACCTGAGCCCCGCCCCAGCCGACCGCTCGTCACCGAGTCCGGCGACGAGGCGACCACGCCACGAACGGCCGGCAGGTGTCACCATCCGCCGCCGACGAACGCCTGGAACGCCGGCTGCGGGTCGGCCGCGACCGTCGTGTTGGCCATCGCCAAGACGACCATGACCATCGACAGCAGGGCGGCCACGGCGGCGAACGAGCCGATTGCCACGCGGCTGCGCCGGTCGGCCCGCTCCGCCCGCACGAACCGCCGGCCGGCCAGGACCGTCGCGGCGACGAACGTGAGGGCGAGAACCGTGGCGATCACGGCCATCGCGACGTGGTAGAGCGCGAAGTCGTCGACCATCACCGCGACCGCCGCCGGTGGGTGAGCGCCCGCGGCCAGCTGCGGTGCGATCTGCGCCAGCACGTCGGCCGGCAACATCGGGAACAGTGACGCGAGCGGCGCGATCGCTCCCTGCAGGTTCGCCATGACAGCGGCGAGCGCCACGAGGCCGAGCAGCCCGACGGCGACACCGGCCACGGCGCGCAGCGGCCCGCCGGAGTGCAGGAACCTTCGCGTGATCAGCACGCCGAGCACGATCAGGACGGCCAGCAGGAGCGCCGCGATCGCGCCTTTGAACAGGTGGTATCGGAACCAGTAGTCGACGACCGTCTGCAGGTGGCCCCGCTGACCCGCCCGCCAGTATTCCTCGAAGGACTGGCGCAGGCTCGCCCCGAGGCCGCCCGGCAGGTCACCGGAGAGCGGGCCCGGGGCCAGCACGAACGCACCGATGAGGAACACGGCCAGGGCGGAGAGCGCGGCAGGGATGCGTGATGTCATGCGCACCAGCCTGGCCGAGCCGCCCGCCCGAGGGCCATCACGCCAGGGTGAGTCTTGGTGGTAACGCCTGCACTACCGACAGCCTCACGCCACGTCGATGAAGATGGGATTCGTGTACAGCCAGGTGTCCAGCCACGGGTCGCCGTCGCCCGGGGTGTGGGCGATCGGGCCGTGCGGGTCGATGCCGGCGCCGAGCAGGCCGGCGCCGTGCCGTTTCCCGTCCGAGCCGCGGACGCGGACGTAACCGGAGGAGGTGACCTTGCCCAGGGGGATGCGCACCGTGTAACGGCCGCCGCGCCGGGAGACGTCCACTGTCTCCACCACGCGGGTGCCCGGCGCTCGCCAGGAGTCCGGGTCCGCCGCCGGGCGGCCGGTCACCACGCCACGAATCACGTCGAGATGAGCAAGCCTGGGGAGGACACCGTGATAGTTGGGACGCGACGCGCCGTCCACCGTGACGGTCAGCGTGATCCGCTCACCGCGGCGCACACGCAGCCGTCCGCCCAGCGTCGCCGATCGGCCGCCGCCCGAGGCCAGCCGCACGTCGATGCCGTCGACGAGCTGACCGTGGTCGACCCACACCCGCCCGGCCCGCAGACCCGCCATCACCTCGCGGTATCCGTAGCGGGTCACGCCCACGTGAGTCCGGGAGAACTGTCCCGGCCAGAAGTCACTGCCGGGCTGCTCCACGCCGGTCTCGATCGGGTCGGGCACCTTCCCGAGGCTGTCGAAGGCCGCCCCGGCCGGGTAATCGCCGTTGCGCAGCGTGTCGTGCACGGTCCGGTGGTTGTCCGAGTTGCTGGTGATCGAGAAGAGTCGGCCCTCGGCGAGCAGCGCGTCCCACAGGCCGCCGACCGTGGCGGTCATCCAGTCGAAGCCGCCGTAGGTGACGTAGGCGTCGAGGGGGTAACCGGCGTGGGACTGCGCGGAGGGCTTGTTCTCGTACTCACCGCGGATGCTGGTCGCGCCGCGCAGGCCGGGCAGCGCCGCACCCTGGGCTCCGGGCGCGCCCTCCATCCCGATCATGATGTGGGGAGCGGCGTCACGCCAGGCGCGGATCTCGTGCGGCGAGTCGATGCCGAGCCGCGACGGGTGGTTGGCCAGCACCAGCACGTCGTCCAGGCGACCGGAGGCCTTCTGCGCCGCGAGCCACTTGATGGCGGCGACGGCCAGGGCCTCGTTCGCGGCGGTGCCCTCGGTGCGGGCGAGGAGCTTTCCGTCGTACGCCTGCTCGAACTGCCGCAGCACGTCCACCTCGTGCTCGCCGGGCGGGGTGAAGACCGTCGCGTGCTCGGCACCCGGGATGTACCACTCGAGGCCCTGGAAGATCAGCAGGCGCGGATTCTCGGCGCGGGCGTCGACGATCGCGGCGTGTTCCTGGGCGGCGCCGATGTTCTGGTGTCCGAAGTTGCTGTGCTCGGTGAGCACCATCCAGTCCAGGCCGAACTGCGCGCCGCGGCGGGCCGCCTGCGACGGGGTGTACTTCGCGTCATGGCTGTACTGGCTGTGCACGTGGTGGTCGCCGACCAGATAGACCAGCTCAGGGTCATGATCCGTGCCACTCGAGGCGGCGGCCGGCGCCGTGGCGGGCAACGCCGTGGTCGCGGCGAAGGCCGCCCCGAACAGCCCGGCACGCCGCAGGATGCCACGACGGCTGACCCCCTGAGGATCAAGATCATCTTCTGGTACGGCGGGGTCGGCCCACTCGGGTAGCGCACTCATGACCCCGACCGTAGGGACACGCGCGGATCCTCACCTGACTCCCACGTGTCGAGCCGATGATCTCCACGTGACCGGGCCGGTCCGACCATCGCCTGCAGCAGAGCCCCGATCCAGATCGTCTCGACAACGCATGTTTTTACAGTGAACAGTTAACTTCTTGCGTCGATCGGTTCTCTACTTGTAGCGTTCGGTCGTGAATCACACGGGGGCACTGGTCAGCGCACGGGGGCTGACCAAGATCTACGAAGGACCGCCCGAACACGTCGCGGTCGGCGGCATCGACTTCGACGTGCGGCGCGGCGAGGCGTTCGGGTTCCTCGGGCCGAACGGCGCCGGGAAGTCCACGACGATGCGGATGATCGGCTGCGTCTCGCCGCGCAGCGGTGGCGAGCTGACCATTCTCGGCCACGACGCCGCACGTGACCGCCGGACGATCAAGGCGCGGCTCGGCTCGGTGCCGCAGGACGACACGCTCGACACCGAACTGACCGTCGAGGAGAACATCCTGATCTACGGGCGGTACTTCGGTCTGCGCCGCGACGTGATCCGGGAGCGGACCGACCGGCTGCTGGAGTTCGCACGGCTCACCGACAAGCGGGCCAGCCGCGTCCAGGATCTCTCCGGCGGTATGCGGCGACGGCTGACGATCGCGCGATCGCTGGTCAACGAGCCTGATCTGCTGCTGCTCGACGAGCCGACGACCGGGCTCGACCCGCAGGCCCGCCACCTGCTGTGGGAGCGACTGTTCCGGCTCAAGCAGGACGGTGTCACGCTGATCCTGACGACGCACTACATGGACGAGGCGGAGCAACTCTGCGACAGGCTCGCCGTGATGGACGGCGGGCGCATCGTCGCGCACGGTTCGCCGCGGGAGCTGATCGAGCGGTATGTCACACGCGAGGTCCTGGAGCTGCGGTTCCCGCTCGACCGGCACGAACAGGCGGCGGAGAAGGCCCGCGGGATCGGCGAGCGGATCGAGGTCCTGCCGGACCGGCTGCTCTGTTACACCTCGGACGGCGAGGCCGCGCTGGAGGAGGCCGGCCGGCGCGGGCTGGATCCGCTGACCGCGCTGGTCCGCCGCTCGGGCCTGGAGGACGTGTTCCTCACGCTGACCGGGCGGACGCTGATCGAATGAGCGTGCCCGCGGTCCACGAATTCGGCTACTGGTGGCATCGCTATCGCCGGACCTGGCGCGGCACCGCGGTGATCAGCATCGCGAACCCGCTGCTCTTCGTCACCGCGCTCGGCTTCGGCCTGGGCCGGCTCGTCGACGAGCGGAACAGCGCGTACCTGCACGGCGGCTCCTACCTGGCGTTCATCGGCCCCGGCCTGCTCGCCGCGTCGGCGATGCAGATGGGCTTCATCCACGGTTCCGGCCCGGTCTTCCAGTCGGCGCGCGTCGGCGGGAACTACCGCGCCGCCGTGACCACACCGATGGAGCCTTCCGACATCTTCACCGGGCACCTGCTGTTCACCGCGTTCCGCGCCACCCTCGACTCGGCCGCGATCCTGCTGGTCCTGCTCGTCTTCGGGGCCGCGTCACCGGCGGCTCTGCCCGGCGCGGTGCTCACCGCACTGGCTTTCGCCACCCCGATCTCGGCGTACGCCGTGAGCACCGACCGCCCCGCGAAGCTCAGCGCCCTGTTCCGGTTCGTGATCATGCCCCTGTACATGTTCTCCGGCACGTTCTTCCCGGCGGAGCAGCTTCCCGGTCCGCTACGGGCGCTGGTCTGGCTCAGTCCGCTCTGGCACGGCACCGAGCTGTGCCGCGGCTCCGGCCCGATCGTGATCCACGTGCTCGTCCTGCTCGCGCTGATCGTCGCCGGATACCTGGCCGGTCGGCGTTCCTACACTAGGAGGCTGACGGCATGAGCGAGCTTGCGAGCGAATCATCGAGCTCAGTCCCTAACTCATGGCGACGCCGGAGCGCAGCGGAGGTGGCGGCATGAGCGCGGCCGTGCTCGTCGAACGCAACCTGATGATCTACAAGCACACGTGGTACGTGCTGCTCGCGGAGATCTTCGAGCCGATCCTCTACCTGCTCAGCATCGGCGTCGGCATCGGTGTCCTGGTCGGTTCGGTCACCGGCGTGACCGGCGGCTCGCCGGTGCGCTATGCCGCCTTCGTCGCCCCGGCGCTGCTCGCCACCGCGGCGATGAACGGCGCGATGAACGAGACGACGTTCCTGATGTTCGGCAAACTGAAGACCGATCGCACGTACGAGTCGATGCTGGCCACTCCGCTGTCCGAGCGTGACGTGGCGCTGGGCGAGATCGCCTGGGCGGTGCTGCGCGGCACGCTCGTGAGCCTGGCGTTCCTCGCGGTGATCACCGCGTTGGGCCTGGTCGAGTCCCCGTGGGCGATCCTGGTCGTCCCGGGCGCGGCCCTGATCGCGTTCGCGTTCGCCACCGCCGGCGTCGTGGTCGTGACGTTCCTGCGGGACTGGCAGGACATGCAGTACATCCAGCTCGTGATGCTGCCGATGTTCCTGTTCGCGACGACGTTCTACCCGCTGTCGGTGTACCCGCGACCGGTGCAACTCGTGGTGCAGTGGCTTCCGCTCTACCAGTCGATCGAGCTGCTGCGGAACCCGGCGCTCGGCGTTCTCTCCCCCCGGATCCTGGTCGCGGCCGTCTACCTGGCGGCGATGGGCGCGCTCTGCTTGACCGTCGCGGTCCGCCGCCTGGGCCGCACTCTCGCCGCCTAGCGCCCCGGGCTGGTTCTCACGGTGGTTGTCCGGGCGGACAACCACCGTGGGAACCAGCCGGCAACGGCGCGCCGCGGCCGGGGCGCGACCAGAAGCGGATCCCGCGAACTGGTCACGCGGTCGACAGACCACGCGGCCGGCCGGTCACGCTCGACGGGTCAATCGGGTCAATCGGGTCAGCGGGTCAGCGGGTCAAGCGGAACGTGTACTCATCGTCCTCCCCGAACCGCGCGATCGCGTCGAGAACGGGTGCTTTGTCCTGGTCCATGCATGTCGCACACCACCGGCGGGCAGCCCCGAAACGTCACACCCGCAAGGACGACCCCCCGGCTGACCAGGCGTCCAGGACCGATCGTGACCAGGCGTTGTCGATGTCGAGCGCGCACCGGGCGCCCCACAGCACCTGGCCGGCCAGCTCCGGCTCGTCGCGGGCGAACGTGCCGCACATGTCGTGGGCGGCGATCTGCTCGTGGACGGCGTCGGCCTCGACGTGCTCGTCGTAGAACGCTGTCGCGCTCGCGTCCCCGCCGAGACGGCGCAGCCCGTTCGCGTAGGCGCGGTTCGGCAGGGAGGACGTCATCTCGTACGCCGCGAGGTGCCCGAGAATCGCCCCGCGGCGGGCGCGGTGCAGACCGAAGTACGACATCAGGTTGTTGACCGCGAGCGTCTCGGCGGGCACGACGTCCACGTACGCGCCGTACGTCAGGTCCAGGCCGAACCACGTCATGGTCTGCTTGAACAGCTCCTGGTGCATCTTGTGCACGGCGCCACCGCCGTACTCGTCGAGCTGGATCTCGATGAGAGCGGCCTTGGCCCGCCCGCCCAGCCGGGGGATCGCCCAGCTGTGCGGGTCGGCCTCGCGCAGGTGATAGACCGAGCGATGGGTGACGAACTCGCGGAACTGCTCGTGGGTGGCGCGGCCGCGCAGGTAACCGGAGAGCGACGGCCCGTCGTCGGCGGCCACGATCGCGGTGAGCGCGGCCGGGACCGTCTCCGGGTCGGCGGGTTCCGGCCGGCCCAGACCGGCCGCGAAGCGTTCCTCCAGGCCGGCGCGCAGGCGCAGCAGGTCGAGGTTCCACTCCCAGGCGTCGTCGACGCCGTCCCAGGAGCGGTAGGCCAGCTCGTAGCAGATGAACAGGGACAGCTGGAGATCCTCGGCATCGTCGGGGTCGACGATGCCGAGCGGTGACGCACCGCCCAGGGCGCCGATCAGGGTGTCCGACAGTGATCCCCGCGGGGAGGGCAGCTTCATGGACGGGCGGATTCCCGTTTGCGCGGGCGCGAAACGGGGATCTGCACGGCATGACATCGATCATCACCCCGTACGAGGACGGCCCGCTCATCGTCCGCGGCGACTTCGAGCTCCGGACCGCCGACGGCGAGCCGATCGATCCGTCGCGCGGCACGGTCGCGCTGTGCCGGTGCGGCAAGTCCGCGATCAAGCCGTTCTGCGACGGCACGCACAAGACGATCCAGTTCAAGGCGCCGGGGGACGACTCGCGCCGGCGGTGAGGGGTGGTGAGGGGTCAGGCCGGGTTCTCCCGCAGGGGGCGCACGGCGGCGGGGACCGGGGCGCCCGATCGCACGTACGCGGCCGTGAAGCTCCCGTGATAGCCGAAGAGCGGCCCGAACCGCCGGTTCGTCACCGTCACCCGGATGCGGAAACACCCGGCCCGCTCGTCCCAGGACTCGCGCACCTCGGCGTCCCCGAGCACCTGCCGTGGGCAGCGCAGCCCGCCGCGGAAGACCTGCGCGCCGCTGCGGATCCGCAGGCCACCGTGCCCGTCGGTGGTCACGTCGAGGTCGACGGCGAGGTGCTGGGTGGTGCCCAGGTAGTCGACGATCACATTGCGGCCGGGGTGGTAGACCATGGTGGCGTCGAACCGGCGGCGCCGGTGCGGGCGGACCTGGAAGGTGCGGACGAAGGTGAGCGTGGGACGTCCGTACGTGTCCTGATAGGCGTAGTTCTCGATGGTGAACGGGATGTTCGTGCCGGTCTCCGGGAACAGCACGTGCCGCAGCGTCCCCAGGTGCAGGAACGGGACGGTGAACGCGCCGCCGCGCCACACCCGGTCCATCGTGCCCGTGCCGACGCAGCCCTGGTCACGGTCGCCGTCGACGCCGAAGCGCCGCTGCAGCCGGGGGTGCAGGCGGTCGAAGTCGTCGCCGAGCGCCTGCTGGAACACCGAGGTCATCGTGCCGTCTCGTTTCGGGGGCGTCGCCGGCAGCGGCGCGCGGCCGGCGTCAGGGGGTGCGGGGGCAGGGCGATTGCCGGGACTGCCAGCAGCCACCAGCCGGTCCGGATCGCGACGGCGGTCAGCCCCGCACGCAGCAGCAGCTCGGCGACGGCGTGCCATCGGGCGCGCTCGGGCGGGACACCGCGCTCGAGCCAGAGCCGCAACCGGTCGAACGACCAGGCGGTGGCCCAGCCGAAGAGCGGCCCGAACACCAGGTCGAGCAGGCGGCCGGGGCGTCCCCAGCGGGCGCGGTAGGCGTACCCGGTAAGGAATCGCACCCCGTCGCCGAGCGGCACATATCGCCAGTAGCCCGAGCCGTCGCGGATCAGCGACCGTACGTCGCCGGAGCCGAACCGCAACGCCGACACCGCGCTCCCGTCCGGCCGGCGCCGCTCGCCGCTGTGCACGCCGTGCCCGGCGATCTCCACGCCGGGCAGCACCGCGGTGGCGTAGGTGAACGCCCCGGGCTCGCCGGGCACCGGGTCGATGCGCCCGAACCGGACATCCCACCGCGCGTGCTCGCGCGGATCCTGGGTCGCGGCCCAGAGCCGGTCCATCGGCGCCGCGATCACCGTCTCCACGTAGATCCTGGCCATACTCAACCTCCCGCAGACTTGAGCGACTGCTCAAACCTAACAGTTTTGAGCGATCGCTCAAGAGGCTGACCGAAATCGGCCACGACCTTCCAAGGTCAACTTCCTTCCGGCGTACGTCGTGAGCCGCCCCGGCTTTTGTCGTACCCGTCCGGTATCAAGGTCGAGGACACCGCAACCCTGCGAGGAAACGAGCGCACCATGCCTGCCGAGCCCGAGATCGCCCCTGTCGTCGACGCGGCGCACGCCCAGCCGTTCGACACCGCCGACGACTACCGTGCGGCGATCGAGCGGGTGCGGGCGGCCGCGTCGTCCTACTACGCCGGCGCCGACCTGGCGATGGACGACGCGACGTATGACGCGCTGCTGGCCCGGGTGACCGCGACCGAGGCGGCGCAGCCCGGCTGGGTGGTGGCGGACTCCCCCGCCGACGTCGTCGGGGCCGGCGGTGGCGTGACCGGCGACGTCGAGCACAGCACCCCGATGCTGAGTCTGGCGAACGTGTTCGACGAGGAGGAGCTGCGCGCCTGGGCGGCCCGTCTCGACCGGGTGCTGGGCCGGCCGGCCGCCGGTTACACGGTCGAGCCGAAGATCGACGGCATGGCCATCGCCGCGCGCTACGTCGACGGCGCGCTCGTGCAAGTCGCCACGCGCGGCGACGGGCGCGCCGGGGAGGACGTGACCGCGCAGGCCCGCGCGATCGCCGGCCTCCCCGCCCGGCTGGCGGAACCGGTGACGGTCGAGGTGCGCGGCGAGGTCTTCATGACCGACGACGACTTCGCCAGGGCCAACGAGTTGCGCACGGCCCACGGCGGCCGGCCGTTCGCCAACCCGCGCAACGCCGCCGCCGGCACACTGCGCGCGCAGGACCGGGCCTATGTGGCGCCGCTGTCCTTCCTGGCCTACGCGGTGCACGACTTGCCCGGCGGCGAGGGCCTGACGCACAGCGCCGCGATGGCCGCGATCGCCGGGCTGGGCGTCTCCACCACCGGCGGCTCGGCGGCCGGCATGGCGAGCTGCGCCGGCGTGGACGAGCTGGTCGGCGCGATCGCGAGCCTCGGCGCGCTGCGCGACAAGCTCGGCTTCGACATCGACGGCGTGGTGATCAAGGCGGACTCCCCCGCCGACCGGGACGCGGCCGGGTCGTCCAGCCGCGCGCCGCGCTGGGCCGTCGCGTACAAGTTCCCCGCCGACACCCGCACCAGCCGCCTGGTCGGCATCGAGGTGCAGGTCGGGCGCACCGGCCTGATCACCCCGGTCGCGGTGATCGAGCCGGTGCAGGTCGGCGGCGTGGTGGTCACCTCGGCCACCCTGCACAACTTCGGTGACCTGGTCCGGCGGGACGTGCGGGTCGGCGACACGGTCTTCGTCCGGCGGGCCGGCGAGGTGATCCCCGAGATCACCGGCGCCAAGCTGGACGAGCGCCCGGCGGATTCCGTGCCGTTCGCGGCGCCCGAGGTCTGCCCGCGCTGCGGCGGCGCCATCGACCGGTCGCAGAAGCGGTGGCGGTGCGCCCAGGGCCGGGCGTGCGGCGCGGCCGAATCCCTGGCGTACTTCGCGGCGCGCGACTCGATGGACATCGAGGGCCTCGGCGACAAGGTGATCCGCGCCCTGGTCGCGGCCGGGATGGTCACCGACCCGGCCGACCTCTACGACCTGGACGTCGAGGCGGTGTCCCAGCTGGAACGGCTCGGGCGCACCTCGGCGGCGAAACTGATCGCGAACATCGAGAGCTCCAAGCGGCAGCCGCTGTCCCGGGTGCTGACCGGGCTGGGTGTGCGGATGACCGGCCGGTCGATGTCGCGGCGGCTGGCCCGGCACTTCGGCTCGATGGAGGCACTGTGCGCGGCGAC
The DNA here is from genome assembly GCF_016862095.1 of Actinoplanes cyaneus. GTDB lineage: Bacteria > Actinomycetota > Actinomycetes > Mycobacteriales > Micromonosporaceae > Actinoplanes > Actinoplanes cyaneus. The sequence goes on from NZ_BOMH01000001.1 coordinate 98,050, forward strand.
CGTCGAGCAGTTGCAGCAGGTCGAGGCGGTCGGGCCGGAACGCGCGGCGACGATCGCGGCGGAACTCGCGGAACTCGCGCCGGTGATCGGGAAGCTGGCCGCGCGCGGCATCACCCTGGTGGAGCCGGGCGTGACGCCGTTCGCCGAGGCCGAGGCAGGCGCTCCCGATCCGGCCGACGCGGTGGACCTGCCGCTGCGGAAGGAGGACGGGTCGCCGATGACCGTCGTCGTCACCGGCTCGGTTCCCGGCCTGACCCGCAACGAGGGGAACGAGGCTGTCGAGCGGCTGGGCGGGAAGTCGTCCGGGTCGGTCTCCAAGCGGACCGACCTCGTCGTGGTCGGCGACGGCGCGGGCTCGAAAGCGGCGAAGGCCGAGGAGCTGGGGCTGCGGATCATGCCGGCCGACGAGTTCGCGGAGCTGCTGGCCGCGCACGTCGCCGCGAGCTGACCGGCGCTGCCGGGGAGCCGGCCCGGGCTCACCGCGGGTGAGTATCCGTACTCACGCGCCGCACCACCCGATCAGTAGGCTGATCATCGACATGAGTGAGCGAGCGGCACACCGGTGGACAGTCCTGGCCGGGCTCGGCGGCTGCCTGCTGATCGTGGTGGACCGGTCCTCGGGCGCGACCCCGACGAACCTTCTCGCTCCGGCCGTCGTGGTGTCGCTGCTGCTGGTGCGTCGCTGGCCCGTCCTGCTGCTCGCCGGCGTGGCACTGATCCCGGCGGCGCCCGCCGTGGCCTTCGCCCCGCTGGTCGTCGGCGTGCTCGGCGCCGCGCAGAGCCTGCTGGACCGGGGCGCGCCTGGGCGGGGCGCCGGGCTGACCGGGGTGGCGACCGGCGCGCTGCTGTTCGGCGATGCGCTCGCCGGGCAGGACCGTCCCGCTCCAATCGCGCTGCTGGTGATCGGAGCGGCCGTCGTGCTGGTAGCCGGGGCGGCTGTCGTACCGGCGGCCGGGGCTGCCGTGGCTGCCGGGGCTGCCGGGGTGACCCCGCTGCCCGCGGTCCGGTCCCGGACGCCGGCCACCGGCTGGACCGCCGGACGCGTACGGCTGATGGCCGGCGCCGCGACGGCGGCTTTCCTGATCTCGCCGGTGTCCCTGGACGTGATCGGGCGCCTCGGGCTGTGGCTCGGGGTCGGCGAGAGCACCTTCGACCACTATCCGCTGGCCCGGGTCGCGATCACCGGCACGGTGGTCCTGATGATCGGTATCGGTCTCGCCGCGGTCGCCGGGAAGTGGTCGCTGGCCGGCGCGGCGGCTGCCGCCACGGTCCAGATCGGCGTGTCGGCGCCACTGGCGCTCGCCGTCGCCGCGCTCGCCGGGACGGTCGTGTCACCCTGGCCGGGCGCGATCGCCGGCGTCGCGGCGGGTGCGGCCGTCGCCGCGACCAGGTGGCGGGTCCCGGCCGCGGCGCTGCTGACGGTCGGGGCCGCCTCGGCCCTGTTCATCGCGTACGAGGCAGCCGGTGGCCACCCCGAGAAAGCCGTCGGCCAGCATCGGGTGCTGCCGGCCCTGGTTTTGCTCGTGCTGGTCACCGCGGCCGCCACGGCGGTGACGGGCGCGATCGCGCCGGTCCTCGCCGGGCGCGGGGCGATCCCGGCCGCGCTGGGCCCGCTGGCCGGCACGCTGACGCTCGGCGGGATGTTCGCGACCCAGGTCAGTTTCGTGCGGGGCCGCACCCCTGTCGACTTCACCACGGCGCCGGTGCCGCACATGGTCACCGCCGGTTACCTGCTGCTGGCCGCGGGCGCCGCGGTCGGTGGCCTCGGCGTGGCGCACCACATCACCGAGCGGTGGGCCGAGCGTCAACGCGCCGAGCTGATCCGGCTGGAGGCGGCGGCCGCGGAACGGGACCGGCTGGCCCGCCCCATCCACGACGGCGTGCTGCAGGTGCTCGCCCTGGTGCAGCGCGAGGGCGCCGGTCTCGGCGGCTCCGGCGCGCGCCTCGCGGAGCTGGCCGCCGAGCAGGAGGTGGCGCTGCGCACCCTGCTCAGCGGCGGAGGCTCGCTCGCCGGCCCGGCACCGGGGGACGATCTGCGGGCGGCCCTGCTCGCGCTCGCCACGCCGGCGGTGGAGGTGGCCGCGCCGGCCACGCCGGTGGTGTTCCCGGCCGCCGGCGAGGTGGTCGCGGCGGTCCGGGCTGCGCTGGAGAACGTGGTCCGGCACGCCGGCCCGGGCGCCCGGGCCTGGGTCCTGCTGGAAGATGAGAGCCAGGACGAGGGTGGCGGCGTGCGCGTGACGGTACGCGACGACGGCGCCGGCTTCGTGATGTCCCGGCTGGACGAGGCGGCGCGCGCCGGCCGGCTGGGCGTGGCCCAGTCGATGCGCGGTCGTATCCGCGACCTCGGCGGCACCACCACGATCCACAGCAGCCCGGGGCAGGGCACCGAGGTGGAGTTCTGGATCCCGCGCCGCGCGCGGCGACAGCGCGGCGGCTGAAGGCGCTCCGTCAGGGGCGGCGGGACTGCCTGCGGCGCCGCCACCCGGCGATGCCGGCGACGATCTCGTCGCGGTAGAAGTGCAGGGTGAGCCCGGGCGAGATCAGCATGACGGCCACCCCCGCGATCGCCGGGAAGAGCAGCTCGGCGCCGGAGTCGGTCCAGGCGGCCGTCGCGTCCGGCCCGCTGACGATCGCCGGGACCGGACCGGTCGGACGCTGCGCCGGCCGGTAACGGATGCGCACGTCGTCGATGCGCAACCCGCCGCCGGTGAAGACGCCGCGGCACTCCCAGCCGTCGTCCTTGGACCCGTCCTCGACCCACACGCAGTCCCGGAACGGCGCGACCTGGCCGGGCTGCCCGACGAAGTACGCCTTCGCCTGGTCGTAACCGGCCGAGTAGAGGATCGCCGTGCCGGTGGCCAGCGGAATGGCCAGCACCCCCGCGATGAACAACTCGTGCCAGTACTTCATGCCTCGGTGAGCACCCCGCCGGCCTCGGTGTACGAGGCGCCCGTCTCCGGGCACACCCACCCGCCGTCGCCCTTCGGGGTCAGCGGCTTGCCCGCCTTGCCGACCCACCCGATCCGGCGAGCCGGCACGCCCACGACCAGCGCGAAGTCCGGCACGTCCTTGGTCACCACGGCGCCCGCCGCGACCAGCGCCCACCGGCCGACGGTCACCGGGGCGACGCAGACCGCCCGCGCGCCGATCGCCGCGCCCTCGCCGATCGTCACGCCGACCGCGGTCCAGTCGTGACCGTCCTTGAGCCGGCCGTCCGGGGTTACCGAACGCGGGTACTCGTCGTTGGTGAGCACGGCGGCCGGGCCGATGAACACGCCGTCGGCGAGCCTGGCCGGCTCGTAGACCAGTGCGTGGTTCTGCAGCTTGACGTTGTCGCCGATCGTCACGCCCGGACCGACGTACGCCCCTCGTCCGATGGTGCAGTTGCCGCCGAGCACAGCACCCTCGCGGATCTGGGCGAGGTGCCAGATCCGGGTGCCGGGGCCGATCTCGGCGCGGGAGTCCACATCGGCCGTCGGAGCCACCGTCACGTCGGTCATGGAAAGCCTTTCACCTCTGGTCGCGCACAGGGTAGCGGAGGCCCTGCCGGTGCTATGTCAGGAAGGCGACGCGAGACCCTCAAGTGACCGTTGGTCTAACCGGAACGGCCGAACGGATCGGCTTTCGCCGCGGGCGCGCGGGATTCCGACATGGACCTGGCGTCACTCCTAAGGGGATCGATAGCTTGCCAAGGGTTCGCCATGCCCGACCACAGAAACGGGAAGTCTGTTGAACGCGTCCGAGCCGATCGGGATCGCCGTCATCGGGGCCGGGTACTGGGGCCCCAACCTCGTCCGCAACTTCCAGGGCAGCACCCGGTTCCGGCTGCGGTGGCTCTGCGACCTCGACGTCGAACGGGCCCACCGTGTCCTCGGCGGTTACTCCACCGTGCAGGTCACCGCCGACCTGGAGGAGGTGCTCGCCGACCCGGCCGTGCAGGCCGTCGCGATCGCCACCCCGGCCGGCACCCACCTCAAGGTGGCGTTGTCCGCGCTGCGCGCCGGCAAGCACGTCCTCGTGGAGAAGCCCCTCGCTGCCACGTACGAGGAAGGCCTTCAGCTCGTCGAGGAGGCCGACGAGCGCGGGCTGACCCTGATGTGCGACCACACCTACTGCTACACGCCGGCCGTGCTGCGCATCCGCGAGTTGCTGCACTCCGGCGAGCTCGGCGAACTGCACTTCCTCGACTCCGTACGGATCAATCTCGGTCTCGTCCAGCGCGACATCGACGTCCTGTGGGACCTCGCGCCGCACGACCTGTCGATCCTGGACTTCGTGCTGCCCCCGGGGGTCACCCCGGTGGCCGTCGCGGCGCACGGCGCGGACGGGATCGGCGCCGGCCGGGCGTGCGTGGCGTACCTGACGCTGAAGCTGTCCAACGGCGCGATCGCGCACATCCACGTGAACTGGCTGTCCCCCGTGAAGATCCGCACCGCGATCTTCGGCGGCTCCAAGCGCACGCTCGTGTGGGACGACCTGAACCCCAGCCAGCGGCTGGCCATCTACGACCGGGGCGTCGACGTGGCGTCCACGGACGAGCTCGGCGACGAGCAGCGCCGGGACATCCTGATCTCGTACCGCTCCGGCGACATGGTCGCGCCGGCGCTCACCGAGCGGGAGGCGCTGCGCACCATGGTCGACGAGTACGCGCGGGCGATCACCACCAAGACGCCCGCACTCACCGACGGCCGCTCCGGGCTGCGGGTACTGGAGCTGCTGCAGGCGGCCTCCCGTAGCCTCGCCGAGGGCGGCACGATGATCACGATCGACGAAGGGCACATGGCGTGACGGCTGTATCGATCGAGGGCGCGCGCGCCCTGGTCACCGGCGGGGCGGGCACCATCGGCTCGCACGTGGTCGACGAACTCGTCCGTGGCGGCGCCGCGGAGATCGTCGTCCTGGACAACTTCGTGCGCGGCCGGCGGGAGAACCTGACCTGGGCGCGCGAGAACGGCCCGGTCACGCTGGTCGAGGGCGACATCCGCGACGTCGACCTGGTGCGTTCCGTGACCGCGGGCAAGGACCTGGTGTTCCACCTGGCCGCGATCCGGATCACGCAGTGCGCCGAGGAGCCGCGGCTGGCCAACGAGGTGCTCGTCGACGGCACGTTCAACGTGATCGAGGCGGCCGCCGAGGCCGGCGTGAAGAAGCTGATCGCGTCGTCGTCCGCGTCGGTCTACGGCCTGGCCGAGCAGTTCCCGACCACCGAGCGCCACCACCCGTACAACAACGACACGTTCTACGGCGCGGCGAAGGCGTTCAACGAGGCCACGCTGCGCAGCTTCAAGGCCATGAAGGACCTGGACTACGTGGCGCTGCGGTACTTCAACGTCTACGGCCCGCGGATGGACATCTTCGGTCTCTACACCGAGGTGCTGATCCGCTGGATGGAGCGCATCGAGTCCGGCACTCCCCCGCTGATCCTCGGCGACGGCCTGCAGACCATGGACTTCGTGCACGTGGCCGACATCGCCCGCGCCAACATCCTGGCCGCGACGGCCGACGTCACCGACGACGTGTTCAACATCGCGTCCGGCGAGGAGACCAGCCTCAAGGACCTGGCCGCCGCGCTGTCCGCGGCCATGAAGTCGGACCTGGCGCCCGAGCACGGCCCGGCCCGCGCGGTCAACGGCGTCACCCGCCGGCTCGCCGAGGTCGAGCACACCTACGAGACGATCGGCTTCCGCGCCGAGATCGGCCTCACCGAGGGTCTCAAGGGGCTCGTCGACTGGTGGCGGTCCTCCAAGTGATCCCCGTCATGATCCCCATGCTCGGGGAGGAGGAGGCGCAGGCCGCCGCGGACGCCGTCCGCTCCGGCTGGGTCGCCCAGGGGCCCCGGGTCAAGCAGTTCGAGCAGGAGTTCGCGGCGACCGTCGGCGCCGGCCACGGCGTCGCGGTCAGTTCCTGCACGACCGGCCTGCACCTGTCGCTGGTGCTCCTCGATCTGCGGCCCGGCGACGAGGTGATCGTGCCGTCGCTGTCGTTCATCGCCACCGCGAACGCGGTCCGCTACGTCGGCGCCACCCCGATCTTCGCCGACGTCGACCTCGCCACCGGCAACCTGACCGTCGACACGATCGACGCGGTCCGCACCGACCGGACCCGCGCGATCATCGCGGTGCACCAGGGCGGCGTGCCGTTCGACACGGCCGCCGTCCGCAAGGCCGCCGCCGACTGGGGCGTCGCGCTGGTCGAGGACGCCGCCTGCGCCGCCGGTTCGACCGTTTACGGTCAGCCGGCCGGCACCGGCGCCGCCATCGCCGCGTGGTCGTTCCACCCGCGCAAGGTGCTCACCACCGGTGAGGGCGGGATGGTCACGGTCGACGACGCCGAGGTCGCGGTGCGCCTGCGCCGGCTGCGCGAGCACGGCATGAACGTGTCCGCCGCCGACCGGCACGCCAGCTCACAGCCGGTGCTGGAGGCGTACCTGGAGACCGCCTACAACTACCGGATGACCGACATCCAGGCCGCGGTGGGCCTGGTGCAGCTCGGCCGGCTCGCCGGTCTGGTCACGCAGCGCCGCGAACTGGCCGCCCGTTACCAGGAGTTGCTGTCCGGCATCGACGGCCTGGTGCCGGTGCGGGACCCGGCCCACGGGACGACCAACTTCCAGTCGTTCTGGGTGCTGATCGACCGGCCGTACCGCACCGGCCGTGACGACGTCCTGGCCGAGCTGGCAACCCGCGGCGTCTCGGCGCGGCGCGGCATCATGGCCTCGCACCTGGAGCCGGCCTATGCCGACGTCACGCCGGGCCCGCTCCCGGTCACCGAGAGGATCACCCGCGATTCCCTGATCCTCCCCCTGCACCACAAGGTGACCGAAGACGATCAGCAATTCATCGTCGACATCTTGCGCGAGCTCGCCTGATCCTCGAGGCGCGAGAATAGGCGGGGCCGATTCGCCGGTCTCGCCTATCGGCGTTTCCCATTTACATTCTTCATTGCCTATCTCCGCCGGGGTACAGATCGTCGCTCCCGCGGGGACCCTTGCGGGCTTCGCAGGGCCGTGGCCGGCCCAGAACGCAAAGCCCGAAAGGGCGGCCTCCGCGGGTGGGCGCGGTCAACCCAAAGCACATTCGCCCGAGCCGGCCCCGACCCGCGCAAGTCCCGCCGGCACCACCACGCAACGCCGCCTGACGCACCCCGAGATCCAGCCCACCCCCGCAAGCTGGCCGTCAGGGGTGCTTCAGCACCCGGACACACACCTGAAGGCCAGCCCACCCGGACCAGCTGGCCGCCAGAGGTGCTTCAGCGCACGGAGGCGGGGCCGAGGGCGAGCACCGGACGGAACGGGGCATCCGGGTGGGCGCGACGGTGTCACGGCGAAGTGGGGTCGGCTTGGGTGCGTTCGTGTGTTGCGGGGGCGGCCGCCTTCGGATGATGATGCCCCGACAAGATCAGCTGGGGCGAGGAGACGTATGAGGAATCCGGTGCTCAGGGGCCGGACACGTGCTCTCCTGGCGGCCGTGACGGCGCTGGTGGTGGCCGGTGGGATCGCGGGCCGGAGCTACCTGCAGTGGCTCAGCATCCCGTATGAGCCGCTGCCCGCCACGGGCGCCCCCGGTCCGGCCGTCTGCCCGCCGACCTGGCCGGGGAACCAGGTGACGAGGTCGGTGCGCGGTCCGCTCGTCGCCGACGATCCCCGGCTCGCGCTGCTCTGCCACTACCAGACCATTCTCGGCGAGCCCTGGCCCCTGGCCGCGACCTCGACGGCGACCGCGAACGCGCCGAAGGCCGCCCGGTATCTCAACGACCTTCCCGAGGAGGACTCCACGGTCTGCCCCCTGTGGCAGCCGGCCGTCGAGTACGCCGTCGTGTTCGAGTACGCCGACCGGCAGCCCATGACCGTGACGCTGGGCTGCATGATGAGCCGCGGCAACGTCACGAGAGTCGAGACCGACTCGCAGGAGATCGCGGACTTCTGGAACGTGACCTACAACCAGCTCCCGCGATAGGGGCACGTCAGGCGGGTGTTCCGGCGGCGAGCAGGTTGAGCAGGAAGGCGACGGTGGCCGGCTCCGGGTCGGTACGCCCGGCGAGGACGTCGTCGAGCCACTCGTCGCGCAGGAAGCCCGTGTCGCGCAGCGGGGTCGCGACGGAAGGCTCGGCTCGCAGGTGCGCGACCACCAGGGCGGACATCTCGGCGGCGCCGAGCTGGGGGCGGCCCTGACCACGGAGCTTCTGGCGGATCTTGCGGACGGCCTTCCGCGCGGTGACCCGGTAGGCGGCCGTGCGCGCGGCCAGACCGGGCTTGCCAAGACGGTTCGGGAGCAGGCCGGAGTCCAGCGGGACGGCTGCCAACGCCGGGTCCAGCAGGGTGATCAGGCGGCCGGTGAGCAGGCCGTTCCGCTTCTCCGACGGGCGGACGGCGTGGGCGAGCTGGATGAAGCGGCGGTCGAACATCGGGTTGACGAAGTGACGGTTGGCCGCGGCGACCGAGCCGTGCGCGCCGGACCAGCGCTGCATCCGCTGGTACAGGTAGAAGTGGTCGGTCGCGGCCAGCCACTCCGACGGGTAGCCCTCGAACGACTCGACGATGACCGACAGCGCGTCGGACCGCGCGGACGCGGCGAAGTCGGGAGCGAGCGCGTCCGGCGAGACGGCCTCGTTGGCGTAGAGACGCCAGGTCGCCAGCTTCTCGATGAGCCGGGGACCGGTCGTCGCGCCGCTGGGCTGGCCGAAGTAGTAGAAGCCGCGGCACGTCTCGCCGCCCAGACCGGAGAGCCGGTGACCCTGGTCCAGCCGCGACTCGGCGCGCAGCAGCGGGGCCAGCGCCAGTGGGCTGGCCATGCAGTCGAGGTCGCGCGCCGCCCGTACGGCCAGGTCGAAAGCCTCCGCGGGAGTGACAGCGGGGCCCTCGTCCATCCAGTGCACCTGGAGGTTCAGGCCGGTCAGGCCTGCCAGCCGGGTCGCGAAGCGGGAGTCCGTGCCGCCGTGCACGTCGAGTGTCAGCGCGGGCAGATCGCGCCGCAACTCGGCCGGGATCGCGGCGAGCAGCACGCGGGTGTCCTGACCGCCGGTCAGCTGGAGCACCGACCGCGGGTGGTCCCGCAGGTAGTTCTCGTGGAACTCGCGCATCAGGGCGGCCTGCTCGGCGGCGGCCTCCTCGACCGACGGCGGCGGGCCGTCGACGGCGAGGGACTCCTCGACATACCGGTGCAGGGTGACCCGGCCCTGCTCGAGCACGGCGAGGGTGCCGGCCGGGACCTTCTGCACGCCGGCGAAGACGGTGCGCGACCCGACCTGCCACCCGACGAGACTCTGCACGGCGAGCGCCTGCCGGTCGAGGCCCGCGCCGGCCAGGGCGGCCAGGGCGAGCGCGCTGGTGGAGACGGCGGCGGCCCCGTCGCCCTGCCACCAGAAGAGCTGCTGGAAGCCGAGCCAGTCGGTGGTGGCGACCACGGAGACACCGTCGCTGTGGGCCGCGCCGAACGGCGGGACCAGCGCGGCCAGCAGCGACCCGTCCGCCTTGACGCCGTCGCGCAGCAGCACCGTGAGCGCCTCGGTGGAGACGTCACCGCCCCGGGTGCGGGCGGCCTTGCCGAGCCGGACGGTGAACGAGCCGTCGTCGACCCGGTCGGCCTCGCCGGCGCCGCCCATCGCCACCCAGCCGGTCGCGGTGCGGGTGACGACCGGCTCCCCGGCGAGGAGGCCCAGGACGGTGGAGGCGGGAGCGAGCTCCCCGGAAACCGCGAGGAACGACCTCACCGCACAATTCCAATCATGTGCCTCACCCTAGTATCCACAGAGGCCGGTCAGAAAGCGCCGAGAGGGCAGCGGGATCCGACATTCGGCCTCCCTTTCCCGTACTGCCGAGTCGTTCTTCCGACGCTGTGGAATTGACTTCCCGGCGCGTGGTCTAATCCTTGGATGCGGGCTCCTATCTGGACGCGGCGGACTGTCGACGCGGCCTTCTCCGGGCCGGATAACAGTTTCGGTTTCCTTCGCCTGTTGTTCGCCTTCGCCGTCCTGGTCTCCCATTCCCTGCCGCTGGGTTACGGCGAGCCGGATCCGGGTGGCGGGCTCTCGCACGGGCAGACCGGGCTCGGCGAGATCGGCATCCTCGGGTTCTTCACGATCTCCGGGTTCCTGATCACGCGCAGTGCCGGCCGGGTCCCGCTCCCCCGCTACCTGTGGCATCGCGGCCTGCGGATCCTGCCCGGGCTGTGGGTGTGCCTGATCGTGACGGCGTTGGTCTTCGCCCCGGTCGTCGCGCTGATCGAGCGCGGCAGCCTGACCGGGGTGTTCAGCGAGCCGGGTGGCCCGTTCGGCTACGTGGTGAACAACGCCGCGATCGCGATCCGGCAGTACGGGATCTCGGGACTTCTGCTCGACACGCCGTACGGCAAGCTGACCGGCTCGTCGGTTTTCGACGGCTCGCTGTGGAGCCTGCTGTACGAGGTGCTCTGCTACTTCATGGTCGCCGGGCTCGCGCTGATCGGCGTCCTCAAGCGCGCCCGATGGGTGGTCGCCGTGCTGGCGGGCGGCCTGTTCGCGCTGATCGTCCGCGACTTCGTGACGGCCCCGCACATCCCCGGCCCGCAGGGTGATCACGGCCCGTTCCTGGGCATCGGCGGCCTCGACACGTACTCGCTGGTGTATCTGACGTACGTCTTCCTGCTCGGCGCCCTGTTCGAGGTGTACCGCAAGCGGATCGTCCTCAACGACCTCGGCGCGATCGTCGCCGCCGTGGTGCTGATCGCAAGCCTGCAGTTCGGCGGCTTCGACGTCGTCGGCTACCCGGCGTTCGCGTACCTGACGCTGTGGCTGGCGATCCGCCTGCCGAAGCCGTTCCGGCGGGTCGGCCGGCGCCACGACTACTCCTACGGCTTCTACATCTACGCGTTCCCGGTCCAGCAGCTGCTGGCGCTGTTCGGCGTGCCGGAGCTGGGCCTGTTCGCCTACGTCGTGCTCGCCAGCCTCGGCACGTTCGCGCTGGCCATCCCGTCGTGGCACCTCGTGGAGCGCCCCGCCATGTCACTCAAGCACTGGACGCCCCGTCAGCGCACCACCGCGGGCGACCAGGCATCCGGGACGAAGATCGACGGGGTGCCGGTGCCGTCCGCCGGGACGACCCAGACGTCGCTGGCCGAGGGGCCGCTGCCGGAGCGCGGCAGGCCGTAAAGGACCCGCTGGTCGTCGAGCCACTCGATCTGGTCGTCGACGCTGTGCTTCTCGGTCAGCAGGGTGGACTTCCCGGTCGCGAGGTCGTGAACGGCGATCATCCACTGGCCTTCGGGCTGCCCGTTGCGGGTCTTGAAGGCGACCCGGGTGCCGTCCGGCGACAGCGACGGGCACTCCGCGTCCTCCCGCAGCGTGGTCAGCGCACGGTCGCGAAGGCTGCCGCGGACGAGCCAGGTCTTGTCACCGGACGCGGCGGTCGCGTAGAAGTGGTCGCCGTCGCCGGCGAACGTGACGCCCCACAGGTTGCGGTTCTGCGCGGTGGTGCGCCTGCCGTCGACGTACAACGTGAAGTCGGTCTCGAGGTTGAGGCTCTTGCCCCCGGACGACGGGGTCACCAGCGTCTCGGTGGAGAAGTCGCCCGGCGAGGAGTAGGCGTGACCGGAGACGAACGTGGTGGTGGCCGCCCACGAGCCGTCCGGCGAGAGCCTGGTGCGGCTCGGCACGCCGTTGAGCGGCAGCGGGGCGCGCACCTCCCACCTCTGATTCAAGATCTCCGCTGTGTACGTCGTGACCAGGCTCGGCTTCGAGTACAGGCACACGGCCTCGTCGCGGTGGGCGTAGACCCGATCGCAGGTGACCCCGGTGAACGCGCGCGGCCCGCCCGGGTTGTCGAGCGGCACCATCGCCACCTTGCCGTAGTCGTCGCCGATCGCCGTGCTGCGGAACACCACATGCGGCTCGGCGGTCACCGTCGCCAGCTCGGCGACCGGCACGGGCGGCGCCGCGGCGACCTCGTCGGCCTTCTCCTGCCGCGTGTGCAGGATCGACCAGAGGGTGCCGCCGACGGCCAGCACGAGCACGACGGCGAACGCCGCCAGTTTGGAACGCGGACTCACGTGTCGATGCCCTTCAGCAGCCACCCGGCCACACCGATGCCGGCGACCAGGAAACCGGCCGCCAGGTAGAGCGCGTGCTGCGGCCCCAGCAGCTGCCACAGCCCGGCGAAGGACAGCGAGACGGCGAAGCGGGCGAGCACGACGACGGTCTGCGCGGCGGCGATGCCACTGCCCCGGGCGGCGGCCGGGACCCGTTTGCTGATCAGCGCGGGCAGCACGCCGTCGGTCGCCGCGTAGTACGCCCCGAGCAGGCCCAGCGCGACCAGCGTGGCGATCAGGCCACCGCTGGAACCACCCGCGACCAGGTAGGTGAGCAGCAGCGCGGCGTGCCCGCCGAGGAACACCCGGGCGCGCCCGACCCGGTCGGCGAGCCGCCCGAGCGGGATGGCCAGGGTCAGGTAGACGACGTTGGTCCCGACATACATCAGCGGGAACCAGCGGGCCGCGAACTCGCCGCTGTGCTGCAGCGACAGGTAGAGGAAGCCGTCGCTGACCGTGCACAGGCCGAGCAGCCCGGCCGCGAGCAGCGGCTTACGCAGTCGTGGGCTCGCCAGCTCGCGGAACAACCGCTTCGCGGCCAGGCCCCCGCCCGGCGTACGCAGATCCGGCACGAACAGCACCAGCATGGTCACGCCGAGCAGCCCGAACGCGAACGACGCCACGAAGACCGACGAGTACCCACCGGGGACGAGCAGAAGCAGGCCGAACGCGGCGAGCGGGCCGAGCGCGGCGCCGATCGTGTCCAGGGTCCGGTGCACGCCGAACGCCCGGCCCAGCATCGACGGCTCGGACGCGTCGGCGATCAGCGCGTCCCGCGGGGCGGTGCGAAAACCCTTGCCCAGACGGTCGGCGGTGATGACGCCGGTGATCGCGGCGAAGCTGTGCGCCGGGATCAGCGCGATGCGGCTGAGCGCGGAGATGCCGTAGCCGAACGCCGCGACCCACTTGGGGCGGCTGGTGCGGTCGTTAAGGTAGCCGCCGAAGATCCGGACCAGGGCGCTGACACCCTGGTAGAGGCCGTCGACGACGCCGTACGCCAGCAGGCTCAGGCCGAGCTCGGCGGTCATGTAGAGCGGCAGGACGGCGGTCACCATCTCCGACGAGATGTCGGTGAGCAGGCTGACCACGCCGAGCAGGACGACCGTCGTGGCCACTCGCGCCTTGGGGCCGGCCGTCCCGTTCTTGCCCGGCCGGTCCCGGATGGTGATGTACACGCTCAGCTCTCCAAGGCCACTTTCAGCGCCCGCACGGTCTGCTCCTGCTGGTCGGCGGTGATCTGCGGGTAGAGCGGCAGCGACAGGATCTCGCCGGCTGCCTGCTCGGCGAGGGGGAAGCTGCCGGCCGGGTACTTCTCGTCGGCGAAGGCGGGCGTCAGGTGCAGAGGGTACGGGTAGTGGATGCCCGCGCCCACGCCCGCCTCGTGCAGCTTCGCCAGGACGGCGTCACGCCGCGACGGGCCGCCGGGGATGCGCACGACGTAGAGGTGCCAGACGTGCTCGTTGCCCTCCAGGGTGGCGGGCCGGACGACGTCCACGCCGGCGAGCAGCTCGTGGTAGCGGGCGGCGGCGGCGCGGCGCTGCTGGTTCCAGGTGCCGAGCCGGGCGAGCTTGGCCCGCAGGACGACGGCTTGCAGCGCGTCGAGGCGGGAGTTCACGCCGACCAGGTCGTGCCGGTACTTCTGGAGGCCGCCGTGGCTGCCCAGCGTCCGTACCGCAATCGCCTGATCGTGATCGGGGGTGAGCACCGCGCCGGCGTCACCGTAGGCGCCCAGGTTCTTGCCCGGGTAGAAGCTGGTCGCGGCGATGCCGTCGGCACCCGCGGCCCGGCCGTGGCGCAGCGCTCCCTGGGCCTGGGCGGCGTCCTCGACGACAGCGACGCCGGTGTCCGCCAGTGCCTCGCGCAGGCGAGGAGCGTCGGCGAGCTGCCCGTAGAGGTGCACCGGCACGACGGCCTTCGTCCTCGGGCCGACCGCCGCGAGCATCCTGTCGACGTCCACCAGGTAGGTGGCCGGATCGATGTCGGCCAGCACGACGCGTGCGCCGATCCGGGCGACCGGCTCGGCCGTGCCGACGAACGTGTTCGCCGGGACGACGACCTCGTCGCCCGGCCCGACCCCGGCCGCGCGCAGGGCCAGCTCGACCGCGTCGGTGCCGTTCGCGACGCCGACGACGTGCGCCACGCCGGAGAAGTCGGCGAACTCGCGCTCGAACGCCGAGACCTCGGGACCGCCGACGAACCCGGTGGTGGCCAGCACCCGTTTGAAGCCGGCGTCGACCTCCTCGGCGACCTCGGCGTGGGCGGCTTGCAGATCGACGAGCGGAATCATGTCGGGTGCGCTCCGGAGTTGAGGGGTCTGGAGTGGACGGACGCTACTACCGGGGCGACCCCTGCGGCAGTGCTGTGACGGCTATCCGGCAGGCCGGTCTTCGTCACGGTACGTCGTCGCCGGCTCGTCTACTGTAGTCAGCGCCGCACGCGGGCCGGTGCCATCCGTTGGGTGCGGCGGACCGGCCGTTCGGCTCGTATTCGACGATCCCCGTCGGCTCCACGATGGCTGAAGGTGTCTGCAATGGAGGACGCGCCGTCGGTAGGGTCGGGCCCGTTGGGATCACGCCCTCGGGGAGGAATCATCTTGATGTCGACGGCGCTCGCGCCGGCGCGCACCGACGAGCGGCTCACCGGTGTTCCCGGCGAACCGCTCGATCACCGGCGCTACCGGCGGATGCGGTTCATCCGGCGCTTCGAGGAGACGCTGCTCCAGCTCTTCGAGGAGGGTGCGTTGAACGGGACCACGCACGCCTGCATCGGGCAGGAGGCGGACGCCGTCGCCGTCACCGAGCACCTCACCGAGGGCGACCACATCTTCAGCAACCACCGCTGCCACGGGCACTACCTGGCGCACTCCGGCGACGCGCTGGGGCTGATGGCCGAGATCATGGGCAAGGAGGCCGGCGTCTGCCGCGGCCTGGGCGGCAGCCAGCACATCTGCGCGCCCGGCTTCAAGTCCAACGGCGTGCAGGGCGGCATCGTGCCGAACGCGGCCGGCATCGCCCTGGCCAACCAGCTCTCCGGCAACGATGCGGTCAGCGTCGTCTTCATCGGCGACGGGACGCTCGGCGAGGGCGTGGTCTACGAGACGCTGAACATGGCCTCGCTGTGGAAGCTGCCGTTGCTGGTCGTCTGCGAGGACAACCGGTGGGCGCAGAGCACGCCGATCGCCGCCAACATGGCCGGCTCGTTCCCGGGCCGGTTCTCCGCGTTCGGCGTCCCGGTCCGTTCCGTCGACTCCACCGACGTGGCCGAGATCAGTCAGGCCGCCGGTCAGGAGATCGCCGCGGTGCGCGCCGGTGAGGGGCCGCGGGTGCTGCTGATCCACACGTACCGGCTGTGCCACCACTCGAAGAGCGACGACGAGCGCCCGGAGCAGGAGATCGCCGAACGCTGGCTCGTCGAGCCGCTCGTGGTGCACGGCCGGCGGCTCTCCGACTCCGACCGGCTGCGGATCGACGACGAGGTGGAGACCGCGCTGGGCGAGGTCGTGGCGACGGCGAGGGCCCTGCCGTGATCTTCGCGAAGGAGCTCGGGGACACGCTGCGCGGCGCGCTCACCGACGACCAGCGGGTGGTTCTGCTCGGGGAGGACATCGCCGACCCGTACGGCGGCGCCTTCAAGGTGACCCGCGGACTGTCGACGGCGTTCCCGGCCCGGGTGCGGACCACGCCGATCAGCGAGGGAGCGATCGCCGGGGTCTCCGCCGGGCTCGCCCTGGCCGGGTACCGCCCGATCGCCGAGGTGATGTTCGGTGACTTCCTGACGCTGATGTTCGACCAGGTCGTCAACCACATCACCAAGTACCAGACGATGTACGCCGATCAGGCCACCTGCCCGGTGATCATCCGCGCCGCGACCGGCGGCCATCGGGGTTACGGCCCCACCCACAGCCAGAGCCTGGAGAAGCACTTCCTCGGGGTGCCGCATCTGCGCGTCGTGGCCGCGTCGCTCTACCACGACCCGCGCGTGGTGTTCGCGGACTTCCTCCGGCGCGACGAGCCGGTGCTCTACGTGGAGCACAAGCTGCTCTACCCCCAGCACCTGACACTGCCGGTGAACGGCATGGTCGGGGACCTGATCGCCACCTCCTCCGGCATGCTCCCGACGGTCCGGCTGTCGGCAGTGCCCCGCGAGGACTGCACCGTCAGCGTGCTGGCCTACGGATATCAGGCCCACCTCGCGGCCAAGATCGTCGAGCGCCTGGCCATCGAGGAGGAGATCTTCGCCGAGCTGATCGTGCCGGCGCAGATCGCCCCGATGGACTGGGCGCCGGTGCTCTCCTCCGTCACCGCGACCCGCAGCCTGGTCACCGTCGAAGAAGGCGCCGGCGGCTGGTCCTGGGGAGCCGAGGCGGCATCGGTGGTCTCCCGCGAGTTGTTCGGCACGCTGCGGCGGCCGGTGGACGTGGTGGCCAGCGAGCCGACGATCATCCCGTCGTCCAAGGCCAAGGAATCGGCCGTGCTGGTCGGTAGTGCTCAGATCGAGGCAGCCATCAGGAGGGCCAGTTGAATCCGGTTCTGGTTCCCACCAACGACGTCAACAGCGAGCACGGCATCCTGGTGATGTGGTTCGCCGAGGACGGCGCCGAGGTGGAGAAGGACGAACTGCTCGCCGAGGTGGAGACGAGCAAAGCGGTCCTCGAGGTGCTCGCCCCCGTCGCCGGGGTGCTGCTGCACGGCGCCGCCAAAGGCACCGAGGTGCCGCTGTCACAGCCGATCGCGCACCTCTTCGCGGACTCCGCCGCCCGCACCTCGTACGTCGAACAGCAGGCCGCCCTCGTCGCGGAAAGGCCCACCGCCGGCCCGAGGGCGACGGTCAAGGCCCAGCAGCGGGCCGCCGAGCTCGGGATCGACCTGGCCACCCTCGGACTCGACCGCCTCATCACGGTCAAGGACGTCGAAGCCACCGTCGCCGTGCCGGTCACCGCTCCCGCCGACCTGCCCGTCCCCCTGCCCGGCGCGCCCGGCCGTCAGCGGATCCTGATCGTCGGGGCGGCTCTCGGGGCGACCCAGGTGCTGGACATCCTGGCCGGCAGCACGACACAGCAGGCCGTGGCGATCGTCGACGACGACGCCTCCCGGTGGGGCGCCACGGTGCACGGGATCCCGGTGGTCGGCGGGTCGTCGCTGGTCGGGTCCCTCTTCGCGGACGGCTCCTACGACGCGGCGATCATCGCGATCGGGCGGTCACCGGCGGTGCGCGCCAAGTTCCGGGCCCTCTGCGCCGACGCCGGGGTGCCGCTCGCGAACGCGATCGACCCGACAGCGAAGATCGCCACCGACGTCACCATCGGACAGGGCAACATCGTTTGCGCGTTCTGCCACCTCGCGACCGGGGTGCGGGTCGGTGACAACAACTTCTTCTCGGCGTACAACTCGTTCGACCACCACAGCGTGATCGGCGACGACAACGCCAGCGGCCCGTCGGTCGTGACGTCCGGCAAGGTGACGATCGGCTCCCGGATCAGGTTCGGCACCGGCATCTTCATCGAGCCGGACGTGGTCGTCGGCGACGACGCGGCGATCGCGTCGGGCGCGGTCATCGTCAGCTCCGTCCCGGCCGAGCACGCCGTCAAGACGAAGATCGTCACCACCACGGTCGTTCCGCTGCGCCGCTGACCAGCGCGGTCGTCCCCTGGCCGCCACCGTTGCCCCGCTGCGCTGCTGGCCAGCGCGGTCGTCGCGCCGGCCGTCACGGGCATCGTGCTGTGCTGCTGGCCGCCGCTGCCCGGCAGGTGGCGGGACGTTGCCGCGTCCCGCCACGCGTGCCGGTCAGGGCTGCAGCGGCAGCAACGCGCAGGCCGAGGCCGCCGGGACACCGGCCAGGCGGCGGCCCAGCCAGTCGACGGCCGTGCCCTGGTCCGTCAGCAGCGGACCGAAGTGGTTGATCAGCGGGCTGATGGTGGGCGCCAGCACCACCGGGGCGTAGACGACCTTGCCACCCAGGGCACACCAGTCGGCGGCCATCGTGCGGGCCTGCCGATGCGGGACCAGGTTGTCGCTGGTGCCCGTCGCCACCCGGACGATCCCGGCCGGCTTGCGGGTCCCGATCCGCTGATCGTCGATGAAGGACTTCAGCAGGGGCTCGGCGGCGATGATCTCGGTGACCGACTGGCCGGTCGTGGTCCACGACGAACTATGCTCGCCCGCGAAGTTCAGGATCGCGTCGCCGACACACATCGACGACAGACGCCCGAGGACGGTACGTCCGCTGTCGCTGAGATACCGGTCGAGCACCGACCGCAGCTCCGGATCGGACTGGGCGAACCCGTTGATGGACCAGCCGAGCGCGCCCGCCAGCTCGGTGCCGTCGATGCCGGCCGTGACCGCGGCCAGGTTCGCCGGCGGCGCGCCCGCGTAGGTTGCCGTGACCTTGACGTCCGGGGCATACGTGGCCTGCAGCTCCGCGGCCGAGGCGACCGCGCCGCCGCCCTGGCTGTAGCCGTAGAGCCCGATCAGCGACTTGGCGGTGATCGACGTGCCGGGCAGGGCACGGGCGGCCCGGGCGGCGTCCAGCACCGCGTGGCCCTCGTCGACCCGATTCACGTACGTGTGCAGGCGATCCGTGGTTCCGAGGCCCGCATAGTCGGTCTGGACGACGGCGATGCCCTTGGCCAGCAGCCGGTAGATGGACAGCACCTCGTAGCCGATGGAGACCGTCAGCTGATCGTTCTCGGTCCCGAGGATGAGGCCGCGCTGCAGGGCGAGGGACGTGGAACACTGGTCGCCCTGGCCCATCGTGCCCGGCGCCAGCACGACCAGCGGCCGGGCGCCGCCACCCGCCCAGCGGGCGGCCGGTTCGACGTAGGCGCCCGTGACGGCGACCGGTTGCCCGTTCGAGTCGGTTGACTTGTACATGATCCGGGTCGCGGTGCCCGGCAGCGTTCCGGTGATGCCGGGCAGCGACAGCGCGAGCGGGAGCGGCTCGCTGCGGATCAGCGCACCGTCGGCGGCCGGCAGCGTCGCCGGCGGCGTGTAGAACGCGGGGATGGTGACGGCGGCTTGTGCCGGTGCTGAAACGCCGACCGCCGCAGCGGTCGTCACGGCAGCCAGCACGGCGAGAAAGCGCAGGCGAAGGGGCATGTCCGGCCTCCGGTGGAGTTGGCTCGGCTCTGGTTACCGGACGGTAACCATCGGAACCGATACATTCCAGAGCCCTGATTTCTCACTCCGTCGGCAGCAACAGCCCACCGGCCCCCCACACGCCAGGAGCCGACGGCCGCTCACCGGCCCCCCGCACGCCAGGAGCCGACGGCCGCACACCGGGCCCCCGCACGCCAGGAGCCGGCTGCCACTCATCGGCCGCCGCACGCCTGGTGCCGAGGGCCGCTCGCCGGCCGCCGCACTCCAGGAGCCGACAGCCGCCCACCAGCCCCCGCCGGCAAACGCACCGAGAGCAGGCAACCGCCAGGAGCCAACGGCCGTTCAGCGGTTCCAGGCGCTAGCGCTGCAGGTAGTGCAGGACCGCGAGCACTCGGCGATGATCGTTTCCTGACGACGGCAGGCCGAGCTTCGTGAAGATGCTGGTGATGTGCTTCTCGACCGATCCGTAGGCGAGCACCAGCTGTTCGGCGATAGCCGTGTTCGACCTGCCTTCGGCCATGAGCGCCAGCACGTCGCGTTCCCGGGGTGTCAGCTCGGCCACGTGGCCGGACTGACGGCTCGCCGCGAACATCTGGGTGACCACCTCGGGGTCGAGGACTGTCTCCCCCGCCGCGACCCTGGTCAGCGCATCGATGAAGTCGCTGACGTCGGCGACCCGGTCCTTCAGCAGATACCCGACTTTCTGCGCACCGCCGGCCAGCAGATCCGCGGCATACCTCGTCTCGATGTACTGCGAGAAGACGAGCACGCCGGTCTCCGGATGATCGCGGCGAATGGCGATCGCCGCCCGCACCCCCTCGTCCGTGTGGGTCGGCGGCATCCGGACGTCCGCGATCACCACGTCCGGCTGGTGTTCCGCGACGGCGACGAGCAACTCGGCCGCGTCGGCCACCGCGGCGGCCACGGTGTGCCCGCGGCTGGTCAGGATGTGGGTCAGACCGTCACGCAGCAATGCTGTGTCCTCGGCGATCACGACACGCATGGCAACTCCCCGCCGATGACGAACAACACCGGAAGACCCCCGATCCTCACGACGCGCAAGGCAACTCTCCCGCCGTCAACAACAACACCGGCATGCTTCCGATCCTCGCGACACGCAAGGCACCTCCCCCGCCCTCACCAACAACACCGGCAGCCCCCGATTCTCACGACACGCAAGGCAACTCGCACGATCGCCGACGACGTCGGCAGTTCAGGGATCGTCAGGACGGGCAAGGCAACTCCACCGTGACCACGGTCGGGCCTCCGACGGGACTGTCGATGTCGAGGCGCCCGTCGACGGTGCGGACCCGGTCGGTGAGGCCGGCCAGACCGCCCCGAGCCTGGGCGCCGCCCCGGCCCTGATCGGCCACCCGTAGTCGCAGTCGCCCGTCGTTCTGCTCGACGCCGACCACGGCGCGCGGTGCGCCGCTGTGTTTGGCGACGTTGGTGAGCAGCTCGGCAATGCAGAAATACGCAATGGTCTCGACAGCCGGCGACGGCCGCCGGGCGATAGTGACGGTCAGGTCGACCGCCACCGGGCTGCGGGCCGCCAGGGTCGCCAGCGCCGCGTCGAGACCGCTGTCGAGGATCGGCGGGTGGATGCCGCGGACCAGGTCACGCAGCTCCACCAGGGCGGCCTTCGCGTCGCGGTGGGCCGTGCCGACAAGCTCGCGGGTCTGCGGGTCGCCGCCGCTCTGCTCCAGATGTTCCTTGGCGGCGCCGAGGTTCATCGCCAGGGCCACCAGCCGAGCCTGAGCGCCGTCGTGCAGATCGCGCTCGATGCGGCGCAGGGCCGCGGCGGACTCCTGAACCGCGAAGTTCCGGCTCGCCTCCAGCTCGCGGACCCGCTCGTCCAACCGGCGCGCATCGAGGAGGTCGGTGACGAGCATGCGATCCAGCGTCAGCACGGCCCGCAGGGCGAGCGGTGCGAGCAGCAGCAGGACGGCGCCGATCCCAGCCGTCAGGATCGCCCGCGGCCAGGTGTCCAGGTAGACGCCACCGGGCAACGGCAGACCGGCACGCAACACTCCGACGGCGTCGGCCTGCGACGGGATCAACCGCCACCAGGCTGGATAGGTGAGAGCTCCGAATCCATATCCGTAGCCGACGATGACGACCGCCATGGACAGCACAGCGATCGGCGCTTTCAGGATCAGATAGACCACTGCGCGCCAGGCTGCCCGGTCGGTGAGACCGGCCCGGACCCAGCCGGTGAGCCCGGCACCGCCGCGCGGTGGAGGCGGTGCCGTGGTCGCCACACCGAGAAGGCGCCGGGCGAGCGCGCGGTGCAGCCCGCCGAGCAGCCGGGCGCCACGGAGGCCGGCACTCAGGACCGGCAGACCGACGACGGTGAGCGAGAGCAGGGCGCCGCCGGCCACGACATATGCCGTGTAGGCCAGGCCGGCCAATCCGAGGGGCATCCCGATCAGGGCGTAGAGCAGCTGGCGGAGTGTGCGTGCGTGGGCGGGCATGCATCCAGGATGGACGATGACGGATCGGCCCGGGAGCCGGTGGTCCCCCGTCTTACCCCCGGGTTGTCCCCAGGGTCGAAGACGGGGGCTCACCTGGTCGAGCCGGCGTGGCAGAACCGGCAGAGTCTGCGGCGTCAACGATTCCCGACCCGAAGGACAGGGACATGTCGAGCAGCAGAATGCGGGTGATCTGCGCCGCCGCGGCGCTGACCACGTCGATTGCGGGTGGCGGAGTCGCTCGTGCGAGCGAGCCAGCGGCACGTGGCACGGTCCGGGCGGCCCTCCAACAGGCGGTCGCGGTCGGCAACCCCGGGGTCGTCGCCTATGTCCGCCAGGGCCGGCAGCGGTGGGGACTCGCCACCGGAGTCGCCGACTTGGCCACCGGGCGAAGAGCGACACCCGGGGACCACTGGCGGATCTTCAGCAACACGAAGTCGTTCGTGGCGACAACTCTTCTCCAGCTCGTCGCCGAGCACAGGCTGAGCCTCGACGACAGCGTGGAGAAATGGCTTCCCGGGGTGGTGCGGGGCAACGGCAACGACGGCCGGCGGATCACGGTCCGGCAGCTGCTGAACAACACCAGTGGCATCTACGATCCGGACAACGGGACCGACCGGGGCGGTCAGGCGCCGCGGGAGGTGATCACCGCCGCGCTGGCCCACCCGCCGTTGTTCCCGCCCGGGCAGGGGTGGAGCTATTCCAATCCGAACTATCTGCTGGCCGGGATGGTTCTCGAAGCGGTCACCCACCATCGCGCGGATCAGGAGATCCGGCGGCGCATCATCGAGCCATTGGGGCTCACCGAGACGTCCTTCCCGCTCCGCGGCTCGGCGATGCCCAAGCCTTACCTTCATGGGTACGACTTGAGCTACCGCGACGTCACCGGCTTCGACCCGTCCGGCGAGTGGACCGCCGGCGCGATGGTCTCCACGGTCGCCGACCTGGCGCGCTTCGACGCCGCGCTGTTCGGCGGGCGGCTCCTACCCGCGGCCCAGCAGCGGGAATTGCTGACCCTCGTGCCTGTCAAGCGGTACGGGCTGGGGGTCCAGCAGATCACCATTCCTTGCGACGACGGCAACGTCGAGGTGTGGTCGACCGACGGTGGCGGCCCCGGCTTCAGCAGTGTGTCGATGACCAGTGCGGACACGTCCCGCCAGCTCGTCCTGGTGGCCAACGTCTTCGACCTGGAGATCGACAAGAGGCACGACCCGGATCAACTGCCGGTTCCGGACGCAGAGGCCGCGTTCTTCCAGGCGGCCACCGCGGTGTTCTGCTCCTGACCGGGAACCCCGTGCCGATAGCGGCGGCTGAGACCGCACGCGGCAGCGCAGCCCGAGCGCCGCCGGGAGCAGCGAAGAGCGGGCGCAACCCGGTAAGCAAGGGGCTGCGCAGCGGCAACGCGGTGCCGGGCTGCCTTGATTCCGGCGGCTGTCGGAGCCGGGCCACAACGGTCGCATTCCAGCGGCTGTCGAGGCCAGGCCACAACGGTCGCATTCCAGCGGCTGTCGAGGCCAGGCAATGACGGTCGACGGAATCGAGGTGGCCCGGTTCGGGACGCGGTGGCTAGATGCCGCGGCGGCTCCAGGAGCGCCACCACAGGCGCTCCCGGCCCTTGGCGACTACCGCGGAGAGGACCAGGGGCTGCAGGTAGGGCATGGCCTTGGCACCGATGCGGCGGCGGATCGCCAGGGCGCGGTATTCCGGGAGCGACTTGTAGTCCGGCCAGACGTCGGCGGCGAACGCGACGAGTTCGTCCTCCGGGACCAGCGCCGTGCGGCCTCGGTCGTAGGCGCGGAACGCGCGGCGGAGGGCGAAGCGGGCCAGCCGCTGGTGCACCATCGCGTCCAGGCGGTCACGGTCGGGCAGCAGGTCACCGCACTTGGTCAGCACCGACTCGTAGGCGGTCTTGCGTTCGCGCAGGTCGTCGATCGCGCCGGCGTCAGCGTGCATGTTCTTTTCGTGCAGGCGGTAGTAGGCCTGGTCGGCCTGCACGTAGCCGACGTCCGCGTGGGAGGCGAGGCGCATCCACATCTCGATGTCGGCGGCGTGCGGGAGTTCGGGGTCGTAACCACCGACCTTGCGCTGCAGTTCGGTGCGGACGACCACCTCGGGCGAGGTGATGCAGCCGGTGCCCTCACGGAAGCGGCGCTCCAGCCACCAGTGGCCGGGGTAGACGATCGTTCCGCCGGTGCCCTGGTCGGCGGGCGGCGGCGGGCCGGGGTGACGGAAGTGGACCGGGTGGCCGTAGGCGAAGCCGACGTTCGGGTTCGCGTCGAGCAGGGCCACCGCCCGGTTCAGGGCGCCCGGGGTGAGCATGTCGTCGGCCGACAGCAGCGCCACGTAATCCGTGTCGGCCCACTCCAGCAGGCCTTCGTTGTAGGTGGCGATGTGACGCTTGTTCTCCTGGTGCACCCGGACCTCGACGCGTGGGTCGCCGGCCGCGATCGCGTGCGCCTTCTCGGCCGAGTCGTCCGGAGACGCGTCGTCGATGATCAGCACCCGGATGTCGAGGCCCGGGTTGTCGAGCACGCTGTCGACGCAGGCGCGCAGATACTCGCCGTATCGGTAGCACGGAATGACGACGCTGACCGAACCCACTGACTCTCCCCCAGTAGAGCGGGCCCGGCGCCGAGTGGCGCCGGGCCCGGATGAATCACGGCGCGGTGGTGAAGACCGCGTCGACCCAGTAGTTGCCGGCGTTCCAGCTCGACGTCGGGAACGTCTTGCCGGTGCTGGCCTTGAACAACCCGTTGTGACCGGCGGGATCCGTGTCGGCCAGCGCGGTCAGCGGATACGAGCTGTGCGCCGATCCGAAGTAGGCCCCGCTGTACGAGTAGAAGCCCTCGGTCGTGTGGTAGGACACGACGTACGGCGTGTTGGCCGTGATCTCCACCGGAGTGGCGAACGTCAGCGTCTGCCACCCACTGGACGTCTCGTTGGAGAACGTTCCGCTGGCCAGTTCCGTCCCGTCGTTGGCCCACAGGGTGCCGGTGTGCGTGCCGGTGTTCCGGTCGCCCTTGTAGAACTTCACGCCGGTCACGTAGCCGTCGACCGACGAGGTGAACCGCATGCCCAGTTCGAGCGACGCCGCCTCGGCCGCGCTCTCCACGTCGGGCGTGGACGCCGGGCTGAACACCGTGCACGGGCAGGCCACGCCGGTCCCGGTGGTGAACTGCCAGGTCACCGGCGCGGTCATCGCGTTGCCCCACTGGTCGGAGGCCTGAACGGACGCGGTGTATTCGGTGTTGGCGGCCAGGGCGCTGTCCGGCGTCAGGGTCGCCTTGCGGGTCGTGTCGTCGTAGGAGACCTTCGCGTCGACGTTGATGCTGCCCGCCTTCAGCGTGAAGGCGACCGTCGCCGGGTCGATGTCGTGGTCGAACGTCGCCGTCACCTTGGTGTTGCGGGCGACGCTGGCGTCCCCGGCCGCCGGCGTTTTCACCGTCACGGTCGGCGGCGTGGTCGACGCCGAGCTCGTCTCGACGACCGCGTCCACCCAGTAGTTGGTGTCGCCGAAGCTCAGGTTCGGGAATCCGCCGTTGACCCCGTACTTGTAAACGCCGTTGGGCGTGGACGCCCCGGACTGCAGCTGCTTCACGATGCCGTCACCGGCACCCTTGGTGCTGAAGTATCCGCTGGAGTACGAGTAGTGCCCGGTCGGCGTGTAGTAGGAGACGACGTAGGTGGTGTTCGCCGCGATCGAGACCGGCTTGGTGAAGGTCATCGTCTGCCAGCCGCTGGCCGTCTCCCCGGTGAAGGTCCCCGAGGCGAGCAGCTTGCCGCTGGTCGTCCAGAGCCGGCCCAGGTGGGTGCCGGTGTTAGCGGTCGCCTTGTAGAACCTGACCCCGGTGACCGACGCGGGGACGGCGACCTGGAACTTGGCGCCCAGCTCGTTCGCGTTGCCGTCGAACGAGTCGACCTTGGCGGGCGCGTCGGTCGCCTTGTACGTGGTGCACGGGCACTGCTGCGGCCCGACGGTCAGGTTGACCGTCTTGGTCGTGCCGAAGTTCAGGCTGTCGTCGATGCCCCGGACCTTGAGCGTGGCCGGGCCCTCGGCGACCGGCGTCCAGGTGTACGTCCAGGTGCCCAGGCCGGTGGCCGCGTTCCAGGTCGTCCCGTTGTCGGTGGACACCTCGACCCGGCCGAGCTGGCCGCCGGTGTCGGCGGCGGTGCCGGTCACCGTGATCGGCGACAGTTTCGGCACTGTGGTGCCGGCGGCCGGCGCGGTGACGGTGACGGCCGGGCCGGTCGTGTCGGTCGGCAGGGACGGCATGGTCAGGTTCGTCTGCAGCGTCTTGGGCATGGCGCCCATGTCGGCCAGCACGTTGGCGGTGGCCTGCTGCATCCGCTTGTCCTCGGAGGTGGCCGGGCCGGTGTGCAGGGTGCTCAGGCCCCACGACCACTGGACGGTGCCGGAGCCGAAGACGAGCGCGCCGGAGGTCGCGTCCCGGTACATCATGATGTTGTGGGTGGCGACGCCGTTGCCGTAGTTGTTGCCCTCGTCGAGCAGCATGGTCTCGTCGGTGATCTGCAGGGTGGTCGAGGAGAACGCGATGGCGCCGGGCGGCCGGGCCGCGTTCTCCACGTCGGAGTCCCATTCGTAGCCGAGGGTGCCGACCGGGAAGGTCGCCACTTCGCCGTCGGTGAGGTTCCTGATGGTGGTGTCCCGCCACAGGCGCATGTTCTTGAACTTCGCGGTCACCGTGATCGCGTCGTTGCGGTAGCCGTTCACCGAGAAGAGCGTGCCGGTGATCTGGTTCTGCGGCTTGTTGCCGCCGGTCCCGGCGCCGGCCGGGTCACCCCAGGTGCCGGTCCACTGCCCGCTCGGGTCGGCGACGCCGTTCGGCGGGTTCTGCTTCATCTTGGTCATCTTGTAGCAGACCAGGGTGCGGTTGGCGCCGCCGTCGGTGGCGATGGACGGTTCCCAGCGGGTCCGCCAGAACGCCTCGTTGCCGCTGAAGAAGGCCAGGTTGACCCCGGCCGCGCGGGCGTTCTTGACGTTGTCCCAGATGCCCTGGTCCCAGTATTCGTCATGACCCGACGACAGGTAGACCTTGTGTTTGGGCAGCAGCGCCGGCTTGGTGGAGACGTCGAGGTTCGACGCGTAGCTCACGTCGTACCCGTTGCGCTCCAGCCACTGGATCATCGGGTATTCGCTGGCCAGGATCGCGTTGTCACCGGCGATGCGCATCGGCCGGTTGTAACTGACCTTGTACGCGCGGCGGTCCGGGGCCGGGCCGCCACCCTCGTACAGATTCTGGCCACCCCAGGAGTTGTACGCCTGCCAGGTCTCGTCGGACGTCTGCACCAGCACCTTGGAGGTGCTGTTGTCGTTGGCGACCACGAACGGGTAGGGCATGTAGCCCTCGCCGTTGCCCTGGTCGAGCGCGGCGAGGTAGACGCCGGACACCGCGTCGGACGGCACGGTCCAGGTCACGTTGGTCGTCCAGTTGCCGCAGTCGACCAGGCCGGTGGCCGTGTCGTGCAGGCAGGGGTCCTGCACCTTCGCCGGGAACGTGCCGGCCGGCGACGTCGGCATCTTCCGCGCGCCGTTGCCGTTGTAGTAGCCCAGGCGGAAGAAGCTGACCGTGAACGCGGTCGGCGAGTTCACCTTCAGCTTGAGCGACTCGCCGGGCTGCACGCTGACCTTGGTGGTGAAGCCCTCGATGTCGCCCCACGAACTGTCGCCGTACCAGTCGTCGAGCGGGGTGCCCTGCTTCGAGTTCTCACAGACGATCGGATTGGAGTTGACCCCACATGGGTCGTCAGCCGCGAGGACCGCGCCGGGAAGCGCGATCACCGCCCCGACGATCAGCGCCGAGATGACGCCGGACATTAGTCTGGATCTCAACTTGTGCTCTTTTCCCGCCACAGAAAATGATCATCATTTAGGTTGTGGAACCTGTTTCTTCGTGGGCACCCCGTCGATCGTCCCCACCACGTTGTTCGACCATTCGCCGTACGTCGCCGTGCAGTTGTTGTCGCATCCACCGGCGGCGTCCCAATGCGTCGGGCCGAAGACGTTGTCCGTGACACGCAGGCCCGACCCGGTTTGGGCATAGAGGCCATAAGCGCCGAGAGAGATGAAGCTGTTGCGTACGGAATAGTCGCGCAGCACCGATCCGTCGACACTCTGGGTGAACAGGACGGCGGTGATCGCCTTCCAGTAGTTCTTCACCTCTTTGCCGGTGTGCGCGTCGATCCCCGGTTCCAGGCGACTGTTCTCGATCGTCACCGGCCCGGTCCCGCCGTACGGGAAGACGCCCCCGGTGTGCGCCTCACCCGGATCGCTCAGGTTCGCGATGTAGTTGTCGTGCAGCCAGCTGTTGCGGATGGTCGTCCGCGCGCCGCACAGGCACATCCCGCCGGTGTTGGCGACGTCCACCCGGTTGAACGTGATCGTGCACGTCTGGCAGTCGTTGACGGCGTGGTCGTTGAGCGGGGTGCTCTTCTCGCCGAGCCCGACCGGCTCCGGCCGGATGGTGACGTTGACCAGGTTCAGCTTCAGTTCCGCGGAGGCGTCGGAGTTCACCAGGACGGCCCGGTTCTGCGAGCCGGCCGGCGGCGCGATGATCGAGTTGGTGATGTTCACCGTGCCGTGGCAGCTGGTGCCGATGTAGATGAACGCCTTGAAGTACATGCGGTCGAGGTTCTTGGTGCCCTTGCAGTCGTACAGGTCCCACTCTTTGCTGTCCTTGTTGCTGGGGTTGACGACCTTGTACCCCTGCGGGACCGGCAGGGACTTGTCGGACTGCTGGTACGGCTTGACGCCGGGCGCTCCGACCGAGAAGCGCGCCGGGTAACGGCCGCCGCCGGTGTTGTTGACCGGCAGCGCCCCGGGCTTGGCGGTCGCCCCGGTGGGCTCCTTGGCCGAGGGCGCGGCGAGCCCGGACGGGTTCACGCTGGCGCCGGGCGGCGGCGTGATGCCCTCGACCGTCGCGCCGGGTGTCGGGGCCGCGTTGCCGGAGACCGGGTCGGTGCCGCCGGACGGGCTGCCGGACGAGCGGACCAGGGCGATGACCACCACCGCCGCGGCGACCAGCACCGCGAGCGCGGCGCCCAGGAGGACCTTCTTGCGTGCGATGGTCACGACAACTCCCACGGGGTCCAGTAGCTGTCCGGGTTGACGGTGTAGTTCACGGTCGGCTCCGGGATGTGTTCGACGCGGTGCCGGCGGCTGAACCGGTAGACCAGCTCCCAGTCCTCCTTGGGCGCGACCGACGTGGTGCGGCGCAGCCGGCTGAACCGGGTGCTGGGCAGGCGCCGCAGCACCAGCGGGTTGTTGTCGAGGTAGCACCGCTCCCAGGCGAGCCTGCGGTCGAACGGCACCGACAGCAC
This sequence comes from Actinoplanes cyaneus, assembly GCF_016862095.1. Taxonomy (GTDB): domain Bacteria; phylum Actinomycetota; class Actinomycetes; order Mycobacteriales; family Micromonosporaceae; genus Actinoplanes; species Actinoplanes cyaneus. The sequence continues at coordinate 127,012 of NZ_BOMH01000001.1, forward strand.
GTCACGTTCGGTGCCGTCGGGCATCAGCCGGCGCATGGCGGTGTAGACGGCGTCGGGTCGCGCGCCGGCATCCGGGACGTCGAGCCGGGTCAGCGCCGTCTCCAGGTGGTGCGGTTCCCAGGTGTTGTCGTCGTCGAGGAACGCTACGTAGTCGGAGTCGGTCAGCCCGATGCCGACGTTGCGTCCCACCCCGGGCACGTTGATGTTGTGGCGCAGCGAGATCACGTGCAGCCGGGGGTCCGGCGGGAACTCCGGCACCTGGCCACCGGCGTCGTCGACCACGATCAGGACCAGGTCCTTCATCGTCTGGCCGAGCACCGACTCGACAGCGCGGGCCAGGCCGCCGGGACGCCGGTAGGTCAGCACGATCACGGCGACCTTGGCCCGCGGGCGCTCGTGCCCGGGCATCCCGGCCAGCAGGCGACGGACCTCGGACCGCTCGAACCGGCCGAGGCCGAGCGCGGTGTGCCCGAGCACCACCTTGTTGCGCAGCTCCTCGAGCGGGAGCCAGCCGTACCGGTCACGCAGCCGCTTCTTCAGCGAACGCATCTGTCCTCGCTCCTAGGAGGGGTCGACGGCCGTGGCGGCGAGCGCGGGCTCGGCGGCGGACGGCTCCTCGGCGCCGGCGGAGGCGCCGGACCGAAGGCGGGTGAGGATCGGGAGGACGAACGGGAGGTACGCGGCGAACGACGCGACGCCGGCCACGGCCAGGCCGAGGAACCCGCCGCCCAGCCAGCGGTGCGCCAGCCAGGCGACCACGCCCATGGCCAGACCGCCGAGGGCCGGGCGCACGCAGGCGCGCAGGATCTGCCGGGCCGGGATGCCGAGCCGGCCGAGCACCACCACGAAGACCGGGGCGACCAGCAGGCCGGCCACCACCACGTGCCCGGCCGCGACACCCGGGACGCCCCACAGGTGGGCGCCGACGATCAGGATCGGGAAGAGCGAGAACAGCCACCAGGCCTGCATGACCATGAGGGTCTTGCGGACCCGGGTGGCGAGGCAGTCGTAGGCCAGCTCGACCGCGGTGCGCAGCAGGCCGAGCGCGACCAGGAACTGCAACGGCAGCCCGGCGGCCTCCCACTGCTTGCCGTAGACGAACACGATGATCGGCGTGGCGAGCACGCCGAGGACCACGCAGATCGGGACGGCGGCCGCGATCACCAGGGTGAACGCGCGGATGAACCCGCTCGCGAACTCGGCCGGCGAGGAGTCGGCCAGCCGGGAGAAGCCCGCGAACGAGACCCGGCGCGCGGTCTCGGACACCATCCGGACCGGCCAGCTCGACATGTTGAACGCCATCGCGTAGATCCCGAGCGCGGCCGGGCCGAGCAGAGAGCCGACCACGACCGAGTCGACGTTGACGATGCCCAGGGTCAGCAGGCTGGCGGACGCGAGCGGGAGCCCGTACCTGATCAGCCGTTTGGCCTGGCCGGTGTTCCAACCGAAGCGGAGCATGCCGGGCGCGCAGAGCCCGAAGCCGACCAGGGCGACCAGGTTGCCGATCAGCGATCCCCAGGCGAAGCTCATCGCGCCCAGGCCGGCGGCGGCGAACGCGATGGTCGCGATCGTGTTGACCGTGAAGTTCAGGATGTCGACGACGGTGCGCCCGAACTGCCGGAACTCCCGGTTGAGCTGGCCCAGCGGAACACACGCGATGCCGTCGATGATCACGCTGATGCAGAGCACGCGCAGCATCGTGGTGGCGTCGGGCGAGCCGAGCGCCGACGCCAGGGCCGGCGCGGAGAAGTACAGCAATACATAAAACGCTGAACTGGACAATGTGGACAGTGTGAGCACGGTGGGGGCGAAGCGCCGGATGTCGCCCTCCCACCGGACGAGCGCGAGGCTGACCCCCATCTCGTTGAGCGACAGGAGCATCGCCAGCACCAGCAGGCCGACGGCGTAGAGACCCCACTCGTAGGGGCCGAAGAAGAGGCGTGCCAGAACGACACCGGAGGCGAACGTACCCACCCGGCGGACGATGGTGTTGACCAGACTCCAGCGGGCGGCGGTGGCCACCCGTCGGTTCAAATCTGTCACTGTGGAAGGTCTCCCGTTCCTGCCTCTTCGCGGCGGGCCACGCTCAGGTACGCACCCGACAGGCCCAACATCAGGAAAGTGGATCCGGCCACGATCGGGAAGCTCAACGTGTCGAATGTGGCCGTTACGACGAGCATCACGAACCCGACGGCCACAAACGCCTGGCCGGTCTCCCGGCGTGCCGGATCAGTGGAACGGCGGCGGCCCGCGCCTCCACAGTGGATCATGGTCACGTAGAGCACGACGATGGCTGTCAGACCCACGACACCGATCTCCAGCAGCGCCAGCAGGTACTGATTGTCGGTGAACCGGTAGAGCTCGGGCAGGAACGTGCCCGGGCCGCGCCCGAACCACGTGTGGCCGGTCATGAACGCGCTGACGTCGGCGCTCGTGGCCGTCCGCGAGTTGGTGCTGTCGTCACCACCGTTGAACATCGCGGTGAACAGGCCGATCAGGGTGCCGACCAGGCCCGGCACCAGCACCCGGGTGGCGCCCAGGGCCGGGATCATCACCAGCAGGGCCCGGCCGACCCGATCGAGCGGCCAGGCCACCACCAGCACCAGGAACACGATCAGCAACCCGATGACCGACGTACGGGACACGGTCATCACCGAGGCCAGCGAGATCAGGAAGACCGGCGCCCACTTGCGCCACGTCTTGCGGCCCTCGGTGTCGTACAGCGCCTGCTGGATGGCAAACGGCAGGGCGGTGACCAGGGTCGCCGCGAGCTCCAGGGTGTTCGACGCGGTGGCGGTGGGCCTGACGAAGTCACCCCGGGCGATGAGCTGGGAGGCCGCGTTGGAGGACAGGCCGGGGATGACGATCCAGGCGGTGAGGCTCTGCTTGAGGACGAACTCGGCCATGGCCAGGACGGCGACCCCGGTGCACAGTTTCACGAACAGTTTCAGCAGCCGCTCGATCTGCCGGTACTCGGTCAGGGACGTGGTCAGCAGGACCACCGGCAGCAGGATGACGAGCTGCAGCAGCGCCCGGTCGGCCGCGCTGTACTCCGACGCGTCGGCGTCGCGGCGCCCCACGGCGACGTACGCGAGAAGGATCGCCACGACGTAGAAGAGCAGCGCGATCCGCGGCGCCCGGGTGTGCGGCGCCGGCGACACCCGCCGCATCAGCCAGCTCAGCGCGTACCAGAGCAGGGCCCCGAGCAGGAAGAGGTTGGCCACGGTGCCGGTCGCGCCGATGCTCCCGACGACCAGCCGGGCCGGCACGACGAGCAGCAGCACGAGGTAGACCGCGAGAAGCGAATCCGGCCCGAGCGTGCGCAGACGCTGCCCTGAGCGGTAGAGCCGGCCGTGCCGGGGTGTGGTGACGGTGTCCCGAGGTCCGGTGTCAGCTGCCGTTGACCCGATTGGCATTCTGGCCCCCACGGTCGACGTTCGACTGGTACGTCGTGGAGAGTTTGGGCCGGGCCGGCTGCGGGCTCTCCTTCTGGCTGGTGGTGGTGGCGGCCGGGCGTGGGGGCACCTGGATCCGCTGGGTCTTCTCCACGTCCGAGGACTTCTCCGGCGCCGGCGCGGGGGCGGGCGCGGGTGGCACGGCTGCCACCTTGGGTGGGAGCTGCAGGACCACGGTGCCCTCGATGTCCGGCATGGCCGACGCGGAGCCGGCCACGGTCGGCTCGGCCGGCGTCTCGGCGAGCGCGGCCTTGCGGCGGCGCGACCGGCTGATGCTCTCCACCATGAAGGCCAGCACGAACGCCAGCGCCGCGGTGCCGCCGGCGATGACGATCACCGGCTTGAGCTTCGCCTTGGTCTCCACCTTCGGGGTCTGCGGCGGGATGACCTGGATCAGCTTGATCCGGTCCTTCTCGGCCACGTTGTTGCGCTGCTGGATCTCGTTGAGCGTGGTCTCGGCGAACGTCGACAGCTGCGCGGCCGACGTGAGCAGATGCTCCTTGTCGGTGCCCTTGAGGGTGATCGTGAGGAACGGGCCCTGCGCGTTCTCGGCCAGGGCGACCTCGTACTCCTCGGTCAGGCCCTGGCTCTTGAGCTGGAGGACCGTGTCGGTCGACTGGAGGCGGCGGCCGAGGAAGTCGGCGGTCGCGATGAGCGAGCCGTTGAGGTAGAGGAACGGGTTGTCCTGACCCTGGCCGGTCTGCGAGCTCGCGGCCTTGGTCGCCGCCGGGGAGGTCAGCAGGCTGACCATCGTGTAGGTCGAGTACGTGGTGGGCACCTTGACGAAGACGCCGATGCCCAGGCCCACCGCCAGCAGCAGCATCGGCACGACGATGTACCAGCGTTTGCGCAATACACGCAGAATCTCGCCGAGGTCCACGGACGCCTCTCCACATTCCCGTCAGGACGTCTTTCGTCGCCACGGAGTTCCACATCAGAGCGCCGCACGGCGGCCCCCGACACACCAGCGCCAAGCTATACGAGGATCCTGGGGATGACTATCAGCCCTGCGACCGGAATCGAAGTTGACGAGATCCGGGGTAACGCGCTAAGGAGTCTCGCAGCAGGTCAGACCCAGGGGAACGGATAAGCTATGTTTCTGTCCGATATGGCCGGAGTGCTGGAACGACGCTGGTATCTCATTGTCCTGGGAGCCATTCTCACCGCCGCCGCTGCCAGTCCCGCCGTCCACACCGAGGACCGTTTCCTGGCCAGCGAGGTGCTGCTGATCCAGCCGCCCGTCTCGCCGTACGCACCGAACCCGGTGACCGGGCTGTACCCGTCGATCGCGATGACCGGCGCCGCCATCGCGAACCGGCTGAACACCCCCGACGCGCAGGAGATGTTCCGGGCCAAGGGGGTCACCGGGACGTACAAGTTCGAGCCGCGCAACACCGGGACCAGGCAGGAGCCGCGGTACGTGATCGGCTCCATGTCGATCACCAACATCAGCTTCGACGAGCAGGCCGGGCTGGAGTCGCTGCAGATCCTGAGCAGCACGTACCAGCAGGAGCTCAAGGACATCCAGGACGAGTGGAACGTGAAGAAGGATCTCCGGATCACCGTGGCCACGCTCGTCCCGCCGACCTCGCAGCTGCTCACCCACTCACCGATCCGCTCGCTGATCGGGGTGGCCCTGCTCGGCGCGCTCGTCACGTCGGCTGTCACATTGTGGACAGACTCCGCGCTGCTGCATCGGCGGCGCAGGCGCGGAAATGCCGCACTGTCCACGCAAGACTCACCGCATTGGACGGAGGAGTTGGTCCGTTCAGCCCCTTAGCTGTGGACGGCACGGCATCGCTACGTGAGCGCGTTTCTGGAATGTTGTTCGCGTCAGCTGGTGCCGATACGGGGTGATCTTTGTGAAGCGTCCGAGCGTCACGATTCTGGTGGCGAACCTCCCCGCCGAGAAGGACCGCCGCGTCATCCGCGAGTGCCTGAGCCTCGAGGCGGCCGGTTTCGACGTGACGGTCATCGCCCCGCGCGGCGACAAGAGCCTCACGATCCTGCCGGGCAGCGAGCGCACGCGGCTGCGGCCGTACCCGGTCGTCGTCTACGGCAGCGGGGTGCTCTCGTTCGCGCTGGAGTTCTTCTGGTCGTTCCTGTGGATCACGATCCGGCTGCTCGGCGAGATCGTCCGCGGCCGGGCGCAGGCGGTCCAGGCGTGCAACCCGCCGGACATCTACTTCCCGCTCGCGCTGCTCATGCGGGCGCTGGGCCGGCCGTGGGTCTTCGACCACCACGACCTGTCGCCCGAGGTGTACGTTTCTCGGGGCGGTGACCCGAACCCGCTCGTCTCCCGGCTGCTGGTGCTCTTCGAGAAACTCACCCTGCGTACGGCAACCGCGGTCTTCGCCACGAACGAGTCGTTCAAGGAGAACGCCGTCAAGCGGGGCGTCGACGCGAGCAAGGTGACGGTGGTCCGCAACGGGCCGGCGTTCGCCGAGATCGCCCCCTCCCCCGACGAGCGTGCCGAGGGGCCGTTGCGCGTCGTGTACCTGGGCGTTTTCGGACCTCAGGACAACGTCGGCGGGGCGGTGCTGGCCGCCGAGGAGCTCATCGGGCTGCGCGGTCGCACCGGCTGGCGGATGATCCTCGCCGGAGACGGCGAGACCGCCGCGGAGCTGCGCGCCCTCGCCGGGGAGCGCGGCCTGACCGACGTCGTCGAGTTCACCGGCTGGCTGAACGGCCCCGAGGTCGACGCGCTGCTGCGGGAGGCCGACGTCGCCCTGCAGCCGGACCTGCCGACCCGGATGAACCAGCTCTCCACGATGGCCAAGACGGTCGAGTACCTGGGGCGCGGCGTCCCGGTCGTTGCCGCCGACCTGGTCGAGACGCACGCGACGGTCGGCGAGGCCGGCCTCTACGTTCCCCACGGCACCCCGGCCGAATTCGCCCAGGCCATCAACACGCTCCTGGACGATCCGGCGATGCGTGACCGGATGCGCAAGATCGGACGTGAGCGGTTCCGGGACTTCCTCTCCTGGGAGCATCAGGCCACCGAGTACATCGCGGTCTGGCGCCGGCTGCTGCGCGTCCCGGCCGACCCGCCGCGGATCCCCGCGCAGCGCCGGCCGGCCGACGCGCCGTCCCGGGCGGAGGCGCCGTGACCAGCGTCGTCATCGCCGCGCACAACGAGGCCGCGGTCATCGGGCGATGCCTGGACACCCTGCTCGCGGATGCGGCGCCCGGCGAGTTCGACGTGACGGTCGTGGCCAACGGCTGCACCGACGACACCGTGCGGGTGGCGCGCGATCACGGCGTACGCGTGCTCGATCTTCCCGATCCCGGGAAGGCCGGCGCGCTGAACGCTGGTGACGAGGTGGCCGCCGGATTCCCGCGGATCTATCTGGACGCCGACATCAACCTGAGCACTTCCGGTCTGCGCGCCCTCGTCGCGGCCTGCGCGTCGTCGCCGGCCGCCACCGCTCGCCGCGAGGTGGATCTCGCCGGGCGTCCGTTACCGGTCAGGGCGTACTACAGCGTGCACCGGCACCTCCCGGCCCTGCGGACCGGCCTGTTCGGGCGCGGCGTGATCGCACTGTCGCAGGACGCCCGGTCCCGGTTCGAGCGGTTCCCGGACATGGTCGCCGACGACCTGTTCGTCGACTCGCTCTTCACCGCCGACGAGAAACAGCAGGTCACCTCGGTGGTGTCGGTGGTGGCCACGCCGTTTCGCACCCGCGACCTGATCCGCCGCCTGATCCGGGTGCGGGCCGGCAACGCGGCGATGCGCGCGGCCGCGGCCCGGGGAGAGATCACGGCTGACGTACGGGCCTCCGGGCGCTCGTCCTGGCTCAAGGACGTCGTGCTCCGCCGGCCGTGGCTCGCACCCGCCGCCGTCTGTTACGTCGGCATCACCGTCTACGCGGCGTTCCGGGCGAAGCGGCGCACCGGCGTCGACTGGGGACACGACGCCTCCTCCCGGGAAGAAGCGCATGCCTGAGCACATCAACATCCTGTTCCACGGCATCGGCGAGCCGCAGCGTGAGCTGGAGCCGGGCGAGGATGCGTACTGGATGAGCGTCTCTGCCTTCACCGCGATCCTCGACGAGATCACCTCCTGGTCGTTTCCGGTCAACCTCAGCTTCGACGACAGCAACTCCTCGGACGTCGAGATCGCGCTTCCTCACTTACTGGAGCGCGGTCTCACCGCGGAGTTCTTCGTCCTCGCCGGGCGCCTCGACTCCCCCGGCAGCCTCGGCGAGCCCGACCTGCGCGCCCTGCGCAAGAACGGGATGGCCGTCGGCACGCACGGCATGCACCACCACCCGTGGCGCGGCCTGTCCCCGGCGACGACGCAGACGGAACTCGCCGACGCGCGCGACCGGATCGCCGCGGTCATCGGTCAGCCGGTGACGCGCGCGGCGTGCCCGCTCGGCCGTTACGACCGCGCGACCCTCACCGCGCTGCGCCGCCTCGGATACACGACGGTCTTCACCAGCGACCGTCGCCCGGCCACGCCCGGCGCCTGGTTGCAGCCGCGCTTCAGCGTCTACCACCAGGACACCCCCGCCTCGGTACGGGAGTCGGTCGCCCGTTCGCGACAGCTCCCCGTCCGCGCGCGCAACGCCGCCGCGACCCTCGTCAAACGCCTCCGCTGACCACCGGGCAGTCTCTCGGAACTCTTGTACCCGGATCGGCGCTCCCGCGGCGCTAGCCGAGCTGCCGGTGCGTCTGGCCCATGATGGTCAGCACCGCGACGAACGTGAACACCTGGATCTCGTCGACCGCGAAGCTTCCGGTGATCATCGGGGGCGGGGCCCAGGCGTACACCTCGTCGGGCCCCAGCTCCAGGCCGCGCCGGTGGAACGCGGCCATCGCCAGCGCGCCCAGCAGAAAGCGGTCCTGACCCTCCTCGGTGTTCAGCTCGGCGGTGAGTGTGGCAGCGTCCGGCCACCGCCGGTCGAGCCGTCCCTCGAAGGTGTCGAGGTGCCACCAGGCGCCCTGCTCGTCCTCCAGGAACAGATCACCGAAGAGCGACGCGAACCGCGGCGTCCTGCCGGTCAGGTCCAGCCAGTCCCAAGAGCTCAGCGCCTGCGCGTACTGCTCGTCAGTGAATCGTTTGGTGAGTTCCACCCCGCTATTCGACCACGCGGCCCATCCGCCGATCGCGCCCTGCCGCTCAGGGACCGATCCACCCCGCGACCATGCTGCTCGCTCCGGCGCCCGGCCGGCCGCCCCCACCCGACGGCCGGAAAAGGGCGTCGCGCCGGCGCGAGCTTGCCGGCTGGCTCTCGCCGTGCTTGTCCACCGCGATGACAACGGTGAGAACCAGCCGCGAGCGTGAGCCGCGTCGCGGCTCGGCACGCAAGCGGGCCTGGCGTCGGCTGGCGTGCGTTGCGGAGACAGCTTGCGGGACAGGCGCTCACCGGGCCTCGGCGCTGTCGTCACCCCACAGCCGATCTCCGGCCGGGGTTCGCCTTGTGAGGGCGGCGACCAGGAGGGCGGGGAGGAACGCGGCGACGGCGAGGCCGGCGACCGGATTGACGTAGTCGAAGCCGAGGTCGGGCCACGGGGCGAGTTTCGCGTGGAGACCGACGAAGACGCCCTCCGACCACGGGCGGCCGACCTGCTCATTGAGTGGCAGCGCGGCCACGGTCAGCGGGATCGCGCACAGCCAGGCGGGCAGCGCCGCGATGAAGGTCGACGCGCCGTCGCCCTCGGTGCGGCGGCTGATCCACCCGGTGAGCAGCCAGCCGGCCGCCACGCCGAGCAGCGCCCCGGTGGCCGTCATGGCCCAGAGCCACCACGGCGCCGACCGGGCGACGGTGAACCGGGCCGTCACGTCCGGGTCCGCCGCGCCGTACGGCGAATCCGTGCCGGTGGCGTTGAAGAACTCGAGGACCAGGCCGTCGCGGGTGGCCCAGAAGGTCGCCTCCCGCACGTTCGTCTCGACGTCGTTGCCGGGAAACGGGGCGCTCGTGCCGTCGAGCACGCTGGTGTCGAGGTCGTCGATGCCGTCGTGGACGCGGATGTCCGAGCCGATCCGCCAACCGGCGTCGACCAGGCGATCCCGGACTGCGGTCGTGAAGGCCACGTTGTCGCGCGTCGCGGCTGACGGATCCACCCGGTACTCCATGAACCCGTAGCGGGTGCCCTCGCCGTCCGGGTTCAGGACGAACGGCGGCACGTGGGCGCAGCTCAGCCCGTAGTCCTCGGGCGAGAAGACGTCCTGCGAGCCGTCCTCGCAGCCCCGGACCGTCAGCCCGGGGAACACCTCGCGGTCGATGCCCTGGGCCCGGACGACCCCGGCCAGCGGCGGCGCGAACTGCCAGCCGAGCAGCGACATCCCGGCCGCGCCGAAGCACCCGGCGACGATCGCGGCCAGGGTCGCGAGCACCACGACACTGCGGGATCCGGGACGGCCGAGGCGGGCACGCAGACCGGTCGGTTCCCGCATGGATGAGGTCACGACCCGCAATATAGAGATGATCTGACTATGTCACAACCGCGGGTCCCTCCGGGTGGCGCCGGGTTCCGGTCAGGCCGTGAGGTGGGCCAGGAGCTTTGCCGTTCCCTCGGGATCCTCGACCGGGAAGTGGTGGCTGCCGAGATCGACGAGTTCGATGTCGAAGCGGTCGCGGTATCGTTCGATCGCCTCCGGGGTCGCCAGGCCACGAACGGCGAACACGGTGATCGGCTGTTTCGTCTCGCGCAGCGCGGCGTCCATGTCCCAGCGAATCAGGCCCTCGATGGACCGCAGGCCGGCCGGCTGCCGGACGGCCACCATCTTGGCGAAGTACGCGTCCTTGCGGGCCGGGTCGGTCTCGGGCAGTGATCCGCCTTCCACGAGGCCCCGCACCGCTCCGGCGAAATCCTCGTGGAACAGGAGCATCATCGCTGCGGTTTGGTGTTCGCTCGGGGCCGGGAACAGCGACAGATAGAGCAGCGAGTCCAGGGCGGCCACGCGCGTGACCGTGCGGGGAAGCAGCCGGGCGACCTCGACGGCGACCGCTCCGCCGAGCGAGTGCCCGGCCACCACCGCCGACGTCACCGATTCGGCTTCGATCACCGCGATCACGTCGCGGGCGAACTCTTCCATGGTCCAGGCGTCTCGCGTCGCCCGGGAGTCGCCGTGCTCGGCGAGGTCGACCGCGAGGACACGATGATCGGCGGGCAGGTGGTCGGTCACCGCGTCGAAGTCGCGGCGGTCGCACGCCCAGCCGTGGATGAGGACCAGGGCCGGGCCGTCGGCGGGACCGCTGGCCGTGTACCGGATGGTCGTGTGACCACCGCGCTGAACCTCGTGATCCGTCTTGATCTTGTCGATGGATGTCACGGTAACTTCCTCTGCTTTCTCGAAAGGTCAGACGCGCGGGGCGACGGCGGCACGGGGTTGAGTCCGTGTCTGCCTCAATCGCAGGACGAGGGCGGAGAACGTGATCACCGCTATGGCGAGGGCATAGATCTTGGTGGCGGTCATCAGTCCGAGCGTCGTGACCGCGATGCCGCCGAGCACGGCGGGAACGCTGTTCCCCAGGTAGTTGATGGTGTTGGCGAGGGCGAAGACCGCGCTGCGCTCGTGCGGCCGGGCGATCCGGGCGAAGGTGCCGAACGTCGCCAGCGCCGACGCGCCGAAGCCTGCTCCCGCGACGACCGTGCCGGCTCCGGCCAGCCAGGCGACATCCCCTGCCACTCCGGCCAGCGAGATCAGCGTGCCGAGTCCGAGCAGCGCGGACGCGGGAGCCAGCAGCATGGCCGCGGACCGGGACCGCAGCAGGGCGATCGCGACAGCGCCGGTGCCGGCCAGGAGGGTGACGACGACGCCACCGATCAGATGGTTGTGCAACCCCAGCAGTTCCGCCGCGACGGACGGGCCGAGCGAGAGGTACATACCGGCCAGCGCCCAGGTCGCGATCATCACCGGCACCACCGGGACGATCTCGGAGCGCAGGTGCGCGGGCATCGCGACGCGCGGGCGCAGGGAGGCGATCGCGCCCGGCCGGCGCGGTGAGGTCTCCGGCATGCGGGCGACGATCACCATCGCCAGCACCATCGCGCCGGCCAGCAGGGAGTAGACCAGCCGGGTCGGCGCAGGGCCGAACTCCACCAGCAGGCCGCTGCCGAGAGCGCCGAGCGCGAGTCCGGTCAGCGGAGCCACCGAGGTCACGACGCCCGCCCGCCCCCGCGACGGTTCGAGATCGACGAGCGCGGCGCTCAGGGCGGTGGTCGCGACCCCGGTCGCGATGCCCTGCAACACCCGGGCGGCGGACAGGACGAAGACGTTGCCGGCGACCAGGAAGAGCGCCAGCGCGACGATCTCCAGCGCGATCGCCGCGGCGAGCACCGGCCGGCGGCCGAGGTGGTCGGAGAGCGGACCCAGGACGAGCAACGCGCCCAGCAGGCCGATCGCATACAGCGCGAAGACGACCGTCAGTGCCCACGCCGTGAAGTGCCACTGCTGTTGGTAGATGACATAGATCGGGGACGGTGCGCTGGAGGCGGCCAGGAAGAGGACGAGGATTGCGGCCACGGAGGAGAAGACGCCCTTCCGAGGCGGGAGGGAAGCTGCGACACTCATAACCATCCCTGCAGTGATCGTTGCGTTAGTGACCTCCGAACCGTAGATCAAAAGCAACGATCACTGCGATACTAAACGCAGTGATCCGTGCCATAATGGCTTCATGCCCGTTGCGTCCTCGTCCACCCCGCAGGCCGGCAGCCGGCCCGGCGGCCGTTCGGCCCGAGTCCGTGCGTCGGTTCACCGAGCCGTCCAGGAGCTGGTCGGCGAAGAAGCGGAGGTGTTGACGATCCCGGTCGTGGCGGCCCGCGCGGGGGTGCACCCGACGACGGTCTATCGCCGCTGGGGATCCATCGGCGATCTGCTCGCCGACGTCGTGACCAGCCGATTCTCCGGCGAGATCGTGGTGCCGGACACCGGCAGCCTGCGCGAGGACCTGGAACGTTATGCCTACGACCTGGCCAAGGATCTCGGCGACCCGGACACTCTGGCCCTGGTGCGCGCCACCATCGGCACGGGCGGGGAGCAGGGCGCCGCCGCGTGTCGTGGCGAGCGGCAGGACCAGCTCGAGGCGATCCTCGACCGGGAGCGGGCCCGGGGCAAGCCTGCTCCGAGCCTGGAGCGCACCATGGACGCGGTGCTCGCCCCGCTCTACTACCGAGCCGTCTTCACGAACTTCCCGCTCACTCCGGAGTGGACCCGCCGCCTCGTGACGGACCTGCTCCGCCCTTGAGGCCTCGACTCAGTGAAGGCTATGACCCGGCGCGAACGCCGGCAGACAGGGGACGCGGCTCAGCGGGCCCAGCGGGCGACGCTGGCCGGGCCGGGCTTCTCGCGCAGGCGGGACGGGGTGAGCAGGTCTCGCGTGGCGGCCCGGCTGGGCTTCTTGCCGAGGGCCGCCCGGCTGGACTCGCGCAGCACCGTGGCGGCCCAGAACGCGGACGCCCGCAGCGCGCCGTGGCGACGGCGGTGCAGGCGGACCTTGTTCAGCGTCAGCAGCGCCCACAGGCCCGGGGACACCCGGGAGTCGCCCTCCAGGTGGACCGCTTTCGCCTCCGGGACGTACCGGGTGCGCAGCCCGGCGTCCCGCGCGCGCAGGGCGAAATCGGTCTCCTCCGAGTAGAGGAAGTATCGCTCGTCCCACGGTCCGATCCGGGCGAAGCACTCGGCGCTGATCAGCTGCGTGGAGCCTTCCGCCCAGTCGGCGCACGTCTCCGCCTCGTACGCGGAAGGGGTCGTGACGATCTCGCCCAGCAGGCGGGAGCGGCCGGCGCGGCGGGCCCCGAGGAAGGCGTCGCCCAGCATTCGCAGGGTGCTCGGCTCGCGGCGCTGGGTGTGGATCAGGACGCCGTCGCCGTCGACGAGGTTCGGCACGGCGATGCCGGTGCCGGGCACCTCCAGCGCCTCCAGAAGGCGCGGGACGCAGCCGGGCGTCAGGCGCACGTCCGGGTTCAGGACCAGGATCGCGTCGTAGGACGGGGACGCGGCGACCGCGGCGTTGATGCCGGCCGCGTAGCCCGCGTTGCGGCCCATCTCGACGACGGTCGCCTCCGGCGCCAGCTCGCGAACGAGCGCGACACTGTTGTCCCGGGAATCGTTGTCGGCGACCGTGAGGTGCCATTTCAGGCCGTCCAGCCCGGTACGCAGGCCGGCGATCAGGTCGGGAATCAGCCGCTCGCTGTTGTAGGAGACGACCGCCACCAGAATCGTCATCGCGACGCGATCCTCGCCTTCAGTCCGCGGAGCACCTTTCCGGTGCGGCCGCTCTTGAGCTTCTCCCCCAGCGCGCCCTGTTTGAGCGAGCGGGTCACCGCGTTCTGCGTGCGGCGGGCGGTGGTGATCGTCCAGGAACGGCCGATCCGGCCCGCGGCGACCGGCGTCTCGTCGTTCATCAGCCGGGTCTTGTAGAGCGCCTCGGATTTCCCGAGGTCGATCTGACGGATGCCGTCGGCGGCGCCGGCCTCGGCCATCCGCAGGCAGAGCAGAATGCCGGCCGAGTACTTCGACAGGTCCTGGTCGTAGGAGGGGAACCAGTAGGCGAGCACGGACTCGCTGCGCAGGCCCAGGTGCGCGGCGACCGGGCGGTCACCGGCGTAGATCGTGGAGACCACCGCGCGGCAGTCGTCGGACGCGGACGCCTGCAATTCCTCGAGCACCCCGGCAATCCAGGGCGTGGAGAACCGGTCGTACTGCTGGGTGCGCAGGTATTGCGCGGACTTCCATTCCCGCAGTGCGGCGAGCGCCTCGGGGGCACGGTCGTCCCAGACGAATCGTTCGTCGCCGACCTCACGGGCCATCTTCCGCTGCTTGCGCAACGTCTGCTTCACGACGTCACCGGCTTTGTTGCGATTCTCGACGTACGCCGGATAGCCGTCCTCGAGGTTCATCAGCGGCGACGAGGAAAGCGTCGTGTGATGGTCGGTGAATTGCGACGCCATCAGATGATCGAATTCGAACACCGGCAGCCGGCATGCTGTGAGCAACCCCTTGGCGTCGAGATCAAGGCCATTCCGGTGTACGAGACCCTGGCAGTCACTGATCCCGAAACCGATCGGGACGCCGACCACCCGGTTGCGGACCTCGAACGGGAAGAATCCGGCGATCCCGTCGGACTCCTCGAGCACCGCCACCCGCGCGGCCGGGCGCTGCCGGGCGACAGCGAGGGTGAACTCCGGGGCGAGGAACGGATTCTGCAGGCCGGGCCGGTCCTTGCGGAGCTGTCGCCAGGCGGTCAGCTCGGCGGGTCCCAGCTCGTCCGGGCGTACGACGGTGATCTTCACGAGCGCGCCGATCCGTGCACTGATCCGTGGACGGCCGGGCGGCCCAGGGCACGGTAGTCCCAGCCCGCGGCGGCCCAGTGGGCGGGGACGAGCGCGTGCCGCCCGTCGACGATCCGGGTGCGGCGCACGACCGCGGCCATCGCCGACGGGGAGATCTCCCGGAACTCGTTCCACTCGGTGAGCAGCACGACCACGTCCGCGTCGCGGGCGGCGTCGAGGGCGCTGGTGGCGTACCCCAACTCGGGGTGCACCCGCCGTGCGTTGTCCAGCGCGGCCGGATCGAAAACGGTCACGACCGCGCCCATCCGGTGCAGGGTGGCCGCCACGTCGAGGGCCGGCGCGTCGCGGATGTCGTCGGAGTTCGGCTTGAACGCGGCGCCGAGCGCGGCGACCCGTTTGCCGGCGACGTCCCCGGCGCAGAGCTCGACGACCAGGTCGACGGTACGGGCGCGGCGTCGCCGGTTGATCCCGTCGATCTCGCGCAGGAAGCCGACGGCCTGGCCGACTCCCAACTCCTCGGCCCGATGCGCGAACGCCCGGATGTCCTTGGGCAGGCAGCCGCCGCCGAAACCGAGCCCGGGGCGCAGGAACTTCCCGCCGATCCGCTCGTCGTAGGCCAGCGCCTCGGCCAGGTCGTGCACGTCGGCGCCGGTGGCCTCGCAGACCTCGGCCATCGCGTTGATGTAGGAGATCTTGGTGGCCAGGAACGAGTTCGCGGCGACCTTCACCAGCTCGGCGGTCTGCAGGTCGGTGACCTTGACCGGCACGTCCTGGGCGATCACCGGCCCGAACGCGGCGCGCAGCTGCTCCTGCGCCCACGCGGAGGTCACGCCGAAGACCAGCCGGTCGGGTTTCATCGTGTCGTCGACGGCGAAGCCCTCGCGCAGGAACTCCGGGTTCCACGCCAGCTCGACCTGGTCACCGGCCGGCGCGGTGGTACGCAGCAGCTCGGCGAGACGCGCGGCGGTACCCACCGGGACGGTGGACTTGCCGACCACCAGCGTGCGGCGGGTCAGGTGCGGAGCGAGACTCGTGACCGCCGCGTCGACGTACCGCAGATCGGCGGCCTCGGAATCAGCCTGCTGGGGCGTACCGACGCAGAGGAAATGGACGTCGCCGAAGGCGGCGGCCTCGCGGAAGTCGCTGGTGAACCGCAGGCGGCCGGATTCCAGGGCCTTGGCCAGCAGCTCGGGCAGGCCGGGCTCGAAGAACGGGACCTCGCCCGCGGTCAGCTTCTCGATCTTGCTGGTGTCCACGTCGACACCGAGCACCTCGAAGCCCATGACGGCCATGCAGATCGCATGGGTGGCACCGAGATATCCGGTGCCGATCACGGTGAGACGGGGACGTGCGGTCATCAATAAGCTCCCGAGCTGCGCACGACGGCGCTGACGGTACGGAACAGAATGGCCAGGTCCATGGCAAGCGACCAGTTCTCCACATAGCTGAGGTCGAGCCGGATCGACTCCTCCCAGGACAGGTCGGAGCGGCCGGACACCTGCCAGAGGCCGGTCAGGCCGGGCTTGACGACGAGCCGGCGCAACATGTCCGACGGGTAGCCGGCGACCTCGCGGGCCAGCGGCGGGCGCGGGCCGACCAGGGACATGTCGCCCTTGAGCACGTTGAACAGCTGCGGCAGCTCGTCCACCGAGAAGCGGCGCAGCCAGTTGCCGATCGGGGTGATCCGCGGGTCCTGCTTGATCTTGAAGAGCTCGCCGTCGTGCTCGTTGAGCGCCTGCAGCTCGGCCAGTCGCGCCTCGGCGTCGACGACCATCGTGCGGAACTTGTAGAGCATGAAGGTGCGGCCGTTCTTGCCGACGCGTTCCTGTTTGAAGATCGCCGGGCCGCGCCCGCCCTTGCCGAACATCACCAGGCCGGCGACGACGAGCAGGATCGGCGACAGCAGGGTGAGCAGCACGGTCGCGCCGACCCGGTCGAAGGTGGCCTTGAAGAACCGCGCGCTGCCCTTCAGCTTCGGGTGCTCGACGTGCAGCATCGGCAGGCCGTCGACCGGGCGGATGGTGGTGCGGTCACCGGCGACGTCGACCAGCGTGCTGGCCACGATCAGGTCGATCTCCTCGCGTTCCAGCTGCCAGGCGAGCCGGCGCAGGGCCGGCCCGTCGATTTCCGGGCAGGCCAGCACGATCACGGTGTCCGCGTCGGCGCGGGTCACCGCCGAGTCGACCTTGTCGAAGGTGCCGTAGACCGGCGGCATGCCGGCGGCGAACGTCTTCGGGGTCGGCGCGGCCGGCAGCACGGCGCCGATCACGCCGAGGCCGTGGTAGCGCTCGCGGCGCAGCCGGCGGGTCATGTCGGAGACCGCCTGCTCGTGCCCGACCAGCAGGACCCGGTGCAGGCGGTTGCCACGGCCCCACGAGCGGTGCAGGCGCTGCCGGTAGAGGTAGCGGGCGCCGAGGTCCACGACGATGGCCAGCGGCAGCGCGATGCTGACGTAACCGCGGGCCAGGCGCAGGTCGAAGGCGAACGAGACGATGGCGAGCATGGCGGTGAGGCCGACGCCGGCCCGGAACACGCGGGCGTACTCGTCGGTGCCGACGAACAGGTGGCGCGGCTCGTAGGCGCGGTTCGCCGAGAGACAGAGAATCCACGCGATCGGCAGGACCGCCGTGAGCAGGATGTAGCCCTTGAGGTTGGGTTCGTCACCGTCCGGGCCGAAGCGCAGGACCAGGGCCCAGGACGCGGCGCCGAGGCCGACGACGTAGTCGATCAGGTACAGCATCCGGGCGTACCGGTTCTGCCAGCCCGCTCTGGTCTCGCCGGCTCGTTTGCCCCGCCGGATGCCGAGCGCTCTTTCGCTCAGATCGACGGTGGCCAGCGACTCGATTGTCTGCACGCCTCTGCCCCCATTGGCTGCGGTCAATCCATTGTTGATAATAGGTGGGAATCCGGACAAGCCGGATCCGTCAGGTGCCGAAGCCCGCGCTTAGCTTAGAGTGATCAGCCGGTAACTTACAGGCGACCCACCGGACACATGAGACAGACTCCCGAACGGCACCCCGTTCGCGCTACAGCTTTCCGTCCGACGGGATTGGCGGTTCGGACGAGCCTCAGGGATGTCCGTCCAGTTCGGAGCGAGCCGCCATACTACGGCGCTCCGTGCAGGTCAATCGTCAGCGACGAGTGATTGACTGTCATCATCTCGACGCAAGGTTTCCCGATAGTCACGACACGTGTCGTACCGCGGTAGCAACCCGGAGGCGAGGGCCTCGGACAGCGTCGGCGCGGCGGCGTCCTTCGGCGACAGCAGCGGCGTCCCGACCGGCCAGGTGATGCCCAGCTCCGGGTCGAGCGGATGCACGCCGTGCTCGTGGCCCGGGCGGTACGTCGACGAGCAGAGATACGCCACGACGGCGCCCTCCGTCAGCGAGCAGAACGCGTGCCCCAGCCCCTCGGCGAGATAGACGGCGCGCCGGTCCACGTCGTCCAGCCGCACCGCCTCCCACTGCCCGAAGGTCGGCGAGCCGGCGCGGACGTCGACGACCACGTCGAGGACGGCGCCCGCCACGCAGGTCACATACTTGGCCTGGCCGGGCGGGACGTCGGCGAAGTGGACGCCGCGCACCACGCCGGCGGCCGAGGTGGAGAGGTTCGCCTGGGCCAGGTCGAGCGGGTGCCCCACGACGGCGGCCAGGTGGTCGAAGCGGTACCACTCGAGGAAGGTGCCGCGGTCGTCGCCGAACTGCGCGGGAGTGACCTCCCACGCGCCCTCGATGCTCAACGGGCGGATCTTCACAGCGCTCCCCCGAACGGGCCGGTCTCCAGCAGACGTTCCAGGTACGTGCCGTAACCGCTCTTCAGCAACGGCCCGGCCAGCTCACGCAGCTGATCGTCGGAGATGAAGCCGAGCCGCCACGCGGCCTCCTCGACGCAGCCGATCTTCAGACCCTGGCGTTCCTCGATCACCCGTACGTACTCCGAGGCCTGCACCATCGACTGGAACGTGCCGGTGTCCAGCCACACCGTGCCACGGTCCAGCACGGTGACGTCGAGCCGGCCACGGCGCAGGTACTCCTCGTTCACGGCGGTGATCTCCAGCTCGCCCCGCGCGCTGGGCTCCAGGGCGTCGGCGATCCCCACCACGTCGGCATCGTAGAAGTAGAGCCCCGGAACGACGTACGTCGACTTGGGCTTCCCGGGCTTCTCCTCGATCGACAGCACCGTGCCGGACTCGTCGAACTCGACGACGCCGTACCGCTCGGGGTCGGCGACCGGGTAGGCGAAGATCCGCCCGCCGGCCGGCTCCCGGAAGCGCGCGAGCTGCCGGCCGAGGCCGACGCCGTGGAAGATGTTGTCGCCGAGGATCAGCGCAACCGGCTCGTTCCCGATGAAATCGCGGCCGATCCGGAACGCCTGGGCGATCCCATCCGGTTTCGGTTGTTCGGCATAAGAAAGGGACAGACCGAATCGGCTGCCGTCACCGAGCAAGCGCTCGAAATGCGGTTGATCCTCGGGGGTGGTGATGACCAGGATCTCCTGAATTCCGGCGGAGACCAGCGTGGTCAGCGGGTAGTACACCATCGGTTTGTCGAAAATGGGCATCAGCTGTTTCGACATGGCCATCGTGATCGGCCAGAGTCGTGAGCCGGTGCCACCGGCCAGCAGGATTCCGCGCACTGACGAAGACTAAACACAGTGGAGGCGGTAGTACACTCGGCCGCTGTGCAGATTCTCGTGACCGGGGGCGCCGGTTTCATCGGTTCGGCCTATGTCCGGGCGGTACTAAAGGATGAATTCGCGGGGGTTGCCGGCGCGTCGGTGACCGTCCTGGACCTGTTGTCCTATTCCGGCAACCGGGCGAATCTGCCGGTGACGGATTCCCGACTCGACTTCGTGCAGGGCGACATCGGCGACGCGAAGCTGCTGCGTGACCTGCTGCCCGGCCACGACGTGATCGTCCACTTCGCCGCCGAGTCGCACGTGGACCGGTCGATCAGCGGCGCGGTGCCGTTCGTGACGACCAACGTGCTCGGCACGCAGGTGCTCCTCGACGCTGCGCGGGAGACCGGGATCGGCCGTTTCCTGCACGTCTCGACCGACGAGGTGTACGGGTCGATCGACGCCGGATCGTGGACCGAGACGTGGCCACTCGCGCCGAACTCGCCGTACGCGGCCTCGAAAGCCTCGTCCGATCTCCTGGCCCTCGCGGCGCACCGGACCCACGGCATGGACGTCGTGGTCACCCGCTGCTCGAACAACTACGGCACGCACCAGTTCCCCGAGAAGCTCATCCCGCTCTTCGTGACGAACCTGCTCGACGGCAGGAAGGTGCCGCTCTACGGCGACGGCGGCAACATCCGCGACTGGCTGCACGTCACCGACCACGTCCGCGGCATCCAGCTCGCGCTGGAGAAGGGGCGGGCCGGCGAGGTCTACAACATCGGCGGTGGCACCGAGCTGACCAACCGCGACCTCACC
The DNA here is from genome assembly GCF_016862095.1 of Actinoplanes cyaneus. GTDB lineage: Bacteria > Actinomycetota > Actinomycetes > Mycobacteriales > Micromonosporaceae > Actinoplanes > Actinoplanes cyaneus. Next base: position 147,147 of record NZ_BOMH01000001.1, read on the forward strand.
GGGCTGCTCCTGCGGGCGTGCGGCGCGAGCTGGGACATGGTCACCCCGGTCCAGGACCGCCCGGGCCACGACCGGCGCTACTCGCTCGACATCACCAAGATCAGAGACGAGTTGGGGTACGAGCCGCAGGTCACCCTCGAGCGGGGACTGGCCGACACGGTCACCTGGTACCGGGAAAACCGAGCCTGGTGGGAGCCGCTCAAGGCCCGGGCCGGGCTCTGATGCGCTGGCTGATCACCGGCGCGGGCGGGATGCTCGGCCGTGACCTGCAGACCGTCCTGCACGGTCAGAATGTCGTCGCGGCCACCCGTGCCGAGCTGGACGTCCGCGACCCGGACGCGGTCCGCGACGCGGTCGACGGCGCCGACGTCGTGATCAACGCGGCGGCGTGGACCGACGTGGACGGTGCCGAGACGTCCGAGGAGGCGGCCACCGCGATCAACGGGCACGGCGCGCGGAACCTCGCCCTCGCCGCCGGCAAGCGCCTCATCCACGTCTCCACCGACTACGTCTTCGACGGGACCGCGACGACGCCGATCCCGGAGGACGCGCGGCGGGCGCCGCTCAACGCCTACGGCCGGGGCAAGGCGGTGGGCGAGGAGGCGGTGCTGGCGGCGGGCGGGTCCGTGGTCAGAACCGCCTGGTTGTACGGCGAACACGGGCCCAACTTCGTCCGCACCATGCTGCGCCTGGCCGCCACCCGGGACACGCTCGACGTGGTGGACGACCAGGAAGGGCCGCCGACCTGGTCGTACGCGCTCGCGCAGCAGCTGGTGGCGCTGGGCCGCTCGTCCGCCGCACCCGGGATCTACCACGGCACCGCCGCCGGGTCGACCACGTGGTGCGGGCTGGCCCGGGCGGTCTTCGCCGAGGCAGGACTGGATCCTTCCCGCGTACGGGCGACGACCAGTGACCGTTTCGTCAGGCCGGCGAGACGGCCGTCCTACAGCGTGCTGTCGCATGCCCGCTGGGCCGGGAGCGGGGTGGCTCCGCTGCGGGACTGGCGCTCGATGCTCACCCAGGCGATGCCGGTGCTGCGGCCGTAGGTCATTGCCGTGCCGCGGCCCTGGCGCAAGCCTGCTGCCGCTGCAGGGGAAGTTGTCGTACCCCTGGCCGAGAATGGGGCCATGAGTAACGACGCGCTCACTCTCCTGTTCTCCGTGCTGCTGGCCGTGCTGGCCACCAGGCTGTTCGCGCTGCTGGTGGCCATGATCGCGGGCGGCCCGGATCGACCTTCCGCGGTCAGGTGCCGCGGGCTTCCGGTGCGGCGGCGCGCCCGGGCAGCACCAGCAGCACGGCGAGCAGCAGCGGCAGCGACAGGGCCACCATGCTCGCGACCTGATGGAAGCGCGGGAAGACGTCCAGGTGGAAGGCGTGCCACAGGAAATGCTCCGCGCTGAAGATCAGCCACGCGCCGCCGGCGGTCGTCCGCAGCACCGGCCGGCGCAGCGCGGCGACCGACAGCACCAGCAGCGCGAGGTAGAGGCCGCCCACATCCCGGACCAGGTGCTCGTTGTAGGGGCCGAGCGCTGAGACCCAGTGCGCGCCCGGCCAGGGGAAGTCGCGGTAGAAGGAGAGGGGGAACGCGCCGGCCCAGACACCGACGAGGGCGGCGTTCAGAGCCAGGATCACCGTGGCGACCGTCTTCGCTGTCACGGGAGCTCCGCCAGCCACTGGTCGAAGGTCTGGGTGCCGCGCAGACCCGGACCGTCGGGGAGAGCGCCACCGGACTTCATCGCGCGCCCCGCCTCGCCCGGCAGCGGGAAGCTGAGAACCCACTTGCGCGGGCCGTGCCGCCGGGAGACCTTCCTGACCAGGTCCGCCATCTGCAGCGGCTCGGGGCCGGCGAGCTCCGGAGCCATGCCGCGCGGTTCGCCCCCGGCGAGGCGGACCAGTTCGGCGGCCACCTCGCGGGCGGCGACCGGCTGGCTCAGCATCGCCGGCACCACCGCGACCGGCCCACCGAAACGGGTCAGCGACTGCAGCGCGAACTCGTGGAACTGCGCCGCCCGCAGCACCGTCACCGGCACCGGACCGGCCAGCGCCACCCTCTCCTGGTTGAGCTTCGCCCGGTAGTAGCCCCACGGCACCCGATCGATACCGATGATCGACACCAGGACGTGGTGCCCGACCCCGGCCCGCACCCCGGCCGCCTGCAGATTCCGGGTCACCGTCTCGAAGAACCGGGTCGCCCGGTCCCCGCTCACCGTCTCGATGTTCGACACGTCGATCACCACGTCGGCGCCGTGCAACGCCTCGTCCAGGCCCTGGCCCATGGTCAGGTCCACGCCGCGCGCCCGCGACATCACCACCACGTCGTGACCGGCCTCGCTCGCCGCCGTGACCACCAGTCTGCCCAGCCAGCCGGTTCCCCCGGCCACCGCGATCCGCATCCGGACCACCCTCTCTCGCGTCGTTGTCACGAGGAGGACAGATCAGCCCCGGGAAATGTGACAGCCGTGTGGCCCGGGTCTCAGCTCACCGTCGGCCCCGCCCGGGCCCGGCACGCGACTCGGCATCCGACGTTAGGCTTCCGGCTGTCACGATGAGGGCGCATCCGGACATGAGGTGGTTGTGCCCGACGACGACGGATTCCGGCAGATGTACGCGGCGAACTTCCCGCCGTTGCTCGGCTATGCCCTGCGCCGGGTCGAGCAACCGGCAGACGCGGCCGACATCGTCGCCGAGACGTTCCTGATCGCCTGGCGGCGCCGGGACGAGATGCCCGGCGGCGCCGAGACCCGGCTCTGGCTCTACGGCGTGGCCCGTCGCGTCCTGGCCAATCATCATCGCGGCGGGGAGCGGCGCGACCGTCTCGGTGAGCGACTGCGACGGCGGCTCGCGGCCGTCGTCCCCGATCCGGGCAACGACGTCCCGGAGCGCCTGGCCGTCCGCGACGCCCTGGCCCGGCTCGGCGACCTGGACCGTGAGGTGCTGACCCTGACCGTCTGGGAGGGGCTGGAGCCGCGGGAGGTCGCCGAGGTGCTCGGGGTGAGCGCAGCCGTCGTGCGCACCCGGCTGTCGCGGGCCCGCATGCGGATGCGCCGACTCGTCGGTGACGATCTGCGCCCGTCCGGACATGTCTCCAGCGTCCTGACCGCACCCACCCCGGAGGAGGGCCGATGACCGACGACCGCCTGGACCGCATGATCCGCGGCGCCGATCCGTACCGTCTCGCCGATCTCGACGGGGCTGACCAGGAACTCCTGGAGGAGATCATGTCCACGCCCGACGCGCTTCCCCGCAGGCGCCGCTTCCTCGTCCCGCTGGCCACCGCCGCGGCCGTCACCGGCATCGTCGGCGCTGCCGCGCTGTTCGCGCCGGGGCGTGACACCACGCAGTACGCCGCGCCGGCGCCCTACATCTCGATCGCCGCGCCGAGCGAGGCTCTCGTGGTCAAGGCGGCCGAGGAGAACCCGCGCCTGCTCATCACCGAGCTGGGCTGGAAGATCACCAGTGTCTACGGTTTCGCCGGCGCGAGCGGCGACATCTTCTTCGCGAACGGCGACCGTTCGATGAACATCACCTGGTACCCGGCCCGGGAGTACGACGGCTACTACCGGGACCGCCTGGCGGTCAGCGCGCCGCAGGCGTCGGCGATCGGTGACTGGCCGGGCGACGTGTTCACGTACAGCGACTCGGACTTCGCGCTGATGCTCAGGCCCCGCGACGGCATGTTCGCCGAGTTGCGTACCGGCGGCACGTGGACGCGGGCCGGGTTCGACGCGCTGCTGCCCAGGATCGAACGGGTCGACGCGAAGGCGTTTCTGGCCGCGATGCCGCCCGAGGTCGTCACCCCGGACAAGGCGGCCGAGGCGGCGAACCGCATCCTGGCCGACGTGCCGAAGCCGCCGGACTTCGACGACGGCACGCTGCTCACCTTCGGCACCAACGACCCGTACCAGTTCGGCGCCCAGGTCACCGCACGGATCGGCTGCGCCTGGATCGCCGAGTACCAGCGGGCCGACCGCGCCGGCGACGAGGCCGCCCTCTCCAAGGCCCAGCTGGCGTTGCGCAGCAGCCACAACTGGAAGGTTCTCAAGTCCATGGTCGACGAGGGCGACTGGGCCGAGGGCTTCTGGGAGCTGGCCGACAAGGCCGCCGAGGGCCGGATCCCCCAGGACTACCGGAGCAGCCTCGGCTGCGATTGACGCGGGACGTGGCCGAGCGCCCGCACCGTCACGCGTGCCTGCCCGGGGATGGCTATCTTGACGCGATGGCGTACATCGATCTCGGCGTCGACGAGCGGGCGCTGCCCGGCATCCAAGGACTGCTGAAGTACCGGCCGGAGACGGCCGCCCCACTGATGGCTCTCGCGGAGACCCTTCTGCGCGGACCGAACTCCCTCACCCCCGGCGAGCGCGAGCTGATCGCCGCGCACGTCTCCGCCCTCAACGAGTGCGACTTCTGCCGCGACTCGCACGCCGCGGCCGCCGCCGCGCAGCTCCCGGAGGGCATGGCGCTGGTCGAGCAGGTCCGCGCGGACCCCTCGTCCGCACCGGTCGCCGCCAAGCTGCGTGCGCTGCTGCGGATAGCCGAAGCTGTCCGGCGCGACGGCCGTGACGTGACCGAGAGCCTGGTGGCCGACGCCCGATCCGTGGGCGCGACCGACCCGGAAATCCACGACACGGTCCTGATCGCCGCAGCCTTCGCCATGTTCAACCGTTACGTCGACGGCCTCGGCACCCGCACCCCGGACGACCCGCGCGCCTACGAGCTGTCCGCGAAGCGCATCACCACGTCCGGCTACCAGAACAGAAGCTGACCCCTTTCCCGTACGGCATGAGCCGCCCCGATCCACACCGGCGCTGATCCCGGCTGCCCCTCGCGCAGGACCCGGCCCACTTCCTCCAGCCCGCGGCTCGCCCCTCCCACTGGTTCTCACGGTCGTTATGAGGCACGAACAACGACCGTGAGAACCAGCCGGGAGCGGGAGCGCGGGACGGGTCTCGCGGCAGAGATCGCGCCGACTTTTGCACGGAGCGACAAAAGTTCCGTCTACAGAGAACGAAGGTGTGGACCTCGCCGACGGAAGGGTCCTAACGTGACGGCCAACACAGCGCGGAACGTGAGGTGGCTGTCGTGTTGTCGATTCTGCGTGCGCTCCGGGACGACGGTCCGGTGTCCCGGGCCGAGCTCGGCGATCGCCTGGGGCTGACCCGCCCGAGGCTGACCAGCGAGATAGAACGGCTGATCAAGGCCGGTTACATCACCGAGGCCGGAATGGCGGCGTCGCGCGGTGGACGGCGCTCGACGCTGGTCGGGATCCACCCGCGGCTGCGCTTCGCGGCAGTGGACCTGGGCGCCGGGTCGATCGACATCGAGGTGGTGAACGGGCGGCTGGAGCCCTTGGTCGCGTACCGGGAGCCGGCCGACGTCCGCAAGGGACCGAAACCGATCCTGCACCGCGTCGGCGAGTTGCTCGCGAAGGCGCGCGCCGAGGGCGTCTACGACCGTCTGGACGGGGTCGGGATCGGCGTCCCCGGCCCGGTCAGCTTCCGTGACGGCGTGCCGGTGTCCCCGCCGATAATGCCAGGCTGGGACCGCTATCCCGTCCGCGAGCTGCTCGCCCGCGAGCACGGCTGCCCGGTCGTGGTCGACAACGACGTCAACATCATGGCGGTCGGCGAGCGGCACGGCGGGGTCGCCCGGTCCGTCGACGACTTCCTGTTCGTGAAGATCGGCACCGGGATCGGGTGCGGGATCCATCTGTCCGGCGGCGTCTACCGCGGGGTCGACGGGTGCGCCGGCGACATCGGGCACATCCAGGTCGACGCGAACGGCCCGACCTGTTCGTGCGGCAACACCGGCTGCCTGGAGGCGGTGTTCAGCGGTGCGGCGCTGGCCCGGGACGCCCTGGCCGCGGCCCGGTCGGGCGCCTCCCCCGCGCTCGCCGAGCGCCTGTCGAAGAGCGACCGGCTGAACGCCCGGGACGTCGCCGAGGGTGCGGCCGAGGGCGACGTGGTCTGCATCAAGCTGATCCGGGAGGGCGGCCGCCGGGTCGGCGGGGTCCTGGCCGCGCTGGTGAGTTTCGCCAATCCGTCGATGATCGTCATCGGGGGTGGGTTGGCGCAGCTCGGCCACGTACTACTGGCCGAGATCCGCAGCGTGGTCTACCGCCGGTCCCTGCCGCTGGCGACCGGCAATCTGCCCGTCGTGCTCTCCGAGCTCAGTGGCCGCGCGGGCGTCACCGGCGCGGCGGTGCTGGCCAGCGACACCGCGTTCGAGCAGGTCCCATGAGCGAGTCGGCGGGCTCGGCCAGGAAGATCCTCACGCTCACCGACGTGGTGAAGGAGTTCCCCGGGGTTCGCGCGCTCGACGGCGTACACCTGGAAGTCCTCGAGGGTGAAGTTCATTGCCTGCTGGGGCAGAACGGCGCCGGGAAGTCCACCCTGATCAAGGTCCTCGCCGGGGTTCATCACGCCGACTCGGGCGAGATCCTCTGGCAGGGCGAGCCGTTCGCGCCGGCCAGTCCGCAGGCCGCGATGCGCGCCGGGATCGCCACCATCTACCAGGAGCTGGACCTGGTCGACGACCTGTCGGTGGCGGAGAACGCGTTCCTCGGGCACGAGCCGTCCCGGTTCGGCTTCACGCGGCGTCGCAGCGCCGCCGAGCAGACCCGGTTCATCCTGGGCAAACTCGGTCACCCGGAGATCCCGCCGGGCCGCCTCATCAAGGACCTCCCGGCCGCCGGCAAGCAGATCGTCAGCATGGCCCGCGCGCTGTCCCACAACGCGAAGCTGATCGTGATGGACGAGCCGAGTGCGGTCCTGGCCCACGACGAGGTCGAGAACCTGTTCCGGATCATCCGGGAGCTGACCGCGCACGGCATCGCCGTCGTCTACATCTCGCACCGGCTCGCCGAGATCCGCGAGATCGGCGACCGGGTCACGGTCCTCAAGGACGGCCGCACGACCGCCGCCGGCCTGTCCGCCCGCACGCCGACCAGGGAACTCGTCGGCAAGATGACCGGACGATCCTTCGAGTACGCCTTCCCCCCGCGCGTCGCCCCGGACAAGGAGAGCAGCGCCCCGGAGGAGAAGCGCACGCCGCTGCTGACGGTCACGAACCTCAGCCGTGCCGGAGAGTTCGCCGACATCAGCCTCACGGTCCGCCCCGGCGAGATCGTCGGCATCGCCGGTCTGGTCGGCTCCGGGCGCTCCGAACTGTTGGAGACGATCTTCGGTGCACGCCGGCCGGACACCGGCACCGTGATCCTGAACGGTCACCGGATCACCGGCGTCGGCAGCGCCGTCCGGCACGGCATGGGCATGGCCCCCGAGGAGCGCAAGAGCCAGGCCCTGCTCCTCGACGAGCCGGTCTTCAAGAACATGACGCTGGCCTCGTTCGCCGGCTTCGCCCGGGCCGGGTTCACCGCGGCCCGCGACGAGCGGGCGGCCGCCCAGCGCACCGCCGACAACCTGGAGCTGCGCCCGCGCGACGTGGACCGCCCGGTGCGCACCCTCTCCGGCGGCAACCAGCAGAAGGTTGTCGTCGGCCGCTGGCTCCTCACCAGGGAGAACAACGCGGGCGGGACCCGGCTGTTGCTGCTCGACGAGCCGACCCGGGGTGTCGACGTCGGCGCCCGGGCCGAGCTCTACCAGGTCATCCACGACCTGGCCGCGAACGGCGTCGGCGTGCTGCTGGTCTCCAGCGAGGTGCCGGAGGTGCTCGGCCTCGCCGACCGGGTGCTGGTCATGCGCGAGGGCCGGCTGATCCACGAGGCGCTCGCCGGCGAGATCGACGAGGACACCGTGCTCGACCTCGTGATGGCGGGGTCGCTGATGGAGGGAGAGGCCGCGTGATCGCCGAGACGGCGCTTCCCAAGGCACAGAAATACGACGACAACCTCTTGCGCAACCTCGGTCTGGTCGGCGTGCTCGTCATTCTGGTGATCATCGGGATCGTCACCAGGCCCGAGCTCTACTCCGACCCGGCCTGGGTGCGGAACAACGTTCTGATCATCCTGCAACAGGCGTCCGGGATCGGCGTGGTCACGGTCGGCATGACGTTCGTGATCATCGGGGGCGGGATCGATCTGTCGGTGGGTGCGATCATCGCGCTGGCCGGCGTCTGGGCGACCACGCTGGCGACGCAGAGCTACGGCGCGGCCGGCATGATCTTCACGGCGCTCGTCGTGGGAGTCGCCGTGGGGCTGGTCAATGGCGTGCTCATCGCGTACGGCAAATTGGTCCCTTTCATCGCGACGCTCGCCATGCTCGTCTCCGCGCGCGGTCTGGCGGCGCAGATCTCCGGCAAGCAGACGCAGGTCTCCGCGAACGAGACGATCAACAGCATCGCCACCACGAAACTCCTCGGGATCCCGCTGCTGGTGTGGATCCTGGCGCTGGTCGTCGCCGCGGGCTGGGTGCTGCTGAACCGGACGACGTTCGGCCGGCGCACGGTCGCGGTCGGCGGCAACCCGGAGGCGGCCCGGCTGGCCGGTATCAACGTCAAACGGCACTCGCTGCTGCTCTACGTGCTCTCCGGGCTGTGCTGCGGGATCGGCGCGATCATGCTGACCTCGCAGGCCACCAGCGCGCAGGCGGCGATGGCCAACCTTTACGAGCTCGACGCGATCGCCGCGGCGATCATCGGCGGCACGCTGCTCAGCGGCGGCCGCGGCACCATCATCGGCGCCCTCTTCGGGGTGCTGGTGTTCTCCACGATCACCAATCTGTTCGCCATCAACAACCTCGCCACCGAGGTTCAGAACATGGTCAAGGGCGGCATCATCGTGGCCGCCGTGCTTCTTCAGCAGTTCCGCTATCGCTCCCTCACCAACCTCCTCAGGAGGAGAAATGTCTCCGATAAGCCGTAGGCGCATCCTTCTCGGCAGCGCGGCAGCCGGCGCCGGCCTGGCGCTCACCGCCTGCACCAGCAACGACACCGGCAACGACGCCCAGGTGAAGACCGGCGGGAGCGGTGACGCCAACGCCGCCGCCGGTCAGAAAGTGATCATCGGGTTCTCCGCGCCGGCAGCCGACCACGGCTGGATCGCGGCGATCACCAACAACGCGAAGGCACAGGCCGCGGTCTACTCCGACGTGGAGTTGCGCCCGGTCGAGGCGGGCGCGGACGCGGCGGCTCAGCGCGCGGCCCTGTCCACCCTGATCGCGCAGAAGCCGCAGGTCATCGTCATGCTCCCGCATGACGGCAAGGAGCTGAACGCGACCGGCCTCGAAGCGATGAAGGCCGGCATCCCGGTGGTCAACCTGGACCGGGCGTTCCCGTCGGCGGCCGCGTACCGGCTGCAGATCAAGGGCGACAACTACGGCATGGGCCTGGCCGCCGGGCAGTACATCGGTGAGCAGCTCAAGGCCAAGGGCGTCGGCAGCCCGATCATCGGCGAGATCCCCGGCATCGACTCCCTGGAGCTGACCCAGGAGCGCACGAAGGGCTTCAACGACGCGCTCGCCGCCTTCGGTTTCAAGGTCGCCAACCGGCGCCCGGCCGAGTTCACCGCCGACTCCGGGCAGGCCGCCGCGACCGCGCTGCTGCAGGCGCTGCCGAAGATGGACGCGCTCTGGAACCACGACGACGACCAGGGCATCGGGGTGCTCGCCGCGATCAAGCAGGCCAACCGTAGCGAGTTCTTCATGGTCGGCGGCGCCGGCTCGAAGGCGGCGATCGACGCGATCACCAAGGACGACACCGTGCTCAAGGCGACGGTCACCTACAGCCCGTCGATGGCGTCGTCGGCGATCAGCCTGGCCCGGCTCATCGGCCAGGGCAAGGGCATGTCCGACCTGGTCGAGCTGCAGGTGCCGAAGGAGATCACGCTGGCCTCCGAGACCATCACCAAGGACAACGCTTCGAAGTACGCGAAGCTCGGCTTCTAGGAGCACTGATGTCGGAACCGCTGCGGGTCGCGATGGTCGGCTACGCGTTCATGGGGGCCGCGCACTCGCAGGCGTGGCGCACTGTCAACCACGTCTACGACCTGCCGGCGCCGGTCCGGATGCAGGTGCTCAGCGGCCGGTCCGCGACGGCGGTCGCCGCCGCGGCCGGCCGGCTCGGCTGGGCGGAGCACACCGACGACTGGCGCACGCTGCTCAAACGCGACGACGTCGACCTGATCGACATCTGCGCGCCGGGCGACGTGCACGCCGAGATCGCGATCGCGGCGCTCGCCGCGGGCAAGCACGTGCTCTGCGAGAAGCCCCTGGCCAATTCGGTGGCCGAGGCCCGCTCGATGGTCGCGGCCGCTTCCGCCGCGCAGGCTTCGGGCGTACGGGCGATGTGCGGCTTCAACTACCGCCGCGTTCCCGCCGTCGCGCTGATGCGGCAGATGATCGCGGACGGGAAGATCGGCACGATCCGGCACGTCCGGGCGTCCTACCTGCAGGACTGGATCGTGGATCCGGAGTTTCCCCTGGTCTGGCGCCTGCGTAAGGAGGTGGCCGGTTCCGGGGCGCTGGGTGACATCGGCGCGCACATCGTCGACTTGACCCAGTTCGTCACGGGCCGGCACCTCACCGAGGTGTGCGCGCTGACCGAGACGTTCGTCAAGTCCCGGCCGCTGCCCTCGTCGTCGGCGGGCCTGTCCGCAGCCGGTGACTCGTCGGCGTTCGGCGCGGTCACCGTCGACGACGCGGTGCTGTTCCTGGCCCGGCTCGGGGACGGGGTGGTCGGCACGTACGAGGCGACCCGCTTCGCCACCGGGCGCAAGAACGGCCTGCACGTGGAGATCAACGGCTCGCTGGGGACGCTGGTCTTCGACTTCGAGCGGATGAACGAGCTGCAGTTCTACTCCCTCGAAGCGCCCGCCGAGCAGCAGGGTTTCACCCGGATCCTGGTGACCGAGCCGACCCATCCGTACATGTCGGCGTGGTGGCCCCCGGGGCACCTGATCGGTTACGAGCACACGTTCACCCACCAGGCGCACGACCTGGTCCGGGCGATCGCCGAGGGTGCGGATCCCACCCCGTCGTTCGCCGACGCGCTGCAGGTCCAGTTGGTCCTGGACGCCGTGGCCCGGTCCGCCGAGACGTCCGCGTGGACCCGCGTAGAGGAGGAATCATGACCCGCCCGATCACGCTCTTCACCGGTCAGTGGGCCGACCTGCCGTTCGAGGAGGTGTGCCGGCTCGCCTCCGGCTGGGGTTACGACGGCCTGGAGATCGCCTGCTGGGGTGATCACCTCGACGTCGCGCTCGGCGCCACCGACCCCTCGTACATCGATGGTCGGCGGTCGATCCTGGAGAAGTACGGCCTGAAGGTCTACGCGATCTCCAACCACCTGACCGGGCAGGCGGTCTGCGACGACCCGATCGACCAGCGCCACCAGGACATCCTGTCGCCCGCGGTGTGGGGTGACGGCTCCCCCGAGGGTGTCCGGCAGCGCGCGGCCGCCGCGATGATGGACACCGCGCGGACCGCGGCCCGGCTCGGCGTCGACACCGTCGTCGGTTTCACCGGCTCGTCCATCTGGAAGTACGTCGCGATGTTCCCGCCGGTCACCGCCGCCATGGTCGACGCCGGCTACCAGGACTTCGCCGACCGCTGGAACCCGATCCTGGACGTCTTCGACGAGGTCGGCGTCCGCTTCGCGCACGAGGTGCATCCTTCGGAGATCGCGTACGACTACTGGACAACCCGCCGAGCCCTGGAGGCCATCGGCAATCGGCCCGCGTTCGGGCTGAACTGGGACCCGTCCCATTTCGTCTGGCAGGACCTGGACCCCGCCGATTTCATCCTGGAGTTCGCCGACCGCATCTACCACGTCGACTGCAAGGACGTGAAGCTCGCCGTCGGCAACGGGCGCAACGGCCGCCTGGGCTCGCACCTGCCCTGGTCGGACCTGCGCCGCGGCTGGGACTTCGTCTCCACCGGTCACGGCGACGTCCCGTGGGAGCGCTGTTTCCGGGCGCTGAACTCGATCGGCTACTCCGGCCCGATCTCGGTCGAGTGGGAGGACGCCGGCATGGACCGTCTCGTCGGCGCGCCCTCAGCCCTGGAGTTCGTCCGCGGCCACCTCTTCGATCCGCCGGCCGCGGCGTTCGACGCCGCCTTCAGCACCCGCTGACACAGCTCCCCACACCCCGACGCCCGCCGACACAACGCCTCCCGGCGCCCGCTGACACAACACTTCCCGGCGCCCGCCGGGACAACGCCTCCCGGCGCCCGCCGGGACAACTGCTGTCAGCGTCCGCTGAGAGCATCTGCTTTCAACGGACGCTGACACACAGTCCGCGAGGTTGGCTCTCGGGCACGGCTCCGGCCGCGGCGGCAGGTCCCGGCTGGTTCTCATGGGCTTTATCCGTCCCGGATAACGCCCATGAGAACCAGCCGGGACCGCGAGCCGCGCCGCTGCCCGGGCCCACAGCAGGTTGGCGTCCCGTATCGAGTGGTGCCGTGCACCGGGCGTGCGCCGGGTCTCGGACGTGGGCGTGCGCCGGGCATCGGACATGCGATGGGCGCCGGGCGTCGGGCGCCAGGCGCCGGACGCCAGGCGCCGGACGCCGGGCGTCGGACGTCAGGCGGGCTCAGGGCGTTTGTCGGGCGGGCGTCGGGCGGGCGCGGTGAACCCGTGGGGGTCTCGGTCAGTAGCGGAAGTGGCTGACCATGGACTGCAGGTTGTTGGCCATCGTGCTGAGCTCGGTCACCGCCTGCTGCGACTGCGCGATGCCCTCCGTGCTCACCTGCGTCGCCGTCGCCAGGCCGTTGATGTTGGCGGCGATGTCACCGGCGCCGGAGGCGGCCAGGGCCACGTTGTGACTCATCTGCTCGGTGGTGGCGGTCTGCTCGGCGACCGCTGCCGCGATCGTCGCCTGGAACTCGTTGATGCTGGCGATGACCGAGGTGATCTCGCCGATGGCGGTGACCGCGCCCGCGGTGTCGGCCTGGATGGCCTGGACGCGGCGGGAGATGTCGTCGGTGGCGCGGGCCGTCTCCTGGGCGAGTTCCTTGACCTCGCCGGCGACGACCGCGAAACCCTTGCCGAGCTCGCCGGCCCGGGCCGCCTCGATGGTGGCGTTCAGGGCGAGCAGGTTCGTCTGCTCGGCGATGCTGGTGATCACCTTGATCACCTCGGCGATCTCGGCGGAGGACTCGCCGAGCTTGCCGACCTGGGCGGTGGTCGCGTCGGCGACCGACACGGCCTGTTCGGCGACGCGGGCGGCCTCGGTGGCGTTGTGGGCGATGTCGCGGATCGAGACGCCCATCTGCTCGGTGCCCTGGGCGACGTTCGAGACGTTGTCGTTGACGCCCGCCGCGGCGGCCGAGGCGGTCTGCGCCTGGGTGGAGGCCTGCTCGGCGGAGAGCGACATGGTGCTGGCGGTGGCGGTGAGCTGCTCGGCCGCGGCGGCGACCGCCTGCGCGGAGCCGGCCACCGACGAGACGACCCGGCGGGTGTTGGCCTGCGCCTCGTCGAGTGCCCGGGCCATCTGGCCGACCTCGTCCTGCCCGCGGACGTCGGCGGCGACGGTCAGGTCACCGCCGGCCATCGCCTGCAGCGCGGTCCGGACCCGCTGCAGCGGCCCGGTGATCGAGCGGACGATCAGGTTGGCGAGCACGATCACGGCGATCGCGGCGACCGCGACGGCGAGCCACAGGAGGCGTTCGGCGGTGGCCCGGCTCTTCTCGGCGTTCTTGTTCGCCCGGGCGACGGTGTCCAGGAACAGCGCCCGCTCGTTGGCGAGCACCGCGCTCATCAGGTAGTTGTCGACGCCGACCTGCTCCCAGGCGAGCCGGGCGCCGGCCTGGTCCGCAGCGGCCGAGGCGACGAACCGGGTGAGCGTGGCCGTGTAGTCGTTGGTCACCGCCTTGATCCGGTCCACCGACGCCGCCAGGCCGCTGGGCAGATCGATCGCCTCCAGCTCGGTGAGCAGTTGCTCGGCCGAGGCGACCCGGTCCTTGAGCAGGTCGGCCTGCTTGGCCGGGTCGCTGCGGACGATGGCCTGGATGCCGTTGGCGCGCATCTCGCTGGCCTCACGGTCCAGCTGCAGGACCCGGGCGCTGGCCGTGTTCAGATTCTCCAGGTCACGCGCGGTGTTGCCGGCGGTCCTGTCGCTGACCAGGGTCACGCCGACGCAGACGGCCAGGGCGACGAGACTCGCGGCGACCAGGACGGTCAGCTTGGTGCGGACCGACAGGTCGAGAAAGCGCTGGATCATCAGGTCATCCCGCCAGCTGGTCGGCGGTGTAGTACCCGCCGTCGACCAGCACCCGCTCGTAGTTGGTGCGATCCACGTTCACCGGCTGCAGCAGGAACGTCGGGACCACCTTGACGCCGTTGTCGTACTGCTTCTCGTCGTTGACCTCGGGCACCCCGCCGAGCAGCAACGAGTTCGTCATCTGCACGGCCACCTTCGCCAGCTCGCGGGTGTCCTTGTAGACGGTTTCGGTCTGAATGCCCGAGGCGATCAGTTTCGCGGACTCCAGCTCGGCGTCCTGCCCGGTGACCACGGGCAGTTTCTTGTAACCGTTCTCCTGGAGCGCTTCGATGATCGCGCGGCTCAATCCGTCATACGGGGAAAGGATGGCATCGACCTTCGTCCCGCGCAGCGGGCCGGCCAGCAGGCGTTGCATGCGTTTCTTGGCGACCGCGCCGTCCCAGCGCTGGGTGGCGACCGTCTTGAAGGCAGTTTCTCCCGAGACGACCTTCAAACGACCTGATTTGAGGTACGGCGTCAGAATGCTCATGGCGCCGTTGAAGAAGAACGTGGCGTTGTTGTCGTCGGCGGAGCCCGCGAACAGTTCGATGTTGTCGGTTCCACCGGTGCTGCTCAGCTTCAGCGCCTTGACGATCGCGCCCGCCTGCAGGACGCCGACCTTGAAGTTGTCGAAGGTGGCGTAGTACGTGATGTTCGGGGTGTCGCGGATCAGCCGGTCGTAGGAGATCACCGGCACCTTGGCGGTGGCCGCGCTGGCCAGCACGTCCTTGAGCGCGGTCCCGTCGATCGCGCCGACGACCAGCGCCTTCTCCCCGCCGGCGATCATGGCTTTGATCTGGCTGATCTGCTTGTCGACGTCGTCCTCGGCGTACTGCAGATCGGTCTTGTAGCCGAGCAGCTCGAACTGCTGCGCGATGCTCTTGCCGTCACCGACCCACCGGGCCGACTTGGTGGTCGGCATCGCGATGCCGATGGTGCCTCGATCCGGCTGCTCGACTGTCGTCTCGTCCCCACTGCCGCTGCAGCCGGCGGCCGTGGCGAGCACCATCGACGCGGCGATGATCCAGCGCATGGCGCACCCCCTCTTCCCCATGATCGGCCCTCGGGCGGGATGAGTGAGGACTATTCGGGACCTTCGGCCACAACCTTGTCGCCGGGGACCTCGAGGGTGCGGCCGTGCCCGGTGCGCTCGTTCAGCGATGCGGGCACGGCCGTCGCGGCGGACCCGGGCGCCGGCCGCGCGGCGAGGGCGGGCACCGCGCTCAGCGAGCCGTCCGGATGGCGGACATACCAGGCGGAGGTGTATGCAGCGATTTCCACGACAGCACGGTCGGCAACCCGGCCCCGCCGATGATTGCCGATCCAGTGCCGGTCCGTCTCGGGACGGTTGAGGTCAGTGGTCGTCGTCCGGCCACTCGTGCGGCGTGACGGTCCACGGTTTGGCGGGGTCGTCGCGCGTGGCGGCGTGACCGGTCGGCAGGGTGGCCAGCTCGGCGACGGCCGGATCCTCCTCGGCGAGGTGGCTGATGCAGGCCAGCACTGTGGCGCCGGGCAGGTTCGGATCGTTGACGCCGTCGCCGACCAGCCAGTCGTTGTGCTCGTCGTGGATGACGACGCGGGCCGGCTCCTCGCCGGTCAGCACCGTGCGCTGCACGACGGCGCCGAGCAGGTCGGGGAAACGGGCGTCGGGGAACGGGAAGTCGACGTTGCGGAGAATATGGCCTGACACACCCGTTATTACTGGTGACGACCTCCGGAGGTTACGCGGTTCCGGCTTTCTCCCGTCGCGGCGGGTGGCGCCGCCGGGCACCGGGCCGATCAGCCGTTGATCAGCAGCCAGGCGCGGACCGCGGCGAAGTCGGCGTCGGCGAGCCCGGTGAACGGGTGCACCCGGCGCAACAGGGCGCGGCCGGGGTGGTGCGCCGTGATCCACCGCTGATCGACATCGGTCACCTCGTCGTCCAGCCAGACGAACGGGCGCCCCGCCGCGTACGCCACCAGGAAGCCCGTCTTCCAGTGCAGCCCCGGCACCGGGTTCTCGTCCGGCCAGTCCACCACCGGCAGGGCGGGCAGTCCCAGCCGGGGCGAGACGACCTCGTTGGCCTCGTCCATCCAGGTGGTCGCCCAGATCAGCTCCCCGGCGAGCCCGAGCAGGCGTGGCCCGTCGGCCGGGTCGATGCGTTCGAGCAGTGGATTGCCGCCGGCCGGTTCCCGCGGCACGCCCGGCACGACGCGGGCCCGGAGCGGGATCACCGTGCCGTCGACGTCCAGGAAGATCAGCGGGCGGCCTGTCACCGCCGCACCGTACCGTCAGACTCGGGCAAGGGCCAACGACAGCGGCGCCCCGGCCGTCACCGGCGGGCCGGTGCGGGTGGACGCCAATCGGCGTACCGGGCCATGGAGCGCAGGGCCAGCCGCGGCGGGATGACGCGCATCAGCGTGTTGCGCACGGTGACGGCCAGGGGGTTGTCCAGTTGCTGGCCGAAGCGGCCGACCAGCCGGGACGCTCTCGCGACCTGCTGGCTGCGCGGCCGGCGCAGCGCGTCGTAGGTCACCAGGCCGTCGGGGCGATCGGCGACGCCGGCCAGCACCACGGCGTCCTCCAGAGCCTGGTTGGCACCCTGTCCGAGGTTGGGGGTCATCGCGTGCGCGGCGTCGCCGAGCAGCACCACGCGCCCCCGGACGTACGTGGGCAGGGGCTCGTCGAGGCAGGCGAGGTCGTCGCAGAGCACCGTGCCGGTGGCGGCGATCAGCGCCGGGATCGGATCGTGCCATCGCAGGAACCGCTCGGGAACCGCGGTGTCCTGGCCGGTGGCCCCCAGCGCCGCGGTGTTGATCGCGGCGAACCAGTAGACCCGGCCGTCGACGAGGGGCACGACGCCGAACTCGGCGCCCCGCCCCCAGGTGATCGCGACGACCAGGTCACCGTCCCAGGCGGGTGTCACGCCGCGCCAGGCACGCACCCCGATCGGCCTCGGCGAGGCGGCCCGCGGCCACAGTGACCGGCGGATCGCGCTGTGGATGCCGTCGGCCGCGACGACGAGGTCGGCCCGCGTCCGGACCGGGCCGGCCGGGCTCTCGTACGTGACCTCGCCCTCCTCGGTGACGGCGGTGACCCGTGCGCCGGTGCGCACCGTGCCGGCGGGCAGGGCGTCGAGCAGGATGCGGTGCAGCTCGGCACGGTGCACCCCGATGGCGGAGGTGCCCAGCGCGCGGCTCAGCTCGTCGGCGGGGATGCGAGCCAGCCACCGGCCGTCGGGCAGGCGGGTCCCGCCGGGCAGGTCGGGAACGCCGTGCGCCCGGACCGCGTCGCCCAGGCCCAGCACGTCGAGGCAGCGCATGCCGTTGGCCTGGAGCACCAGGCCCGCTCCGACGGGCCGGAAGACCTCGACCCGGTCGAGCACCGTCACCTCCCAGCCGGCCTGTCGCAGCCCGACGGCCGCGCCGAGGCCACCGATCCCGGCACCTACCACCACTGCCGTGCGCGTCATGGCCCGCCTCCGCTTCTACAGGTGTAGAAATCGATACTACAGCTGTAGAAAGGGGGGCCGCCACCGTGGCCACCGACCGGTTCGCCGTACTGACCGACGCGGCGATCGACGTGCTGGCCGAGCACGGCATGCGCGGCCTGACCCACCGGGCGGTCGACGCCCGGGCCGAGCTGGCCCTCGGCACCACCTCGGCGTACTTCCGCACCCGCAAGGCCCTCATCGAGGCGGTCGTACGCCGCCTGGCCGAGCTGGACCGGGCCGACCTGGAGACGGACCGGCTCCCCGCCGAAGCGGGCGCACCGGCTGTCGACCTCGGCGACCCGGGCGCCGTGGCCGCCGGCATCGCCGCGGTGCTCGACCGCTGGCTCAGTGCGGGGCGGACCCGTACCCTCGCCCGCTTCCTCTGCCTGCTCGAAGCGACCCACCATCCGGAGCTGCGCACGATCCTCGCCTACGGTGACGTCTTCCGCCTCCAGGCGACCGCCATGCTGGCCAGCGCCGGCGTCGAGAACCCGGAGCAGGCCGGGAGCCACCTCGTCGCCTGCATCGACGGGCTGCTCTTCGACCGCCTGGCCGGCGCCGGCTCGCGCACCGCGCCGCAGCCCGGCACGGCGGCGAGCCGCGACGACCTGGCCACGGCGGTCGAGACCCTCCTGCGCGCCTTCACCGCCACAGGTTCCCGTTAGCTTGTCGTTCTAGCCTCCACTACTGCCTGGTGTCACCACGGACCACCTCGCGGCGTCCCCGAAGGCCACTACGGTGCGAGCCGGTGCGGCGATAGCGGCGAGACCGAACGCGCGTCCCCTGCGGCAGGTGAGTGCACCCAATCCCGGTAACGGCATCGCGGCCTGGCCGAATGTGTTCAGAGCCGATCGGTGCGGCTTGTCGCCTACCGGGAAGGTCCGCCGAGTTGTCGGGCCGCATCGTGGTAGAACGAGACCAGCTGAGCCATGGGGATGGCCCTACGGGAGACGGCGGACAGGTCGATGCCCTCCTTGGTGAACGGGGGCGGTCACACGCTGAAACCCTCGTCGAGGCCGAGAGTTCGAACGTCGCTTTGCCATCCGGGCCACCGCAGCGTTTCGTAGAACCGGTCCAGCGAGCCGCGCAATATCGCGTTCAGGCACTCGGCGTATCCCTGTTGCGCGGCGGCCACGGCATCTGACACTTCTGAACACGCTGATTGATCCACACGAGCTGTCACAGCCGTCCACACTCGGCCGACAGCGGAGCACGGCGTACTCGCCGTGCCTGCCCTCGCGGCTATGGACGCTCGCCGCACCGAAGGCGGCCCTACCCTGTGACGCGCGACGTATGACAAATGGGGGCGTCCCGGAAGCGGGGCAGCATCCGCCTTCTGGCTTCGCTACGGTGCCACACGGATCGGCTCCCAGCGGGCTCGCTGCCAGGCCCGTTGAAGGGCGGCTACGAGTTCCGGATCGCTTGGAAAGACCAGCTCGTCCACTGCGGCGATCGGCTGTGCCGGGCAATGGGAGTAGGTCGCGGCAGCAGCTGTCATCTCCTTCAACGACTCGCGCGTCATTCACCGGCTCGTGTCCGGAACGCCAAGCTCCCGAAGACCATCCCGAAGGAGCTTCATGGTGATCCCGGCAAGGTGGGGACCGTCAGGCCAGACGATCTGGGTGCCGTCCCAGAAAGCGATGTTCCATGCCGACCCTTCGCTCAGTGATCCGTCCCGCCCCGCGAAAAGCACGTCGTCGAAGCCGGCGTTGCGCGCCTCCAGGCAATGGAACGTCAGTCCCAGCGTCGCCATGTGTTTGAGACGAGGAAGGTCCCGCTCGTACTGAACGGTCCGCACTCGCAACGGCGGCCTTCCAGTGTCCCGGACCGGATCAGAGACGGCCATCATCACATCGGTGCGGGTCTTGTCGGTGGGGCTGGGAAGAACCGTCACCCGGACGGAAGCATCAACCTCGGTGTTCAGCGCATGGTCGATGAAGATTCCTGATCTGCTCGTGCGACGGCGGGGTGGCGTTGGGAAACAGCATCGCCGAGCCTTCGTCCAGACGACTCAGGTGAAGCGACAGGCCAGCCACAGCCCTGCCGCGCACCTGCATAGAGGTGTAGTGGCCGTAGTTCCACGTGGCCGCCCGATAGACTGCTTCGACGCTCGCCGGCTCACCGTTGATCTCCACGAGTGTCACTGAACCATGGTGTCATCCTCACGGATGTCCACCGCTTCCCCTGCCGCCCATCGCGCTTACAGCGGCAGCAGCGGATGCCGAACGATGGGGCTCCCACGGTGCCAGCATGCCCCGGCCTGGAGGCCGCGTCGCTGCGCCGTTGGCGGCGATTACAGCGAGTGCTGGCCGACTCATCAGGGCCGCGCGGCCTGGTGTTGGCCGTCTTACCGAGAGCTGTCCGACCGGTTCTGGGTAGATCTCTCCGGAGCACCCTCGGTCAGCTGCTGGAACCGGCTCAGCGCCGAGGCAGGCCCATCGGGTTGGGGTACGGGACGACCGCGTTGGCGGCCGTGGCCAACGGCGCCAGTACGCCCGCCAGCCGTTCCTGCTCGGCGACGCTCAACGCCGCCCAGGGCTGAGCGGCGAGCCGATCGGTCCGGTTCTCCACGTCTCGGTGCACCGCCAGCCCCTCGCCGGTGGCCCGGCCCGACCCGTCCACCAGCCCACGGGCGGCCAGCTCCCCGACCGCAGCATCCCACTCGCCGTCACTCCAGCCCCGGTTGGGCTGCAGCTGGTCGCGGCCGCCGTGCACGCCGTGCCGCAGGACGAGCGCCTGACAGCCGGTCAGCTCGGCGTTGACCAGTGCGGCGATGTGCCCATCGCCCCGGTGCTCCCGCAACACCGTGGCCGCCTGCCAAAGCCGGGCGAGCGCATCGCTGGGACGCGGCAGCACGGCGTTGGCGGCGCCCAGTGCCCGGCCCTCCGTCCCGGCCGCCCCGGCGGCAGCCTCCAGCAAGTCCGCGGCCTCCACCCACCGCGCGGGCTCGTCCGGCATGATCGCTCGCAACGCCGCGACCGCGCCGGTGAGGCGGGCCGCCAGTGCCTGTTCCGGCGTCGCCCGTTGCCACACATCCGGCACGGCACGGGCCACCATGGCCGGCGCGAAAGAGAAGAACAACGCGGCGACCGGCGCCGCCGTCACCGCGCCCAGCGGGGCTGCGCGCCCGGCGAAGTATCCACGCCAGTATCCGCGCAGCCCGGCGTTCTCGAAGGCGATCCGCGCCTGGGGTGCGAAGTACGTGACCGCATGCACCGGCTCGTACAGCTGCCACAGATTTCGAGCCGCGCTCGCGATAGTCATGCCGCCGATCCAAGCGCACACTCCGCCGTCGGTGAACAGCCAATCGCGGCTTCGTGGCGACGAGGCCGGCGCCGAGTGTCAGCTGTCCGGGTCGTCCTTGTTCTCGCCGGCGGATATTTACGATGCCGTTTCTTCGTGGTGTCCCCACCCCGGAACGAGGGCGGCGACTCGTTCCAACTGCTGGTGCTGGGAGCGTAGGTCGAGCGCTCCGAGGCGGATGACAATGTGGCGGGCGCCAGCGTCGATATAACGATTGATGGTCGCGCGCACTCGATCGAACGAGCCGGCTACGACGGCTTGGATCTTCTCGAGTTCGTTGAGCGACATGCCGTAGGTAGCGGTGGCGTACCTTTCCATTGCTCTGCGGCCGCCGTCTTCATCTTCGTCGATCAGTACGGTCACGAACAGCGCAGGCGTGATCGCGTCGGTCGCGCGGCCGGTGTCCGCCGCGGCCTTGTGTATCCGGAGCAGACCGGAGGCGTAGTCGGCAGGGTCGGGCGGGTAGGGCAGCCATCCGTCGTACAGACGACCGGTGCGGACCATTGCGGCGGGTGTGGCACCACCGAGCCAGATGGGCGGCCCGCCTTCACGGAAGGGCCGTGTCGCGGGTGGAAGGTTGTCGAAGTGATAGAACTCGCCCTGGAAGCTCATGGCGCCGCCCCACACTCTGCGCCACAGCGCTACGGTCTCATCCAACCGGGCGAAGCGCCGGGACCACGGAACCTCGGACAGTGTGTAGAACGGCCGCCCGAAGCGGCCGGGAAAGCCGGCGCCGACCGCCACGGCCAACCGGCCGCCGGCAAGAAGGTCTATCGACGCCAGCGATTGAGCCGCTTGCAGCGGTCGGCGCAGGAACGGAAGTAACGCACCCGTGCCCAGAGTCACGGTGGCTGTGCTCGAGGCGAGCGCGGCGAGCATCGTCAAGGCCTCGATGCGCGGGCTGATCAGGGAGTCGTTGACAAACAGCGAGGAAAAGCCGAGCCTTTCGGCCTCGCGGCCGAAGGTGACCAGGTCACGAGGGTCGTCGGCGGGGCCCCACTGAGCTTTGCCGGTTGGAAGAAGTACGCCGATGTCCACGCCGATGATGCTCACTGTCTGCGTAGCCATCCGGCAATTCCCTGGAGGGTATGGCCTGCCAGGCCCGATTGCGGCTACAAACGGACCATGGACTTCCCTCGGGCGCTGCGTGAACGGCGTATCGAGCGGCGTATCAGCCAGCTCGAGATGGCCTCGCAGGCCGGTACGACCCAGCGACACCTGAGTTTCATCGAATCAGGCCGATCAATTCCGGGACGCGGCATGGTGTTGCGCCTGGCCGAGACGCTGAACCTTCCGCTGCGTGAGCGCAATGAGTTGCTGCTGGCCGCCGGGTACGCGCCCGCATACCCGGAAACGTCGCTCGACGATGCCGCTTTGGCTCCGGTACGCGACGCGCTCGGCCACATCCTCGACGGACACCAGCCTTATCCTGCCCTGATCGTCGACCGTACCGGTGCCATGATCGCGGCGAACCGGGCGTTCGGCCTGATCGCCGAGGGGGCCTCGGCTGATTTGATCGGCCCCGGTCGCAATGTATATCGCTTGGCTCTGCACCCGAACGGGATCGCACCGCGCATCCGCAACCTCGCCGAATGGGGACGTCACATCCTCGCTCGGCTCGGGCATGCGGAAGAGCTTCGCGACGAGTTGTCAGAATACGTACCCGAGCTCGAACCGCCGTCCGGACAGCTCGGGTTCGCAGTACCGCTGCAACTGGAGTCGACCTATGGCGAGTTGCGTTTGATGACAACCGTGACGACATTCGCTACAGCGACGGACATCACGCTCACCGAGCTGAAACTTGAAGCTTTCCTGCCGACCGACGCCTCCACAGCTGACGCGTTACGCGCAGCCGATATCGCAGACTGATTATCTATACCTGAAAGCTCTCGTCTCGGCACAGCAGGACCCCTGTCCGCGTCGGGATGACAACCGGGTTGACAGCGGGCCAGCCCGAGCGCGGACAGCGGCAGAAGAGGGCGCTGCTGAACGTCCAGTGCCGCGCGGCTGGTCTTTTCCTCACGCGCGTCGGGTGAAAGCCAATGGAAAAGTGTGCTGGCCGGCCAGCATCCGAGCGGTCTGGGCTGAGCCGGTTCGAGTCCGGCGACCCGGCGCGCCGCACAGCCGCAGATCCGGATGCCGTGACCGCACTCCAAGGCGGCACGGGGGCATGGCCGCGAGGAGATTCCGACGGGTGGATTCGCCTGGGTGGCGGGTGGTCATCGGGCGAAGTGGGCCTCGCTGAGGGTGAGCAGTTTCCGCTGGACGGCCGCGTCATGGGAGATCGGCGGTGTGACCGCTACCGAGCCTTGGTTGAAGTAGCGGCCGGTGACCCCGGCGAGTCGGGGGTCGGTGGCGATACGCAGCGCGGTTGCCGCGCCGTCAGCGGGGGTGAGCATGGCGCGGCGGATGAGGGTGCCGAACGGGCGCAGTGAGCGCGGTATCAGGTCGTCGACGATGCCGGTGGCGACGATGCCGGGGTGTACGGCGTTGACGGTGACGCCGTCGGGGGCGAACGAGCGGGTAAGGGCGTAACCGGCGGTGACCGTCATGAGTTTCGCCCGCGTGTACGCCTCGAAGGGTACGAATCCGGTTCGGGGGTTGAGGTCGGCCAGGTCGTTGATATGGGTGAGGTCCAGACTCGGTGGGCGGGGTTTTCCGGCGAGCTTGATCCGGCGGGTGTCGTTGAGGGTGTCGCTGGCGACGTTCACGATGCGTGCCCGGCCGCGCCGGAGAGAGGCGTCCAGGTGGGTCATGAGGCCGTAGGCGGCGAGGTAGTCGAGGGCGACGTGCATTTCGACGCCGTCGGACGACATCCGGTGGTCGGGGAAGTGCGCGCCGGCGTTGTTGACGAGGATGTGGATCTGCTCGTAGCGGTCCTCGATGATTCGCGCCGCGGTGAGAAGGTCCTCGCGCCGGGACAGGTCACCGGCGATGACGTCGAGCCGGTGCTCGTTGTCCACGCCGATCCGAGCCCGCAGGGTGTCGGCGCGGGCGGAGTCGCGGGCCACGGTGACGACGTGGACGCCCGCGTTGATGAGTGTGGCGGCGATGATCTGTCCCATACCGCCGGTTGCTCCGGTCACGACGGCGGTGTGGTGCCTCAGGTCGGGGATCGCGGCGGTCATCGGGTGATCCGGGGACAAGCCCGTACGTAGTGTGGGGTCACCGCTTCGTCGATCAGGAAGGCGGCGAGGTCGGCGCGGCCGATGGAACTCCATGCGCGGATCGGTAGATCGGTACCGACCCGGCTGTGCCCGGTGGCCGGGCGGTGGGACAGCTTCGAGGGCCGCACGATCGTCCAATCGAGACCGGACGCGGTGATCAGCGGTTCCATCGTCTCCTTGTCGCGCATCCGGTCGGGCACGCCGGCCCAGGCCGCGAGGGAGTAGAGCGACCGGTCGTGGGTCTCCAGCACCCCGTGGGCGCTGACGGCGATCAAGCGGGTCACGCCGGTCGCGGCCATCGCGGCCAGTGTCGTACGGATGCCGTCGGTGCACACCGTCGTCGGCCCGCTGCCGCTGCCACCGAGAGTGCTGATCACGACGTCGGCGCCGCTCAAGGCGTCGGTCAGCGCGGGCGTGTCGTGGGCGTCCGGCCAGATCGCCTCGATCAGCCGTTCCTGCTCGGCGAACGTCGCGTTCCGGCGGACACAAGCCGTCACGACGTGTCCGCGATCGAGAGCTGTGGCCACCACGTGCCGCCCGGTTGCTCCGGATGCTCCGATCACGGCGATCCTCATCTGTGAAACATTCTATCTCATAACTCAAGTGTGCGCGGCGGCGCGCTATGAGTCAAGGTGTCTCATAGAATGAGGCGGTGAACACCGATCCGGATCCGCGTTTCCAGCGCAGCCGTCAGGCCATCCTGTCCGCCGCGCGTGAGCTGCTGCTGGAAAAAGGCCCGGTCGCGGTGACACATGCCCAGGTGGCGGAACGGGCCGGGGTGGGCCGGGCGACCGTCTACCGGCACTGGCCACGCCCCGACGAGCTGCTCGCCGAGGCTATGGCGACCGTGCCGATGCCGTTGCTCGACAACCCGACCGTCCCGACCCGACAGTGGCTGACGCGTGAGCTGACCACGCTCGCCCAGCAGCTCGAGCTGGCCGACGTACGCGCCGTGGCCACCACCCTGGCCAGCACCGCGCTCTGGGACCATCAGATGGACGCCCGGCGCGCACAGTTCGCCACGATCCTGGCCGACCGCCTTGCCAGCGCTCTCGACACGGCCCACGACCGAGGGGAAGTCACTCTCACCCTGCCCGTTCGCGACGCCGCGGCCTTCCTCGTCGGCCCGATCTACTACCGCAGCACGATCGAACACGGTCCCGCCGGCTCGACACTCATCGAAACGCTGATAGCCGCGATCGGGACCTGGACCACGCCTTGAGCCCGTCCGACACCAGCCGCCACGGGGCGATAACCGCCATTTGCCGTTCCTGCCGGTTCTGGAACGAGCAGCCGCATCCTGTCGTCGGCAGATGAGGCCGACGCGCACTTCAAAGAGCAAAGATCACTTCTTGCTGTGGCGGGGTCCGACACCGCGCGGAGGCCCGAAACGGTCCGGCGCCATTCGGGACCGTCCGGGCTCTCCCTCGGCTGGGTCCGCAACGCGTTCCGGGACAACACCGATCATCTTGCTCCGGACGTGCGCCGGTGCGTCGTCAAGGTTGCCGGCGGCGCGCCGGCCAGGTTCCGGGCAACGTCGCGCACTGTGGCGGTCAGGGCGCCGGCGATCACCGCGTAACCCGCGCTCGACGGATGGAACCGGTCGGCGCTGAACAGGCTGCGGTCGCGTGCGAAGCCGGCGGCGGAGCTCATCCCGATGTCGGCCACGTGCGCGCCCTCGGCCACCGCGGCCCGCGACTGCGCGTCGTGCAGCAGCGCGCTGGCGGCCCGGACCGCGCCGCGCATCTCGACCGGCACCCAGGGCACCACCGACAGGTCGGGCGCGGGCGCGACGATCACCTCGGCCCCGGCGGCGCGAAGGGCCCGGACCGCGGCGCCCAGCTGATCGGCGGCGTCCGCCGGGGGCACGAAACGGGTCAGGTCGTTGGCGCCGATGATGATCAGCGCGAGGTCGGGTGACCAGGGCAGGGCAGTGGCGACCTGCGCGGCCAGGTCGGCGCTGCGGGCGCCCGGCACGGCGAACACCCGGGCGCGGTGGGGCAGCTCGGCCGCGGTCAGGTCGACGGAGAGCCGGGCGGTGACGGTGTCGGCCGGGCGGGAGGCGCCCTGACCGTACGCGATCGAGTCGCCCAGAACGGCGAAGTTGATAACCACGTGATGTGCAACAGCGCCCGGCCCTGATCTGATTCCGGGCCGGAGCGGCTGCCGCCAGGGGCTTTCGATGCGGTAGACCCCTGGCGACCCGCCGTACGGGAAACCGGTGGGAGGTTTTTCAGCGGCCGGGTGAGGGCGATGGCGCCGGAGCGGGACCGGAGACGGAGGCCGACGGCGCCGGAGCCGGGCCGGAGAGCGACGGCGCCGGGGACGGGGACTGGCTGGGGAGCGGGTCGCCGGACGGGGCCGGTGACCGGAACGGATTCTTCTCGGGGCAGCGCGGATATCCCCGGTGCCAGCTGGTCCACGTCTCGCCGGATTCGGTGTCCCCGCAGTACTGACTGCCGAGTTGGATCGGGTTGCCACTCTGGTCGTAGAGTTGCGCGTCCTCGACGAGGCGCCCCTGGCTGTCGTAGACGAAGACGTCGCGCACGTTCTCGTAACCGGAGCTGCCGCTGTACGTCGCGTCGACGTAGGCGGGCGATCGCGTGTCGAGGTCCGCGGCGCCGAAGCCGATCAGCGCGAACAGGATCAGCACGGCGGTCGCGGCGTAGTACGTGTACCGCGGCCAGAGTCCCGTCGGCGTGCCCCGCCTGCCGAGCCAGATCGAGCCCACGACGCTCCCCCCGAGCAGGATCACGGCGAAGAGCAGGCTGCCGTCGACCCGCGGCAGCAGCCCGACCCGGTCGGAACCGTCGAGCAGGTGCGCGACAACCATCGCGAACAGATAGCCGCGCAGCA
This sequence comes from Actinoplanes cyaneus, assembly GCF_016862095.1. Lineage (GTDB taxonomy): Bacteria > Actinomycetota > Actinomycetes > Mycobacteriales > Micromonosporaceae > Actinoplanes > Actinoplanes cyaneus. The sequence continues at coordinate 174,101 of NZ_BOMH01000001.1, forward strand.
CCCACCAGGCGGGCCGGAGCAGGACCAGGAACTCGCTGGCCCGCGGATAGCCGAGCACCGGCCCGACCCGCAGATCGGCCGCCCGCAGCCGGCGGAGCAGACGTTCCCGCAGGTCGCTGACGTGGTCGCGACGGCTGGGAAGGTGCAGGCCCGCGGCGGCGAGCAGCTCCGCGGCGTACGCCGAGGGCGCTCCCAACCTCTCGACCAGGGTCCCGTTCCCCTCGGCGAGCACCTCGGCCAGGTGCTCGGGCAGGTCTTCCAGGAGTTCCTCGCGGGTGCTTTCGGGCACGCCGCCGAGCGCCTCGCGCACCTGGGCGACATACCCGGCGATCTCGTCCTCTGCGATGTCGTTCACACGATCCCCCGGTCACCGAGCAGGTCGTTCATGGTCGAGGCGAACTCACGCCAGGTCTTGCCGTTGCGGTCCAGTTCGGCCCGGCCGGCGGCGTTGAGCGCGTAGTACTTCCGGTGCGGACCCTCGTCGCTGGGGACCACATAGGTGTTCAGGAAGCCGCCGGTGAAGAGGCGGCGCAGGGTGCCGTAGACCGAGGCGTCGCCGACGTCCTGCAGGCCGGCGGCGCGCAGCCGGCGCAGGATGTCGTAGCCGTAACCGTCCTCGTCGCGCAGTGCCGCGAGGACGGCGAGGTCCAGCACTCCTTTGAGGAGCTGCGTGGTATCCACGCACAGCACAGTACTGTGCAATCCGAAGTACCGTCAATGCGGGGATACCGCCGTCGCCGGCGGCTCGGTGCCGCTAACTCGTCGACGCCGTCGGCACCCCGTCCGAGCAGGCAACCGTCATGGTGATCACGGATGAGCCGTGCTTGAACGACACCGCCGGCGCGGGGCCGGGACCAGGATCAACCTCATCGACTTTGTACGTCCTGGCGGGCGTCCACGACAGCAGCTCCGCCGTGGCGTCCGACGGGCAGGTCGCGGTGACCGTGCCCCCGCCCGACGACAGCGTGCGGGTGACCGCGGCGGTGGCCGGTGGCGTCGTCGGGGTCGCCGGCGTCGTGGTCGGCGTTCGTGGCGCGGCCTGTGGCGGCGAGGTGCCCACCGTGACAGCCGGTGTCGTCGTGCCGACCGGCACGGGCACACCCGGCTCCGACACCGGGGAACGGCCGGTTCGCGCGCTCCCCTTCGGCTCCGGGGAACGACTCCCCCCGGGCGAGACACCGGCCGGAGGGCGGGCCACAGGCGGCAATGACTCGGCCGCTACCACGGAGAGATCACCGGGGTCGCCCAGCCGCAGCCACACCAGGCCGCCGGCGACGACTGCCAGCCCGAGCGCTCCAGCCACCACCAGCAGCGGCGTGCGCCGCGAAGCGGGCTGGGCCACCGCGGGCCGGTCCGCCGCGGGTCCCGGCTCCTCACTCACGACCCGCAACACGGCCGTCGTCGCTTCCGGCACGGCGGCAGGAGGCGCCGGCGGCTCGTCCGTCACCACGCGCAGCCCGGCCGCCTCCCCCAGCTCCGCGGCGACCTGTTGCGCGCCGGGCCGGGCCGCCGGGTCCTTCGCCAGGCAGCGGTTGCACAGCTCCACCACGTGCGCCGGCACGCCGGGCAGGGGCGGCAGCGTCGCCGGCTCGACGTAGACGTGCGCGGTCAGCATCTGCCGGGTGTTCTCCGCGGTCCACGGCGAATGGCCGCTGAGCAGCACATACAGTACGACTCCGAGCGCGTACACGTCGGAGGCCGGCACCACCGGGGAGCCGACGAGTCGTTCCGGGGCAAGATAGGCGGGCGTCCCGAGCAGCTCGTCGTCCGGCTCCTCGGCGCCGGCCGGGTCGACGGCCGCGGCGATGCCGAAATCGACCACCTTCGCGCCGCTCGGAGCCAGCATCACGTTTCCCGGCTTGATGTCGCGGTGCACCAGCCCCTCCGCGTGGGCGGCGGAGAGGGCCGCGGCGATCTCGGCGCACACCCGCATCGCGAACGCCGGGGCGACCGGTCCGGCCGACATGCGCCGGTGCAGCGTTCCGCCGGGGACGAGCTCCATCACCACGTACGGCAGGAGGCGCCCGTGCTGGTCGGTCTCGCCGTAGTCGTACACCTGGGCGACGTTCGGATGCGCGAGCGCCGCCGCGGCCCGCGCCTCGTGCCGGATCCGCTCCCGGGAGTGCCGGTCACCGGCGTGCTCGGGCGCCACCAGCTTCACGGCCACCGAGCGGTCGAGCACGTGGTCGTGCGCCCGCCAGACGACGCCCATGCCGCCGGCGCCCAGCGGTTCGGTCAGCCGGTAACGCCCATCGAGTATGAGGCCCTTCCCATATTCGTTGTCGCTGATCTCCACCCGGCGAGTCTGCCCCGATCGCCGCAGGCGCGCATCCCCACCACGCCCGGAGAATCATCCCGGGCGCGTCCCACCGCGCCCGGAGCGGCCGAAATCCACGGCGTCGCCCGCCGGGCCGGGGCCTGTCAGTACTTCAAGTACTGCCGGGTCAGCTTGGCGACCTTCTCGACCAGGTTGATGCCGCTCTGCATGGACTTGTTGTTGTGCGACAGGACCGCCACGGACACGTCCACGTCGTCGCCCTTGGTCACGCGACCGATGGTGTTGACCGCCCACAGTCCGCCGTCCGCCGAGCGCGTGTCCCAGCCGTTCTTCACGGTGAACGTCTCGCCGCTCTTCGCGATCGCCGGGACGCCCCAGTCCTGCGCGGCGTCGACGGTGTTCATCAGCTTGAACGCGGTCTTGCGCGAGTCGGCGTCCAGCGGGCCTTTCGTGTCCACGAACTCGTTCAGCAGCGTGATCTGGTCGTCGACCGTCGTGCGGGTCAGGCCCCACGACGTGTTGACCACGGTGTCGCTCAGGCCCAGCCGCTTGTTGCACTTGCCGACCGCGCTCTTGCCGCCGATCCGCGTGAACAGCGAGGTCGTGGCGTTGTTGTCACTGAGCTGGATCATCGGCTTGGCCAGGGTCATCTCGCCCGAGCTCGGATCACGGCCGGCGTCCTGGTCCTTGAGCAGCATGCAGGCGAGGATCTGAGCCTTCACGATGCTGGCCGTGTCGTACTTCTCGTCACCCCGATAGGCGTACGTCTGGCCGGTCTTGAGGTCCTTGACCGCGACCGAGAACTCGGGCGACGACGCGGTGAGCTTCTTGAGCTCGGCCGTGAGCTGCTTCTCCCGCTTGACGTGCTCGGCCTTCGCCAACTCCTCGGGGCTCGGCCCGGTCGGCGACGGCGACACGGCCGCGGCTGCGCCCGCTGTCGTGTTGTCGCCCACGGTCAGTGAACTCGGCAGCGCGCTCGCGCCGTCGGACCCGTCGTCGTTGAGGCCCGCATAGATCAGGCCACCACCGCCGAGCACCACGACCGCCGCACCAGCCAGGATTCCAACTCGGTAACGCTGCACCCGTGCATACTGCCGCGTCCCGGGCCCCTCGACAAATCGCCACACTCTAGGCACTCGAACGACCACTCTCCGTGATCATCAACCGAACGTTCCCGAGCGCTCCTCTTCCTATTAGGATCTCGCCCGTGACGATCGACAAGCTCGACACCGGGGTGCCGCACCCGGCCCGGCGCTACAACTACTGGCTGGGCGGCAAGGACAACTTCGCCGCCGACCGGGAGTCGGGCGACCTGCTCGCCAAGTCCTACCCCGCCGCCCGCATAGCGGCGCGCGCCAATCGCGCCTTCCTGCGGCGTGCCGTCAGTTTCCTGGCCGGCGAGGCGGGCATCCGCCAGTTCCTGGACATCGGCACCGGCCTGCCCACCGCCGACAACACCCACCAGGTCGCGCAGCGGATCGCCCCGGAGAGCCGCATCGTCTACGTCGACAACGACCCGATGGTCATGGTCCACGCCCGCGCGCTGCTGACCAGCACTCCCGAGGGCGACACCCGTTACCTGGAGAAGGACCTCCGCAACCCGGGCGAGATCCTCGACTCGCTGGAGACCCTGGACCTGTCCAGGCCGGTAGCACTGATCCTGGTCGCGGTCGCCCATTTCCTCCCCGATCACCCCCGATCGGTCGACATCGTGCACACCCTGCTGGATGCCCTCCCCTCCGGCAGCTATCTGACGATGACCATGGCCACCACGGACTTCCTCACCCCCGAACTGAAGGCCAACTGGGACGAATCCCTCCGTTCCGGCCGCTCCGACGTCCACCCGCGGACCCGTGCCGAGTTCGAGCAGTTCTTCACCGGCCTGGAGCTCATCACCCCGGGCATCTCCGCCATCAGCGAGTGGCGCCCCGACCCCACCGCCGAGGAGAACCCCACTCCCGTCGAAGCCTCCCTGTTCGGCGCCGTGGCCCGTAAGCCCTGACCCGGCACCACCACGCCACGCGCCGCCGCCGCACCGGACACTGCAGGACCGGCGTCGCCACGCTGACCGCTATCGTTCCCCGCATGGGATCACTGCAGGACCAGGCCACCCTCCCGGAGTGGGAGCGCCTGCGCCTGCTGCGCGCCGAGTCCGAGTATGAGTCGATCAAGAAGACCCCCCGACTCGCGTACGCCCTCTGGTGCGCCACCGGCATCTTCGGCGGCCACCGTTTCTACCTGGGTGACACGGCCCGTTCCATCGCCATGCTCTTCACCCTCGGCGGTCTCGGCCTCTGGACGCTGATCGACGTCTTCTTCATCGGCCGCCGGGTCCGCACCGTCAACCGGACCCGCCGAACCGCGGTCATGGCCCGCTACGGCATCCACGAGCCCGAAGTCCTCCCCAACCCGGCGTAAGGGCGGCGCCGCTCACGGCACCACGCTGATCTGCCGTCGCGGGCATCGGAGCCCGGCGGACCTCCGGGGCTCGTGGAGGCGGCGTGCCGCTGAGCGAGAGTGTCCTGGCCGGTCTCGATCGGTCTCTCAGTCGAGCACAGCGGCCAGGGCGCCGGTGATGACGGCGGCGAACGGGTCAGCCGGCCGTGGCTCGGCCGGGGTGGCGGCCAGCAGGGCGGCGATGCGAGGGTGGTGTCCGGCCGCGGCGACGTGGCCGAGGTAGGCGCCATGACGTGCGGCGCCCGCGGCGGCCGTCTCGGACTGGACGAACAGCGCGGTCAGTCCGGAGAGGATGGCGAAGGCCTCCATCTTGCGGGCCGGCCGGGCCGGATGGCCGTCGAGGATCTCGAGGACGTGTTCGAGCAGGCCGGCCCCGTGCGGTCCGAGCGCTGGGCGGTCGATCACCAGGGCGGGCAGCCATCGGTGCCGGCGCATGATGTCGCGGGCCTGGCAGGCGAGGGCCGGTAGGTCGGTCCGCCAGTCACCGCTCGGCGCGACCAGCCGGTATTCGGCAGCGGCGCTGTCGATCATGAGATCGAGCAGGTCGTCGCGGGTGGCGACGTAGCGGTACAGGGAGGCCGCCCCGGTGCCGAGCAGGCCGGCGACGCGGCGCATCGAGACCGCCTCCAGGCCCTCCTCATCGGCCAGCCGCACCGCGACCATGGTGATCTCGGCGCGGCTGCGTTCGGCCGGCCTCCCGCCCGAGGCTCGCTCCGGACGCAGCCAGATCACCGGTTCTCGATTCGTGCCCACGTGACGGCTCCCTCCACACGCCCTGTCCCTGCGTGCCATGTTCGCATACGCTGTTCGCGTACACCGTTCGCAAACCTGCTGAAGGGTCGGCAACGATGACGCAGTACGCGCACAACGGCGAAATCCGGATCGCCGTCGAGGACCTCGGTGGCTCTGGAGGCTCTCCACTGCTCCTGGTGATGGGGCTGGGCACGTCACGCTTCTGGTGGCCCGGCGGCCTCGTCGCGGACCTGGTCGGTCGTGGCTTCCACGTCGCCGCCTACGACCAGCGTGACTCAGGACAGTCCACCCACCTGCCCGCCGCCCGGCATGCCGGCCCGCCGATCGCGGCCCTGCTGCGCCGCTCGACGCCGGCATACACCGCGGAAGACCTCACCGATGACGCGGCCGCCGTCCTCGACACCCTCGGCTGGCAGCGCGCCCACCTCTTCGGCCATTCGATGGGCGGTCTCATCGCTCAGCGGACGGCGCTCCGCCACCCTGAACGCGTCCTCACCATGACCACCTCCGGCGCCGTCCCCAGCGACGCCCACGGCCTGCGCATCCTGCGTTATCTGCACCTTGCGCCACTGGTCAGGTTCGCGCGCCTGCACTACCCCGCCACCCCGGAAGGCGACCTGGACCTCGCCGTGGCCGTCGCCCGCCTCCTCGCCGCGCCCGGTCACGACATCACGAAGCACGACGTACGCGAATTCGTCGCCAAGGAGGCCGAGCACAACATCGCCAGTTTCCGCGACGACAAGGCTCAGAGTCGCCAGATCGGCGCGAAGTGGTCCGGTGGCCGACTGGGCCGGATAACCGCGCCGACCCAGGTCCTGCACGGTGAACGGGACCCGCTGGTGCGCGTGGCCGCAGCCCGGGACATCGCCGCAGCTGTGCCCGCCGCACGCCTGCACATCGTGCCCGGCGCCGGGCACTTCCTCTCCCGCGACCTCTGGAGCGTCTACGCCGGCGCAGTGCAGGCCCTCGCCAGCCGCCTACCGGCGTCACCCACCGACGACCCGCCCAGGTCCGGCCGCTGAACGCGCACGCCGGGCCCGGAACAGCAGGGCAGGGTGCGCTGACGCGGCCGCTCTGCGGCAGGGACGGATTCGACGAACGGGCCCGGCCCCGGGATCACCCGGGCCGCCGCCGAGCGTGCTGTCGTCGTCGCGGCACCTTCGGCGCCATCTGCCAGGTCACCCCCTGACTCGGCGCGCCGCGCGGCAGATGAGCAGCAGGACCAGGGCGAACAGCGGGAGCCAGCCGAGCCTCTCCACGACCCACACCGGACTGTCCGGGCTCGTGTGCAGCCCCGGCAACGGGCCGACGGCGAGCCGCGCCAGGACCGCTGTGGTGATCATCGCGGTCTGGTGCCATAGGAAGATCGTCATGGCGAACAGGTTCACGACCACGACCGCCGCCCACCACGCCGGACGCCGCATCAGGCGCCCCAACGGCTCCCGCAGCAGGCCGGCGAAACCGCACTGGGCCAGCCCGAACGTGACCGCCGCCAGGCTCGGCGGTGCGAGGTTCGAGAAGCCCGCGCCGGGCACGCCGACCATCGACGCCGGATAGCCCGCCCAGCACACCAGCACGACGGTCGCGGCCGCCCCTCCGATCGCCAGCGCCCACAACGAGCCCCGCGACATCCGCTGCCACCGAGCCCCGAGAGCGAACGGCACCAGCCAGCCGGCGGCCAGGTTGACCCAGCCCACCCACGCCGGCGCTCCGAGCTCGATGCGGAGCAGGTCGACGACCGCCACCACGGCGAGCGGCACCACCGGATGCAGCCGCACCACCAGCGGCGTGGCTGCGGTCAGCGCCGCGAACACGAGCAGGAACCACAGCGGGGACAGGACGAGCATCACCAGCGTGTGCACGGTGGCCGGCTCGGACCCTGCGGCGAGGAGGAAGCCACCCACGACCGTCCACACTGCGAGGACCAGGAGCACCGGTCGGAACAAGCGTCTCAGTCGTCGTGCGGCCCAGTCCTCATACGTCATGGTCCGCCGGGACCAGCTGGCGGCCGCGACCTGGCCACCCACCAGGAAGAAGACCGCCAGGGTTTGGAAGATCCAGGAGACCGGCGTGAGCGCCGGCAGGAACTGCAACGGGCTGGCCCCTCGGACCGGCCCGTCGTCGAAGACCAGAGCGGTCACCAGCCAGTGCCCGAGCACCACCCCGAGGATGGCGATCGCGCGGAGAGCGTCGACGGCCCGGTCCCGATCGGGCCTGGTGGCGGCCTCGATGCGGCGGACCGTCTCGACACGACGGGATGTCTCGACACGACGGGTTACGGCAAGGGTTGCGGCAAGGGTTGCGAGGGCCATGGCGGCAAAGCTAGGTCGCGTGGCGGTGAGCCGCGTCAGCCCTGGGTCTGAACTTCGAGATACCACCCTGGTCTGATGCATTGGCCCATCCACTTGGGGCACCATTGGCGTCCGCACCGGCCGATCAGGGCTCTAGCGTCAACACGGCAATTCAGTGAGGAGCTTCTGATGACCACCGTCGACCTGTATTTCGACGCCGCCTGTCCGTTCGCCTGGATCACGTCCCGCTGGATCCTCGAGGTGCGCCCGTTGCGCGACTTCGACCTGCGGTTCCGCGCCATGAGTCTGTATGTGCTGAATGAGGGACGTGACCTCCCGGAGTGGTATCGGGAGCTGATCGACAGCTCGCTCGGCATGGCCCGGGTGGTGACCGCCGCCGCCCAGCAGCACGGCGAGGAGGTGCTCGGCGACCTCTACACCGCGCTCGGCACCCGCATCCATAACCAGGGCAACAAGGACTTCGCCGTGGTGATCCCGGAGGCCCTGGCCGAGGCGGGTCTGCCGGCTTCACTGGCAGCAGCCGCGGGCAGCACCGAGTGGGACGAGGCGCTGCGCAGGTCTCACCACGAGGGCATGGACCCGGTCGGTGAGGATGTCGGCACCCCGACGATCCACATCGACGGTGTGGCGTTCTTCGGCCCGGTCCTCAACAAGATCCCACGCGGTGAGGAGGCCGCCCGTCTCTTCGACGCCGCTCGCACGCTGGCGAGCTATCCGGGGTTCTTCGAGCTCAAGCGCACCCGCACCGGCGGCTTGAACTTCGACTGACCCGCGACCCGTTCCGGCTCGCGGATGGATCGTCCTGGGCGTGAAGATCGGCCTCAATGGGGACGGAGCCTCGACAAGGCGGTGGTCAGGGGGCCGGCTCGGCAAGCACTGCGGACGCTGGATGAGACAACGCCGAGGTGACCGGGAAGTCCGACGACCGTGCCGGCACGCGCCGCAACCCCAGATAGGTGATCAGCCCGACCGGAAGGACCAGCCAGAAGGAGAGGAGGCGATAGAGGAGAACGGCTGCGGCAGCGACGGCAGGTGAGGCGCCCATGCTCAACGCGGTGACGAGGCTCGCCTCGACGAAGCCGAGCCCACCGGGGCTGAGCGGGATCTGGCGGATGACCTGCGCCACCAGGTAGGCCGCGCCGACGGTTCGCCAGCCGACCGGCAGCCCACACGCTTGAGCCGCGGCGATGAGGCAGAACGCGTCCGCTGCCCAGTTCAGCGCGGACCACAGGATCGCCGCGAGCCCGTCCCACGGCCGGATGGACCGTGCGGCCGTCACCGCCGCTGTCCACTCCCGATGCAGGCGCAACCCGAAGCGCCGCAGCGCGCCACCCCCGGCACGCTCACCGCCGAGCCACCGCGGAACTCCACCAACGGTGCGCTGAACGCCGAGCCGCCGCAGGACTCCGCCCACGGCGCGTTCGACGCCGAGCCAGCGCGGGACTCCACCGACGGTGCGCTCGGTGAAGGGCCACCGCGAGACTCCGCCTACGGTGGGCTCAGTGCTGGGACGGGGCCGGTCGAAGTCGGGTGGACTCGGCGGCCGGGGTCGGGCTCGCGCCGCTGTGACCAGCGCGACGACGAGCACGACCCCGGCGGCAATCGCCTCGTAGGACGCCGAGCGCCACCAGCCGAGCAGCGGCCCCTGCCCGAAAGCAAGCACACAGACAGTGAGCAGCCCGCTCATCGACGCCACCATGGAAAGCACCGTCACCGTGGCGGCGGTGGCGCCGGAGGCCCCGCGCCGGCGGTACTGCTGCACGGCGTAGGCCGCCGACATGGCCGACCCCGCGGGCAGCGCGAGGCTGATCGCCGACCGGCTGTACGTGATGGCGAGCACCGCGATCCGTGACACCCGCGTCCCGGCCGCGCCGAGCAGGCGGCGCTGCTGCATTCCGAAAGCGGCCTGCGACACCACCTGAGCGGCGAGCGCCGCCGCGACCCAGCGCACGTCCGCCGTACGCCAAATGGCCCAAATCGCACCCGGAGCCGGGAGCCGGCCGCGAACCGTGACCGCGACGGCGACCGCGGCAAGCACGATCACGACGACTCGCGTGAGCCATCGCCACGCACGTCGCCGACCGGCAGCATCCGCCCACATGCGCACCGCTCTCAACCTCGCCTTTGCTTGCACTCCAGGCAACTTTGCACTTTGAGAAGTGGGTCGGGTCGCATTAGGGTTGCGGGGTGGAGGAGAACCTCGGGCTGCGCGAACGCAAGAAGATGGCCACCCGGATGGCGCTGCACGAGGCCGCCGTCCGGCTGGCCGCCGAGCGCGGCGCCGACAACGTCACGATCGACGCCATCGCGGAAGCGGCGGGGGTTTCGCGGCGAACGTTCACGAACTACTTCGCGAACAAGGAAGAAGTCTTTTACTACCGCGACGCGCATCGGCTGCGCCGGCTGTGCGAGTCGATCCGCCAGCAGCCGGCCGCCGATCCGTGGACGGTCCTGACCGGCGCGGCGGCCGATCTGCTCGGCGAGGCGTTCGCGGAGGCGAACACCTCCTGGCTGACACAGCTCCGCACGTTGCACCGCGACCCGAATCATCTGGCGCACCAGATCGCCGCCTACACCGCGATCGAGCGGGACCTGGCCGTCGAGATCGCCGCCCGGGTCCCGGGCCCGGATGCGGAGCTGCGCGCCCGCGTGCTGGTCGCCACGTTCCTGGCCGCGCTCCGCACGAGCGTTCAGTTCTGGCTGGACAATCCGGGCACGTCTCTGCCGGAGACGTTCCGCAGGGTGTCCGGCATGGTCAGCCTGACCCCCGCCTGACCCCCGCCTGACCCACGTCCGGCTCGCCCGGCCGTCGGCCGAGATCGCGTCACGGCACCGACGTAGCGGATCGCGAACAGGATCAGAGCGTCCATCGGTGCCGGTCAACTGGTTAACGTCACGCAGAGTTACGGCGCCCCCACCAGTTTTCGGCCGTATAACTATGCGGACACCCGCAGAACGGACGTTCCGCACGTCACACTGCGCTACCCCAGGCCGCGGATCATGATCGCCGGCCGGTAACCTCCCGCACCATGCGTGGACCCACCATCGCAGCTGTCGTCACGTGCACCCTACTGGCGATCACCGGCTGCGCTAACAGCGAAGAATCCCCCAACACCGCTACCGCGGCCGGGGCGGCAGACGTGGCCGGGCTCGACAAGGGGACCGCCGGGGCGTGCACGATCGCCTACGACGCCACCCATGGTCAGAACGGGCGCGATCTGGACGTGGCCACCGCCACCCAGATCATCACTCAGGGCAAGACGTCGCGGAGCACGATCGTCACCGCGTCGACCGACGCGCTCAGCGCCGCGGTCGCCAAGGCGAGGGCTGCGGCCGACGAGCCCGACGAGGACGTGCTGAAGGCCGAGGTCAGCAGCGCGATCCTGAAGCTGCAGACGGCCTGCCAGGACACCGACGCGGTGAAGGCGAGCATCACCACGCCGAGCACCGCCGGTGAGGGCGCTTCCACGGAGTCCACGTCCGCCGTCGACCGTAAGGCCGGCTGACGTCGCTGTCGGACTCCGGGCCGGGCCGCTGACCTCCAGCGGTTCCGGCCTCATTTCTTTTCGCGAGGATCGATCAGGCGGAGCGGCTCACGAGTCGGCAGGGCGCCAGGGACGCTCGGCATCGGTGGGGCGGGCCCCCGCGAGGACCCCGATGGCGTAGGCCGGCCGCTCCCCCGGCACCGGCCCGAGGTATTCGTGCCCGGTCAGGTGGCACCAGGCGGGCAGGTCCAGCGGCGCCGCGGGGTCGGTCGCGATCAGGTGCACGACCGAGCCCGGCGGCAGCGTCGCGATCAGTTTGCGCAGCTCGATCAGCAGCACCACGCAGCGCCGATCACCGCCGTCGAGCACAACCGGAGCGTTCATCCCCCGATCTTCTCCCGCGTCGCTCCGCTCACGACCAGGAGTGCCGCGACACGTGCCCGAGGACACGCTCGAAGCCCGGGCCGTGACGGGGGCCGGCCGGTCCATCGAGGAGGGGGTGTGGCCCGGGCCGCGAATGCGGGGCACGCGAGCCCGGGCTCACGATCTACGGGCGGTAGTTCTTGCCGAGCGGTGCGCCCGGGATCGGCTTGCCGATCAGGGCCACCGGCACGAAGAACAGAATCTGGGCGATGACCAGCGTCAACGTCCAGAGCGCCTTCTCGTCGTAGTGCGCGGCGGCCCGCTGGTAGAGCTCGTCGGGGACGCGTTCGCCGGCCGGGTTCGCCGTGCACACGGCCTCGGCCAGTTCCAGGGCGACCCGTTCGGCTTCCTGGAAGTACGGCGCGTCCCGCCACGACGCCACGGCGGTGATCCGTTCCTCGGTCTCACCGGCCTTGCGCAGAATCCCGCTCTGCCGGACGGTGTGGTAAGTGCTGCCGACGATCTGCCCGACCCGCAGGTGCACGAGTCCGATCGTGGTCGCCGGGATGCTGTCGTTGTGCAGCGCGCTGGTCAGCGAGGCCGCCCAGCCGCCCAGTTCCGGGAAGAACCGCGCGGGATCGGGGAGGCGTGAGGTGATGTCCATGCCGGCTTCGACGAGGTGGCCGCACGGAATGTCAGGCCCTCACATTCGCGCCTGCCGTCTCGTCGGAGTGTCATGAGGACTCCGGAGGACGAGCGCCGCCAGCTGATCAACGTCGCGTATCGCCTGCTCGGCTCGCTCGCCGACGCCGAGGATGTGGTCCAGGAGACGTACGCGCGATGGTTTGCCCTCTCTCCTGCGCAGCAGGCGGAGATCGACGTGCCGGGCGCGTGGCTGACCAAGGTCGCGAGCCGGATCTGCCTCGATCACCTGCGGTCGGCCCGGGTGCGGCGCGAACGGTACGTCGGCGAGTGGATCCCGGAGCCGGTCCCGTCGCTGCCGGGCGACGACCCGGCCGACCGGATCACCCTGGACGAGTCGGTGAGCATGGCGTTCCTGGTGGTCCTGGACGCGATGACGCCTGCCGAGCGGGTCGCGTTCGTCCTGCACGACGTGTTTCGTTACTCGTTCGCCGAGGTGGCCGAGGTCGCCGGTCGCACCCCGGCGGCGTGCCGTCAGCTGGCGTCCTCCGCGCGCCGCCGGATCGCGACGTCCGCCGCGCCGGCGCCGCCGGTCTCCGAGCAGGCCCGCGTGGTCCGCGACTTCAAGCGGGCCTGGGAGTCGAAGGACATCGCCGCGCTGGTCGGGCTGCTCGACCCGGACGCGCACCTGATCGCCGACGGCGGGGGCGTGGTCAGCGCGGCGCCCCGCCCGATCGTGGGCGGCGCCGAGGTCGCCCGGTACGCGGTGGCCCTCGCCGAGCGCGCGCCGGGCCTTCAACTGGTGGAGCGCACCGTGAACGGGCAACCGGGCCTGGTCGTGCAATGGGGCGGCGTCACCACCGGGGTGGTCGCCTTCGAGGTCGCCGGCGCGCGGGTCAGCCGGATGTGGGCGGTGCGCAACCCGGAGAAGCTGCGCCCCTGGCTCTGATGCCACCGTGATGCCACAGGGTTGCGCGTGGCATCATAGTGATGCCATAATGGCGTCATGGAACTGCGCCCCTACATCGACGCCGTGCGTCACGAGCTCGCGCTCGCGGCAGCGGCCGGCGGCGACGACGCCCGGGAGCTCGCCGAGCGGCTGACCGCGCCGCTCGAGTCGGCGATCCGGCTCGCCCTGCTCGACGCCCTCTCCGAAGCCGCCACGGAGATCACCCGCGATCTGGCACCGGGCTCGGTCGACCTGCGCCTGCGCAACCGCGAGCCCTCGTTCGTGGTGGCACCGGCCCCTGCCGAGTCGTGGGCCCCTCAGGAATCCGCGCCGCCGGAGCCCGTGCCCGCGGCGCCCGCCCCCGGTGAGGACGAAGCGACGGTCCGGATCAGTCTGCGCCTCCCGGAGCACCTCAAGGGCCGGGTCGAGCAGGCCGCCGCCAAGGCCGGCGTCTCGATCAACACCTGGCTGATCCGGGCCGCGTCCGCCGCGGCCGACGGCGACAGCCCCCGTTCCGCGACCACGAGCGCGGCCAGCAGTGGTCAGCGCTACAGCGGCTGGGTCCGCTGAACCCCTCGGAGGAGAGCTCATGCCCACGTTCGACACCCCCGGATCGATCACCGCCACCGTCGACCTGGTCGCCGGCGACGTGACTGTCGTCGCGACGGACCGCCCGGACACCGTCGTCACCGTCCGCCCCGGCTTCGGCGCCGACGACCGCGACGTCCGGGCCGCCGAGCAGACCCGCGTCGACTTCCTGTCCGGCACGCTGACCGTGCGCGGCCCTCGGCAGCCCGGCCTCGGCATGTTCGGCAAGGTCGGCACCGTCGAGGTGCTCGTCGAGCTGCCCGCCGGCTCCGGCCTGGACGTCAAGCTCGGCGTCGGCGGCGCCCGGTGCACCGGGCCGCTGGGCGACTGCCGGCTGCGCAGTGGTGCCGGTGACCTGCAGGTCGAGCAGGCCGAGAGCCTGAACGTGACGACCGGGATGGGTCTGGTCACCGCGGAGAACATCACCGGCGACGCCAGCCTGACCACCGGCTCCGGCAAGCTGGAGGTCCGCTCGGTGGCCGGCCTGGCCGTGCTGAAGAACGGCAACGGCGAGACCTGGGTCGGTCACGCCGGCGGCGAGCTGCGGATCAACTCCGCGAACGGGGACATCGGCGCCGACCACGCCGGCGCCGGGATCTCCGCCAACACCGCCAACGGCAACATTCGCGTACGGGAACTGGTCCGTGGTGCCGCGACCCTGCGCAGCGCCGCCGGCCGCATCGAGGTCGGCATCCGCCGCGGCACCGCCGCCCTCCTCGACGTGCACACGCACTACGGCAAGGTCCGCAACGAGATGACCGCCTCCGACGGTCCCGCCGAGACCGACGAGCGGGCCGAGGTCCGCGCCCGGACGGCGTTCGGCGACATCCTGATCCACCGCTCCTGACCCCTTCTGCCGGATACGGCCGCTTTTCCCGAGAGCGGCCGCGATGACGCCTGCCCTGGAGGCACTCGATGACCACCACCGTCACCACCCGGCCCGCCGTCTCGGTGGCAGGCCTGCGCAAGACGTTCGGCACCAAGACCGTCCTCGACGACATCGATCTCACCGTCACCGAGGGGACCGTGTTCGCCCTGCTCGGCCCGAACGGCGCCGGCAAGACCACGATGGTCCGGATCCTGGCCACGCTGCTGCCCGCCGACGGCGGCTCGGTGCGGGTGGCCGGGCACGACCTGGCGCGCGATCCCGACGGCGTGCGGGCCTCGATCGGCCTGACCGGGCAGTTCGCGGCCGTCGACCGTCTGCTCACGGTGCAGGAGAACCTGCGCCTGATGGCGAGCCTGCACCGCCTCGGCAAGAGTGCCGGCGCCCATCGCGTCGACGAACTGATCGAGCGCTTCGACCTGGCCGAGTCCGCGAAGAAGCCGGTCTCGCTGCTCTCCGGCGGTCAGCAGCGCCGCCTCGACCTGGCGATGACCCTGGTCGGCAGCCCGCGGCTGATCTTCCTGGACGAGCCGACGACCGGCCTCGACCCGCGCAGCCGGCACACCATGTGGCAGATCGTCCGCGGCCTGGTCGCCGACGGCGTCACGGTCTTCCTCACCACGCAGTACCTCGACGAGGCGGACGAGCTCGCCGACCGGATCGCGGTCCTCGACCACGGCCGCATCGTCGTCGAGGGCACCCCCGACGAGTTGAAGCGCCGTATCCCGGGCGGCCACCTGCTGCTGCGCTTCGCCGACCCGGCCGCGCACCGGGCCGCGGCCACGGTTCTCGACGTCACGCAGAAGGACGACGACGCGCTGACCCTGCAGGTCGCCAGCGACGGCGGCGTCACCTCGCTGCGCGCCGCGCTGGCCGCACTCGAACGGGCCGGCATCGAGCCGGCCGATCTGACCATTCACACCCCGGATCTGGACGACGTCTTCTTCGCCTTCACCGGCGCGGGCCTCGAGGAGAAACGATGACCACCCTGGCGAACACCATCACCGATTCCCGGACCATGTTCCAGCGGCAATTGCTGCACCTGAGGCGTTATCCGTCGCTGACCATCATGCTGATCGGCCTGCCGGTCATCTTCCTGCTTCTTTTCGTGTACGTCTTCGGCGGCACCCTCGGCGCGGGGCTCGGCGGCGGCCGTTCCGAATACGTGAACTACCTCGCCCCCGGCATTCTGCTGTTCACCATCGCCGGCGCGGTCGCGGGCACCGCCATCTCGATCGCGATGGACATGACCGAGGGCATCGTCGACCGTTTCCGCAGCATGGCCATCGCCCGCGCGTCCCTGCTCACAGGGCATGTGCTCGGCAGCCTGGTCCAGATCTTCATCGCGCTGTTCTTCGTCCTCGGCATCGCCCTGCTGATCGGTTTCCGCCCGAACGCCACCCCGCTCGAATGGCTCGCGACGATCGGCGTCCTCCTCGCCACCTCGTTCGCGCTGACCTGGCTCGCGGTCGCCCTGGGAATGGCCGCCGACAGCGTCGAGACGGCCAGCAACACCCCGATGTTCCTTTCGCTGCTGCCCTTCCTGGGCAGCGGTTTCGTGCCCACCGAGACCATGCCGGCCGGCCTGCGCCAATTCGCGGAGTACCAGCCTTTCACCCCGGTCATCGAAACGCTCCGAGGCCTGCTGCTGGGCACCGGAATCGGCAACAGCGCCTGGATCACCCTCGGCTGGTGCGCCGCCATCTCGGCCCTTTCCTACATCTGGGCGAAACGCAGGTACAACCAGAAAGCCGCAAAGTAAAACAGCTTTCCCGGTACGTCATGACACGACCGGTCCCGCCGCGCCCACGCGCGACGGGACCGGTCAGGGCGGCTGGTTCCCATGGGCGTAATGAGGGACGAATTACGCCCATGAGAACCAGCCGGGACCGCGAGCCGCATGCCGAGCCTGACCACCGGCAGCCTCGCGGACCGTCAGGACGCGAGACCGCCTCGGCCCGGTCCGTCAGCCGGTTCGCGGGGCGGTCAGGTGGCGATGACGACCTCGGTGCCGGTGCGGCGGAGGGCGTCGAGGGCGGCCGCGTCGGCGCTGGCGTCGGTGACCAGGGTGGCGACGTCGGTGACCGGGCAGATGCCGGCCAGGCAGACCTTGCCGACCTTGGAGCCGTCCGCGACCACGATCACGCGGTCGGCCCGGCGGATCATCGTGGCGTTCGTGTTCGCCTCGATCTCGTCATGCGTGGTCAGGCCGCCCCGGGCGCTGATGCCGTCGACGCCGACGACCGCGACCGCCATGTTCAGCCCCTGCAACGCCTGGTCGGCGATCGGGCCGACCAGCTCGTACGACCGGGTCCGCGACACCCCGCCCGTCATGATCAGCTTGAGACGGGGGCGCAGGGCCAACTCGGCCGCGATGTTCAGCGCGTTGGTGACCACGGTCAGGTCGACGCGCTCGGCGAGCAGCCGCGCGAGCAGGTGCGTCGTCGTCCCGCCGGTGAGGCCGAGAGTCAGCGGACCCTTCGGGAGCAGGGCTGACACCGTACGCGCAATGACTGTCTTCTCTTCCCGATGCTGCCCCGTGCGATAGCGGACCGGCAGCTCATAGGCCACGTCGACGGCGACCGCGCCGCCGTGCGTGCGGGAGAGCAGCCGCTGGTCCTCGAGGATCTGCAGGTCACGCCGGATGGTCGCGTGGGAGACGGCGAACTCCTCGGCGAGGGCCCCGGCGTCGACCGACCCGGTGGCGGTGACCCGTTCGAGGATGGCCGACACGCGGTCGGCGCGACGCAGAGACGACATGGAAACCTCTTCACCCGGTAGCTGAGGCCAGTTGCTGATCAAACGCGCAGTCATGATAGTTCGTTTCCGATCGATCCTTGCACGAACGTGCACCCGGCCGGAAACTCCTCCCATGACCGTGATCGCATTCCTGGGCGCCGGAAGCGTGGTGTTCACCCGCGAGCTGCTGGCCGACATCCTCTCCTTCGACGAGTTACGCGGCGTCACCCTGGCCCTGCACGACATCGACCCCGAACGCCTCGAGACGGCGGAGCTGATCGCCCGCCAGACCGCTTCGCAACTGGGAGCGACACCGACGATCACCGCCGACCTGGACCGGCGCACGGCCCTGGAGGGCGCCGACTTCGTGATCAACGCGATCCAGGTCGGCATGTATCCGGCCACCGTGCGTGACTTCCAGATCCCCGCGAAGTACGGGCTGCGGCAGACGATCGCGGACACGCTCGGCGTCGGCGGGATCTTCCGCGCGCTGCGCACGTTCCCCGTCCTGGACGGGATCGCCGCGGACATGCGCGCGATCTGCCCGGACGCGTGGCTGCTCAACTACACGAATCCGATGGCGATGAACGTCGCCTACCTCGGCGCGATCGCCCCCGACCTGAACGTCGCCGGGCTCTGCCACTCGGTCTTCTGGACGGTGCACGACCTGGGCGAGCTGCTCGGCATCCCGCACGAGGAGATCGACTACACCGGCGCCGGGGTCAACCACCAGGCCTGGCTGCTCCGGTTCGAGCATCGGGGCGAGTCGCTCTACCCGCGTCTCGACGCGCTGCTCGACCAGGACCTCCAGCTGCGCAGACGGGTCCGGATGGACATGTACCGGCGGCTCGGCTACTTCCCGACGGAGACCAGCGAGCATTCCTCCGAGTACGTCCCGTGGTACCTGCACCACGACGCGGAGATCGACCGGCTTCGCATCCCGGTCGGCGATTACCTGCGGATCAGCGCGCAGAACGTCGACGACTACCACGCCACCCGGCGCGGCCTGCTCGCCGGCGAGCCGCTCGACCTGACCCGCGACGCCACCGAGTACGCCCCGCAGGTCATCCACAGCATGGTCACCGGCACGCCGCGCCGCATCCACGCCAACGTGATCAATTCCGGTCTCATCACCAACCTTCCTCCGGCGTACGCCGTGGAGGTCCCGTGCCTGGTCGACGGCGCGGGCCTGCGCCCGGAGCCGGTCGGTGACCTGCCACCGCAGTGCGCCGCGCTGAACCGGGCGTTCGTCAGCGTCGGCGAGTTGACCGTCCGGGCGGCGCTCGACGGCGATCCGCGCATGGTGCGGCAGGCCGCGATGGTCGACCCGAACACCGCGGCGACGCTGACCGTGGACGCCATCTGGGACCTGTGCGACGAGCTCACGGCCGCGCACGGGGACCTGCTGCCGGCGAGTCTGCGAGGCTGAACGCGCAACAGCGAATGCTCACTTGCTGCGCACATCTTGTGAAGCGAGCACAAACGAGCATAATCCACTGGCATCGATAACACGCTCGCCGAGGTCGCCGGCGCCCGCGCCTGCTCACCCATTCCTGTTGTCCTGGCTGACTGATTGTGCACAGCTACGTCGTCCTCCCCTGAACCGCCACTGTTGCCGCGGAGAGGTCCTGACATGAGACCCGGATTGATCACCGGCGGCGCCGCCGCCCTGTTGCTGCTGACCGCCTGCATGGGCGGAACCACCGAACCCGGCAAGGACGCCGCCGCCGGGTACGACCCCAAGGCCACCGTCGAGATCACCTGGTGGACGGGCCAGAGCGAGGAAGCCGAGAAGGTCGCCGAGACGCTCGCCGCCGAGTACCACACCGCCCACCCGAACGTCACCGTCAAAACCTCGTCGGGCGCACCGACCACCGACGACCTGCTCACCAAGCTGTCGGCCGGGTTCACCGGCGGGAACTACCCGGACGTCTCGTACGCCTACGGCAGCTGGGCCGGCGAGCTCGGCGGCAGTGGCAAAACCCAGGATCTGACCACCTTCGTTCAGGATCCGTCGTTCGGGTGGCCGGAGATCCCGGAAGCCGCCCGGCAGACCGCCACCGCCGGCGGCAAGGTGATCGGCGTCCCGGCCCTGGTCGACAACCTCGCGCTGATCTACAACAAGCCGTTGTTCGACAAGGCCGGGCTCGCCTATCCGACCGACGAATGGTCGTGGGAGGACTTCCGGGCCGCCGCGAGGAAACTGACCGACCCGGGCACCAACACCTACGGAACGGCCTATTCGGTGTCGGGCAGCGAGGACACCACCTGGCACCTGTGGCCGCTGCTCTGGCAGAACGGCGGGAAGATTCTCGACGGCAACAAACCCGCGTTCAACTCGGAGGCCGGCGTGACGGCCCTGGAAACGCTGCGCCGGATGGCCGTCGACGACAAGTCGATGTATCTCGACCAGACCGACGAACGCTACTGGCGCCTGTTCAACAGCGGGCGGATCGGCATGATGCTGTCCGGCCCGTGGTCCCTGATCGAGCTGAAGGAGGCCAAGCGCTCGTACGGCGTGGCCGTCCTGCCCGGCGTCGGCGGCGACCACCAAACCGTTTCCGGCCCCGACCTGTGGGTGCTCTTCGACCACGAGGACGTGAACCGGGCCGGCGCGGCACGGGACTTCATCAAGTGGCTGACCAGCTCGCAGATCGACGCGAAATGGAACCTCGCCCTCGGTAACCTGCCCCTGCGGACCGCCGAGTCGACCACCCCCGAATTCGCGACCTACGTCAAGGAGTACCCGGGCGGCGACAAGTTCTTCGCCAATCTCGCCAATGCCAAGCAGGCACGGCCCACGGTCCCCGGATACGAGGAGATGTCCCGCAACGTCGGTGACGCGATCGCCGCCGTACTGCAGGGGAAATCGTCGTCGAAAGAGGCGCTGGACGCCGCCGCCGAGAAGTCCAAGAACGCGCTGGTGAACTGATGGCCGCACTGACGTTCGCGGTGGCCCGGCCGGTTCCGGCACGGCCCCGCCCGAAGGCCCGGCGCCACCTGACCGGCTGGGCCTTCGTCGGACCCGCCACCCTGATCGTCGTCGGGCTCTCGCTGTTCCCGGCGGTGTGGGCGTTCTTCATCTCCCGGGCCAAGTGGAACGGCATCACGGCCGGTGTCCCGGTCGGCTGGGGCAATTACCAGCAGCTCGCGCAGGACCCGGACATGCTCGCCGCGGCCCGGCACACATTGCTGCTGACGGTGTTCTTCGTGCCGTTGTCGATCGGGCTCGGCATCGTGGTGGCGATCGCGCTCAATCAGCGGATCCGGCTGATCGGCTTCTATCGCACGTGCATCTTCGTGCCGTACGTGGCCTCGGCCGCCGCCACCGGCATTCTCGCGTCGTTCGTGTTCAATCCGCAGTTCGGCGCGGCCAACGACGTGCTGCGCCACCTGGGCATTCCGCAGCAACAGTTCTTGGAGAGCCCGTCGCAGGCGCTCTACGTGATCGTGCTGATCGCGCTCTGGGGCGAGGTCGGATTCACCACCGTCATCTATCTGGCCGCGCTGCAGGACATCCCGAAGGAGCTCGTCGAGGCGGCGACGATGGACGGCGCCGGGCGGTGGCGGGTGTTCCGGCACGTCACGCTGCCGGAGCTGCGGCCGGTGACGGTCTTCGCCGCGGTCTGGCAGACGATCACCGCGGTCCAGTTGTTCGACCTGATCTACACCACGACCCGTGGCGGACCGCTGAACAGCACCCAGACGGTCGTCTATTACATCTACGAGCTGGCATTCCAGACCCAGCGACTCGGATACGGAGCAGCCGCCGCCTATCTGCTGTTCGTCGTCACCCTGCTGCTGACGCTGGTCATCGTCTGGTACAGCCGCCGGCGCGGTTCGGAGGTGTTCTGAATGAGACGACTCCCGTTCAGCCCCTGGCATTTCCTGCTGATGCCGCTCGCGCTGCTTTTCGTGCTGCCGTTGGTGCAGATGCTGCTCACCTCGTTCATGAGCAACGCGGAGATCAACCAGTTCCCGCCGAAGCTGATCCCGACCGCGCTGCACCTGGAGGGCTGGCGGGCCCTGCTCTCCGAGACGAACGCGCCCCGCTGGCTGCTCAACTCGATCCTCGTCTCGGCGGTGTCCGTTCTCGCCCACCTGGTTCTCTGCTCGACCGCCGGTTACGGCTTCGCCCGCCTCAAGTTCGCCGGCCGTGGCGTCGCGTTCATGGTCGTCGTCGCCACCGTGATGATCCCGATCCAGTTGCTGATGATCCCGACGTACCTGATGTTCGCCCGGATCGGCATCGTCGACACCCTCGCCGCCGCGTTCGTCCCGTGGCTCGCCTCCGCGTTCGGGATCTTCCTGATGCGCCAGTTCTTCCTGTCCCTCCCCGCCGAGCTGGAGGAGGCCGCCCTGATCGACGGGTGCGGGCGCTGGCGCACGTTCCGCAGCATCGTCCTCCCGCTGGCCCGCCCCGCCATGGCCACCCTGGCCGTCTTCACCCTGCTCTCCAGCTGGAACGACCTGCTCTGGCCGTTGATCGCGATCTCCGACGACAGCCGCTTCACCCTCCAGGTCGGCCTCGCCACCTTCCAGGGCACCCGCCACACCGAATGGTCCCAGCTGATGGCCGGCAACGTGCTCGCCACCATGCCCCTGATCCTGGCGTTCCTGCTGGCCCAGCGCCGCTTCATCGCCACCATGACCTTCAGCGGCCTCAAAGGCTGAAACCCGTTTGCGCGTACGGGCGGCGCGTGAACCCGGCATGACCTGAACGACACTGCTTCCGGGGCCTGGACGGAGCCGGCTGGTCCTGTCGCGCCGGCCGGGGCGGGGATGCTGGACAGCGCTCCCGCCCCGCCCGCTGCCCGTGCCCACCGCCCACCGCGACTCCTGCTCGGCATGAGCCAGAAGCTCGTCGCCGCGCAGACCCGACGGCCCCGACGAGAACCAGCGTCGCTCCGTCGACGTCGAGGCCGGCAAGCGGCTCACAGCCACCGGTCAGAGTCCGACCTTCTTGACGCCGTAGGTGGCCTGGGCGGTGGTGAAGCCCTCGAACTTGAGCTGCTTGATCAGACCGGAGCGCGAGAACGAGCTGAATTCCAGGTAGTCCTCCGCCTTCTTGGCGGCCTGTTCGTTCCAGTTCGCTTTCTGTGCGTCCACGCCGAAGGTGGCGTCCTTGGTGGAAAAGCCCTCGAACTTGAGCTGCTTTATCAGGCCGGAACGCGAGAACGCGGAGTACTCCAGATAGTCGGCCGCCTTTTCGACAGCGTTCTCCTGGGAGACGGTCAACTGTTTGGTCGGTTCGGCGGCCGGCTCCGCGGCAGGCTCGGTGGTGACTTGAGCCGCGGGCTCGGTGGTCTTCGCGACGGCGGCCGGTTGCGTCGTGGCCGCGGTCGTCGCCACCGCGGTCGCCGTCGTGGTCACCGCGCTCGCCGTCGTGGTCGTCGCCGTGGCCACCGCAGCGGCCTTGTCCTTCTTGGTGTCGTCGTCGCCCGCAGAGGCCACCGCGCCGATGCAGCAGAGTCCCACCAGGCCGCCCGCGACCGCGAGCACGATCTTCCCGGCCTTCTTCTTCGGCGGCGCGACCGGCGGTGGCGGGTAGCCACCATAGCCGGGCGGCATGGGCTGGCCGGGAACCCCGGCCGGTTGATACCCCGCCGGCGGCGGGTACGCGCCGTAACCAGGCGGGACAGGTTGATCAGGAACCGGCGGCTGATATCCGGGCGGTGGCGACCAGCCGGGCGGCGGCGACCAGCCGGGCGGCGGCGGGACTGGCCCGCTGGGGTCGAACGGCTGGTCGCCAGAGGACGGGCCGGGGTAGGACATCATTCTCCTCAACGACGGAGGTGCACCTCGGGGTGATGCCGGACCGATGTCCACAATCATCAACACCGTTCAAGGTCATCCAATCGAAACCACGGCTCATCATGGGTGGGCTATTCGGCCACTTCGGTGGGCTTAGCAGTCAGTATTCGATCAATACATCGTGCGCCATCCACAATCGAACGGCCGACACCCCATTCGAGCGACGGCGGATCTCTCGTAGAACGTCGTGAATTCGGACGTCATCCGCCGATCTGGCTCGTTTCGCGCGTCCGCGTTCCAGGGTGTTCACTCCGCGCGAGCCCATCTCGCTGTTGCCGGCTGGCGTCCAGGGGTGTGTCGGGCGCTTGATGCACCTCTGACCACCAGCCGACTTGCCGTAGCCGGCGGTCAAGGGTGTGTCGGAGGCTCGGACACACCTCTGGTCACCAGCCCTGGAAACCCGGCGACGGGATCCGCAAGTCGCGTTGGACGGCGGCGCGCGGCCCTCCCCTGCCGTGCGGACGGGTTCGGGTCAGAGGAGCGCGTCGACGACCTCGGCGGCCCGGTCCTCGTGGTCGGCGTACGCGCCGGGCAGGGCTGAGCGTTGCACGGCCTGCGCCGCGTCGCCGAGGCTTCTGGACTCCCAGTCGTCGACCCGGAGCAGCCGTTCGTAGAAGGCGCCAGCGGCGTAGCGCGGGTCCATGAGCTGCGCCGCCGTGCCCCATCCCTGGCTCGGCCGCTGCTGGAAGATGCCGAGCGAGTCGAAGTTCTCGCCGCTGCCCTCATTCGGCTCGTCGAGGGAGGCCGGAACCTTCGGGTTGGCCAGATTGCGCAGGCTGGACTCCTGCAGACCGGTCATCATCGCCACCAGCATCGCCCGGCGGGGCAGCTTACGGTCCCGGGCGACCCGCACGATGGTGGCGGCGTTGTTCATCTGCGCCTGGCTGAGGCCCGAGACGGGCCGCGGTGGGCGGGGTGTGGACGACGGGCGGGGCGTGGACGCCGAGGTCCCGATCTTCGTCCGAGGGGCCGGCGCCGACGAGGCACGCGCCGGCCGCCGGTCAGCCGCCGTCGCCGCCGGCCGGACCGAGGAGAACGCGGCGTCGATCGCCACCGGTGCGGTGGCCGGCCGGTCGGCGCGGCTGACGGCGAACATGCCACCCGCCGCGGCCGCGACGGCGGTCACCACGACCACCACGGATCGGCCCCGGCCCCGCCGCCGGTGCCGGCGGCGGGGCCGGGGCGCCCAGTCCGTCTGATACATGTCCGGCCGCTGCCCGAGCCACTGGTCCGGGCCGTCGCCCGGCTGCAGATGAGCGACCCGGGGGCGGGGAACCCCGTCGGTCACCGTCGATTGATCCAGGTACGCGGGCGCCACGAACGCGACCGTCCTTCCGTGAACTTCTGCTTCCTACCGCCGGGTAGTACGGCGGGCGGAGGCCCCCGGATCAATTCGCGAGCCCGGCGCGGCGATCGCCACCATCCCTGGACGGCGAGCCGCTGGTCTGGCACCTGGACCCGAGCACGCAGCCCACCAGGCGCCCGCACCCCAACGCCGGATATGTGGTGCGCGGGGTGGACGAGACCCTGGAGCACGTCGCGGCCGGCCGGGGGATCTCGTTCCTGGCCCGTTCCGCCACCGTGTTCTACTCACATCCGGAAGTCAGCTATGTCCCCGTCCCGGATCTGGCCCCCGAGCAGGTGTGCCTCGCGGTGGCGGCATCGCGCGGCTCGCGGGTGGTCGACGACTTCTTCGCCGCGGCCCGGGCGACGGCCGCCACCACCGCGGAATGCGGGAACTACGAGATGTGGCAACCCGGGGGCGGCGCCGCCGCCTCGAGATCTATCGGGTGAGACGGGCCAGCGAGGCGATCAGGCGTTCGGCGATGTCGGCCGGCCAGGGGAAGGCCGGGGCGACGGAGCGCTGGTGCGCGAGGCCGTGCAGCCCCAGCCACAGGGCGATGGCGTCGGCGGGCGTGTCGGTGCTGGCCGAGCCGCCGGCGGCCACGCAGGCGTCCAGGGCGTCGACGAGGACGGCCAGCGCCTCCTGCCCGAGCTCGGTGACCTCGGCGGCGGAGACCGCGGCGTCGTCCACGGCAACGCCGCCGTTCCACAGGCCGCCGAACATCACGCGGTAGCGCTGCGGCCGGGTGGCGGCGAAGTCCAGGTACGCCGTGCACGCCGCGCGCAGCCCGGCGACCGCGCCTTCGCCCGTGGAGTCCGTGCCGTTTCCGGTGCCCGTGGTGGCGCGGAGGGCCTCGGTCAGCTCGGCGAACGCGTCCTGGACGACGGCCAGCAGGATCGCCTGCCGATCGGGGAAGTGGGCGTAGATCGAGGGGGCGGAGATCCCGATCCGCCGGGCCACGGCCCGCAGGGTGACGGCCTGCTCGTTGCCGGACTCGTCGAGCAGCTCGGCGGCCGCCGTCACGATCTCGGCACGCAACCGCCCGCCCTCGCCGCGTCGGTTGCGCGCCCGGGGTCCGGTGGCGCCCGGGTCGGTGGTCGTGCTCACGATCGTCACCTTACGGGCACCGGAGGTCTCGATCTCGTCGGTGCGGGTCACGGGAGAAGCACGACCTTGCCGACGATGGTGTGCGACTCGGCCAGCTCGACCGCCTCCTGAATGCGGGTCAGCGGAAGGCGGGCGGCGATCTGCGGGCGCAGGATCCCGTCGGCCAGCAGCGAGAACACGGTGGACAGGTCCTGGTGCAGGTTGCTCCGAAAGCGCTTCGGGCGCAGCAACTTGCCGCCCCACACGTCGAAGAAGCCGGCCCGGCGCCCGTTGGGCAGGACGTTGAGCCAGGCGAGCCGGCCGAGCAGGGCGACGAAGGCCGGGATCATCGGGCCGGTGTCCTTGAGCATGGCGTAGCTGACGAGGGTCCCGCCTCTGGCCAGCAAACCCCAGGAGCGCGTGATGCTCTTGCCGCCGATGTGGTCGAACACGGCGTCCACCCCGGTCGGCGCGAGTTCCCGTACCCGGCGGGCCAGGTCCGGGTCGTTGTAGTCGACGGGCAGCACGCCGAGTTCGCGCAGGGCCTCGTGGTGACGGGGTGAGGACGTGCCGATGACCCGGACGCCGGCGTGCAGGGCGAGTTGACTGAGCGTGGTTCCCACCCCGCCGTTGACCCCGTGGACCAGGATCGTCTGGCCGGCGCGCACCTTCGCCCGGCGGTGCAGCATCTGGTACGCGGTCAGGCCGTTCACGACCAGGGCTTCCACCTCCGCGGAGTCCGGGCCGGCCGGGACGGGCACCACGTCGGCAACCTTGAGCAGGGCATGAGTCGCCCAGCCACCGGTCTTCGTCATCGCCGCGACCCGGTGGCCGAGCAGGGCGGCCTCCGCCCCGGGGCCGGTGGCGGTCACGGCGCCGACCAGGTCGTAGCCGGGCACGAAGGGAAAGCTGGGCTGGCCGGGGTAACGGCCCAGGCGCATCGCGTGCTCGGCGAAGGAGATCCCGGTGGCCTCCACGGTCACCAGCACCTCGCCCGGTGCCGGGTCGGGCAGGACACGCCGGCGGGTCTCGAACCCGTCGGGTCCCACCAGCCCGGGCATGACCACTTCGGTGGTGGAGACGCTGGAAGTCATGACTGCTCCTGGTGATCGATCGATGGCCATGGGCCCGATTAGCCTTACAGCTGTAAACATAACTGATAAGCTTACGGCTGTAAACACATGAAAGGCGGCCATGCTGACGGGACATGATCATCCAGAATCGTCGATTAGAGTCGGCGGCATGACGTCCACCGTTGCCGGCAGCGCCTTCGACGCGCTGCGCCTCGACGCCGTGCCCGACGAGAAGACCCTGCGCCAGACGTACGAGTTGCCCAACGAATCGGCCGTCCGCAAACAGATGACCGAGCTGACCGAGGAGACCCGCCGGCTGGTCGCGTGCGCGTCGCTGGTCTTCGTCGCCAGCGTCGACACCGCAGGCAACCTCGACGTGTCACCGCGCGGCGGTCCCGCCGGGTTCGTCGGCGTCCTCGACTCCCGGACCGTGGCGATCCCGGACGCGACCGGCAACAAGCGCCTGGACACCTTGGCGAACGTGATAGCCACCGGCCGGGCCGGCCTGCTGTTCGTCATCCCGGGGCGCACCACCACGCTCCGGATCAACGGCCGGGCCTGCGTCTCCACCCGCCCCGACCTGTTGTCCCAGCTCACCGCCGTGGGCAAGCCTCCGGCCAGCGCGCTGGTCGTGGGGATCGAGGAGGTCTACCCGCACTGCCCCAAGTCGCTGCTGCGCGGCGCGGCCTGGAAGCCGGACCAGTGGCTGCCCGCCGACGCCCAGCCCACCTCGGCCCAGGTGACCCTGGCGCAGCTGCGCATGCCGGAGCTGACGATCGCCGACATCGAGCAGCGCGAGGCGGACATGCTGAAGTACCGCTACGAGTGACAGTGGTGGGGTTAACGTGACCCCGCCCCGGGGAGCCAGAGCTATCGATCCACAGCGCTGAGCTTGCGAGGCTCGACCGTATGAAAACGGTTGTGATTGCCGCCCTCGTCAGCGCCGGCGCCGCGGTCCCGGTCGCGCCACCCGGCCTCCACTGGTCGGCCTGCGCGAGCGGGCTCCCGCAGGAGTGCGCCACCGTGTCCGTCCCGATCGACTACGCCGAACCCCGCGGTGACCGCCTCGACCTGGCGATCTCCCGCATCCGTACCGCGAAGCCGGAACTGCGCCGTGGCGTGCTCGTCATCATTCCCGGCGGCCCGGGCGGCTCCGGGCTCAACCGGCCCAGCACGTACGTGAAGAAGCTTCCGCAGTCCGTCCTGGATCGCTACGACCTCGTCTCGTTCGACCCGCGCGGGGTCGGGGCGAGCTCTCCGGTCTCGTGCGAGCTGGCGCCGGCCGACGTCACGCAGACCGCGATCCTGCCGTGGCCCGGCCCCGGCGGTGACATCTCGCCGACCGTGGCGTGGTCGCGACGGGCTGCCGCGGCCTGCGCGAAGAACGGCGGGCCGGTCTACGACAGCATCAACACCCGCAACGAGGCCCGGGACCTGGACGCGATCCGGCGTGCGCTCGGCGAGCGGCAGATCTCGTACTGGGGCGTGTCGTACGGCACCTACGTCGGCGCCGTCCACGCCACGATGTTCCCCGGCAGCACCGACCGGGTGGTGCTCGACAGCAACGACGACCCGGACCCCGCCCTCGTCGAACGCGGCTGGGCGGCGAGCTACGCGATCGGCGTCGAGGACCGGTTCCCCGACTTCGCCGCCTGGGCCGCCGAGCACGAGGAGCAGTATCACCTGGGTACGGACGTCCGCGGCGCCTATCTGCGCCTGGCCGACCGCCTCGACCGGGCGCCGCTGCCCTGGCCCGGTGCGAACCCGCCCGTCCTGGACGGCAACACGCTGCGCTCGAACGTGCTCAACGGGCTCTACTCCGACGCGCGGTTCCCGCAGCTCGCGTCCCTGATGAGCGCCGCGCTCGCGGGTGGCCCGCTGCCTCCCACGACGGCGGCGCCGGAGGCGGCGCTGCAGAACACGTTCGCGGTGCTGAACGCGACGATCTGCCACGACGTGAGCTGGCCGCGCGACCTCCGGGCGTACGCGCGTGACGTGGCCGCCGACCGCAAGGCCCACCCGCTCACGGCCGGCATGCCGCGCAACGTCTACACGTGCGCGTTCTCCCCCGGGCCGGCGGAGCCGCCGGTGCGGGTCACTCCGGACGGGCCGCCGAACGTGCTGCTCGTGCAGAACCTGCGGGACCCGGCCACGCCGTACCGGAAGGCCCTGAACCTGAAGCGTGCTCTGGGCGACCGGGCCCGGATGGTCACCGTCGACGCCGGCGGCCACGGCTCCTACCTGGACAACGGCAACGCCTGCGGCGACGCGGAGGTGACCCGCTTCCTGACCGACGGCACCCGCCGCGACATCACCTGCCGGGGATGATCACCCGGCCGGCGAGCCGGCGCACCACGCCCCTCCGGTAGGAGCACTGTTCGCGGCAGAGGAGCGTGTCGCGCCGACGCCGACGCCGGCGCGGGCTTGCGGGCTGGTTCTCACCGTGGTCGTCAGGCACGACTGACCACGGTGACAACCAGCCCGCACCGCGTGAGCCGCGCCCCGGCCCGGCACGGAAGCGCGGGCCGGCGCCGGCTCTCGGCTGGTCACCACGGTGGTCGTCGCGACCTCATGACGACGGTGAGAGCCAGCCCGAGATGCCCTCTCGCCGATCAGGAGCGCCGTGTGCGGGTCGATGGCCGGGTTGGACCTCCGGCGGGACTCGGCTCACCAGCTGTGCAGGGTGCCGTCGGTGAGGCGGTTGACCGGTAGGGAGGCCGGGCGGTACGGATACCGCGCCGCCAACTCCTCGTCGATGTCGACGCCCAGGCCCGGGGTTTCGGACGGGTGCAGGTAGCCGCCCTCGAAGTGGTAGCCGTGCGGGAAGACCGCGTCCGTCTCGGGCGAGTGCGGCATGTACTCCTGGAGGCCGAAGTTCGGGATGGCGAGGTCCACGTGCAGGGCCGCGGCCAGGCAGATCGGGGACAGGTCGGTGGCACCGTGCGAGCCGCTGCGTACGTGGTAGAGCGCCGCCAGGTCGAAGATCCGCCGCAGGTGGGTGATGCCGCCGGCGTGCACGACCGTGGTGCGAATGTAGTCGATGAGCTGGGAGGTGATGAGCTGCTGGCAGTCCCAGACGGTGGTGAACACCTCGCCGACGGCCAGCGGGGTCGTGGTGTGCTGCCGGATCAGCCGGAAGCCGTCCTGCAGCTCGGCCGGGACCGGATCCTCCAGCCAGGTCAGCGCGTACGGCTCCAGGCTGCGACCGAGCCGGGCGGCCTCGATCGGGGTGAGCCGGTGGTGGGCGTCGTGCAGCAGTTTCAGGGCGGGACCGAACTCGGCGCGCACGTCGGCGAAGACGCGCGGCACCACGTCGAGGTAGAGCGCGGTGTCCCACACCTCTTCGGAGGGCACCGCGGAGGAGGCCGGTTCGTAGGTCTCCCCCGGCTTCCCGACGCCGTAGACCGAGGGCAGCCCCGGCACGGCGGCCTGCACCCGGACGGCCCGATACCCCTGGGCGACGAATCGGGAGACGTCCGTGAGCAGTGCTTCGGCGGTGTCCCCCGAAGCGTGACCGTAAACGGTCACGCCGTCCCGCGATCGCCCGCCGAGCAACTGGTACACCGGCAGCCCGGCCACTTTGCCCTTGAGGTCCCACAGCGCGGTGTCGACCGCCGCGATGGCCGTCATGGTCACCGGCCCGCGCCGCCAGTAGGAGCCCTTGTACAGGTACTGCCAGGTGTCCTCGATGCGCGCCGGGTCCCGTCCGATCAGCGCCGGAACCACGTGGTCGCGCAGGTAGGCCGCGACGGCGAGTTCGCGGCCGTTGAGCGTGGCGTCCCCCACGCCGTACGCGCCGGTGTCGGTAATGATCTTGAGGGTGACGAAGTTGCGGCCCGGGCAGGTCACGATCACCCGGGCCTCGACGATTCTCACTCCGGGTCCTCCTTCACCCGTGCGACCAGTTGGGTGGGATTCACGAAACGCAACGCCACCACGAGCAGGGTCAGCATCATCACGCAGTAGATGACGGCCATCGCGTCGACGGACTGCTGCGCCCGGATCCCGGCCGCCGACATCGAGTAGAAGAGCGCCACGACCAGCGTCTGCGAGTCCGGGCCCGCGGTCAGGAACGTCAACTCGAACATGCCGACGGTGCGGACCACCACGAGGATCGAGGCGGCCAGGATTCCCGGTACGAGCAGCGGCGCCAGAATCGACGTGAACACGTGCCGGGTCCGCGCCCCGCACATCCGCGCGGCCCGTTCCACGGCCGGGTCGATCTGCTCGATGAACGGGGTCATCGTGAGGATCACGAACGGGACCGACGGCACGAGGTTGGCGAGCACGACCCCGGAGAGGTGACCGGCGAGGCCGTACTTGTAGAGGACGGTGGCGAGCGGGATGCCGTACGTGATCGGCGGCATCAGGATCGGCAGCAGGAAGAGCAGGTACAGCAGGCGGCTGCCGGGGAACTTGCGGCGGGCCAGCACGTAGGCCGCCGGCACGCCCACCAGCACGGAGATCACGGCCACGAGCAGGCAGACCACGAGCGTGACGGTCAGCACCGGCAGCAGCGTGAAGTCCTTCCACGCCTGGCCGTACCAATCCACGGTGTACGCCTCCGGCAGCCACGTGTCGAACCACCGCACGCCGAACGAGTTGACGACCACCGACCCGATCACGCCGGCCAGCCCGACGAAGAAGATGGCGACGAGTCCCCACACGATCCACGCGCCGGGGCTGGCCACGATGCGGCGTCTCATCCCTTGCCTCCCGCCGTCGAACCGGTGTAGAGCAGGCTCCGCAGCCCGAGGACGACGCTGATGACCAGCAGTTCGACAGCGCCCATGACGATCGCGGCGGCCGAGGCGCCCGCGTAGTCGTACCGGACGTAGGCGGCCTCGTAGGCGGCGATGCTGATGACCCGGGTGCTGCCGGACGGGTCACCGACCAGGATCGCGGACGGGAAGACGCTGAACGCGAGCACGAACGTGAGGCAGAACGTGGTCGCCAGCCCGGGCGCGAGCAGCGGCAGGGTGATCCGGAAGAACCGCTGGACCCAGCCCGCACCGAGCGTCGCCGCGGCGCGTTCCAAGCTGGGATCGATGCCGGACAGGTACGAGAGCACCAGCAGGAACGCGAACGGGAACCCGGTGATGATCAGCGAGAAGAACACACCCCAGTAGTTGTGGGTGAGCGTCACCGGTTGATCCGTCACTTTTAAAAAGATCAAAACCCGGTTGAACCATCCGGTCGGCCCGAGGAAGTTCAGCAGGCCCTCCGCGGTGAGCACCGTCCCGAGCGTGATCGGCACGACCAGCACCGTCGTGAGCAGGCGCTTGCCACGGAATCGACCGCGCATCCGGTACGCGATCGGCACCGCCGCGAGGACGTTGAACAGCGCCGCCGGCAGCGCGATCGCCAGCGTCGTCGTGATCGTGTCACGTTGGTAGGCGTCGCTGAAGAACGTGCGGTACGCGGCGAGCGCCCCACCCTGCGCCGGCTGCAACGAGACCGCGATCCCGTAGCAGAACGGGTAGACGAAGAGCGCGACCACGAACACCGTGGCTGGGACCAGGAGCAGCAGTTGCGGGTCGATGCCCCGCTCGGCGAGGCGGTGCCGGACCGCCAGCGTCGGCGCGGTCATGCCGGGAACACCAGAAGCCGCTCGGGCGGGAACGCGACGGCCACCTTGTCACCCGGCGCCAGCCGCTCCGACGTGCGCAGATGCAGTGGGAGCCCGTCGACGGTGCGGGCCTCGGCGGCGATCTCCCGACCGTGGTACTCGACGACCTCGACGGTGACCTCGATCCCGGAGCCGCCGCCGAGCACGACATCCTCGGGACGGATCGCCGCCACGACGGGATCGCCCTCGGCGACAGCGCCGACGGGGGTGCCGGACACCTGCCAGTTGTTGATCTTCACTGAACCCCCGCCGGCGATTCCCGGGAGCAGGTTGCGGAAGCCGAGGAAGTCGGCGACGTGACGGTTCGCGGGCCGGTTGTGCACCTCCTCGGGAGTGCCGATCTGCTGCACCCGCCCGGCCCGCAGAACCACGAGGCGATCGGCCATGGACAGCGCCTCCTCCTGGTCGTGGGTCACATAGACAGTGGTCAGACCGAGGTTCTGGTGCAGTCTGCGGATCTCGGTGCGCATCTCCAGGCGCAGTTTCGCGTCAAGGTTGCTCAGCGGCTCGTCCATCAGCACGAGCGACGGCTCGACAACGACGGCACGGGCGATCGCGACGCGCTGCTGCTGCCCGCCGGAGAGCTGCCCGGGCAGTTTCGCGGCGTGTTCCTCGAGGTGCACGAGCCGGATCGCCTCGTCGGTGCGGCGCCGGATCTCGGCACGCGCCACGCCACGCATCTTCAGACCGAAAGAGACGTTCTTGCGTACGGACATGTGCGGGAAGAGCGCGTAGTTCTGGAACACCATCCCGAATCCGCGGCGTTCCGGAGGCAGCGTGTCCAATCGGGTTCCGTCCCGCCAGATGCTGCCGTCGCTGAGCGGCAACAGTCCCGCCAGGCAGTTCAGGGCGGTGGACTTCCCGCAGCCGGACGGCCCGAGCAGCGCGATGAACTCGCCGCGCCGGATCTCCAGGTCGAGCCCGGCGAGCGCGTCGGCGCCGGCGAACCGGCGGGTCACCCCGTCCAGGCGCAGCGTCTCGAAGGTCGTCACTTCTTGACCTTGGATCCGCCGACCTCACGATCCCACCGGTCGAACGCCTTGACCAGCGCGGACGCGTCGAGCGGCACCTCGATCGGGTTGTTCGCGATCAGCTGCGGATACTCCGGCCGGCCGTAGTCCTTGATCGCCTGCTGGCTCTCCGGCGGCGCCATCTCGATCGTCACGCCGTCGACCGCCGGGCCCGGGAAGAAGTACCCCTTGTCGTACGCCTTGGCCTGCTGTTCCGGGGTGAGCATCGAGGCGAGCAGGTTGAGCACGGCGGCCTGCTTGTCGGTCGAGACGCCTTTCGGGACGACCGCGTAATGCGCGTCGGCGACCCAGTGGAATCCGTCGAGCGTGCCGACCTGCGCCTCCTTCGGCACCGTCCCGAGAACGCGCGGATTGATGTCCCAGCCGGTGGTCGACGCGATGATCTTCGCCGATCCGTTGGCCAGGTTCTTCATCGTCTCGCTGGTCGACGACGGATACAGCGTGATCGACTCGCCGAGCTGCCTGAGGTAGTCCCACGTCTTCGCCCAGCCGTTGACCGGGTCCTTCGGGTCGGTGTCGCCGAGCAGATAGGGCAGGCCCATCAGGAACGTGCGGCCCGGCCCCGAGTTGGACGGGCGGGCGTACTGCACGGCGCCCGGGTTCGCTTTCGCGTACGCGAGAAGGTCCTGCGCGTTCTTCGGCGGATCGGGCACCTTGGCCGGCAGGTATTCGATCAGCGGCCCGGAGGGGTAATAGGTCACCGTCACGCCGGCGTTCCCGGCCAGCTTCTGCATGGCCGCCGCGCCCGCGAGATAGTTGTTCATCCCGGAGAGCCGACTCGCGTACGCGGGCAGCAGGTCGACCCACAATTGCTGGTCGATGCCGGCGGCCAGCCCGTCCACGCCGGTCAGCACCAGGTCGATGTCGACCCGGTTGGCCGCCTGCTGGGCCTTGATCTTGCCGACGAGCTCGGGAGCGGTCGCCTTGGTGTAGGTGACGCGCTCGATCACGCCACTGTTCTTCGCCACGAAGTCGTCGATCATCGGCTGGGTGAGCTGCAGGTTCCCGGCCACGTCGAGCACGTTCAGGGTGACCGCCTCGGCCGGCTTGTCCGGGACCGGGCCACTGGCGCTGGTGGCCGGGCTGTTGTTGTCCGGCGGGCTGCAGGCGGCCACGGTGACCGCGGCGGCGGTGAGGGTGAGGAATTGGCGGCGGCTTGGCGACATGGTGGATCCCTTCTACACAGGAGCGGGGCCTGTCGAACCACGCACGATGAGCTGGGTGGGCAGCACCCGGCGGGCGGTGCCGGTGGAGTCGCGGCCGGCCATCGATGCGAGCAGCAGGTCCACCCCGGCCCGGCCGATCTGCTCCTTCGCGATCGCGACGGTGGTCAGCGGCGGGACGACCAGCGCGGCGAGGTGGATGTCGTCGAAGCCGACGACGCTGATGCGCCCCGGGACGTCGACGCCCCGGGCGTGGAACCGCTGGATCAGGCCGAGCGCGGTCAGGTCGTTGTAGGCGAGAACCGCGGTGGCGGGCGTGGCCAGGACGAGGTCGGCGGCGGCCGCACCGCCGTCGACGGTGGGCGCGACGTTCCCGGCCTCGACCAGGTCCATGCCGCGGGCGGCGGTCGCGGCGCGCAGGCCCCGCAGCCGGTCGCGGTTGGACCACGAGGTCCGGGGGCCGGCGACGTACGCCACTGATCGATGTCCCAGAGCGTGCAGGTGAGCGACCGCCTGGCGCATGCCGTCGGCGCTGTCCGCGGTGACCGACGGGAACGGCGTGACCCTGCGGTTGAGCACGACGATCGGTTTCTCGCGGGCGTTGGACCGCAGCTCCTCGTCGGCCGCCCGCGGCGAGCAGAGCAGGAACCCGTCGACCTGCTCGGCCAGGGCGCGGATGGCCGGCACCTCGAGCGCCGGGTCCTCGTCGGTGTCGCTGAGGAAGACCGCGTAGTCGAACCCGCGCGCCCGCGTCTGGATCGCCTTGACCACCGAGGGGAAGAACGGGTTGGCCAGATCCGGCAGGACCACGCCGATGTTGAGGGTGCGCCCGGTGATCAGGCTGCGGGCGACCCGGTTGGGGTGATAGTCGAGCTCATGGGCGGCCCGCTCGACGCGGTCGCGGGTCTCCGGTCGCACGCGTGCGGGATCGGCGAGCGCCCGGCACACCGAGGACTGCGACACCCCGGCGAGCCGCGCGACGTCCTTGATGGTCACCGCCACGGCCGGCCCCTTGATCATTCGAAGTCGATCGATCAGTGGAGCCAGTCTGGAATCGTTTCCAGAACATTGTCAAGAAGTTGCCGTCATCGATCAAAAGCCTTCGCGCGTACGGCGTCAGGAGCGGCCGAGCGTGCGCTCGAACCCGTCGAGCAGCCAGGTCAACCCCTCGTCGAAGTCGGCGATCCACTCCTCGACCGTGCCCCGGACCAGGGCGGCACGGCCGGCCGCGGCCAGGTTCGGCAGGTCGCCGGCGGCGGTCAGCTCGTCGAAGTACGCCGCCGTGGCCGCCTGCCACTCCTCCTCGGTGAGCTGGTCACGATGCCGGGTCGCGAGCTCCTGCCCGTTGAGGGTCACGTAGCCCCACAGGTACGTGTCGACGGCCCGCAGCAGCTTGATCGAGCGCTCGGCGCCCAGGTGCAGCCCGGCGATCGCCTCGTACGACTGCTCGGCGTGCCGGGCCGCGTTCGGGCCGATCGGCGCGCGGGAACCGAACACGCCCATCACCCACAGGTGCCGGCGACCGATTTCGATCTGCCGGTGCAGCACCGCCGTGAGCGCGGCCCGCCAGTCACCCCGTGGCAGCTCCGGGACGAGCATCTCGCCCAGCACGTGGTCGATCATCAGGTCGACCAGATCGTCCTTGCGCTTGAAGAACGAGTAGAGGCTCATCGGCCGGACGCTCAACTCGGCCGCGAGCCGGCGCACCGAGACGGCATCCAGTCCCTCCCGGTCGGCGAGGCCGACCGCGTGCGCGATCACCGCCTCCCGGGTGAGCCGCTCGGGCTTGGCGGCGGCCGGGCGCGTCCACAGCGGACCACGAGTCTCTGCCATGTCGCGATTCTAGCGGTGTACGGAATGCCGATACGGTGTACCGTCTGCGATACACCGTATCGCTAACCCGTACGACGTAACGAGAGGCTGGATCGCAGTGGCAGAGAAACTCCCGCGGAGCCTGCTCGCGCTGATCGGCGCGACCCTGCTCGGCGTGTTCCTGGTCCAGATGGACTCGACGATGGTCAACATCGCGCTGGAGAGCCTCCGGCGCGACTTCGGCGCCGGCCTCGGCACCGTGCAGTGGGTCAGCACCTCCTACCTGCTGACGATGGCCGCGATGATCCCGGTCGCCGGCTGGGCGATCGACCGCTTCGGCAGCCGCGCCGCCTGGCTCGGATCGCTCGGCCTGTTCACCCTCGGCTCGCTGCTGTGCGGGCTGGCCTGGTCGGCGGAGAGCCTCATCGCGATGCGCGTCGTGCAGGGCATCGGCGGCGGCATGCTCCTGCCGCTGTTCCAGACGATCCTCGCCCGGCAGGCCCGCGGCCAGGAGCTCGGCCGAGTGATGGCGATGATCGGCGTGCCGATGCTGCTCGGCCCGGTGCTCGGCCCGGTCCTCGGCGGCGTCCTGGTCGACAGCCTCGGCTGGCGCTGGATCTTCCTGGTCAACCTGCCGATCTGCGCGGCCGCGGGCTGGGCAGCGGCTCGCGTCCTGCCCGCCGAGCAGGCCGAACGCCCCGCGCGGCTCGACGTGACCGGGCTCGTGCTGCTCTCCCCCGCCCTGGTCGCCGTGGTGTGGGGCCTGTCCCGGATCGGCGACGACGGCGGCCTCGGGCCGGGTACCACCATCGCCCTGGCCGCGGGCGTCACCATG
Organism: Actinoplanes cyaneus; assembly: GCF_016862095.1. GTDB lineage: Bacteria > Actinomycetota > Actinomycetes > Mycobacteriales > Micromonosporaceae > Actinoplanes > Actinoplanes cyaneus. The sequence goes on from NZ_BOMH01000001.1 coordinate 211,341, forward strand.
CTCGCGTGCTTCGTGGCCCACGCGCTGCGCACCGCCGAGCCGATCGTCGACCTGCGCCTCTTCGCCGACCGGCACTTCACCGCCTCGGCGATCATGATGTTCCTCGCGATGGCGGCGCTGATCGGCAACATCCTGCTGATCCCGCTCTACTATCAGCAGGTGCACGGCTTCACCCCGCTGCACGCCGGCCTGCTGCTCGCCCCGAACGGCATCGGCTCGGCCCTGTCGCTGACCCTCGCCGGGCGGCTCATCGCCCGCGTCGGCCCCCGCCCGGTCGCCCTGACCGGCTCGCTCCTGCTGCTCGGGGTCGCGCTCGCCCTCACCCGCCTGTCCGCCGACACCAGCCAGTGGCTGCTGCTGCCCCTGATCGCCCTCGGCGGCGTCGGCTTCGGCGCCGTCCTGGTGCCCGCCCAGTCCGGCATCTACGGCGGCCTGCCCCGCGACGCAGTGCCCCACGCGACCACCGCGGCGCGCGTGTTCCAGCAGGTCGGCGCGTCGCTCGGAGTCACCGTCCTGATCGTCTCCCTGCAGCGCACGGCACCCGGCACCCCGTCACCGGACACACTCGCCACCGCCTTCGGCCACGCCTTCTGGTGGCCCGCTGCCGCCGCGGCCCTCATCGCCATCCCCGCCCTGCTCCTGCGCCGCCCCCAACCCCTAGCCGCACCCTCGCCGACACCGGCGCCCTCGCCCTCGCCCTCGCCCTCGCCCTCGCCCTCGCCCTCGCCCTCGCCCTCGCCCTCGCCCTCGCCCTCGCCCGCACCCGCACCC
>NZ_BOMH01000002.1 GCF_016862095.1 Actinoplanes cyaneus
GCCCTCGCCCTCGCCCTCGCCCTCGCCCTCGCCCTCGCCCTCGCCCTCGCCCTCGCCCTCGCCCTCGCCCGCACCCGCACCCGCACCCGCACCCGCACCCGCACCCGCACCGGCAGCATCACTCTCACCCAGCAGGCAAGCTCCCCAGGGGGAACTCAGCCCACCCGCCACCCACTGACACCACGCCGCCCCTGTCGAAGCCAGGCATACCCACCCCGTCGGCCTCCAGCCGCCCACGGCAGGGGCGGCCCTCCACCTCCCACCTCCAGCCAGCAGCCAGCAGCCAGCAGCCAGCAGCCAGCACGCCACGCCACGCCACGCCACGCCACGCCACAGAGAATGATGTCGAAAGGCGTCCTCACCGCACCCGATAAAGGCTCAGCTACGCACTTAAAAGGCACACCCAAATGTCGGCGGACCACGCCCACTAGACACCTTGAAACCGCAGCGAAAAACCCCAATAATATCCGCTCTGAGCCGAACCAAAGCCCGGTGACCACAACGAACCCGGCGGCATCCCACCTTATCGAGTGCCACCTTGACCACCATCACACACCAGCCCACTAAAACAATGAACAACCCAGCTCGCCCACGGCCGTCCCCAAGCCGAAAACTTACGGGTGAGGACGATCCGGCCACGCGCTGCGGCGCGGGCTGCGCCGCGGGCAACGGCGCGAGCGGCGGCGCGGGCTGTGCCGTGGACGGCGGCGCGAGCGGCGGCGCAGGCTGTGCCGTGGACGGCGGCGCAGTCTCCGGCGCGCGCTGCGGCGTGGGCTGTGCCGCGGGCAACGGCGCGCGCTGCGGCGCAGGCCACGGCGCGGTCCACGGCGCGAGCCGCGGCGCGGGCTGTGCCGTGGACCGCGGCGCGAACTGCGGCGCGGGTGGCGGCGCGAGCCGCGACGCGGTCTCGGGCGCGGGTGGCGGCGCGGGTGGCGGCGCGAGCTCCGAGGACGGTGGTACTTCACCGGCAGCTTGGCCTGCCGACGGGGCGGCAACCGGTGCCAGCGGGCTCGGACCAGGGTCCACTGGCTGCGGCGGAACAGAAACTACTGACACCGCCTGCCGCTGCTGATCCTCACCTGCGGTGACGGCCGCCCACGCCGCCGAAGCACCCCAACCCGCCCGGACCAGCTTCCGCGCATGGCGCTGCCGTAAACCCCAAGCACGATGCCGCTCATGCTCACGCCGGAACTCCTCTCGCTCCGCCGAGTAATTGCGCGCCAGAGTGCGGTCCCGCATTCCTGCGACCTCTGCCCGACTGAACAACGACATCTGCGCCACCATTTGATTATCCCGCCCCCGAGACCCCGGCGTAAGTCTCACGACGTACCAAAAGTTATTTCCCCTAAAGAGCGCCGAAGCGGAACTTAGTACCGAACTGCGGGGATGGCCGAATTGCCCCCACCTGCGTTCCGGATGAATGGCGGCGCGTAATCTATGCCGATATCGCTGACGTCGCGAATCGCGCTCGGGCCGGCTTCCGCCGTCGCACGCCCAGCCGGCCGCCTGCCCGAGCCGATGACCGGCCGCCTGCCCCGAGCCGATGAGCGGAGGCGACCTCGCGTGACATGCCGGGTCAAGGACGCGCGTTGCGAGATCCACCGCCGGGTCAAGGATGCGCGTTGCGGAATCCACCAGGTGACAGCTGAGCGCGCTCGCCCTGCACGCCGAAGAGGGTGAGCAACTCGGCGGCCTGGTCGCCGGCGCTGCCGATCCAGTGCGGTGTCCTGGTGTCGAACTCGGCCGCTTCGCCGATGCCGAGCTGGAACACCTGCTCACCGAGCACGAAGGTGACGCTGCCGTTGAGGACGTAGAACCACTCGTACCCGTCGTGGGTCTTCAGGGTCTTCGAAGCCGCCTGCCCGGCGGGCGGATAGATCACCTTGTATGCCTGCACGCCGCCGGCCCGCCGCGTCAACGGGATGATCGTCAGTCCGGAGCGGCGTACGGGCCGCAGGTGGATGCGCGGGTCACCGGTGGGAGGCGCCGCGACCAGGTCGTCGAGCGGGACGCCGTAGGCGCGGGCCAGGGGCAGGAGCTGCTCCAGTGTGGGACGGAGCTTGCCGGTCTCCAGCCGAGAAAGGGTGCTGGTGGTGAGCCCGGTCTCGGCTGCCAGCGCACTCAGCGTGATGCCCCGGGTGCGACGCAGCGCGCGCAGGCGCGGCCCGACCCCCGCGAGAACATCCTCTGCCCTGTCGTCCATGACCGCATTTTGCGGATCTGCAAGTTCTCTTGCAACGGGCAACAGAGGGTGACGATCCTGACCGCGGAGGTCACCGTCATGATCGCAACAACGACGTCTGTGCAGCCCGGGCACCAGCCGCCCTCCACAGCCGGCGTCACCGACCACGTTCCCCTCATTGAACGGGCCGGCGCATGAGCCGACGGGTGAAGGACGCCGGGCCCCCGTGGACCGGCGCCGAGGAACGGGCCACGCTGCTGGGGTTCCTCGACTACCTGCGCGACTCGATCGCGGGCAAGGTCACCGACGTGCCCGAACCGCACGTCCGCACCCCTGGCGTGCCCTCCGGCACCAACCTCCTCGGCCTGATCAAACACCTGACCCGGGTCGAACGGTTCTACTTCCTCGGCGAACCGATCCACAGCGTCCGCCGCACCATGCGACCCGCCCGGGCCGAGACCGTCGACAGCCTGCTCGCCGATTACCGGCAGACGACCGCGCAGGCGAACGAGGTCATCGAGAGCTGGACCGACCTCACCCTCGACGCCCCTCGCCCACCCGGGCGCGGCCTGCCGCCGTCGAGGAGGTGGGTCCTGGTGCACCTGATCGAGGAGACCAGCCGGCATGCCGGCCACGCCGACATCCTCCGCGAGCAGATCGACGGATCGACCGGCCGCTGACAATCTCGGCCGACGGCGCCCACGGGACGACCTACGGGTCGCCGGTGGCGGGGATGGTGCTCACCGTGGCTTGCCTCCTCGTGCGGGCGAGGTGCTCTTCGGCGGGGCCGAGGTGCTGCAGGACCACCTTGGTTCAGCAGGTAGCCGCCGCACCCGCCTGCACCGGGCCGCGGGAGGCGGTCACCTCCGCGCTGGGCACCGCAGACGACGTCCTTCCGGCCGACCGGGAGTCCTCCCGCCAGCGCCAGCGCGTCATCACGGCACACCCCGACCTGCAGGAACGAGAACTCATCAAGCTCGCCACGCTGTGCGGGGCTCTGGCCGGCGCCCTGCAGCGGCGCGGAGTCCCGGAGCGCACGGCCCGGCTGGCCGCCGACACGGCGATCGCGGTCTTCACGGCCGCGTTCGCCCGCTGGCTGGAGACGCCGGAGCGACCGGACTTCGCCACGCTCGTCCACGAGGCAGTCGAGGAACAACGGGCGGTCGTCGGAGGGTAGTCAAGGCGCAGGCCGTACGGCCGGCGGCGATCAGCGGTCGGGAAGTGACGTTGCCAGCTGAGCCCGCTTGGTCACGGACAGTTTCTGGAAGATGTGGGTCAGGTGCGTCTCGACAGTGCGGCGGGTGACGTAGAGCTGGTCGGCGATCTGCTTGTTGCTGTGCCCGAGCGCCGCCAGCACGGCGACCCGCTGCTCGGCCGGGGTCAGCGCGCCCGGCCCGGAGACGACAGTGCGCCGCGGGCGGCCACCGGCGGCCAGCAACTCCTGGCGGGCGCGGCGGGCGATCAGGCGCATGCCGCCCTGCTCGGCCAGGTCCAGGGCCTGGGTGAGCGGCGCGCGGGCGGCGGTGCGCTGGTTGGCACGGCGCAGGGCGGCGCCCAGGTCGGTCAGGACGCGGGCGTGTTCCAGGCGCATCGGGGACGTGGACAGCAGGTGGGCGGCCTGGGTCAGCAGCGGGACGGCCTCGGCCGGGGTGACCGTGCGGGCCAGCGCGCGCAGGCCGGCGGCGCGCGGGCCGGGCAGTCCGACCCGTGCGGCCAGGTCCAGGTGTTCCTCGGCCAGGCGGCGGGCGGCCGGCGGGTCACCGAGCGCGGCCAGGGCGAAGCAGTCGTCGACGCGCCACGCCGCCAGGCCCGGATGCCGGATGTCCAGGGCACGCCAGGTCGCGGCGGCCGCGATCAGGTCGGCGTGCGCATCGGCCGGGCGGTGCTGGGCCAGCCGCAGCCGGGCCCGGCGCTCCAGCAGCAGTCCGGTCCGCAGCTGTCCCGCCCGCAGCCCACCCGGCGCCACTCCGGCCCGCCCGCTCGCAGCCCACCCGCTCCCAGGCTGGCCGCTCCCCGACTGGCCGCTCCCCGACTGGCCGCTCCCAGGCTGCCCACTCCCAGGCTGTGCGCTCCCAGGCTGACCCGTCCCAGGGCGGGCCGGCTTGGCGGAAACGGCGGCCGGGTGGTCCGGAAGGCCCCAGCCCCGGGACTCGGCGACGGCCAGCGCGGCGTCGGCACCCGACAGATCGTCGGCCTCGGTCAGCGCCTCCACCAGCGGGAACAGCGTCCAGACCAGGCCCGGCGCCGGCGGGTTGGCGAGCTTGAACTCGAACGCGAACCGGGCGTCCGGCACGGCGTCGCGCACCCGCCCGGCCGGCACCAGGGCGTGCGCTCGGAGGAAGCTGCCGTGGGCCAGCGCGGTCATCCAGCCACGCGGGCGGACCTGGTCGATCAGCCCGTCGCAGAGCGCCCGGACGATGTCCAGCTCTTCCGCGGCGACCAGGGCGAACTTGAGGACGGTCGCGAGCAGGGAGTCGATGTCGGCGTCCAGGACCGAGCTCAGGATCGCGGCGGTCTCGGCCGCCGGGCGGGCCTCGGCGATCGACAGGTGCCCGTGGTGGACGCCCCACATCGGGGACGCGCCGGGCCACGGATGCCGGAGCGTCCGTGCTCGCGCGTCAGCCTCGGTCGTGGCGTCGAGCCAGGCGGAACAGACCAGCTCGGCCTCGATGCGGTCGAGGACCGCCGGGTCGGCCGGACTCGCGGGGCCCGCGGCCAGGCTCGCGGGGCCGACGGCCGGACTCGCGGGGCCGGCCGCCGGGATCACCGGATCGACGGCCGGACTCGCGGGACCGACCGCCGGACTCGCGGAGCCGACGGGCGGGCTCGCGGGACCGAGGGCCGGGCCGGGCTCGAGGATCTGGTGGCAGAGCCGCAGGGCGTCGTCGTGGAAGCCCGCCATCCCGAGCGCCCGCGCCCCGGCAAGGGTGATCGCCGCGCGCTGATCAGGATCGGTCGCGCAGTCGACGGCCCGGGCCAGCAGCGGGTAGGACTCCGGTTTGACCTGCTCGGCGGTGACCAGCCCGAGACGACAGAGCAGATCCGCTTCGGCGTACGCCTCGATCGCGCCCTCGGCCAGCGCCCGGAGCAGGAAGGTGGCGGCGTTCTGCGGCGCGCCGCGGTGCCAGGCACGGTCGGAGGCGGTGCTCAGTGCCTCGACGGTCCCGGGTTCACCCGCGGGTTCGGTGCGCAGCAGGTGCAGCGCGACGGTCTCCGGGCCGGCCCGCTCGGTGACGAGCATGCGGGCGGCCCGGCCGTGCCACAGCGCACGCTCCCCCGGCGGCAGACCGTTGTAGAGCGCCGCCGCGACCAGGGGGTGCACCAGCGCGTACCCCTCAATCGTCTCCTCCAGGAGGCCGGCGGACCGCAACCGATCAGCGAGCCGCAACGCCCGCGGATGATCCAGACCGGTCAGATCGCGGGCCTGCCGCAGCGGCGCGCCACGGCCCAGCACGGCGAACGCACGGGCGAGATCGGCCGTGCCGTCCGGCAGCCGGGCGAGTTGGCGGTCGACCGCGCGGGCCACCTGGTCGGGGCCGAAGTCGCTGAGCCCGGCGGCGACCTCCTCGGACGGCTCGACGCGCTCGGCGGCGAGGTGGTCGAGCAGCGCGCCGAGCAGGAACGGGTTCCCGGCCGTCGCGCCGTGGCAGGCCCTGGTGAACGCGGGCCCGGCCGTGGGGAGGCGGTCCAGCACGATCGACCGGACCGCCTCCGGTCCCAGCGGGGCCGGCCGCACCGGTGCCCCGGCCGCGGCGAGCAGCTCGGCGAGCAGGTCCGGCTCGGCCGGTGGCTCGCCGGAGCGGACCGCGCACAGGATCCCGAGCGGCAGCCCGCTCATCCGGCGGGTGAGCTGCCCGAGCCAGCGCAGTGACGGCGCATCGGCCCAATGTACGTCGTCGACCAGCAGCAGTGTCGCCGCCCGCGCGGCGAGTCCACAGGTGAGCCACGTCAGCCCGTGCGCCGAGGCCTGCATGGCATCCCCGGCCGGGGCCTGTGTGGCACCCTCGTCGTCGAGCGCGCGCCGGGCCGGGGCGGCGGCGCCGACGGCCAGGGTGTCCCACTCGCCGCTCTCCCGCAGCGGGGCGAACAGTTGCCGGGCGATCCCCCAGCCGGCGTCGCGTTCGAGCGGGCCGCCCCACGCCGGGAGCACCCGCAGGCCGGCCGCGGCGGCTCCGGTGCCGGCCGCGGCGAGCAGACTGGACTTGCCGATGCCGGCCGGGCCCTCGACCACGATCACCGCACCGGTCCCGGAGCGCACCTGTCCGAGCCGGTGGACGAGCATCGCCAGCTCCGCATCGCGCTGTAGCAACAGCCGCGGCATGGCGACGACCGTACGTCGTCGTGGTCCTGCGCGAAACCTCGTGGTCGGATCCACGATTCAACACGTCGCCGGCGGGTCCAGCCTGGGTGCATGGAAACCACTGATTACGCGCTGGGACGCACCGACGCGGAGATCGAACGGGTGCGCGCGCAGGCACGGCTCTGGTCCGCGGACACCGCCCGGCTGCTGGACCGTCTCGGGCTCGCCCCGGGTGAGCGCTGCCTGGACGCGGGGTGCGGGCCGGGCGAGACGATGCGGTTGATGGCCGAGCGGGTCGGCCCGTCCGGCGAGGTGACCGGCATCGACGTGGACCCGGGGATCAGCAGGCTCGCGCCGGGCCGGGTGATCGTTCACGACCTGACCGCCGACGAGCCGGTGCCGGGCGGCCCGTACGACCTGGTGCACGCCCGGCTGCTGCTGTTCCACACGCCGCGGCAGGCGGACGTGCTGCGCCGCCTGTGGGACGCCGTCGCGCCGGGCGGGCGGCTGCTGGTGCAGGACTACGACATGCGCCCGGTCGGGATGAACCCGGTGCTCGACATCAGCGAGGAGATGACCGGGGTGGTCGTCGCGGCGTTCGGGGCGGCCGGCTGCGACGTGCGGGCCGGCAGCCGGTTGCCGTACCTGATGGCCGAGGCCGGGATCGGCGCGCCGGACGGCACCGACGTCGCGGGCCGGCTGGTCCCGTCCGCCGTGGGCCTGCCGATCCTGGAGAGCGTCTACCGCAGCCTGCTGCCGGTGGCGTTCGCGCACGGCCTGACCACGCCTGAGGAGTCCGCGAAGGCCATCGACACGCTGCGGCGCGAGACCGCCGCCGAACCGCACCGATACGTCCTGCTTCCCCTGCTGAACGGCGCGTGGAAGACCAAAGGGGAGTGAGGGCTCAGTCCAGCTGGACGCGGTCGATGAGCCCGGCGCCGGTGAACGCCTTGACCAGCGGATCGTGGCCCTCGGTGAAGTGCGCCCAGCTGTCGAAGTGCACGAGGACGATCTGTTCCGCGCCCAGGATGCGGGCCGCCTCGGCGGCCTGCTCGCTGTCGAGGGTGAGCAGCGCGCCGTCGAAGAGGCCGGTGCGGACGGCGCCGGCGAACAGGATGGCGGTGTCGACCGGGCCGAAGCGCCCGGCGATCTCCCGGACGTTCTCCAGGGACGCGTTGTCGCCGCTGACGTAGACGGTGGGCAGGCCCGCACCGGTGAGGACGAAGCCGGTGACGTCGCCGGTGATCGGCTCGCAGCCTTCGGGGCCGTGCCGCGCCGGGACGCCGGTGATCGTCACGTCGCCGAGCACTGCCGACTCCCACGGGGCCAGGCCGCGGGCGGTGCCGCCGAGACGTCCGGCGCCGCTGACCGTGGTGAGCGTGAGCGGCACCTCGGCGAGCAGGGCGCGGCCGGAGTCGTCGAGGTTGTCGGCGTGCTCGTCGTGCGAGAGCAGGACGGCGTCGACGCGGCCGAGCGTCTCCGGGCCGGCCTTCGGCGGGGCGAGCTTGGTCAGCTCCGTCCCGGACGGGGAGACGTACGTCTGCGGCTCGTCGAACGTCGGGTCGGTGAGGAAGCGCAGGCCGCCGTACTCGAAGAGCGCCGTCGGACCGCCGAACGCCTTGACAGTGATCATGGAAACCTCACGGATAGAAGGGGTGTCATCCGTGAAGCTAGTGGTTTGTCACGGATAAAAGCAAGCGGTACCGTGAGACTCGTGATCGAGACTGCGCCCGGGGCGGACGTGCATCCCGGCCTCGACCTGGCCAACAGCGTCCTCGTCGCGCCGGGCGGCGTGGTGACCGATCTGCTCGACTCGCCCGCGACGGCGGCCACCTGGCTGACCGAGCGCGGGCTGGCGCCGGCCGACGCGGTGCTGTACGAGATCTGCGCGGGCCGGCTGCGAGCGCTGCGCTCGGCCCTGCGTGACCTGTTCACGGCAGCCGTCCGGCACGAACCACCGCCGGCCGAGGCCCTGTCCGTGGTCAACACGGCACTGACCAGGGTGCCGACCGCGGCGGAGCTGCACTGGGATCCGGCGCGCGGGCTGCACCGGTCGGTCCCGCACCCGACGGACCAGGTGGTCGATCATGCGCTCGGCGTGCTCGCGGCGGACGCGGCCGACCTGCTCACCGGGGCGGACGCGGCTCGGCTGGCGGCGTGCGACTCCCGGCCGTGCCAGCGGTTCCTGGTGCGCGGCGGACGGCGGCAGTGGTGCTCGGTGCGGTGCGGGGACCGGGCACGGGCGGCCCGCGCCTATGCCCGGCGATCCCCGGAACGCCCGGTCGACCTCAGTCCGCTGTGACCCGCCGGTCGAACAGGGCGTAGCGCAGCAGCGGAACGTAGATCCGCGCCGAATCGGCCAGGCCGCTGAAGTGCGAGCCCGCGTTGCCACTGAGGTAGGTGGCCGGAATCGGCACCTCGTCGATGGGGTGGCCGGTGGCCGCGGCGTGCAGCAGCACGTTCATCTCGTACTCGAAACGCTCGCCCGGCACCGCGCAGAGCCGGTCGAGCAGATCGGCCGGGTAGGCCCGCAGGCCGGTCTGGGTGTCGGTGACGGTCCGGCCGGTCGCCGCCCGGAACACGGCCTGGGTGACGGTGTTGCCGAACCGGCTGCGCGGCGGCATCCGATCGAACCGGCGCACGCCCAGCACGATGCGCCCGGGCTCGCACCGCCCGGCGACCGCGCTGATGTCGGCGACGCTGTGCTGGCCGTCGCCGTCGGCGCAGACCACGGCCGAACCGGGGTATCGCGACCGGATGTGCCCGAACCCGGTCTTGAGCGCGACGCCCTTGCCCCGGTTCACCGGAAGCCTCAGCACCGTGCAGCCCAGCGCTTCGATCTCGGCCAGCCGGGCGTCGGCGGCCGGGCCGGTGCCGTCGTCGACGATCACCACCCGCGCCGGTTGGTACCCCTCGGCGAGCAGCGCGGTGACCAGTTCGGACAGATGCGGGCCGGGCTTGAACACCGGGAGCAGGACGATCGTGTTCTCGGTGTGCGGCACCGGTTCTCCTTCACTGCTGTTCGACGGTGCGGCGTCTATACCCAGGCCGGCCGTTGATCACCCGCCGGGCCAGCCGGCCGGCGGCAACCATCCCCCGTTCGCGTCGCAGCAGCTGATCGGCTCGTGCGCCGAGGAAGCCGAGCCGGGCCAGCAGCAGGGCACCGCGGTCGTCGCGCACCTCGCCGCCGTACGCCGGCACGTCCCGCAGCGCCGCGCCGGTCAGCCCCAGCACCCGGCCGGCCAGGAACCGCACCCGCGGCAGGTGCCAGGCGTGCGTCACCAGGCCGAGCGGGGCCCGCGCGTCGAACGCGTACCCGCTCAGCAGCCCGTCCTCCACCGTGTTCAGCAGGTTCTCCAGGGTGCTGCGCGAGCGCGTCTCGGCGTACAGATCGGCGTGCTCGTCCAGGCCGGCCGCGTACGCGGCCCGCACCATGAGATCTCCCTCGCGCGCGCCCACCGGCGGTGCGGCGGCGCTGGCACTGGCCTCCGGCCAGCCACCGGTGAAGACGATCCGGATCCGGTCACCGCCGGCGAGGGCCGCGCGGTGAGCCGCCACATAGTCGGCGGCCGCGCGCACCCGCGCCGCTCCACCCGGCGTGAGGACGAAGTCATCTCCGGTACGCACGACGCCGCGCCCGAACACCAGCAATACCCTGGCCGGCGCCGTCATCGGATTCCCTCCTGTCCGCGGGCGCACCTTGATCGGCCGCCGCAGCCATTGTCCGCGACACCGCCCGGGCGAAGAGTCCTCACCGCCGGCAGCCGCCGATCACCGCCGCGATGCGGGGCACGTCGATCAAGATCACGGTCGCCTCGGCACGGCCTCCCCCCAGGCCGCCAGTTCGTCGGCGGCGAGGAACGTCGAGCGCAGGAACGTGGCCAGGACGGCGTCGGGATCCGACGAGTTCGCCACCGCCTCGTACGGCAGCAGGAACTCACCCAGCGTGGTGTCGTACCGGGCGTCGTCGAGCGGGATCAGCCAATCGCGGTAACCCGGGGGCTCCGGATACGCGTACGCGTAGAAGGCTCCCTCGGCCCCGCCGCCGGGCCAGAAACCACAGCTGGCCAGCTCGTGCGAGTAGCCTTCGCGCATCACCGACGGCGGGCAGTTCGGTGCGCCGCCCGGATGCGGCGGGGCGGTCCGGCCGGAGAAGCGGGTGTACGCCAGATCCATCGCGCCCCAGAAGAAATGGACCGGGCTGGCCTTGCCGGTGAACTCCGAACGAGCCCGGTTCATGACGTGCCCGGCCCGGGTCAGTTGCCGCCAGTAGGACTGGACGGCCGCTCCGTCGTACGCGCGATGGGTTCGGTCCTCGGCGAACGGGATCGCGTGCTCGACCTCGTTCGGGACGGGATGGATGGTGGTCGGCACGCCGAGCGCGGTCAACGACTCCATCACCTCGGCGTAGAAGGCGGCGACGGTCTTCGGTTCCAGGGTGACGACTCGCGACTGTCCGTGACTGGTGCGGATCCACAGCTCGTGGGCGAGGAAGTCGAACTCCACCTCGAACAGGCCATCGGCGTACGGGATCGCCATCGTGCTCAGACCACGGGCGCTCGGATGCAGAGTGACATGCCACCAGTGGTTGACCGGTGGCGCGTGCACCATCCGGACCTTGCCGACGATCTGGGTCCACAGCTGCAGGGTGTCCCTGGTGTCGGACCAGGTCGCGACTTCGAGTCGTGGCCACGTGACCATGAGCGTCTCCTCCGGTTCTCGCACACCCGGACACACCGTCATGGACAGTGCGGCTGAAGCCGACGACCTGCTAGGCGGTGATGACCGCGTCGCCGCTGGATCGCCCGGCCGCGCAGGCCGGCACCGGTGAGGTCGGCGTGGCGGGCGGCGGCCTCGCCAGTCTAGTCGGGCGGTGTTCCGCGTCGTCACCGATGCGGGCAAGAACGACAAGACGCACGTGCCGGACGGTAACCGGAAGAGCCCGCCACCGGCCGGAACCCCTCGCCGGTGGCCCTCGTGATCGCCGATCAGTACTTGGTGTACTTGGCCCAGTCGTAGCCCGCGGTCACCCGGCCCCGGTAGGTGAACCGCTGCAACCAGCTGTCGACGCCGACGCCGGGCCACAGGTTCATCATGATGCGCTGCGGGTGGGTGGGTAGTGGGCCGCGCGAGCCGTTCTCCTGGTGGACGAGCGCCCCGTCGACGAACCAGTTGATGGTGCCGCCCTTCCACCACTCGAAGGCGTAGTTGTGGTAGCCGGCTGAGGCGTCGAACCCCAGGTTGATGACGGTCTCGTGGCCGCCGGTGCCGTTGGTGAAGTAGTTGAGCTGGACCTGGTTGGTGTTCTTGCCGAGGATCTCGACGTCGATCTCGTCCCAGGGCTGGCCGTCGCTCGGCCCGGTGTAGGTGAAGAACGACGTCACGACGCCGGGGTTCTTGACGGCTTTGAGCCGGGCCTCGAAGCGGCCGTACGAGTACAGGTCGGTGGTGCGGTACTCCCCGGACGCGTACGGCTTGCCGGAGCAGCCGCCCGGGCACGGCTGGTTGTCGAGGTTGAGGTTCATGGTCCCGCCGACGGTGACGTGGTCGGCGCGCCAGCCGGCGTTGAACATGCCGCCGTTGCTGTAGCCGTCCGCCTTGTACCAGCGGCCGGTGTCGAAGCGGTCGAAGTTGTCGGTGAAGCTCGGGCCGATGGCGGCCCGGGCCGGTACGGCGCCGGGGCCTGCGAGAGCGATGGCCAGGCCGAGGATGACGCCGGCGGCGCGGGATCGGGTGATGAGCACGGGAGACTCCACTCCTCTGGGCGAGACTTGGAAGCGCTTCCAGACAGTCAGATCGATGAGAAGTCTGAAACCGGGCGTTAACGATTGTCAATAGACGCCTGCCCAGTCATCACAGCGAGCACTGCCCGCGCCCCTTCAGGAAACCTCTGCTTTACATAGATCGACGTCGGTCGTACCTTGTCACCGGAAGCGCTTCCAACGACGAGGAGGCAACATGCGCAGGCGAACCTTGCTGGGCACGGCCGCGACCGCCGCGGCCCTGGTGGTGTCCGGCACCGACGCTGCGAACGCCGGCCGGAGGACGACCCGCTACCTGGGCGTGTTCCGGGAGGGAGACCCGACGGCGACCGCCGGCGACGTCAGAGAGCTGTACGGCGTCACCCCGGCCAGCGTGATGTGGTTCGACAGCTGGGCGACCGGCCGGGCGTTCCCGGTGAACCAGGCCAGGATGCTCTGGCGGCGCGGCATCATGCCGCACTACACCTGGGAGCCGTGGAACACGGCGCTGGGCCTGAACGATCCCGCCCAGATCCACCTGCAGGACGTCATCGACGGCGCCTGGGACGGCTACATCACGGCACGGGCCCGGGAGTTCGCGGCCGTGCGACTGCCGATCCTGGTCCGCTGGGCGCACGAGTTCAACGGCAACTGGTATCCGTGGGGCATCGCCAACAACGGTGCCGACCCGTCGCGGTACGTGCGGGCGTACCGGCACGTCCACGACCTGGTCGAGGCGGCGGGGGCTCGCAACGTGCAGTGGGTGTGGGCGTTCAACAACGGCTCGTCACCGGACGAGGCCTACAACGATCCCGCGGCCGCGTACCCCGGCGACGACTACGTCGACTGGGTGGGAATCGACGGCTACAACTGGGGATTCGGCCCGTCCTGGGATCCGGCCGGTGACCACTGGACGAGCTTCGACGCGACCTTCGACGCCGCGTACGCCAAGGCCCGCGCGGTCGCCCCGGACCGGCCGGTGATGCTCGGCGAGTTCGCGTCCGGCGAGGACGGCGGCGACAAGGCCCAGTGGCTCCGGGACCTGAACACGACGCTGGCCACGGGCGCGTACCCGGAGCTCAAGCTGCTGACCTACTTCGATGTGATCAAGGAGGAGGCCTGGTCGCCGTCGTCGTCACCGGCCGCGCTCGCCGCATTCACCTCCTGGGTCCACCAGAGGTACATGAGCGGGCAGGGCCACCAGCTGGCCCGCGTGGCGTCATGCCGATTCCCGTAGGACCATCCTCGTCGGCAGGATGAACGGCTCCGGCTGCGCGCCGTCCAGCAGGTCGATCAGCATGCGGGCGGCTTCGCGGCCCAGAGCCTGCACCGGCTGGTGCACGGTGGTGAGCTTCGGGTCGGTGTGCACCGCGACGGGCAGATCGTCGAAACCGACCACCGCCACGTCACCGGGGACCGTGCGGCCGGCCTCCCGCAGCACCCGCAGGGCCCCGGCCGCCATGTTGTCATTGGCCGCGACCACGGCGTCGAGGTCCGGATGCGCGCTCAGCAGCGCGCGCATGGCCCCGGCGCCGCCCTCCTCGAGGAAGTCGCCCGGCTCGACGGCGTACGGCCCGGAGCCCGCCAGCAGCAGCGCCTCGGTGTACCCGCGGCGGCGTTCCCTGCCGACGGCGGTGTCCTCCGGGCCGGTGATCATGGCGATGCGGCGGCGGCCGTTGCGCAGCAGGTGCTCGGTCGCCGCCCGGGAGCCACCGGCGTTGTCGACGTCGACGTAGAAGGGCGGCGTCCCGTGGATCGGCAGCCCGACGAAGACGGTCGGCAGCCCGGACTGCGCGGCGATGTCGATGAGCGGGTCGTCGCCGCGCATCGCCACCAGCATCACCCCGTCGGCGCCCCGGGTCTGCAGGAAGGCCTTCAGCCGCTGCCGGCCGTGAACGGGCGTGGCCAGGCTGAGCATGAGATGCAGCTCGGTCTTCTCCAGGGCGGCGGACGCCCCGACGATGATCTGCGCGAAGAACGGATCCCCGAACACCTCCGGCCCGTCACCGGAGACCGCGAGGACCACCACGCCCGTCTGGCGGGTGACCAGCGCTCTGGCGGCCCGGTTGGGGGTGAACCGCAGCTCGCGGATCGCCTTCTCCACCGCTTCGCGCTTGGCCGGGCTCACGTGCGGGCCGTTGTTGATCACGCGGGAGACGACGGTGCGGGACACCCCCGCACGCTCGGCGACCTCGTCGAGGGTCGGCGGCCGGGACCGGGCGGGTGACGGCATTGCGTGGGGTCCCTCCGCTCGCGCCGATCACCAGGGGGATCGTTGCGCCGGCCTGGTTCCGGGCGATCCTAGTTGACATCGTCCCCGTCCTGAAGGACGCGGACCGGCCCGCGCGGCGCCCGGAGGCGGCCGGGCCGCTCAGCTCGACTCCTGCGGCGAACGCCACCCGGCGGATCGGCGGCGGCGCCGGCCGGATCGCGGGCGAGTATGGTCGCGCCCGGAACGGGCTTGATCAAGTCCGTGGGCACGTGGGAGGGAACCGCTGTGGCCGACGGTCGGCAGACGACGTCGCACGGGCACGACAGTGTCCGGCCGGCCGTGGTGGTCGGCGCGCTCGGGGTGGTGTTCGGCGACATCGGGACCAGCCCGATCTACACCCTGCAGACGGTGTTCAGCCCGGAGGACCCGCACCCGGTGCCGGTCAGCGACGCCAACGTGTACGGCGTCGTGTCGCTGATCTTCTGGTCCGTGATGATCATCGTGACGGTCACCTACATCCTGCTGGCGATGCGCATCGACAACGACGGCGAGGGCGGCATCATGGCCCTCATCGGGCTGTTGCGCCGCCAGGCCGGGGCCGCCGGGCGACGGACCGCGCTGCTGCTCGCCGCCGTCGGGATCTTCGGGGCCTCACTGTTCTTCGGCGACAGCATGATCACCCCGGCCATCTCCGTACTGTCCGCGGTCGAGGGCATCGAGCTCGTCGAGCCGTCCCTCGACACGTTCGTCGTGCCGATCACAGCCGTCATCATCGTTCTGCTGTTCCTGGTGCAGCGCCGGGGAACAGCCGCGGTCGGCCGGGTCTTCGGCCCGATCATGATCGCCTGGTTCACGGCGATCGGCGGGCTGGGCATCGCCGGCATCAGCGACCATCCGCAGATCCTCGAGGCCCTTTCCCCGGCGTACGCCGTGGGGTTCCTCGCCGGGCACTTCGGGATCGCGTTCTTCGCGCTGGCCGCGATCGTGCTCGCGGTCACCGGCGCCGAGGCGCTCTACGCCGACATGGGTCACTTCGGCCGCCGGGCGATCAGCCGTGGCTGGCTGTTCCTGGTCCTGCCCGCGTGCACGCTCAGCTACTTCGGCCAGGGCGCGCTGATCCTCGCGGACAGGGCCAACATCAGCAGCCCGTTCTTCCTGCTCGCGCCCGGCTGGGCCCGGCTGCCACTGGTCCTGCTCGCCACCGCGGCCACCGTGATCGCGTCGCAGGCGGTCATCACCGGCGCGTTCTCGGTGGCCGCGCAGGCCGGACAGCTCGGCTACCTGCCGCGGCTGCGGATCGCGCACACCTCCGAGTCGTCGATCGGCCAGATCTACGTACCGTGGATCAATTGGCTCTTGATGGTTTCCGTGCTGACCCTGGTCTTCGCGTTCCGCAGCTCGGCCGCGCTCGCCTACGCGTTCGGGATGGCGGTGACCGGCACGATCACCATCACCACCCTGCTGTCGCTCTACATGGCCCGGTCCCGCTGGGGCGCCCCGATGTGGCTGGTCGGCGCCGCCGCGGCCGTACTGCTCTCGGTGGATCTGCTGTTCGTCGCGGCCAATCTGACCAAGCTGGTGCACGGCGCCTGGCTGCCGCTGGCGATCGCGCTGACCGCGTTCACCCTGATGACGACGTGGCAGCGCGGCCGGCAGGTGGTGACGGCCGAGCGTGAGCAGCTCGAAGGCCCGCTGCGGGAGTTCATCGAGAGCATCCGCAACGGCACGCAGCCGACGCAGATCGTGCCGGGCACGGCGGTCTTCCTCAACCGGGGCAAGCTGACCGCACCCCTGGCGTTGCGCGCGAACGTCAAGCACAACAGCATCCGCCACGAACACGTCATCATCATGTCGATCGAGACCCAGCCGGTCCCCCGGGTTCCGGAGGCGGAGCGCATGGTCATCGACGACCTCGGGTACGCCAACGACGGCATCTTCCACGTCATCGCCCGGTACGGCTACGCCGAGACGCCCGACGTCCCGGCCGCGCTGCGCGCCCTCGACCCGGACACCACCGAGGGCCGGGTCGACGTCGACGACGCGTCGTACTTCCTGTCGAAGATCGAGCTGCGGCCCGGTGGCCGGACCAAGCGGCTGCCGCCCTGGCGCAAGCGGCTGTTCATCGCGACCGCGCACGCCACGGCGGATGCCGCCGACTACTTCGGGCTACCCCGCGACCGTACCGTGATCATGGGTTCCCGCATCGACGTCTGACCCGGCCGCGGCCTCACCGAACGCCGCGGCCCGCGGTGGAGCCACGGCGGGCTCATGTCCACCTGGGCCGTCGGCCAGACCGACCGAATCGGCCCGCAGCCCCATGACGCGGTCAGCCCGATCTCCTTCGCCTGCCGCATCCGTGCCCCGGTGCTCATCCTGCACGGACGTCAGCGGTCACGTCGTCGTGCCGTTCCATCGTTCCGCGCAGATTCGGCCTGCCTCGGTACTGATCCGGTTGACGGTCGGAGTCGCGGCCGAAGCGGCGGCGGTACTCGGTGGGGGTCAGCCCGGTCTCGCGGCGCAGTAGGGTGCGCAGGTTCGTTGCCGTGCCGAGACCGCTGCGGCGGGCGACCACGTCCAGCCGTGACTCGCCGCGTTCGAGCAGGCGGCAGGCGAGGGCGACCCGCTCGCCGGTCAGCCAGGCCAGCGGTGTCGTGCCCAGTTCGGCCCGGAACCGCCGGTGCAACGTCGCAGGGCTCACCGCCAGATGACCGGCCAGGTCCGTGACCGTCAGCGGGCGGTCGAGGTGCTCCTGGACCCAGGCCAGGAGCGGGGCCAGCGAATCGTCCGGGATGGTGGGGATCGGGCGCTCGATGAACTGCCGCTGGCCGCCGTCGCGGTGGGCGAAGACGAGCCGGCGGCTGACCGCGTTGGCGATCTCGGCGCCGTGGTCGCGCCGCACCACGTGCAGGCCCAGATCGAGGGCCGCGGCACTCCCCGCCGCTGTGAGGATGTCGCCGTCGTCGACGAAGAGAACGTCGGTCTCCAGGTGCACCCGGGGGAAACGCGACCGGAACTGAGCAGCCCACTGCCAGTGGGCGGTGGCTCGTCTCCCGTCGAGCACCCCGGCTTCGGCCAGCGTGAACGCTCCGCTGCAGAATCCGATCAGGCGGGCGCCCCGGGCGTGGGCACGGCGGATCGCGTCCAGCACGGCCGGACGCCGCGGAACCTCCACGTCGGGCCGGTTCGGGACGATGATCGTGTCCGCATCGTCGACCGCGTCGAGCGGGGCGATCCCGGTCAGATCGAAGAAGCCGTCGCGCATCCGAGTGGTACGGGTGGCCGAGCAGAGACGGAAGTCGTACAGGTCACGGCCCAGTTCCGGGCGGTGAAGTCCGAACACCTCGGTGGCGCAGCCGAGCTCGAAGGGATTGGAGCCGGCGTCGATCAGCGCCACGACGCGGTGCAAGGATTCTTTCGTCATGTGCGATTCCTAGCACTCACGCCGTACGCGGGAAAGGTCCCACGATGAGGGGCGTGACCGAACCGATCTCCCTGACCACCGCCCTGGCGTCCTTCGCGGAGCTGTGGAGCCCGCGCATCGTGACCCGGGTCAACGACTACGACATTCGCGTCGCCAAGGTGCGCGGCGAGCACATCTGGCACACGCATGACCACACCGACGAGTTCTTCCTGGTGCTGGAGGGCGAGCTGACGATCGCCCTGCGCGACCGCACGGTCAGGCTGCACCGAGGTGACGTCTTCACGGTGCCGCGCGGAACCGAGCACAAGCCGTCGTCGGAGGGCGGCGCGTCGATCCTCATGGTGGAGCCGGCCGGGACCGTCACCATCGGCGATCAGCACGAGGACGTGCCCGGCCACGTCGACGCCACGACCGGGCACGCCTTGTAGCACCGGCAGCGTTCACCACGGCGCGGGCTGACCGGCCGCGGCGGATGACCCATGCTGCATCATCGAAGCGGTTCGATTGACATGGGAGCGTTCCCATGTCAACGTTTCTCGCCGGGCGCGGACCGGAGTCACCGCCGGTTCCCCCCGCGCTCGCAGGCACGAGAGGAACCCCTTATGAGTTCGATGGCAAGGAGGGCCGGGCTCGCCGCCGTCGCCGCCGCCCTGGCACTCACCGCAGCCGTGTACGGCGTGACCAGGCCCGCCTCGGCCGACGTCACCGCCCAGCTGACCGCTCCTCAACTGGTCGCCGACATGGGCGCCGGGTGGAACCTCGGCAACCAGCTGGAGGCGAGCAACAACGGCATCCCCAGCGAGACGGCGTGGGGCAACCCGGTCATCACCCAGGCCCTGATCAACCGCGTGAAGGCGTCCGGCTTCAAGACGATCCGCATCCCGGTCTCCTACCTGGCCAAGATCGGCGCCGGCCCGGACTACACGGTCGACGCCGCCTGGCTGAACCGGATCAAGGAGGTCGTCGACTACGCCTACGGCCAGGGGCTGTACGTCGTGCTGAACATGCACGGGGACGGCTACAAGTCGGTCGCCGGCTCCTGGCTGATCTGCGACGCCGCCGACCAGACGACCGTCAAGGCCAAGTACCAGAAGGTGTGGCAGCAGGTCGCGACCAAGTTCGCGAGCTACAACGAGCACCTCATCCTGGAGTCGATGAACGAGGAGTTCGACGGCCAGTACGGCAATCCGACCCAGCCGTGCTACGCGAACATCAACGCCTACAACCAGGCCTTCGTCGACACCGTCCGCAGGACCGGCGGCACCAACGCCTCGCGCTGGCTGCTCGTCCCGGGCTGGAACACCAACATCGACTACACCGTCGGCAACTACGGGTTCGTGCTGCCGACCGACCAGTACCGGTCGTCGTCCATCCCCACCGCCGAGCAGCGGATCATGATCTCCGTCCACTACTACGACCCGTGGGACTTCACCGGTCAGGAGGACGGCGTCATCACGCAGTGGGGCCCGAACGCGACCAACCCGGCGAAGACCTCGACCTGGGGACAGGCGGACTATCTCGACGGGCAGTTGAAGAAGGTGCACGACACCTTCGTCGCGCGCGGCTATCCGGTCCTCGTCGGTGAGTACGGTTCCATCGACAAGACCGCCGCCGACTCCACGAACAACCGGTACCGCGCCGACTACGCGCGCGCTCTGGTCTCCGCGGCCAAGAAGTACGGCGCGGCCACCGCCTACTGGGACAACGGCTACAACGGGGCGTACGGGTTCGGGCTGTTCAACCGCAGTTCCGCCACGGTGACCCAGCAGGGCATCATCGACGCCATCATCAGCGCGGCCGGCACGAGCACGCCCTCCAGCCCGTCGTCGCCGTCCACCAGCCCGTCAGCCTCCCCGTCGACCTCCCCGTCGACTCCCGGCCCGGTCGGCGCGTGCCGGGTCACCAGCGCGGTCAGCGCCTGGAACACCGGACTGACCAACAGCATCACCATCACCAACAGCGGCACCAGCGCCGTCAACGGCTGGAGCCTGACCTTCACCCTGGCCGCCGGCCAGTCCATCACCTCCGGATGGAGCGCCACCTACAGCCCGGCCAACGGGAATGTGACAGCCACCAACGTCAGCTACAACGGCACTCTCGCGGCGGGTGCCTCGACCACCATCGGGTACCAGGCCGGGCACACCGGCAACGCCGCCGCCCCCACCGGGTTCCGGCTCAACGGCGCCACCTGCAACTGACCCGCCATGATGGGCCGGGGCCGCACATCGGCCCCGGCCCATGCGGCGGGCGGCTGCCATCATGCTCAGCTATGAAGATCGCAACGCGGATGGCATTGCCGATGGCCGGGATGCTGGCCCTGCTGAGTGGCTGCTCCGGAGACCGGGCCGAGGACGCGTCGGACGCTCTGGGCAAAGCCGGCAGTTTCCGGTACGACATCCAGGTCGACGTCAAGACGCGACAACTCGCCGGTCCGTACACCTCGGCTACGTACCAGGGCAGCGGGACGGGCCTGCCCCAGCGGCACCAGCTCGACCTGACCTTCTCGGAGCCGGGAGCCGGTCCGCGGCACGTGATCACCGACGGGGAAACCCAGTATGTGCAGGTCAACGACAAGTGGGCCAAGGAACGGCGGCCCTCGTTCGGCAGGTCGCTGTTCGCCACGTCGCCGACGGCCACGTTCGACGGCGCGCTGTTCGACCCGGCCTCGTACCTTCCGCGCATCGGATCGGACAAGCAGTTCTTCAACACCGTCGGTGACGCCTTCGTCTACACCTGCTTCATGGACAGCTCAGTGAACGCCTCGTGCGACAACATGGGTCTGGACCTGGGGATGATCCAGGACCGGTCGACGATCGGCCAGGCCGACCTCAGGCTCACCCTCGACGGCGACGGCAGGCCCACCGGCATCGAGGCGGAGATCACGTACGGTGACGGGTCGACCTTCGGCGGGACGGTGACCACGAAGGCGACCCTGCGCGACTTCGACGACCCGATCACCATCCAGCTTCCCGCACTCTCCTGATCCGGGCGCCCGTGGTCGAGACTGGCAGCATGACGCGCTTCTATCTCGTGGACGTGTTCGCCGACCGCCCACTGACCGGTAACCCCCTGGCGCTCGTGCCGGACGCCGACGAGCTGACCGTGCCGCAGATGCAGGCGATCGCCCGGGAGTTCAACCAGTCGGAGACCACCTTCCTGCTGCGGCCCGGGGAGGAGGGTGTCGACTGGCGGCTGCGCTCGTTCACCCCGGCCGGTGTCGAGGTCGACGGCGCCGGGCACAACGCTCTGGGCGCCTGGCTGTGGCTGGCCGACCAGGGACTGAGGGGCGAGGGGCCGTCGGTGACGATGCATCAGCGGCTCGGCACCGAGGTCCTGCCCGTCGAGATCCTGCGCGTCCCGGGAGAGCCGGTCCGGGTCGTCATGGATCAGGGCACCCCGTGGTTCGGCAAGCAGGTCACCGACGGCGAGCGGCTGACCGCCGCGCTCGGCCTCGAGCCGCGGCACCTCTCCCCCGGCGCCGTCGCCCAGGTCGTCGGCACCGGCACCGGGCACCTGCTGGTCCCGCTCGTCACCCGCGAGGCGGTCGACGCGGCCGTGTCGCACGACCGGGAGCTGGCGGCGATCCTGGCCGAGGCCGGCGGTGAGGGGTGCTACCTCTACACGACCGAGGGCGACGAGGCCGCGTACACCCGGTTCTTCAATCCGACGGTGGGGATTGCGGAGGATCCGGCGACCGGTACGGCGGCGGGCCCGCTCGCCGTCAGCCTCGTGCGCTCGGGCCGGGCGCCGGTGGACGAGCCGGTCATCCTCGAACAGGGCCGCCGCCTGGGGCGTCCGAGCCGCATCCGGGTCGACGTGGCAGGTGACCGCGTGCGGATCTCCGGCTCGGGAGTGATCACCGCGCACGGAGAACTGCACCTCACCCCGTCATGAGTCTCCGCGCGCGGGCCTTCCTCAGACCAGGGCGCGGGTGGTGTTGACGCACTCGGCCACGTCCAGCACCAGCAACAGCCGGCCCTCGGTCTTGTACGCGCCGGTGACCAGCGACCGCGACGGGCCGGTCAGGGTCGCGGGAGGCTCCTCGAACATCTTCGCCTCCAGGTCGGCGACCTGCCCGATGCGGTCCACCAGTAGGCTCACCGGCTCGTCGTCGTACCGCACGATGACGTTCTGCACGAGGCCGGACATGTCACGGCGGGGCAACCCGAACTGCACCCGCAGGTCAACCGCCGCGATCACTTGCCCGCGCAGGTTGAACAGTCCACCGACGGCGTTCGGTGCCAGCGGCACGGGCGTGTACTCGCTGTACGACAGCACCTCCTGGACAGCGTCCACGTCCACGCCGAAGAACTGGTCAGCGACCTCGAAGGTGACGAACTGGCGACTGGACATGCGCTGCTCCCGGGGATGATGCCCACCAGATGGAAAAGCGCGGCGGACTGCCAGCATCATCGGGAGCCGGGGCGCCGAACCAAGGAATCCGGCGTGTCGGATCGGTCTCCCCCGTCGAGCGGCAGGCCCGCGCCCAGACCTCGGTCGAGGGCGCGGGCCGGTTCGTCACGTCGCCGGGATCACCAGGACCTGACCGGGAATGATCCGATCCGGGTTGGACAGGATGGCCCGGTTCAGGTTGAAGATCTCCGGCCACCGGTTCTGGTTGCCCAGCAGCGTCCTCGCGATGCCGCTGAGCGTGTCGCCCTTGCGGACCGTGTAGAGGCGCGGGATCGTGCCGACCGGCGTCTTCGGCGGCAGGTGCAGCACCTGGCCGGGGAAGATCACGTTCGGGTTCTTGATGATCGTCCGGTTCAGCACGAAGATCTGCGGCCACCGGTTCCCGTCGCCGAGTTGCGACTTCGCGATGCCGACGAGGGTGTCGCCCCGCTTCACCGTGTACGTCGTGGGCGGCGGCTGTGGCGTCGTGCCGGCGGACAGCACTCCGGCGAAACGCAGCAGATCGGCCAGCTCGAACGTGCCTGGTGTGGCAGCGGCCAGCGACGGCGCCCAGCCCGGCTGCCGCAGGAACGAGTCCTGACTGCGCCGGATCAGCCCGATCAGCACCTCGGCGACGAGCGTGCTGCCGACCGGGCCGAGGCGCTGCCCGCCGTGGGCATGGTTGGCCTCGGCGAGGACGTAGAACCACAACGGCGTCCTCGACTCGAAGCCCCCGGCCTGCAACGCGGTCACCTGCTCCGGGCTGCCCGCCGCGGCCAGGACCTCGTCCTTGGTCATCACCGGCAGGCCCAGGTGTTGCGCCAGGGCCTGACCGGTCGGCAGCCGCAGCCGGTAGCCGCGGAGCAGGTTGCGCACCGGCAGCCGCCCGGCGTCCGGCGGCGTCTCGGGTTTGCCGTCGACCTTGCGCAGCGAGAACAGTGCCGTGTCCCCGACGGCGGCCACGTTGGTGTCGAGCTTGCGGGCGCGCATGACGTTCGGCCCGTCGACGATGTTCTCCCACTCGATGATCCAGTTCTCCGGGAGCGTCGGGTTGTCCGGGCCACCGACCTCGCCGCTGAGCGCGGTGAACGAGAACAGCAGCTCCAGGCTCGCCGGGATGCCCCCGGGCCGGGTGTGGAAGTTCAGGTTGAAGTCGTACGCGGCGCGGACCATCGTGTGGCCCAGCCGGTACCCGGCGACCGCGAACTCCAGCGGCATCCGCAGCGGCTCGGCCGTGTAGTCGAACCAGCGGTTACCGTGCTCGACGATGTCGTCCACGATGCCCGGCTCGGCGATGCGCTTCAGGAAGTCGTGCACCACGATGTGCTGGTAGTGCTGGCGCAGCGTGCGGCTCGCCTGGCCGAACGAGAAGCCCTGGGCGATCAGCCGGTTGTGTGCCTTGAGGAACGCCACGTGCAACTGGGCGATGATCAGGTTCTCGTCGTTGCGCGGGTCGCCGGTCAGCGCCGCGCGGTCGTGCTCGATGTCGCCGCCGGCCGGCTCGCGGGGCAGGTCGTTGTCGTCGCCCTTGCCCGGCGGGCGCCGCCGCGGCCCGGTGGTGTTGTTCCGCAGCGTGGTGACCTTGCCGACCAGCATCTTCGCGGCGTTCGCCGGGTCCCGCGGGGCCGGCGCGCCGTAGACGCTGTCCAGATCGAGTTCGCCGGTGCGCAGATTGCGCAGCGCGTTGCGGACCTCGGCGAGCGCCAGGGGCGTCATGGTCGGGTCCAGCAGCTGGGCCATGGTCGCCGACGCCCCGGACTCCAGGGTGATGTCGTGGTCGATGAACTGCCCGAGGTACGTGTAGGCCGCCGGGATCGGGCTGTCCTGGCCGGACACGTCCGTGTCGACCATGGACGCGCCGAGCTTCTTCAGCAGTTCGGGTGTGTTGGCGGCTTCGGGCAAAAGGTTCGCTTCGTCGTCCTGCAGGGTCGGGAACAGGAAGTCGAAGTGGTGGCTGTCGGTCGGTGTGGTCACCGCGAACCGGGCCGGTGACCGGGCGCTGAACTCGGCGAGGTCGCGGGCCGCGCGGTTGAGCTCTTCCTCGGTGACGATTCGTCCGTGCAGGAGACGCGGCATGACGCCGCCCCCTTCCCCCTTAAGAGTGCTGTGGTGTGGTGCGACACCGCACCATAGGCCCGGATCCCGGATACATGTCGTCGCTAAATAGACAATAGGCAATGGTCAGACATTCACGACATTGATCAACCCATACGGAACTCCTGCAACAAACCTGCAAATGAGAATCGTTGACTCGCCTCTTCCGATGGTGGGAGATTCGGTCACGGCACCACTTCCGTTCCCCCCGGTACCGCCGGCTTGTTCATCCCCATCATTCGGGCCGCGGCGCAGGTCAGAGCTGCGTCGCCATGCACAATGACTGCACATTGAAGCAGCGCCCGGAAATGCTGGCGGGATCCCTTTCCGACAGGGAGAAGAATCGCATGGCACCATCCGTACGCCCTCGCCGCATGCGCCGGCTCGCCGGTGCTGGCGCCCTGGCCGCACTGGTCACCGCCGGACTCGCGGTGACCGTCGCGACCGCCGAGGCGGCAACCGTGTTCAGCGCCGACTTCGAGTCCGGCTCGACGAGCGGCTGGTCGAAATCGGGCGGCACCTGGTCGGTGGTCACCGACGGCACGAAGGTCCTGCAGCAGTCCGACACCAGCAGTGAGCGGGCCCGCGAATTCGGCGGCACCACGTCCTGGACGAACTACGCGGTGCAGGCGCGGGTCAAGGCGACCGCGTTCGGCTCCAGCAGCGGGGTGGTCGCGCTGACCGCCCGGGCCGCCGGAGCGACCAAGATGTACCGGCTGTCGCTGACCGGCGCGAACAAGGTGCAGCTGGAGGCGATGAACGGCAGCGCGGTCACGGTCCTGGCGAGCCTGAACCAGACGATCTCGACCAGCACGTTCTACACCCTGAAGCTGACCGTCAACGGGACCACGATCAGCGGCTCGGTCAACGGCGTCGGCGTGGGCAGCGTCTCCGACCCGTCCATCGCCAGCGGGCGGATCGGGCTGCTCACCGAGCACGCGGCCGGGCGCTTCGACGACATCGTGGTGGACGACAGCGGCACGACGACGCCGACCAGTTCCCCGGCCACCTCCTCCCCGTCGCCGTCCGCCCCGTCACCGTCCGCCCCGTCACCGTCCGCGTCGGTCTCGACCCCGCCGGCCTCGGGCGCGCTCTACGTCTCCCCCAGCGGCACCGACAGCGCGGCCGGCACCCAGTCCGCGCCGACGACGCTGACCTCGGCGATCACGCGGATCGCGGCGGGCGGGACGATCTACTTGCGCGGCGGGACCTACAACTACGCACAGACGGTGACCATCGCGCCCGGGAACAACGGGGCGGCCGGTGCGCTCAAGACTCTCTCGGCGTACCCGGGCGAAGTTCCGATCCTGAACTTCTCGGCGCAGACCGAGAACTCGGCGAACCGCGGACTGGCCCTCAACGGCAACTTCTGGCGCCTGTACGGCATCGTCGTGGAACGCGCCGGCGACAACGGCATCTTCGTCGGCGGCAGCAACAACACCATCGAACGCACGGTGACCAGGTTCAACCGTGACAGCGGCCTGCAGATCTCGCGTATCGCCTCGGACACGCCGAACTCGCAGTGGCCGTCGAACAACCTCGTGCTCAGCTCCGAGTCGCACGACAACGCGGACTCCGACGGCGAGGACGCGGACGGTTTCGCGGCGAAGCTGACCGTCGGCACCGGCAACGTGTTCCGTTACACGGTGTCGCACAACAACATCGACGACGGATGGGACCTCTACACCAAGACCGACACCGGGCCGATCGGGCCGGTGACGATCGAGGACTCGCTCGCCTACGACAACGGGACGCTGACCGACGGCTCGCAGGCCGGCGCGGGTGACCGCAACGGCTACAAGCTGGGCGGCGAGAACATCCCGGTGAACCACGTGGTGCGGCGCAGCATCGCCTACCAGAACGGCAAGCACGGGTTCACCTACAACAGCAACCCGGGCTCGCTGACCATCTCCAACAACCTGAGCATCGACAACAGCGAACGCAACTTCAACTTCGACGCCGGTACGTCGGTGTTCCGCAACAACACGTCGTGCCGGTTCAGCAGCGGCACGAACGACCGGATCATCGGCGACGCGGACAGTTCCAACCAGTTCTGGTCCGGCACGAACGGCTCCCGCTGCGCGAACTACAGCGGCGCGCTGGCCTGGTCGTTCAGCTCCACCGGCACCCTGGTCGTCACCATCGGCGGCCGAACCGTCTCCCTGTAGCCCCGCCGAGACCCGGGCCGGCGCGGATCACTCCGCACCGGCCCGGGTCCGGTCACTGCGGAACGGCGACGACCTGGCCGTCGGCCCACCGCAGACGCGGCGGCGGCCGGGTGACGACTTCGGGTGCCCCGGCCCCTCGTAGCGCGTGGCCCTTGTCGCGAACGCCGGGAGAACGGTTATGGTGCTGCGATGGAGCGCACCGCACTGATCACCGGAGCGTCCTCGGGAATCGGCCTCGCCACCGCCGCCGCGCTGGTCAAGCGGGGTTACCGGGTGATCGGCACCAGCCGGCACCCGGAGTCGGTCAGCACGCGGGTCGCCGGTGTCCGGTACGTGGCGCTGGACCTGGAATCCGACGACTCGATCACCGCGCTCCGTCCGCTCCTGGGAGACGTCGACGTCCTCGTGAACAACGCCGGGGAGAGCCAGTCCGGCCCCCTCGAAGAGCTGCCGATGGACGCGCTGCGACGGTTGTTCCAGGTCAACGTGCTCGGGCCGGTGCGGCTGACGCAGTTGGCGCTGCCCGGGATGCGCGAGCGCGGCTACGGCCGGGTCGTCATGGTCGGCTCGATGCTGGCGTCGTTCCCGCTGGCGTACCGGTCGTCCTACGTCGCGTCGAAAGCGGCGATCAAGGGCTTCGCGAACGGCGCCCGGCACGAGTACTCGCCGTACGGCGTGTGGCTGACCACCGTCGAACCCGGCTCGATCAACACCGGGCTCAGCGAGCGCCGCACGAACTACCTCGCTCCCGGCTCGCCGCACCGGGCCGAGTTCGAGAAGATGCTGACCGCGCTGAACCGCAACGAGGAAGCGGGCACGTCCGCCGAGCGTGTCGCCGCCACCATCGTCACCGCCATCGAGAGCGACAGGCCCCGGCAGCGGTACGCCGTCGGCAGCAACGCCCCGTTCGTCTTCGCCCTGCGGCGCGTCGTCCCCGTCCGGCTGGTGGAAAAGATCACTCACCGTAAGCACGACCTGAGCCGGTAAGCTCGTCGGGTGCCGGACACGGGTGGGTTGCTGCTGGTTCTCGACGGGAACAGCCTGCTGCATCGGGCGTTCCACGCCAGTGACGGCTCGCTCGAGCCGGCGCCTGCCCTGCGGGGCCTGATCGGTTACCTCGCGCGCGCCGCGGCCCAGCTCCGGCCGGACGCGGTGCTGGTCGGCTTCGACTGCCCGCACGACTCGGCCCGCCGCGTCGACCATCCGGGCTACAAGGCGCACCGCCCGCCCAAGCCGGCCGATCTCACCCGCCAGCTGGAGCTCGCCCCCGAGGTGCTGCGCAACTGCGGAGTGGGCACTGTCGTCCCGCCGGCCTACGAGGCGGACGACGTCCTCGCCAGCTCCGCCGCGGCCGCCCGCGCGCTGGGCTGGAGCTCGGTGCTGATGACCAGCGACCGGGACGCGTTCGCCCTGATCGACGACGTCACGTCGGTGCTGCGCATCCGCAACGGCGGCTTCGACCGCTCGGTCCTGGTCGACGCCGCGTCGCTGCCGGAGCTCTACGGCGTGCACCCCTGGCAGTACCGGGATTTCGCCGCGTTGCGGGGCGACCCTTCCGACAACCTTCCGGGGGTACGCCGGTTCGGCGCCCGCACAGCGGCCCGCCTGCTGGCCGCCTTCGGGTCGGTCGACGCCGCCTGGCAGGCCGATCACGCTACGCTGCGTGACGCCGTCGGTGAGCAGGCCGCCACGAGCTTCCGCGACCCGGCCTCGCGGGAGATCGTCGACCGCAACCGCCGTCTGATGGCGATGCGCCACGACCTGCCGGTGCCCAGCCCCGAGTCGGCCCGGCTCCCCCTGGACTACCTGGTGATCCGCCGTGCCCTGCGCGAGCACGGCATCAACCTCGGCCCGTCGCTGTGGTCCCTGGTCGGTGGCGACGCCCCGGTCGGGGCCCTGCCGGAGGTCCCGCCCGAGCCGCTGCCCGCCTGGGCGCACACGCTGAAGCCGCGCGTCCTGCACGGCTCGATGTCCGGCCGCCGCGACCCCATCCCCGGCCAGACCGCCCTCTTCTAGCCGGCTCTCACCGTGGTCGTCCGTCCCGGACAACCACCCTGACCACCAGCCGAAGCCCCGCGCCTGAACGACTCTTCGCGACGTCACCCGTGGCCGGGCCCGCGGCGCGCGTCGCCGTTGCCAGCTGGTGCTCATGGTGGCTATTCGTCCCGCGGAACCACCGTGAGCACCAGCCGGCAACTAGCCTGCGGGTGACGAACGGGGGCTCGCTCATGCGGAACGTCACGCTCTCCGCCGGAACCGTCGAGTACGACGACAGCGGCTACGGCCCGATCCTGGTCTTCCTCACCGGCATCTTCGCGAACACGACACTGTGGCGGCACGTCGTCGCCGACCTCGGCCGGGACCATCGCTGCATTGTCCTCGAAGTGCCGCTCGGCGGGCACCGCGTGCCGATGGACGCCGACGCGGACCTCAGCTCGCCCGGGCTCGCGCGGCTGGTCGCCGAGTTCCTCGACGTGCTCGACCTGCGCGACGTGACATTGGTCGGGTGCGACTGGGGCGGCGCGCAGCTGGTCGTCGCGCACGGGCTCGGCGAACGCCTGGCCCGGCTCGTGCTGTTGCCGCAGGAGTCGTTCGAGAACTTCCCGCCCGGTCTGCCCGGCAAGGTCCTGTACCAATCGTCGAGGATTCCGGGCGCGACGTTCCTGGCGTTGCAGACGCTGCGGATCCGCGGGCTGCGCCGCTCGCCGATGAACTTCGGCCTGATGTCGAAACGCCCGATCCCCGACGACATCCTCGACGCCTGGTTGCGGCCGTCCCTCACCTCCCGGCTGATCCGCCGGGACCTCCTGAAATACCTGCGTACGACGCGAGCCGCCGAATACCTCGACGCGGCCGCCCTCCTGACCACCTTCGACCGGCCGGCCCTGGTCCTGTGGGCGCCCGAGTCCACGATGATGCGCCCCGAGAACGGCGCCCGCCTCGCGAAGGCACTGCCGCGGGGCCGCCTCGTCGAAGTCCCCGACAGCTACACGCTCATGCCCGAGGACCAGCCGCTCCTCACCGCCACCCACCTCCGGGACTTCGTAGCCACAACCTGACCGCGGCCGTGCGGCCGGCGCTCGCCGAGCGCCGGAACAACCGTGAGCACCAGCCGAACACCGCGACCCGCGGCCGGGACCGCAAGAACAGCGGGCACCGCGCGGGGCACACCACCGCGCCGCAGGGCCGGAAGGCTGCGCGGTGAGGGCTTTCCGGCTGGTGCGCGGCTGGGGCCGGACCAGCGGCGGGATCGCGTGGGGGCGCGGCGGGCGCGGGCTCGGCAGGCGCGGGCTCGGCGGGCGCGGGCTCGGCGGGCGCGGGCTCGGCGGGCGCGGGGCTCACGCCGTACGGGGAGCGGCAGTTGATCTTGATTTTGGTTGTCGGCTGTGTGGAACCTTTGCGGGGGCTGATGTCTTTCGAAGGGTGATGAGCGGCGGACGAGCGTGGAGCGAGCGGTGACGGAACGCATCAGGGAGTTGCTGGACGAGGCGGTGGCGGGGCTCGAACCGGAACACCGTGATCCGGTCGGGGCGGTCGTCCGGCGGGGGCGGGCAGCGCGGCGGCGGACCACGGCGCTGGCCGGGATCGTGACGTTCGTGCTGCTCGCCGGTGGTCTGATCGCCGGGCAGCGACTGACCGGCGCCGCGCCGTTCCCGACCGTGGACGGGGGCATCGAGCAGTCGGCGACGCCGCGGGTCGTGAACGGCATGGTCGTGGCCGGCGCGATGCAACTGCCGATCCCGCAGGGGTGGCGGGTGGTCACCGCTGACCCCGCCAACAAGTGCGAGACGATGGCCCGGACCATCCTGCTGATCGGCTCCGGCAACCGCGGCTGTCAGAACGCGGTGGTCGAGGTCTCCCGGGCGCGGAGCCGTAATCCCGGCGGAACCCTGATCCCCGCGAAGGAGGGCAACGGCACCTCGCCCTTCGACTCGGGCATCATCACGTCGCCCGTGTCGATCACCCTGGCCGGTGGCGAGCCGGGCTGGTTGAGTTCCGACCTGGACTCCGCCGAGATGAAGACCGGCCGCTTCCCGGCGAACAACTACCACAACGAGCTGCTCCTGCCCTGGTCCCAGGTGCTGGTCCAACTCCGGATGGACGGCACCGCCGACCGCCGGATCATTGAGTCGATCCGGAGCAGCCCGCGCCGCGGCGGAGTGCTCACGCTGCCCGCGAAGGTCGAATCGGTCAACCTCATCCTGTCGGACGGGTACGGCAAGAAGTCGGACCCGCCGACCGTCGACCAGGTGATGCGGCTACTGCGCGGGCAGACCGACACCGTGCGGGACGCGGACGCCTGCGCGAGCCCGGGGCAGGAGAGCGTCCGGCTCATCGTGGACCCACCCGATCCGGTCCCGGGCACGTCGAACGCCACCACCGTGATCATCGCGATCGGCGACGGCTGTCAGGAGGCCGTCTCCTCGACCGGCGGACGGGTCCGGCTGAGCGACACGACGCTGTTCCGGCTGAAGAGCCTGCTCGGGGTCGGCGACCGGT
The DNA here is from genome assembly GCF_016862095.1 of Actinoplanes cyaneus. Lineage (GTDB taxonomy): Bacteria > Actinomycetota > Actinomycetes > Mycobacteriales > Micromonosporaceae > Actinoplanes > Actinoplanes cyaneus. The sequence goes on from NZ_BOMH01000002.1 coordinate 31,011, forward strand.
GAGCGATCCGTTCGGCGAGTTCGTCACCTCGCGATATCCGGCGCTGGTCCGGTACGGCGCGCTGCTCACCGGTGACCGCGGGCACGGGGAGGATCTGGCGCAGGACGCGCTGGTCAAGACGTACCGGGCGTGGCGCAGGCTGCATCCGGAGGGCGATCCGGAGGCGTACACCCGGCAGGTCATGACGCGGGCCGCCTGGCGCGCCGGGCGACGGTTGTGGCGCTTCGAGATTCCCGCGGCGGTCCTGCCCGACCGGCCCGCAGACGGCGACTTCCCCGAGCGGCAGGGCACCGCCGACGTCGTCCTCGCCGCGCTGCGGGACCTGCCGGCCACGCAGCGGGTGGTGCTGGTCCTGCGCTACTGGGCGGGACTGTCCGAGCAGGAGATCGCCGCCCAGCTGGGCTGCTCGGCGGGGACCGTGAAGAGCCGTGCCAGCCGGGCGATCACGGCGCTGCGCCGGGCGGACGGGCCGCTCGCCGACGCGTTCACGCTCACCGACGACCGGCATCGGTGAGCGCGCGGCACCGCGTCGCCGGCCTGGACGGGCTGCGCGGCCTGCTTGCGCTGTACGTCGTCGTCCACCACTGCTGGCTGATCTGCTTCCCGGGATACCCGGCGAACACCGGGCCGGCGTGGGGCGGCTGGCTGATCCACGGGCGGCTCGCCGTGGTCGCGTTCATCGTGCTCTCCGGGTTCTCCCTCGCGATCGCCCCGGCGCGGGACGGGTGGCGGCTCGGCGGCGGGTGGCGGTTCGCGGGGCGGCGGGCCCGGCGGATCCTGCCCGCCTACTGGGCGGCGCTGCTGGTCAGCCTGGTCCTCGCGGCCGTTGCCGGGCCGCTGCCGATGTCGCACGCGCCGAGCTGGCGGACCGTCGTGGTGTACGGGCTGATGCTGCAGGACTTCGTCGCCGTGCCCGCCCCGAACGGCGCGTTCTGGTCGATCGCCGTGGAGGCCGCGCTGTACGTCGCGTTCCCGCTGCTGTTGCTCGTCATGGCCCGGTGCGGCCCGATCGTGACGCTGGCCGTGGCGTGCCTGCCGATGGTCCTGGCCGGGCCGGGCGCGGCGATCGGCTACACCTGGGAGATGGCGCCGCTGTTCACGATGGGCATGGTCGCCGCCGGTGTCGCCACGCGCGCGGCGAGCACCGGGCGTCGTGGCTGGTGGTGGCTCAGCGGGCTGGCCGGCGCTCCGGTGCTGGCGGTGATCCTGGGGAACGGGCCGGTGTGGACGGCCCGGCACTACTTCTGGGTCGACCTCGCGAGCGGGCCGGCGATCGCGCTGCTGCTGGTCGCGATCGCCACCGGCCGCCGGGACGGTTTCCTGACGAGCCGGCCGATGACGCTGCTCGGGAACTGCTCGTACAGCCTCTACCTGATGCACGTGCCGGTGATCGCGCTGGTCGCGCTCGCTGTCGGCACCACGTCGTTCTTGCTGCTCGTCGCGCTGGCGGCGCCCGCGGCCGTCCTGACCGCGACGATGTTCGCCGCCCTCTTCGAGCGCCCGTTCCTGTCTCCCGGACGGGACCGCGCCGGGGAGGCCGGGACCGTGGTCGCCGCACGGACGTGAGCCGGCACCCTCCGCGCCCGCGACGCGGGCGGCTCGGGCAGCGGTCAGGACGGCGGGGAGGCGGACGCCACGAGGCGGTCGGCGAGGTCGGAACGGCGGTACAGCACCGACCGGCCGTGCCGCGCGCTGACCAGCAGACCCGCTGCCCGCAGGGCCCGCAGGTGCTGGTTGACCGCTGTCGTGGTGACGCCGAGCCGGACCGCCAGCTCGGTCGAGGACGCCGGGGTCGCGAGCCGCACCAGCAGCCCGGCCCGGTGCGCGCCGAGCAGACCGGCCAGCGCGCCCGGCGCCGGCAGCGGCTGCGCCTCCCACAGTGTTCCCAGGCCCCGCGCCCGATAGATGATCATCGGGGGCTCGTCCGGCAGGATCGGCGCCGACGCGCTGCTCGTCCACATCGACGGCACCAGCGTCAGCCCGCCGGTCACCGGCCGCGTCCAGTGCACGTCGGACCGCACGTGCACCTCGACCGTGTCCCCGGTCAGCCGCACCCGCCCGGCCAGCCCGGCGAACATCGCGGCCAGCCCCCGCTGGGCGATCTCCCGCCCGCGATACGTGACGTCCCCTTCCAGCAGCGCCCGCATCCGCGGCCAGTGCGGCGCGAAGCAGATCTCCCAGTAGCCGGCCAGCGCGTCCAGGATGCGGTCGAGCACGTCGCTGCCACGCAGCACCGCGGGCAGCCGGCTCCCGCCGGTCACCAGGCGCAGATCACGATCGACGACCTCTTGCGGCGTACGCCGGATCGCCGCCAGTTCGTCCTCGAGTCGCGTCAGCGGCGACCACGGCCGGGGCGTGAGGAAGTCCGGGGTCCACAGGTCGCCGTTGACCAACTCCACCAGCAGGTCCGCCGCGAGCCGCCCGCGCAGCCGCTGCAACTCCCGGATCCACGGCAGGTGCAACGGATAGCGGCCCGGGTCCTGCCAGGCGTGCAGCGACAGCACCAGCTCGTTGAGCGGCGAGATCGCGAACCGCACCTCGCCCAGGTCCCGCCCGGCCAGCTGGTAACGCACCACCATGAAGCGGAACGCTACATCGTTCGTGACGGCGCGGGACGGCTGGCAGAACTGACGCGTGACACTTACCGCCAGCCGGCTGATCGGGAACGGTTCGGTCGAGCGAGCCCTCACCCTGTCCATCGCCGCCGCCTCCCTGGCCAAGGGCGTGCTGTTCGCCGTCAGTGCGCTGTTCTTCACCACGGTCGTCGGCCTGTCCCCCGCGGCCGTGGGCGCCGGGCTCACCATCGCCGGCGCGGTGGGGATGGCCGGCGCGTTCGGGGCCGGCTTCCTCGCGGACCGGCTGGGCGCGTACCGGGTCCTGGTCGTCGGCACGGTCGTCCAGGGCGCGGCGCTCGCCGCATACTGCTCGGCCTCGTCGATGCCGCAGTTCACGCTGATCGCCTGCGCGGCGGTGGGGGCGCAGGGCGCCCAGCGCACGGCCCAGGCGACGCTGCTCGCGCTGCACTTCACCGGGCCGGACCGGATCACCGTCCGGGCTCGCCTCCGGGTGGTCACCAACGTCTTCGTCGGCCTCGGGTCGGCCGCGGCGACGGCCGCCCTGGCCTCCGGGACGGCGGCGGGCTACCTGATCGCGATGATCACGGCGTCGGTCCTGGTCCTGGCGTCGGCCGTTCCGGTGCGCGGCCTGCCGTCCCCGCCGGTGACCACCCCGCCGACGGGGGCGGTGCCCGGCGGGACGCGGTCGCCGCTGCGGGACCTGCGCTACGTCGGGATCGCCGCGCTCTACGGCATCATGACCATCCAGTTCGGCCTGCTCACGGTCGGGATGCCGCTGTGGGTCACGCTGCACACCCGGGCGCCGGCCACCACCGTGGCGCTGCTGCTCGTGGTGAACACGGTGCTGGTCGCCGTCTTCCAGCTGCCGGCGGCGCGGCTCGTCACGGACGTGCGCGCGGCCGGGCGTACCGTCCTCGTGTCCTGCGTCCTTCTGGTGGCGACCTGTGTCCTGTACGCCGCGGCGGGACCGGCGCCGGCCGTGCTCGCCGTCGCGGTGCTGGTCGCCGCGCTGATCGCCGCCAGCGCCGCCGAGGTGTTGTCCGAGGCCGGGGCGTGGTCGCTGGCCTTCGAGCTGGCCGACCCGCGCAACGCGGGCGCCTACCAGGGCGTCAGCCAGACCGGTTTCGCCGCCGGGACCATGCTGGCGCCCGTGGTCGTGACCAGCACCGCGATCGCGCACGGCACGGCCGGCTGGCTGACGCTCGCGGCCCTGTTCCTGGCCGCGGGAGCCGGCACCCACCGACTCGCCACGCCGCGATGACGACCCGCGATGACGGCGATCAGGCGGTGCGCCTCGGCCTGAGTTTCGTGAGCCACGACATCACGTCGAGAGCGTGCGAGGCGGGATCCGGGATCGGGTGGAAGACGTGCTCGACCACGTCGTCGGCGATGATCAGGGTCAGACGGTCGTAGAAAGCAAAATCCGCCGACGTACGGGTCGGCAAGCCGGCCGCCGAGGCGAGAGTGAGCTTCGGGTCCGGGATCAGCGGGTACGGCAGTCGCAGCCGATGGGCGAGCTCCCGCTGATACCCGGTCGACTGCGCCGACAGCCCGTAGACCCGGGACGCGCCCGCCGCGAGCAGCTCGGCGTGATGGTCCCGCAGCCAGATGGCCTGATCGGTGCTGCCGCGGGCGCCGTGCACCTCGAGCAGACAGCGCGGCAGGTCGACGCCGGGACGCCCGGTCAGCGGGTAGACGAAGATGACCGTCCGTCCGGGCCCCAGGTCACTCAGGTCGACCGGCCGCCCGTCACTGGCGTAGAAGTGCAGCGCCGGCAACGTCGAGCCGACCAGCCGCCCCGGATCACTCTCGGTCAGCGGCGTGGCGGTCACGACGCGGCGGGCGGCCTCGTCGATGCGGGCGTCGAGCGCGTCCCGCTGCGCGGTCAACTCGCCGATGCGCTCCTGGAGGCCGACGACCGTACTGCGGAAGGTCGCCAGGGCGGCGGCGCAGACGTCCTCGTCACCGCCGGCGATCGACTCGACGAACGGCCGGGTCTCCTCGACCGCCAGCCCGAGCGCCATCAGCTCACGGATCTGGGCGACCTGGCGCTCGGCGATCGGCTCGTACTCCCGGTAGCCGTTGCTCAGCCGCCGTGGCACCACCAGACCGACCGATTCGTAGTACCGCAACGCCCGGATCGTCGTCCCGGTCCGGCGTGCCAGCTCACCCACCCGCATGGCGGCACCCTAAACCCGTACCCCAGGGTCCGGGTCAAGGGCTAGATCCTCTGCCCGTAGACGTGGGTCACCTTCAGAGCTAGCAGCACGCGGCGGTCGGCGACCATGACCGAGCGGTACTCGTCCCAGTCCGGGTGCTCGCCCGCGGCCCGGCGGTAGTAGTCGACCAGCGCCTCGACCTCCGGCCCGTGCGGGTCCTCGCCGGGGCCGATCAGCGTCGCGTCGCCGTCGGCGGTCGCCCAGGCGCGACCGTCCGCGCTGGTCACCTCGATGGCGGCACGCGGATCGCGGCGCAGGTTGGTGGTCTTGGCGCGGCCCTCGGTCATCGAGACGTAGATCGTCCCGGCGTCCCGGTCATAGAACGGCGTGACCGGCGACAGCTGCGGCCGCCCGTCCTTGCGGATCGTGGCGAGAACGCCGAGGCGGCTCTCCGCGAGCAACGCGTACGGATCGAAGGTAGTCATATCTGTCGCCAAGTCCCTCCCCGCGGACCGTATTCCCCCGGTTCTGCCGTGCGCAGAGATCCTCGCCGGTCCGCGGCCGGAGGTGCTTGGCTGACCACATGGAACTGTTCGACGACATCTACGCGGCGTTCAACCGGCGCGACGTCCCCGCGGTCCTGCGCCGGATGACACCGGAGGTGACCTGGCCGAAGGCGTTCGAGGGCGGCACGGTCAGTGGCCGGGACGAGGTCGCCGCCTACTGGCAGCGGCAGTGGACCGAGATCGACCCGGAGGTCACCCCGGTGGGCTACGCGACCGAGCCGGACGGCCGGGTCGCGGTCACCGTCGCGCAGACCGTCCGCGACCTGGACGGCAAGGTCCTCGACGAGGCCACGGTCACCCACGTGTACCGGCTGGACGGCGACCTCGTGGCCGCCATGGAGATCCGCTGACCACGACCGGCACGCACGGCCGGAGGCGGGCATAATCGCCGGATGACGGTGGTGCTTGTCGACGATCTGCGGTCGTTCGTGGACGGGCGGGCCGCCGAGATCGCCCGGAACAGCGCGGACGGGGTCGCGCTGCTCGGCCGTCACCGGGACCGGCGGGTCGACGAGCTGTGGCTCGACCACGACCTGGGCGGGGAGGACACGATCTGGCCGGTCGTCGAGGTGCTGGAGCGCGCGGCGTTCGAGGGTCACCCGTTCGACATCGGCGCCATCCTGATCCACTCGGCGAACCCGTCCGGCGCGGCGAAGATGGCGCAGGCGCTGCGGCACTGGGGTTACCCGGTGCGCCTCGCCGCCGGCTCCCCCGCCGTCGGCTACCGGGACGCTCCTCGGACGTGACCGCACCCTTCCACAACACCCGTCGCGGGCCGGGTACAGCAGTTTCAGCCGTCCTCCCGCTCACGCTGCCATGTTCCTCCGACTTCGAAGGTTGTCGGTCCATACAGCTCACCGACCTGTTCGTCGAACTTGCGGCGGTGTTCGTCGTCGAGGCTCGCTTCCCACTCCCGGTACCGCTGGATCTGTTCCCCGAGAATGCGCGAGTAGACCGACGAGCGAGTCAGATCGCGAAGGGAGATGCGACCTTTCCGGAGGTCACGCGCAATCTCCTGCATCTCCGGCCCACCGCTACCGTTCTCCAACCGCTCCAAGCTGTCCTTGACGACCCGGGCAACCTGCGGTGACGGAACCCTTACTTCGATATCACGTTCCAGCTCCTCGTTCATCTCGTTCACAACTCAGGTGACACGTAGGGAACGTTCGGGAGCGGAACACTCGACAAGTCGCCACCCTGGTAGGCGAGCGACATACCTTCCCCGACAAGGCCGAGGATGGCCGTTCCGGCGGTGTTCATGATCACGGAGGCCTTGTTGATCAGTGAAAGCATTTCCAGTGCGATCAAGCCGGCGGCACCCATACCGGCGGTGCCCACCACAGCACCCGCGCCGGTTCCATAGAGAGCGCCACTTGCCCCGACTGTCAAGCACCACAGAACAGCGCTGTCCGCAAGGGCCTGGAAGATGTTGCCGAGCTGGTTCGAGACCTGCCATGCGCCGGTGGCAGCTTTACGGTACGACTCGGCGACCGGACGTATCGCTGTTTGCTGGCCGCTGGTCCTGGTTGCCAGGCTGGAGAAGTAGGCGTAGGCGGATTCACTGGCATTGCCGTCCCACGACCGATCGAGTTGATTCATTCCAAGCTGAATGTCAACTCCGACCTGTTGTACGCATTGGGCAAGGTTGGCCATGGCGTCGCCGAACTTCCAGATGCCCTCCCAGTCGCCGGCGAGCCATTCCGTGAACCACCCGAAAACGTCGACTCCCGTGATTCCTTCGATCGCTTCGTTCAGCCAGGCGGAAGGACTGGCAGCATTGAACAGATCGAGAGGATTGACGAAACCGTTGCTGATGGATTCGTCCGGATCACCGGGTTCGGCCAGAAAACCGGTCGGATCTCTCCACCCAAGTATCGTCAACGGCCGATTACTGCCATCGTCCACCGAAGTTCCCCGTTCAGTGACTGCTACGACGTGTTCTGCATCAAGCCCGGGCCGGACGTGCCGAGATTCAAACGCGCCTCAGTCGCGTGAAGGGCTGGCTTCGGGTGTCCGCGGAAGCGACTCGTCGATCTGGGCTGCCGACGTTCTGTCATGACGCGAGTAGTTGTCGGCTGATCTCTTGAGGGCATCGCTCGAGGACTCGAGAAGCTTGGAGAGGCTGTCCAGCGTAGCGTTAACTTGTGCGAGGTAGGTGTCGTGGTAACCGGCGAACTTCCCGATCAGACCCTGCTCATGAACACTCATCCCGCCGTACTTGTTGACGTACGCCTTCGCCTTTTGTGCCGCATGCTGCAGCCCGGCAAGATGGATCGCGTAGATTCTCAGCGCTTCCGGATCGACATCGAGTGTCATGATCCGTTCACCTCGATGATCGAGTAGGCCGTGGCGATCAGCAGAACAAGACCGATCAGGGTGTAGAGCGCACAGTGCCTCCAGAGCGGCTTCAGCCTCTCGGGATCGAGCGTCCTGTGCAGCTTGACCCCGTCCACTACCGCCGGAACAAAAGCAACTGCCGGTAGCAGGAACAGACCCCATGTCACCGGGTTCGTCTCGATCCCACGCGCCAGCCTTGCCGCGCCGCTTATCAGGATCATGAGATAGATGAAGGTAAGCAGGACTGCGATCTTGCCCACCAGCCGCTGCATCCCGATCGTCGCTTCCTGAGGCGTCTCCACACTTCCTCCGACTGGTCACGAACCGGATGGGCAGCAAGTAGCTGTTGGCGCCGCTCCGACTGGGCACCGCCGGCAATAGCTATCAGGGGGTACACCCCGCGCGACCTCCGCGGTTCAATCCTTCGGCCGTGGGCAGCAGTCAGTCACCGACCCGACAGCGGCAACGTCCCGGCGCGGGCCGGCCGCCGGGTGCGTCCGTACAGCTCAATGCTCAGCTGAATGACTACGACGACGGCCGGTCACGACGACCCCGTTGTGCCAACTGCCATGCGGATCCGGCGGCGCCGGACGACACAGCGAGCCGGAGCGAGTCTCGCGGCGCGGGATCCGTGCCGTCATTCGGTGAGCGGGGTGAGGTAGGCGCGGACGAAGAAGTCGCCGACCACCGCGCGGTGCAGGTGGCCGGCGACGACCACGTCCTCGCCCGCGAGGGTGACGTGGACGTGGACCCGGCCGTCGACGACCTCGCCGGTGCCGGTCAGCTCGAACGGCTGATCGTAGGAGCGGATCAGGTCGGTGTGGGCGTCGTCCTCGCGCATCACCGAGATGGTCGCGTGCTCGACGGCGCCGATCAGGGTGATCACGCCGGCGACGGTTCCGGTCGTGGTCACGGCCGCCTGGATGATGTCGAGGACCTCGTCCCCGCGGTTCACGGTGATCAACCGCATGGCGTGCCTCCCGGTGCCCGGACCATCATGACGGCGTGAGCGAGGACCTTCCGCTGCGCGACCGGCACGCAGTGTGCGACGGCTGCCAGGATGGTGTGGTGTTGCTCGACGATCATGCCCTGCACGCCTCCTCCGTGGTGGCGAACTGCGCGATGAACCGTGAGCGTCAGCTCGCCGGCGTGAACAGCTACGCGAAGGCGCTCGGCTTCGACCCGGCCGACGGGTTGAGCGGCGCCTGGCTGGATCTGTGCTGCGGGAGCGGCCGCGCGCTCATCCAGGCCGCCCAGCGCCTGAACGGCAGCGTGACGCTGGTCGGCGTCGATCTGGTGGACGCGTTCCTGGCGACTCCACCCGGGGTGACCTTCGTCGCCGCGCCGATCGAGAGCTGGGCGCCGGACCGCGTGTTCGACTTGATCACGTGCGTGCACGGCCTGCACTACGTCGGCGACAAGCTGGGCGTCATCAGCCGGGTCGTGAGCTGGCTCGCTCCGCGGGGGCGGTTCGCCGCGGACCTGGATCTGAGCAGTGTCCGGCTCGAGGACGGCAGCCCCGCCGGCCGCCGGCTCGTCGCGAGGCTGCGTGACGCCGGGGTCGACTACGACGCACGGCGCCGGCGGGTGAGCTGTGTCGGCCCGAAGGAGCTGACTCTCCCGTACGAGTATCTGGGCGCCGACGATCGTGCCGGCGCCAACTACACCGGCCAGCCCGCGATCCACTCCTATTACCGGAAGTGATCAGGGCCGTGGCGGCAACCTTGGCATGCTCACGAGATGCGCCCGTGCCTCGTGGTCGTCGCCCTGCTGCTCACCGCGACGGCCGGCTGCGGCACGGATGAGCCGTCGCCGGCACCATCCCCGAGCCCGAGCCCGAGCCCGAGCGAGAGCAGGAGCCCGAGCCCGAGCGCGGACGTGACCGGTGCACCGACCGTCGCCCGGACCACGACCGCGGCGCGGAAGGGCGGGCCGGGCACGGAATGGGAGATCACGGTCTACTACACCGCTGTCGAGGACTTCCACGACGGCGCGGACACCGAGGTCACCGGGTGCACGAGGCTGGAGTGCAAGGACGGGCAGGACGATCTGGGGTCGTACCCTGCGGACTTCGTCGAGGCGGTGCGGGACGAGGGCACCGGTCGCACCTCGTCCGGGCAGTACCTGAACTGGTCGTACGACGTCGGCTTCTGGCTCGACTCGGCGCCCCGCACCAGCGACGGGCAGCGTCTGACGCCGTTCTTCTCGGCCGCCGCGGACCCGGACGTGCTGCCGCAGGGCACCCGTTTCAGGATCACCGGCTGCGGCGTGCAGGATGACGGCTCCGCCCCGCAGGAGGCGGTCTGCGCCGCGCTGCGGGACGGCGCCTGGACGGTCACCGACGAGTTCACCCCGGGTCTCGGCGGCTCGCACCACCTCGACGCCTACATCGGCCCGGAGACCGGTGAGAACTTCACCGACTCGGACTGGTACGTCACCCTCACCGGCGCCCGGCTCACGATCGGCTGAGAACCGCGGGCCGGGGGGTCAGGCGGCGTTTCGCAGTGCGGCCGAGAGCGAGGCGAGGTCCGGCCGCACTGCGAAACACCGTCTAGGCGGCCGGCTTGTCCTTGGGGGCCGGTGCGAGCTTCTGGCACTCCTGTTGTGCCTGGCGCACCTTCGGGTCGCCCGGGTCGACGCCGAGCTTCTTCGTGTCGATGGAGGTGCCGCCGTTCGCGTCGGGATCGGGCCAGTTGGTGAGCCCGTGGTCGCGCATGCATTGGGCCACCTGCCGGAGTTTCGCCAGGTCCTCCGCGGGGATCGGGGTCTTCGGGCCCTCCCACGGCGCGTATTTGCGGCACGCCTGCTCGGCCGCCTCGACCTTCTTCTGGTCGACGCCGTCCGGGTTGTGCACGGTCAGGCCGCCCTGCGGATCCGGGTCGGGGAACCAAGTCTGCCCCTGGGCACGCATGCACTTCGAGTACGCCAGGGCGGACCGCTCCTCGCCTCCCGCGGCGCCGCTGGCCGTCGCGCCCGGATCGGCAGTGGCGACGGTCGGTTCCCCGGCCTTGGTGCAGCCGGCGATCGTGAGGACCAGAAGCGCTGCTGTCAGCATTTTTCGAGACATGCCCATTGTTGTACGCCGGGACCGGTCACACCACGGGCACAAAGCGGACCAGGATCGTGAGGCCGCCCCCGGGGCGGGCGCTGACGGACAGCGCGGCGCCGTGCGCGGCCGCGATCGCCTGCACGATGGACAGTCCCAGTCCGTGATGACGGTCGTCCGCCGTACGCGCAAGCCTCTGGAAGGGGTGGAGAAGCCGATCCACGAGCTCCGGCGCGATGACGGGACCGGTGTTCGCCACCGTCAGCGCTGAGCCCTCGGTGCGCACTTCGAGCCGGCCGCCGGGAACGTTGTGGCTGATCGCGTTGTCGACCAGGTTCGCGATCAGGCGCCGCACCAGAGCGGGATCGCCGAGCACCGCGGCCGGCCGCAGCTCCGTCGCCGTCGTCAGCCCGGCCGGCCCGGTGCCCAGCACCTGCGCGGTCAGCGCGGCCAGATCGATGTGCTCGCGACGGTCCAGGCCGCGTTCGCTGGTCGCCAGGGCCAGCAGGGACTCCAGGAGGCGCGCCTTCTCCTCGCTGACGGTCATCAGTTCGGCGAAGTGCGCGCGATAGGTCTCCACGGTCGCGCCCGGGTCGAGCAGGGCCTCCTCCAGCAGAGCGTGCTCCCAGGTCAGCGGCGTGCGCAGCTCGTGCGCGGCGTTCGCCACGAACCGTTTGTGCGAGTCGAGCGCCGTCTCCAGCCGCCGGGTCATCACGTGCAGGGGCCGCAGCACCCGGCCGGCCAGCAGCCAGCCGATGCCGAGCGAGACGAGCAGCATGATCGCGAGCGCGAGGCCGGCTCTCAGGAGCAGTTCGTGGCCGATCACCGGCTGCCCGCGCAGCGTCTCGGTGGAACCGGTGACGGACGCGCCGGATCTGTTCTCGGTGGATCGGATCACCGTCGTCGCACTGCGGCTGACCAGCAGGTAGGTCACGCCGAGCAGCGCGGTTCCGGAGAGCAGGAAGAGCGCCCCGTACAGCAGGGTCATCCGCACCCGGACGGCCATGGTCTAGATCCGATATCCGCAGCGCGGAACGGTCTCGATCACCGATGGTTCCCCGAGCTTGGCCCGCAGCCGATTCACTGTCGCCTTCACCGTGGTCGTGAACGGATCGGCAGCGGAGTCCCAGACCCGGTCGAGCAGTTCCTCTGCGGAGACCACCCGGCCGCGGGCGGAGAGCAGGTATTCCAGGACCGCCAGCTCCTTCGGGTTGAGCGCGAGCCGCGCACCGCTGCGGGTGGCCGACCGGCGCGCCGGGTCCAGAGTCACATCTCCGCTGGTCAGCGTGGGTGGCAGGGCGTTCTGGGTGCGGCGGGCGAGCGCCCTGATCCGGGCCACCAGCTCCGGATAGGCGAACGGTTTCGCGAGGTAGTCGTCGGCGCCGATGGTCAGCCCGTGCACCCGGTCGGCCAGCGTTCCGGCCGCGGTCAGCATCAGCACCCGGGTGCGGGCCGGCTCCCGCATCAGCTCGTGACACACCTGGTCCCCGTGCACGCCGGGCAGGTCGCGATCGAGAACGACCACGTCGTAGTCGCCCTCGGCGGCCCGTTCCAGGGCGGCGGGCCCGTCGTGGGTGACGTCGACGGCCATGCCCTCGCGCCGCAGCACCCGCGCCACCGACGCCGCGAGCCGCGCGTGATCCTCCACCACCAGGATCCTCATGCCGGCCAGCCTAGGAACGTGCTCGTCAACTGGCCGTCAACGTGCGTGGCGAAGCGACTCGCGCGACCGCGGGCAGAGACGGTCGCCGATCTGCGCGTGCCGGGTGGGCGGGACCACCGTCGTACCGGGGTAGGACCGGGGATCAAGTGGGTAGTGGCGGGTGCGTATTTTGAGTGCGATCTGTGCCGGTGAGGAGATATTCGTACCGTGAATGACGTCTTCGCCGCGGACGCCGAGGTGGGCCGCGATCTGGATGCGGTCGACTGGGAAGCCACTCCCCTCGGCCCGCCGGAGGGCTGGCCGCAGAGCCTGCGGACGGCGGTCAGCATCCTGCTGTCGTCGCGGTTCTCGATGTGGATGGCGTGGGGCCCGGAGCTGACGTTCTTCTGCAACGCGGCCTATCGGCGCGACACCCTGGGCGAGAAGTACCCGTGGGCGCTGGGCCGGCCGGCGCGCGAGGTGTGGGCGGAGATCTGGAACGACATCGGCCCGCGGATCCAGAACGTGCTCGACACCGGCCAGGCCACCTGGGATCAGAGTCTGCTGCTGTTCCTGGAGCGCTCCGGGTACTCGGAGGAGAGCTACCACACGTTCTCCTACAGCCCGCTGCGCGACGACGACGGCACGCTGGTCGGCATGCTCTGCGTGGTCAGCGAGGAGACCGACCGGGTGATCGCCGAGCGGCGGATGGCCACGCTGCGCGACCTCGGCTCCGACCCGAGTGTGATCCGCACCGAGCGGGAGACCCTGACGTTCGCCGCGCGGCAGCTCGAGAAGAACCGGCGTGACCTGCCCTTCACCCTGACCTACCTGTACGACGAGGACGGCCGCCCCCGGCTGCGCTCGTCGACCGGCATCGCGGCGGACCATCCGCTGACGGCCACCTTCGACGGCGGGGAAGGACTGGTGGCCCTGGCGGGGCCGGACCTGCCCACCGGTGCCTGGCCGGAACCCCCGCGTCAGGCGCTGGTGGTGCCGCTCGCCGCGGACGGGTTCTTCGTCGCCGGCCTCAACCGCTACCGTCCGCTGAACGACTCCTACCGGGGCTTCGTCGAGCTGACCGCCGCTCACGTCGCGGCCGGGGTCGCCAGCGCCCGCAGCTACCAGGCGCAGGAGCGGCGGGCCGAGGAACTCGCCGAGCTGGACCGGGCCAAGACCATGTTCTTCTCCAACATCAGCCACGAGTTCCGGACCCCGCTGACCCTGATCATGGGCCCGCTGGACGAGCTGCGCACCCGCCTCGACGGCGCCGGTCAGGAGATCCGCGACGAGCTGGAGGTGATGCACCGCAACGGGCTGCGGCTCGGCAAGCTGGTCAACGCGCTGCTGGACTTCTCCCGGCTGGAGGCCGGCCGGATGCAGGCGCGTTACGAGCCGGTCGACCTGGCCGCCACCACCGCCGAACTGGCCAGCGTGTTCCGGTCCGCGGTGGAGCGGGCCGGCCTGACCTTCGACGTGGACTGCCCGCCGCTGCCCGAGCCGGTGCTGGTCGACCGCGGCATGTGGGAGAAGGTCGTCCTCAACCTGCTCAGCAACGCGCTGAAGTTCACCTTCGACGGCGGCATCCGGGTCGCGGTGCGTGCCGGGGACGGGTTCGCCGTCGTCACGGTCGCCGACAGCGGCATCGGGGTCTCCGCCGAGGAGATGCCACGGCTGTTCGAGCGTTTCCACCGGATCGGCGACGCGCGCTCCCGCTCGAACGAGGGCAGCGGCATCGGCCTGGCCATGGTCAAGGAGCTGGTCGGGCTGCACCACGGCACGGTCACCGCGGACAGCACGCCGGGCACGGGCACGACGTTCACGATCCGGCTGCCGTTCGGTGCCGCGCACCTGCCGGCCGACGCGGTGGTCCCCGCGCGGGAGGCCACCACGGTGTCGGCGACCGCCGAGCCGTTCCTGGCCGAGGCGGCCCGCTGGCTGCCCGGGGACACCCCGATCGACGCGCCACCCCCGGCCCGGCTCGCCGGGAACGCGGCCGACGTGCTGGTGGCCGACGACAACGCGGACATGCGGGACTACCTGACCCGGCTGCTGCGCTCGGCCGGGCACCGGGTCACCGCGGTCGCCGACGGCCGGCAGGCGCTCGACGCGGTTCGCGCCCAGCCGCCGGATCTCGTGGTCAGCGACGTGATGATGCCCTGGATGACCGGGCTGGAACTCCTCGGGGAGCTGCGCCGGGACAGCCGTACGGCCGGGGTGCCGGTGCTGCTGCTCTCCGCCCGCGCCGGCGAGGAGGCGTCGATCGAGGGCCTGGAGGCGGGCGCCGACGACTACCTGTTCAAGCCGTTCTCGGCGGCCGAGCTGCTGGCCCGGGTCCGGGCGAACGTGGAGCTCGCCCGCCTGCGCAACCGTCACGCGCGGTGGCGCACCGCCCTGGTCGACTCGCTGCAGGAGGCGTTCTTCGTCTGCGACGAGGACGGCGCCGTCATCGAGATCAACGCGGCGTTCACCGACATGATCGGATTCGGACCCGAGGATCTGCCGTACGCACCCGTGCACCCCTGGTGGCCGGATCAGTCCACCGACGCCGAGGCGTACGCGCAGGTGCAGGAGGCGTTCGAGCTGCTCATGCAACGGCGGCAAGGCGACTACACGATCCCGGTCCGGCACCGCGACGGCCACCAGCTGTGGGTCGCGGCCGCGTTCAACCACGTGCGGGACCCGGACAGCGGGCGCCGGGTGATCGTCGGGACGTTCCGGGACGTGACCGACGAGCACTACGCGATCCAGCGGGAGACCGCGCTCGCCTCGCTGAGCCTGCGCCTGTCCGACGCGGAGGACCTCGGGGACGCGCTCGGCGGGGCGCTCGACGAGTTGCGGGGGCTGTGGCAGGCGTCGTACGTCGTGGCCGTGGTCTTCGACAGCGTCGGCAAGCCCGCGCTGACCGCCACCGACCCCAGTGTGACCTGGGCGAACCTGCCGCAGGAGCGACTGCTCGCCCTGCGCGACCGGCCCGCGCTCACCCCGCTGGGCGAGCGTGACGGCGGCGCCGGCATCACCCTCGAACACCCGCAGGGCACCATGGTCGTCTGGATCGAGCCGAGCGCCCGGCGGCCGTTCACCGAGCAGGACCGGACGCTGCTCGCCCTGCTCGCCGGGCACCTCGGCCAGGGGCTGCGCCGGGTGCACCGGATCGACCAGCAGCGGGAGACCGCCCTGGCCCTGCAGCGCGCGATCCTCGGCCCGGCCCAGCTGCCGGCCGGTTTCGCGGTCCGCTACGAGCCGGCGACCCGCCCGCTCAAGGTCGGCGGCGACTGGTACGACACGATCCCGCTGCCGGACGGCAAGATCGGCATCGTGGTCGGCGACTGCGTGGGCCACGGCCTGCAGGCGGCCACGGTGATGGGCCAGCTGCGCTCGGCGTGCCGCGCCGTGCTGCTGCAGGATCCCAGCCCGGCCCGGGCCCTCGCCGCGCTGGACCGGTTCGCCGCGCTGCTGCCCGGCGCGAGTTGCGCGACGGTGTTCTGCGGCGTCCTCGACCCGGGGAACGGGCAGCTGCGCTACTCCGCGGCCGGCCACCCGCCGCCGATCGTCGCGCTCGCCGACGGCGCCACCCACCTGCTCGACCAGGGGCGTGGCCGGCCCATCGCGATCCGGCCGGACGATCCACGCGACGAGGCGACCTACGAGCTGCCGCCACGGACCACGCTGCTGCTCTACACCGACGGGCTGGTCGAGCGGCGCCGGCAGCCACTGACCGCGGGCATCGACGAGGCGGTGACGGCGGTGCGGCTGGGACGCCGTACGCCGATCGAGGACCTTGCCACCGAGGTGATGGCGAGCCTGGCGCCGACCGGCGGGTACGACGACGACGTGGCGCTGCTGCTCTATCGCCAGCCCGGCCCGCTGGAGCTGGAGTTCCCGGCCGAGTCCACCCGCCTGGCGCCGGTCCGCACCGCGTTGCGGGGCTGGTTGGAGCGCTGCGGCGTGGACCCGGTCATCGCGCAGAACGTGCTGGTCGCCGCGGGTGAGGCGTGTGCCAACGCGATCGAGCACGGCCACCGTGACCTGACCGGGGGCCTGATCCGGCTGCGCGCGGCGGTGACCGCTGACGCGCTGCGCCTGATCGTGACCGACAGCGGCCGCTGGCGGAGCCCGCAGCCGGGCGACAACCCGCATCGCGGGCGGGGCATCATGCTGATGCGCGCTTTCATGGGCGAGGTCACCATCACCACCGGCAACGCCGGGACCATCATCGAGATGCAGACGGAGATCGCGTCATGACCACGGCGCTCACGCTGACCACGGGACAGGACCCCGACGGCGTTGCGGTGCTGACCGCGGCCGGGGAGATCGACATGAGCAATGCCGAGACGTTCGCGGCGGCGCTGGTCGAGGCGGTGCCACCGTCCGGGCGGCCGCTCGTGGTGGACCTGACCGCCGTGGAGTACCTGGACAGTGCCGGCCTGGCCGCGCTGTTCCACCACGCGGAGCGGATCGAGGTCGTGACCGGGCCGCTGCTGAGCCCGTTGCTGACCATTTCCGGTCTCGCCGACCTGACCACCGTGCGGACGCGCTGACCGGCACGGTTTCCCCGCGCCTCGTGTTCGTTCATGTTCGAGTCACGAACAGTCACGTGATGTGACCACTTTGATCACGCTCGCGCGCGTCCCCGTTACCCACCCGTTAGCGCGGGCGGCCTTGACGCGACTCCGGACCCGGGGTTGACTCTGACTGTTCGTGAGTGAACGCGTCGGAATTTGTGCGCTCCACATCGAGCCGGACCTGCGAGGAGGAGACGCGTGCCACCCTTGATCTCCGGACGGCCCACGGCCACATGACCCGGATGCGCGCGGCCCTCACGGCCGGCAGGTCGGTCACGGTGACCTCCGGCGACACGACCCTCTTCCGGTACGACTTCGGCGCGCCGGTGCCACACGCCGCCGAGCTGCGGACCCGGGCCGGCGTCACGGTGCCCGGCACGATCGCCTGGTCCCCGCCGCACGACGATCCCGGGGCCGCCGCCCACCGGATCCTCACCGAGCTCTCCGCCACCGCGACCACCGCGACGATCGCGCACCGGCTGCGCTGGCCCGCCGTCGACGAGTGGCGTTCCCTCACCACGTCGCTGACCGGCGACGACACCTGGCTGCTGCTCTTCGAGAACACGGTCACCAATGTCTGCGGCCGCGCTCTGCCCCTGGCCGGCCCGTCCTTGACCGGCCCGTCACCGACCGACCCGCCACTGACCGGCCCATCACCGACCGACCCGCCGTTGACCGACCCGTCGCTGATCCTGGGAGCGATCGCGGCGCCGTCCGCCGCCCGCGCGGAGTGGCAGGCGGCCCGTCTAGCCGGCGGCACCGTGGTCGTCGTCGACGACAGCGCCAACCTCGCACATCCCCCGCACTGGTCGGCGGGCCTGAGCCCGGCACCGTTCGGCAGCGGGAAGCTCACCCTCGCCACCGATCAGACCATCGCTTTCCGGTACGCCGTGATCATCGCCCCCGCGAGTCACGACGCCCGCCTCCTCCCGGTCCTGGCCGCCCTCGGCCGTGACGCCCTCGCCGGCACGCTCCCCGCCGGCCGCGGCCGGATCTGTCACGGCGAGCACGCGAGCCGCGGCCCGATCCACCGGACCCGGACACGAGTGCTCACCCGCCAATGCATCGGCGGCACCCCGCCTGTCGCCTGACTCACCCGCCGCTGCCCGGCGCGAGCTTCCCGGCTGGTGCTCATGGTCGTAATGAGGCACGAATAACGCCCATGAGCACCAGCCGGCAACGGCGAGCCGCGGCACTGCCTCGACAACAGCCCACACCGCGCAACACCGGCAGGCGGCCACCCGCCGCTGCCCGGCGCGGGCTTCCGGCAGGCGCACACCCACCGCAGCCCGGCGCCGACTTGCCGGCGGGCGTCACGACGTACGCGCGAAGGGGGTTGATCGTGAGGTCAGGGGTGGGTGTCGCCGTCGCCGGTGCGCCGCTGGGCCTCGTTCACCGCCTTGTCGATGTGGGTCGAGTACTTGCCGCCGGTCCGGTCGTCGATCTGCTCGCCGACCTTCTCGAGGGCCTTGTCGACCTGCTCGTCGTGCTTGTCGATGAAGTCCTTGGCCTTGTCCAGAAAACTCACGCCGTCACTCCCTCGGGGTTGTTGATCGAGCCAAACACGCACGCCGCGTGGCTGCGAGCGGACGCGCCGTTGATGGCGTACGCAATAAGAAGGGTGACAGAAAGCGCCGCATCGTCGCCCTCTAGCATTTGCGACGGTTCGGCACGCGGTGTGGAGACGAGGCGACATGCGCTGGCTGCGAGGGCTCGGCAAACGACGGGTTGATCTTGATCCCGTCCGGCAGCAGGAGATCCTGCGCGAGCTCCGGCAGTTCGGGCCGCACGGGATGGGCAAGCTCGCCGATCAGGCCGTGCGGGCTGCCGCGCTGATGGAGGGGCCGGACGGGGTCGCTGTCGCGGCGGTCCTGCTGCGCGAGTTCGCCGACGCCGCGTTCGCGGATTTCGCCCGGCAGAGCGCGGCGCTGGGCATGACCGCTGACCGGCGCAACTACCGGCAGTTGTGGGAGAGCGCGGGCAAGCGCGTGCGGTCGCCGCTGTTCGCGACGCCGGGGGGCATCCATCCGTACGTGCACGTCGCCGCCGCCGTGAACGTGGTCGGCGCGCAGGCCGCCGCGGCCGTGAAGATCGTCGACCCGGTGCCGTTGCTCTCGCACATGTTCGAGGTGCTGGACCTGACGCTGGCCGGGTGGGAGTTCGGGCGGGTGCTCGTCGACGTCAACGGCGCGACCCTGGCGGTCAACCTGATCACCGCGGCCACCGCGCTGCGCGGGGAGATGGCCGACCCGCCGCCGCTGCCCCAGCCGGCGCGGACCCAGATGCGCAGCAACAAGAGCGTGAACGTGCTCGACCCCGCCGTCAGCCGGATCGTCGGCCAGTGGAATCCCGGCAAGCAGATGCGGGAGTGTCTCCTGGCCTGAGTTTCCTCAACCCGTGGCGCGGCGGACCGATGTTCGCGGCAGTTCCACCACGGAAGGGGGAAGACATGGCGCAGGATGCCCCACGTCGCGTGCCGGCTCGCGCCGACGGCTGGCGACCCGACGACCCGGTGCTCAACGGGCTGATCCACAAGTGCATCGAGCAGTCGCACCGCAAGAACGCGGAGACCGGCAGCATGACCGCGTTCTTCGGAGGCGGCATCGTCCTGACGATCTTCGGCGTGATCCTGGCGGCCGGCACCGGCAATCCGTTGCTCGCGATCGCCGTGGTGATCGCGATGGCCGCCGCCGGCCTGCTGTACGCCGGCATCAACGCCCCCGCGCCCAGGGCCGACCCGATTCGCATCCTGGACGTGCTGGGCGGCCCGGGCAACCTGCCGGCCGGCTACCTGGTGTACCCGGCGGCGTGGCGGGCCGGCATGCCGGAGTTCCTGGCGAACGTCGGCAACCGGCAGCTCTCGGTCGCCACGCGGCTGTGCCGGGAGCACCCGGGCTCGGTGACCGACCTGATCCGCCTGGTCGCGAACGCCGAGGTGCACGCGCACCAGCACGTGTACGGCCGGGCGGTGACCGAGGCGGACGTCTACCGGTTCGCGCACCGGGCGACGGTCGAGTGGGCCCGGATCGCCCCGGTGTCGATGAACGCGGCCTGATCCGCACCTGAGAGGCCCGGTCCCGCTGAGCGGGGCCGGGCCTCTCGCCGCGTGACACCCCGGCCGCGACCGGTCAGTCGTAGGGCGCGGCCTCGGCCACGAACGAACGGAAACGGTCGGCCGCCGGCGTCAGCCGGCGGTCGGCGCGCCAGGTCAGGCCGACCACCCGCTCGCCGCCCGGCGCGGCCAGCGGCAGCCCGACCGTGCCGGAAGCGCCGGCGATCCGCTCCGGCACCAGCGCCACCCCGAGCCCGGCGCCGACCAGGCTTTCCACCGTCGCCAGGTCACCGATCTCCAGCGTGACCCGCGGGGTGACGCCGGCCGCCGCGAACAGGTCGTCGATCAGCCGCCGGAAGCCGTAACCGGGCGGGACCGTCACGAAGTCCTCCCCCGCCACGTCGGCCAGGCGCGCGCGTCCGCGGCCGGCCAGGCGGTGTCCCGGCGCCACGATCAGGGCCAGGGCCTGTGTCTGCAGAGGCACCCAGCCGTACGGCTCATGCTGCGGCCCCCAGTTCAACGCGAGCTCGGCGACCCCGGAGTCCAGGTGGGGCATCATCTCGTGACCGGGTTCCTGGCGCAGTTCGATCCGCAGGCGCGGGAAGCGTTCGCGCACGTCGCGCAGGATCCGCGGGACGAGCGACGTGGCCATCGAGTCGAGGAACGCGAGCCGGACCGTGCCCGCGTCCGGGTCGAGCAGTCCGGCCAGGTCGCGCCGGAGGCGGTCGTACCGCTCGATCAGCTCCGCGGCCGCGGCGAGGGTGACGTCGCCGAGCGGGTTGGGGTGCACGCCCCGCGCGTCGCGTTCGAAGAGGCGCGCGCCGAGCTCGGTCTCGACCCGCGCGAGCAACCGGGACAGCGTGGGCTGGCTGACATCGAGCGCGGCGGCCGCCGCGGTGACGTGGCGATGCTCACCGAGAGCCAGGAGTCCGCGGAGATCCTCGAGGTGCATGACGCTCATCATACGGACCACGTATCGAAACCATGATCCTCATGCATTGGACGTATCGCCGGATCAGGCACACGGTGAAGGGGTGAGACGCACCTCGTTCGCCCTCTTCGCCGCCGGTGTCGCGACGTTCGCCCTGCTCTACAGCACCCAGGCGGTGCTGCCGGAGCTGTCCGCCGCGTTCGGCGTGACCCCCGCCCAGAGCTCCTGGTCCCTGTCGCTGACCACTATCGGTCTCGGCGTCGCGCTCCTGATCACCGGGCCGCTGTCGGAGAGGACCGGCCGCACGCCGCTGATCCACCTGTCGCTGACGCTCTCCGCGCTGGTCGGGCTCGGGTGCGCGGTCGCACCGGGCTGGCACGTCCTGCTCGGCCTGCGACTGCTGCAGGGGGTGACACTGGCCGGTCTGCCCGCGGTCGCCACCGCCTACCTGCGCGAGGAGTTGCCGGCCGAGGTCCAGGCGCGCGTCGCCGGGCTCTACATCGGCGGCACCGCGCTCGGCGGCATGGCCGGGCGCCTGGTCACGGGGACTGTCGCGCAGGCGTTCGGGTGGCGCTGGGCGCTCGCCGCGGTCGCCGTCATCGGCCTGCTCTGCGCCGTGTTCGTGCTGGTCACGTTGCCGCCGTCGCGCAACTTCGCCCGCCGGGCGTCGGCCGCGGCGAGCCGGCGGGCGCTGACCGACCCGGCCCTGCTCAGCCTGTACGCGATCGGTGCCTGCGCGATGGGCGCGTTCGTCGCCGTCTACAACGCGATCGGCTTCCGGCTGACCGCCGCGCCGTTCGGCCTGGGCGCCGCGGCGGCCGGGGCGGTCTTCCTCGTCTACCCGGCCGGCACGGTCAGCTCAGCGCTGGCCGGGCGTCTCGCCGACCGTTTCGGACGGCGGGCGGTGCTGCCGTTCGGGTGCGCGCTGATGCTGCTGGGCCTGCTGCTCACGCTGCCCGACCGGTTGCCGGTGCTGATCGCCGGGCTGGCCGTGCTGACCGCCGGTTTCTTCTGCGTGCACGGCCTGGCCAGCGGCTGGGTTCCGGTGCGGGCCCACGCGGGCGGCGTTCCCGCCGCGCAGGCCGCGTCCCTCTACCTGTTCGCGTACTACGCCGGCTCGTCGATCCTCGGCAGCCTTTCCGGTACGGCGTGGTCCACCGCCGCCTGGCCGGGAGTGGTCACCCTGGCCGCCGTGTTCGTGACGGTCACCGGCGTCCTCGCGGGCGCGCTGCGCCGGGTGCCGGTCCTGCTCCCGGCGGGCCGGTGAGTCACTTCCAGGCGCACTTGTCCCCGGGGGCGCCACTCGGCAGGTAGACCACCCGCAGGTGGTAGCCGTACGGCTCGGTCGTCATCGAGAACCACCACGGGCAGCCGTCGCCGGAGTCCTTGAGCGCCGAGTAGACGCCGTAGTCGCGCTCGACCGGCCGCCAGCCCGAGTCCTCGGCCAGCTTCGTGTAGAAGCCGAGCACGTCCTCGCGGGCGACCGATCCGCTCAGTGGCCGGCTGACCGAGGCCAGGTAGCCCGTCCCGCCGCACAGCACCTCGCTGTCGTCGACGTCGCCGAACCTGTCCGGCCGCGGCGCCTTCTGCAGCACCGGCTCCTCGAGGATGGCCCGCACGGTGTCCGGCCTGGTCGCGCACTGCCCGGCGGCGGCCGGCTCGGGCCCGTCCTCCCCCGGAAGGTAGCGGGAGCCGAAGAAGCCGTACAGGATCACGCCGACCACGACGACCGGGCCGGCCCCGAACCGTATCCACCTGGGCACACTCACTCGGCTCTCCCCCGTCGCACCTGAGCGGCAAAGCCGTGATCATAGATGCGCGCTCAGCACACCGCGACCACGCCCGGTCATCGGGAAAGAGCCTGCGGATCGCGTACGTCGTGAGCCCCCAGCCTGCCGCACATCCCCCACCCGGGCACGCCGCTCTCCGGGGCGCTGAACACGGCGGCTCCCAGCAGATGACGGCCGTCCCCGGCGGCCAGCGCGTCGAGCACCGCGCCGGATCCGGGCGGTTGTGCGCGCACGATCGCCCGCCACTGCTCGACGTGCGGCCGGACCAGTGCGGCGGCCAGCTCGTAGAAGGCCTCCGGCCCGTCGCGCCGGAGCCGCCGGAAACCCTCGAGGGCGAGCGCACGACGAGCCCGTACCGCGTCCTCCCTGCCGTCGGCCGGCAACGTCGCCGCCGCTCGATAGCGATCGGGGTCGGCCACCACGTCGGCGGGGAACGTCATCACCGCGTCGCCGGACTCGGGCAGCCCCGCGTTCGACATCACCACCAGCAGTTCGAGGCCGCCGTGGTTGATCGCGCGATGGATCACGCCCGGCGTGAACCAGACCGTGTCGCCCGGTTCCAGTGGTGTCTCGCGGAAGCCGGACGGGTCGAGCGTCTGGACCGCGCCGGCGCCGGCGATCACCACGTACGCTTCGGTGGACGTGGTGTGCAGATGCGGGGTGCCGCCCTCGTCGTACACGGACACCCTGGTCACGGACGTGCCACCGGGGAACGTCGTCATGGCGTGACCGCCGCGCGCAGGGCCGCGCGACCGTGCCCGGCCAGCGTGGCGGCGTCGGGCTCGCCGGTGGCGACGACGACGGCGTACCGGAAATCGATCGTCTCTCGGTCGGAAAGGTCGAGCTCCTCGCTGAAGAACGGGGCCGGGTTGAGGCACGCGAACTGCTCGCTGCGGGCGAACCATCGCGGCGGATGATGCGGATTCCCGGGGTCGTCGACCATCAGCACCGTCGACCGGCGTCCGCTGCCGTCGTGCACGCCCCGGAACGCGAACCACTCGGCCCGCTCGCCGCGCAGTTCGTCGCCGCCCTCGGCGGACGGCGACCGGATCACCCCGCCGGTGAACGAGCGCGGGCCGCGCCAGAACAGGCCGCCGTATCCGGCGTTCTCCCGCCCCTTCGTCGTGGGTGATCCGAACGCGAGGGTCGCGCCCGAGACGTTCGTGAGCGCGGTGCCGAACGTCAACACCCAGCTCGCGTCGTCCACCAGCCCGAACGTCAGCGTGCGACGCTCGGTGAGAACCGGCGCGCCGGCCTGGGAGAACCAGTCCAGCTCGTGCACGAGCCGGTCGCGTGCCAGGTCCAGAATGCGCCGGTGGATCGCGCTGCCGTTGTTCTCCCGCTGGACGTAGGACCGGCCGTGGACATAGGTCGGGCCGCCCCAGAAGTTGTGCTCGCCCACGTGCGGCAGCGACCAGGCGATCCCCTTGTGCCACACGTGGTCGTGCGGGCGGAACAGCGACACCGGATCCCCGGCGAGCGTACGGATCGGGTGCAGATAGGGCTTCGGCGATTCCCGCTGGGCGGTGTCCGGCCGATAGACGTACGTGAAAAGCTCGGCGCCGGGGGCGGAAACCGTCACCGACCGTTCGAGGGTGTGGTCGACGCGTAGCTCTGCCATGTGATTCCGGTTCCGTTCATACGGGCGGCGAAAGGATGATCCGGGCCGATCTCGCCCCGGCGCACCGGCTTCCCGGTGGCCGCCGAGGCGTAGAGCGCGGCGATGAACTCCATGGTCAGGCGAGTGTCGGGCAGCGTGACCGGCAGTGGCTCCCCGGCGTCGAGCGCGTCGAGGATCGCGGCGAGCTGGTCGGCGTGGCTGCTCTTCTCGGTGCTCGTCCGGGGAAAGGCGAGCGCCAGATCCTCGTACGCCGGAGCCGGGGTTATCGTCCAGTCCTGGTCGCTGTAGCCGTACAGATGCTCCACTTCGACCGTCGCGTGCTCGAAGTCGAATCGCAGCGTGGACGTCTGACGCGGGGAGACGACGGAATTGACGACCGAGGCGACAGTGCCGTCGGCGAATTCGACGAGGGCCATCGAGACGTCCTCGGTCTCGACCGGGCGGGAACGGCGGGCGGCGATCGCCGTGACCCGTTCCCACGGCCCGAGAATGGAGAGGAGCAGGTCGAACTGGTGAATGCCGTGACCCATGGTCGGGCCGCCGCCCTCGGTCTCCCATCTGCCGCGCCACGGAACCTGGTAGTAGGCGTCGTCGCGGAACCAGAGGGTGTGGCAGGTGGCCAATAGCGGTCTGCCGAGTTCTCCGCTCTCCATCAGTTTCCGCAACCGGACCGCGCCGGTCCCGAAACGATGCTGAAAGACCGTGGCTACCCTGTCCGATATATCGGATATAGCGTCTATCTCGTTCAGTGACAGCGTCGGCGGCTTTTCCATCAGCACGTTCACGCCCGCGAGGAGGCACTGCCGGGCCAGGGGAGCATGGGTGGATGGCGGCGTGCACAGCTGCACCAGATCCACGTTGCCCAGTCCCAGCAATTCGGACAAGTCGCTATATACGCTCTTTATACCCCACGTCTCGGCGAAGGCCTGCGCTCGCGCGGGCACCAGGTCCGCGACCGCAACCAGCGAAATGCGATCAGCGTGCTTGCGCAGCGCCTCGGCATGAGCGGTCGCGATCGCCCCGGCCCCCACGATCGCGGCGCGATACCTCATGCGGCATCGATCGCGGCCTGCAGCTCCTTGACGAAGCTGGTCGCCGCGTCCTGCGGGGTCTTCCGCGCGAACAGCACGTCCTCGGTGTGCCGCTTGAGGATCTGCTCGACGTCGCTGGCCCCGTTCGGCGTGACCCGCGGCGACTCGCCGACCTTGATCGTGTCGAGGTATTCCGCGGCGGCCTTGTCGGTGTCGGTCAGCTTCGGCACCAGCGCCGAGCGGATCTTGGTGTTCGCCGGCACGCCCCGGTCGGTCAGCATGATGTCGGCCGCCTCCTGGCTGTTGGCCAGGAAGTCCACGAAGAGCGCCGCCTCGGCCGGCTGCTTCGACCGCGACGAGATCGACCAGAACATCGACGGCTTGTAGTACCCGCCCGCCGACGAGGCCTGCGCCTCGCCCGGCAGTTTCAGCAGCTTCAGCTTTTGCCCGCTGGCCGCCGCGAGCGAGGTCAGCTGACTGTTCCACCAGCTGCCGAACGCGGACGCGTTGGTCGCCGTGCCGGACTGGTCCAGCGGCGCGCCGGCCCGCTCGACGCTGACCGAGGCCTGCGGCGCCATGCCGCCCTTGGCCAGGTCCACCTGGTACTGCCAGAACGAGGCGAGCAGGTCGGGCGGGATCACCACCTTGCCCTCCGGCGAGTAGAGGGCGGCACCGTGCTGACGTGCCCAGATGTTCACGCCGCCGATGTCGAAGCCGAGCGACTGGGTGCCGGTGACCTTGCCGCCGGACGCCTTGGAGACCTGGTCGGCGACGGTCTTGAGGTCGTCCCAGCTCCACGTCGCGTCGTCGGGGACGGTGACCTTGTACTTGTCGAGCAGGTCGGTGTTGACGACGAACGAGTACGCGGCGAGGCCGGTCGGGATCGCGTACTGCTTGCCGTCGATCGCGCCCGTGGCGAGGGCCTTCGCGTCGAAGTCGGTGGTGGTCAGGTGCTTGTCGGCGGTCTTCAGGTCGAGCAGGGCGCCGCGCTCGGCGTACGACGCGAGGTAGAGCTCGTCCATCTGGATGATGTCCGGCGCGTCGTTGGCCGCGACGGTCGTGGCCAGCGCGTCCCAGTACCCGTTCCAGTCCTTGAACTCGCCCTTGATCGTGATGTTCGGGTGGGCCTTGGTGAAGGCGTCGATGACCTGCTGGGTGCGCTTGTGCCGGGCATCCGAGCCCCACCAGGTGAACCGCAGGGTGACCTGATCGCCGGAGATCTCGCCGTTCGCGTTGCCGCCGCCGTTGCCCCCGCAGGCGGCGAGCGCCGCGCCGGCGGCGGCCACGATGAGAGCTTCTCGACGCGTGAACCGTTTCATGAACCCCTCCGGGGAGACTATTTGATGCCGGTGGTGGCGATCCCCTTGATCAGGAAGCGCTGGCCGAGCAGGAAGGCGAGGAAGACCGGCAGCAGCGACACGACGCTCATCGCGAACATCGAGCCCCAGCTCGTCGACACCGTCGCGTCGACGTACGACCGCAGCGCCACCGGCACGGTGTACTTGTCCGGGTCGGTCAGGTAGATCAGCTGACTGAAGAAGTCGTTCCACGTCCAGATGAACGTGAAGATCGCGGTGGTGGCCAGCGCCGGGACCATCAGCGGCAGCACCACCCGCAGGAAGATCCGCGGGTGGCCGGCCCCGTCGATCCGGGCGGCCTCGTCCAGCTCGCGCGGCAGCCCGCGGATGAACTGGACCATCAGGAAGACGAAGAACGCGTCGGTGGCCAGGAACTTCGGCACGACCAGCGGCAGGAACGTGTTGATCCAGCCGAGCTGGGAGAACAGGATGTACTGCGGCACGATGATCACGTGGATCGGCAGCATGATCGTGCCGAGCATGATCGCGAAGAGGACCTTCTTGCCGGTGAACTCGAGCCGGGCGAACGCGTACGCCGCGAGCGAGCAGGACATCAGGTTCCCGATCACGCAGCCGAGCACGACGATCGCCGAGTTGATCAGGTAGTGCCCGAACGGCGAGGCCAGCGAGTTCCAGCCCTCGGCGTAGTTCTCGATCCGCAGGCCGCCCAGGATCAGGCCGGGCGAGCGGAAGATCTCGTTGTTCGGCCGCAGCGAGCTGACGACCATCCACAGCACCGGGTAGAGCATGACCAGCGCGAGCAGGATCAGCCCGGCGTGCTTGACGATGCTGCTCCCGGTCGAGCGCGGCCGGATCGGCGGCGTCTCCTCCCGGACGGGAGCCACCCGCTCCTGAAGGTCAGTCATCGTAGAAGACCCATCGCTTCGAGGCCCAGAAGTTGATCGCGGTGAAGATCGCGATGATCACCAGCAGCAGCCAGGCCAGGGCCGACGCGTACCCCATGTCGAAACTGTGGAAGCCGCGCTGATAGAGGTAGAGCGTGTAGAACATGGTCGAGTCGGACGGCCCGCCGGTGCCGCCGGAGACGACGAACGCCTGGGTGAACGACTGGAACGCGTGGATGATCTGCAGCACCAGGTTGAAGAAGATGATCGGCGACAGCAGCGGCAGCGTGATGCTGCGGAACTGGCGGGCCTTCGACGCGCCGTCGACCGCCGCCGCCTCGTAGTACATCACCGGGATCTGCCGCAGCCCGGCCAGGAAGATCACCATCGGGGCGCCGAACGTCCACACGTTCAGCACGATCAACGTGGACAGTGCCGTGCCCGGGTCGGAGATCCAGCTCTGCCCCTGCACCCCGAACCAGCCCAGAACCTGGTTGAACAGGCCGTCCGCGCCGAAGATCTGCCGCCACAGCACCGCGATCGCGACACTCGTGCCGAGCAGGCTGGGCAGGTAGAACACCGAGCGGTAGAACGCCAGCCCGCGCATCCCGCGGTCCAGCAGCAGCGCGAGGCCGAGCGCGAACGCCAGCTGCAGCGGGACGGAGACGAAGACATACGTGAACGTGACGCCGAGCGCGTGGTGCAGCCGCTCGTCGTGCAGCATCCGCTGGAAGTTCTCCAGGCCGTTGAACTCCGGCGGCTGGATCAGGTTGTAGTCGGTGAAGCCGAGCACGAACGACGCCGCGACCGGCCCCGCGGTGATCAGGACCAGCCCGGCGAACCACGGTGACAGGAAGAAGAAGGCGGCGCGGTTGTCCCGCTTGCGCGGCGGGCCGGCCGTGGAGGAGCCGAGTCGCTGAAGCTCGCCGAGGCTGCTCACGCGTCCTCCTTCCGGGTGGCGTCCCCCGCTGCGGGAAAACGTATTCCAGAGTTTGGGTGTGCCGCCCGCCACACGTCAAGTGTTTCCGTGAGATCACATCAAACTCATCGATGGATCAAACCCTTTTCCCGTACGCGCGATCTCGGCTGTGCGGGAGGTCAGGGGCGCGGGGCGCAGCTCTCGCGGGCGAGGAACGTGCCGACGACCACCTCGCGGATCGGCGCACGGCCGGGAACGACGTCGGCGAGCGCCATCTCCACCGCGCGCGCCCCGCTCGCGGCGTGCGGCAGGGCCAGCGTGGCCAGGCGCGGGGTCACGTCCGACGCCAGCGGGACGTCGTCGAACCCGGTCACGGACAGGCGCCCCGGCACGGCGATCCCCGCGTCCCGGCAGGCGGAGAGCGCGCCGATCGCCACCACGTCGTTGACCGCGACGATCGCGTCGACGCCGTCCAGCCGGCCGGTGTCCAGGGCGGTCATCACCGCGTCGTAACCGCCCTGCCGGCTGACCTCGCACTCGGCCGTGTCGATGTCGCCGCCGGCCAGACCCGCCACGAATCCGGCGTGCCGGCTCGCGGCGAAGGCCCGGTCCGGCGTACCGGCAAGAATGAGGATCTTCCGATGCCCGGTGGCCGCCAGATGCTCACCGACCAGCCGGGCCGAGGTCCGGTCGTCGAAACGCACCGAGTCGAACGGCAGGTCGACACTCCCGTAGATCACCACCCGGCCGCCGTTGCGCTCGTACGCGCGCAGTTCCTCGATGAGCCGGACGTTGCGAGCCGTCCCCTCGACCCGGGTCGACGTCAGCACCAGCGCCCGCGGGCGGAACGCGCACAACGTCCGCACGGTCTCGAACTGCCGCTCCGGTACGCCCCGGGTCTGCGCGACGCTGACGAACGCCCCGACCGTCCGGGCCTGACGCTCCATCGCCGCGACGACCATCCCGATCGACGGCGTGGTCAGATCGTCGGCGACCAGGGCGACCGTGTCGGTGCGCCCGCGCATCGCCCGCGCCGACAGGTCCGGGGTGTAGTTCAGTTCGGCGGCCGCGGCGAGCACCCGGCTCCGGTACTCCGCGGCGACCTTCCGCGTGCTCGCGCCCAGGACCCGGGAGGCGGTGGCCAGCGAGACGCCGGCCGCGCGGGCCACGTCGTGGAGGGTCACGGTCGGCCTGGCCGGATGCGGCACGTTCCCCCCTCGCTGGTCGCGGCACTCTCCCTCGGCCGCGGTGCCCGCCCTCGGTCGCGGTGCCCTCTTCGGCCACGCGCTCACTTCGGCCGCGCGCCTTCCCTGGTCGCAGCGCCGAGAATACTGTCCGTGGCGGGGATGCGCGCTCACGGGTGACTGGCAGAATCGGCGCCGTGGAGCAGGAACCGGACCGGCGACGGGTGACGTTGCACGACGTCGCGCGCGAGGCCGGCGTCTCCTACGCCACCGCGTCCCGCGCCCTCAACGGCAGCGATCGCAGCGTCCGCCGGGAGAACGCCGACCGCGTCCGCGAGGCCGCCGCCCGGCTCGGCTACCTGCCCGACCTTCCCGCCCAGGCGATCGCGAAAGGCTCCAACGGCACGGCCGCGCTGGTCGTCAACGGCATCGACGACCCGTACTTCGTGACGATCGCTGCCGGCGCCACAGCGGCCGCCGAAGAGGCCGGGATCATCCTCACGCTGGCCGTTTCCGATCACTCCCCGGATCTCGAGCTGCAGATCGTCCGGACCCTCCGCGGCCAGCGCCCCCGCGCGATCCTGATCGCCGGCACCCGGGTCGCCGGCGCGCCGTCCGCCCCGGATCTGATCGCCGAGCTGGAGGCGTACCGCACGGCCGGCGGCCGGATCACCCTGCTCACCCAGCCACAACTGCCGTTCGCGACGCTGGCCGTCGACAACCACGGCGGCGCCCGGCAGCTCGCCGAAGCCCTGATCGACCGTGGCTATCGCAGGTTCGCGCTGGTCCACGGCGACGACCGGCTGCTCACGTCCCGGGAACGGCGCGAGGGCTTCACCGCCGCCGTCCGCGCCGCCGGCATGGACGCCCCGCTGCCGGTCCCGTCCGCCTTCAGCCGCGACGGCGGCGAACAGGCGACCCGTGCCCTGATCCGAACCGGACTCCACGACATCGAGGCGATCGTCGCGGTCACCGACGTCATGGCGATCGGCGTCCAGTCCGCCCTGCGCGCCGCCGGCCTGGTCCCGGGGCGCGACATCGGGGTGGCCGGCTTCGACGACATCGCTCCCGCCCAGGACGTCACCCCCACCCTCACCACGGTCCGCGTCCCGCTGCACGACCTCGGCCGCCGCGCCCTCCAACTGGCCCTCACCTCGGAAACCCGGGAGACGATCACCGTCCCCACGCAGGTCGTCCTCCGGGACAGCACGCCTCCCCGGCACTGACAACCCCTTCCCGCCTACGCCGCGAGCCCCGCCCGTTGCCCCGCCGTGAACCTGCCGGGCCCCGCCGTGAACCCCCGCCCGTGCCCGCCGGGAGCCCCGCCCCGTGTCCCCCGCAAGGCCGCTGCCACTCCAGCCAGCCTCGCGCCCGCTCCCCCGGCTGGTGCTCACGGTCGTCATTCGTTCCTCATGACG
Organism: Actinoplanes cyaneus; assembly: GCF_016862095.1. Taxonomy (GTDB): domain Bacteria; phylum Actinomycetota; class Actinomycetes; order Mycobacteriales; family Micromonosporaceae; genus Actinoplanes; species Actinoplanes cyaneus. Next base: position 62,051 of record NZ_BOMH01000002.1, read on the forward strand.
ACCGTGAGCACCAGCCGACAAGCCCGCACCGCCCGGCGGGGCCGGCGACGCGCGACCCGATCCGCCGGTCAAGCCCGCACCACGCCCGCGGCGCCGGCCCACCCCGCGCGACCCGCACCGCTGGCCGGGCCGGCGCCGCGGGCGTCCGGGTCTCAGCTGGTTCTCATGGGCGTTATCCGGCCCGGATAACGCCCATGAGAACCAGCTGGGAGGGGTGCGCCGCGGGGCGGAGCTGGAGTCGGGGTGGGCCGGCGCGGGCGGGCCAGGGGACGCTGCTCATGACGTACGCGGGACAGGGTTGGGGTTTTCAGGGCTTCGGCAGGCATGTCAGGATGTCGATGGAAACGTTTTCACGACATTCCAGCGGACCGCATCGGAGGGCCTCATGCCGGATCACGCCGAGCTGCGGGACGTGGCGCTGCTGCTGCGCGACGGCGATGACGTGGCCGTCGCCACCGAGGACCTGGCGCGGGGGCGGGCGCTGCGGCACGGCGGCACGGAGCTGACGGTCGTGACCGAGGTGCCCCGCGGGCACAAGATCGCCCTGCGGGACCTGGGCACGGGGGCGCAGATCCACAAGTACGGGCAGGTCATCGGCCGGGCGACCACCGCGATCCGGGCCGGGGAGCACGTGCACGCGCACAACCTCGGGATGGACGCTGTCGAGCACGACTACGAGTTCGGGACCGGCGTGGTGAGCATTCCACGGGCGGCCACGACCAGGACGTTCGAGGGGTTCCGGCGAGCGGACGGGCGGGTCGGCACGCGCAACTTCGTCGGGATCGTCACGAGCGTGAACTGTTCCGCCTCGACCGCCCGGATGATCGCCGATCAGTTCCGCGGCCCGATCATGGAGATGTACCCGCACGTGGACGGCGTGGTCGCGCTCGCGCACGACTCCGGTTGCGGGATGGTCCCGGCCAGCGAGGGCGGCCAGCTCCTGCGGCGGACGCTGCGGGGCTATGCGACCCACCCGAACATCGGCGGCCTGATCGTTCTCGGTCTCGGCTGCGAGATGCTCGGCGTCGAGGCGCTGCTCGCCGATCTGGACGCGCCCGCCGACACCCTGATCGAGCGGATGACCATTCAGGACACCGGTGGGATCCGTGCCACGGTTCGCGCCGGAACGACGGTGGTCCGCGCGATGCTGGAGCGGCTCGACGAGCGCCGCCGCGAGACGGTTCCCGCGTCCGAGCTGGTCCTCGGGCTGAACTGCGGCGGCTCCGACGGGTATTCGGGGATCACCGCGAACCCGGCGCTCGGGCGCGCCTCCGACCTGCTCGTCGCGCAGGGCGGGATCTCCGTGCTGGCCGAGACGCCCGAGGTGTTCGGCGCGGAGCACCTGCTCACCCGGCGTGCGGTCGACCGGGAGGTCGGTCAGCGGCTGCTCGACCGGATCGCGTGGTGGCACAAGTACGTCGAGGCAGGCGGCGGCACCCTGGACAACAATCCGTCCCCGGGGAACAAGGCCGGCGGGCTGACCACGATCCTCGAGAAGTCGCTGGGCGCGGTGGCCAAGGGCGGGGCGGCGCCGCTCGCCGCGGTCTACGAGTACGCCGAGCGGATCACCGAGCCGGGCTTCGCCTTCATGGACACGCCCGGCTACGACCCGGTGTCGGTGACCGGGCTGGTCGCGGGCGGGGCGACGGTCGTCTGCTTCACCACCGGCCGCGGCTCGGTCCTCGGCGGCAAGCCGGCCCCGGTCATCAAGATCGCCACGAACACGGAGATCTTCGAGCGGATGCGCGAGGACATGGACATCGACGCGGGCGGCATCGTCACCGGGGCGACCACGATCGACGCGGTGGGCGAGGAGATCTTCGAGACGATCCTGGCCGTGGCGTCCGGGAAGGTCACCGCGAGCGAGGACCTGGACCTGGGCCGCGACGAGTTCGTCCCCTGGCAGCTCGGCGCGGTGACCTGATTCAGTACAGTGCGGAGCCGGTGACCTTCGGGTTGCCGGAACCGAGGTAGAAGATGCCCGGCAGGCCGGTCGTCTCGAAGCCGGCGCTCGGGTTCCGGCGCAGCTTCGAGTTGCGGATGACCACGGTCCCGGTGCGGTCGTTGCTGACGAAGAAGATCGCGCCGCCGCCCTCGGCCGCCTTGTTGTTCTCGATGACGGTGCCGTCCAGGGTGAGCGTCATCCGGTCGCCGTCGTTGTAGATCGCGCCGCCGCTGCCCCCGCCCGGGGTGCCGGAGCGGGCCGGGTTCGCCCCCTTGCCGACCGCCGAGTTGCCCGAGAAGTAGCTGTTCAGCACCGTCCACGAGACGCCGATGCTGCTCAGGGCGGACCCGTTCGAGCAGACCCCGCCGGTGAACGTGCTGCCCACGACGTAGACCGGCGTGTCCCCGCCCTGCTCCAGCACGCGGATCGCGCCGCCGCCCAGGTCAGGACCCGTACGGTCGCACCTGTTACCGGTGAACCGTGAGTTGATCACCGTCAGGTGGCCGCCGCGCACGAAGATCGCGCCGCCGCCACCGCCCTCGGTGGTGTCGCCGGTGCTGTTGCCGCCGGTGAACGCCAAGTTCTGGATCGTCATCCGGGGCGTGTCCTGATCCTGGCAGTGCGACGTGGTCCAGCCCTGCGCCTGGTCACACGTGTTCTGGTAGAGGATCCGGCGCTTGCCGCCGCCGCTGAGCGTGACCTTGCCACCGCCGTCGAGCACGAGCGTGGGGTGCGCGTTCCGCACCTTGGCGGTGGCGGTCATCGTGATGGTGACCGGCGCCGGGCCGCAGTCGAACGTGACGATGCCGCCGGCCGCGACGGCCTTCACCACGGCGGCGGAGGTGCAGCTCGCCGGGGTGCCGGTGCCGACCGTCCGGTCCGGCTTCGCGGTGCTCACCGGCTTGGCCGCGCCCGGGATCGACGCCTTGCCGCCCGGGTTGCCGGGCTTCGGGAGGAAAGTGTCCTTCACCGTCTTCTTCGGAGTGGGCGTCGCGGAGACCGACGGGGCCGCTGACGGCGCCACCGACTCGGCCGGGAGCGGGAGCGTGGAGGCGGGCGCGGCGACGAAATCGACCGGCTCGTCCGCCTTGTCCTTCGCCGAGCACGCACCCACCATGAGCAGGCTCAACACGCCGGCGACCAGTACCCGTCGATTCCGCACCGGGCGATGCTAGCGGTAACCGGAGATCAAGTGGGCCCCACGCCGGGCGACGCCCGCACCACCGGGCTCGGCGGCAGCGGCGACGTCCGCACACGCGGAGATGACACCGCCCTCCCGGGCTGCGGACGATGTCGGAACGAGATCGTCAGGACAGGAGCAGTCATGAGGCGTTTTCCCCGCCGGCACGGCCTGCGCACGGTCGCGGTCCTCGCCGCGGCCTCGGTCATCGCGTTGCCGGCCGTCACGGTCGCCGCCGACGCGCATCCCGATCGCAGCGCGGCCCTGGACCGCGCGATCATGGGCGGCCGGGCCCGCAACGTGATCCTGATGATCGGTGACGGCATGGGCGACAGCGAGATCACGATCGCCCGCAACTACCAGGTCGGGGCGGCCGGCCGGCTGGCCATGGACACGCTGCCGTTCACCGGCGACTACACCACCTATTCGGTGGTCAAGGACTCGCCCGGCATGCCCGACTACGCGCCGGACTCGGCGTCGACCGCCACCGCCTGGTCGATCGGCCGCAAGACGTACGACGGAGCGGTCGGGGTCCTGCCCGACGGGCAGCCCGCACCGACCTTGCTGGAGCTCGCCAAACGGGCCGGCTACCGCACCGGCAACGTCACCACCGCGGAGCTGCAGGACGCCACCCCGGCCGCGGCGGCCGCCCACGTGGTCCACCGCAACTGCAAGGGCCCCGACTCGATGGCCGCCTGCCCGCAGAACGCCTCGGAGAACGGCGGGGCCGGCTCGATCGCCGAGCAGCTGATCAAGACCGGGCCGGATGTGCTGCTCGGCGGCGGCATGCAGCACTTCGGGCAAACCGTCCGGGGCGGTCCCGACCAGGGCCGGACCGTGCTGGAACAGGCGCAGCGCCGTGGCTACCGGCTGGTCACCGACAGGGCGGGCCTGGCCGCGGCGCGACCCGGCGAGCCGTTGCTCGGCGTCTTCGCGCCGAACAACCTGGCGCCGGAGTGGCAGGGCCCGTTGCCTTCCCCGCAGAACACGCCGCCCACCCGTTGCGTGCCCTACGCGGGCCGGGTCGACGCCGAACCGCATCTGACCGACCTGACCGACGCGGCACTCCGGCTGCTCGACCGCGGGTCGGCCGGGTCACGTAAGGGCTTCTTCCTGCAGATCGAGGGCGCCGCCATCGACAAGGCCGACCACGACGCCAACCCGTGCTACCAGGTCGGCGAGACGGTGGCGTTCGACGCGGCGATCGCGAAGGTCCTCGCCTACCAGCGGTCGCATCCGGACACCCTGGTGGTGGTCACCGCCGACCACGGTCACACCAGCCAGATCGTCGAGGCGGGTTCGGTGACCCCCGGTCTCACGGCGACCCTGCGCACCAACGAAGGGGGCGACTTGACCATCAACTACGCCACCTCGCCGGCGGGGACGTCGCAGCAGCACACCGGCACCCAGGTGCGGATCGCCGCGACCGGCCCGCAGGCGGCGAACGTCACCGGGATCACTGATCAGACCGATCTGTTCTTCACCGTCAAGCGGGCGCTCGGCCTGCGCTGACCGGACGCCGGCCGCGCCCGCCCCGTCGCGAGGCCGCGGCCGGCTCCACCCCACGACCGGTTTTGTGCCCTGACCGTGCCCACCCACGGAGATCGCCCTGGAGGGCTTCGCGTTCCGGGCCGGCCACGGCCCTGCGAAGCCCGCAAGGGTCCCCGCGGGAGCTGCGCAGAAGGACCACAGCGGAGAGAGGACCTGAAGATCTCAGGTTTGCATGATCGTGACCCCGGCTTCACGAAGGGCCCGCAGCGTCGGATGGTCCGGGCCGGCGTCGGTGACGATGCCGGTGACAGCCGACGGGGGCAGGACCGTGAACGGTGAGGCGGTGCCGATCTTCTCGGCGCTGGCCAGGACATACGTCTCGGCGGCCCGGGCGGCCAGGGTTCGCTTCATGGCGGCCTCGTCGGCGTCACCCGTGGTGAGCCCGGCCTCCTCGTGGACCCCGGTCACGCCGAGCAGGAAGAGATCGGCGGTGATGCCCTGTGCGGCTTCGGCGGTCGCGGCGCCGCAGGTCACCGCAGAGTGCTTGAACAAGCGGCCACCCAGGACATAGACGTCGACCGACGGGTGGGTCACCAGGGCCGCGGCGACGGTCGGGCTGTGCGTGACGATCGTGGCGTGTAGGTCCGGCGGCAGCGCGGCGGTCACCGCGAGCGCCGTCGTGCCGCCGTCGAGCAGGACCGTGTGGCCGGGACGGATCAGCGCGGCGGCCGCGCGAGCCACCCGTTCCTTGCTGGCGACGGCGAGGGTGGCGCGGGTGCCGTAGTCGGCCGCCGCGGGTGACACCGGCAGCGCGCCGCCGTAGACCCGCTGGCAGAGCCCGGCCGCAGCGAGGTCCCTCAGGTCGCGCCGGATCATGTCCTCGGTGACGCCCAGCGCGGCGGCGACCTCCTTGGCGACCACTTTGCCGTCGGCCCGCAGCCGGGACAGCAGCACATCGCGACGCTCGGCCGCCAGCATGCGTGTTCCTCCTCATTGTTGTCGACTGTTGCGCGTTCAGAAGCTACGGTACCGCCATGACTCCGATTCCTGGCATCGACATCCCGGACGCGCGTGGCCGCACCGGCCTGGACCGGGCCGGCCGTGACCTGACCGGCAACCCGGACGTGACCGTCCGCGATGTGGAGCTGCTGGCCACCGCCTGGCACGTGTTGCGCCGGACGACGTACGACTTCCGCCGCAGCGACGGCACTGTCACCCGCGAGCAGCGCGAGACCTACGACCGGGGCGACGGCGCGACGGTCCTGCTCTACGACGCCGAGCGCGGGACCGTGCTGCTGACGCGGCAGTTCCGCTATCCGGTGTATGTGAACGGCCACCCCGACGGCAGGTTCGTGGAGACGGCCGCCGGGCTGCTCGACGGCGACGATCCGGCGGCCGCGGTCCGGCGCGAGGCGAGCGAGGAGCTGGGTGTGGTGATCGGCGAGCTGGAGCCGGTCTTCGCGGTGTGGATGAGCCCGGGGTCGGTGACCGAAAGGGTTCACTGCTTCGCGGCGCCCTACTCGGCGGCGTCGCGGCTCGGCCCGGGTGGCGGGCTGGCCGACGACGGGGAGGACATCGAGGCGGTCGAGATGCCGTTCGCCGAGGCGCTCGAGCGCATCGGGACGGGCAGGATCGCGGACGCCAAAACGGTCATGTTGCTGCAGTGGGCGGCGCTGCGCGGCCCGTTCCGGCAGGCCGCCCCATCGACTCGGTAGGAGTGCCATATATTTGCGCGATGGCAAAGACCGAGCGCGTCCTGGATGTCCTGATCGTCGACGACGATGACGCCGACACCCTGATGATCGAGGAAGCGCTGATGGCCGCCTCGCCGCCACCGGCGGTGCACCGGGTCGCCGACGGCAGCGAGGCGATCGACTACCTGCGGCAGCGCGGGCAGTACACCGACGCGGCCCGCCCGGATCTCATCCTGCTGGACCTGAACATGCCGCGGATGAGCGGGCACGAGGTGCTGGCCGAGGTGAAGAGCGACGAGCGGCTCAAGAGCATCCCGGTGGTGGTGCTGACCACGTCGACCGCGCTGCCGGACATCACCGCGAGCTACACGCGGCACGCGAACGCGTTCGTCACCAAGCCGATGGATCTCGACGGCTTCGAGGCCGCGGTTCTCAAGATCAAGCGCTTCTACAACGAGACCGCGGTCCTTCCGGGGGACAGAGAATCGTGAAACACCTCACGCTCCGTAGAGGTTAGGCGAGCCTTACAAGTACTTTTACCTGCGCAAATGGCTTTCGGGCGGTATCCCGACCGGCAGGACGAAACTTGATCTGAACCTAGGTTGAAGTTTTAGAGTTCGTCTTCGCCCGGACGTCGATCTTGGCTGAGCCGGATTCGCAGATACGAGTGAGTGAGGGATCGCGACCTATGGACCGCCCCCTGAGGGTTGCCGTCATCGGCGCCGGCCCGGCCGGCATCTACGCCGCTGACCACCTCATCAAGGCCAACCCGGACGTCACCGTCGACATCCTCGACAAGCTGCCCACGCCGTACGGCCTGATCCGCTACGGAGTGGCGCCCGACCACCCGCGGATCAAGGAGATCATCACCGCGCTCTTCCGGGTCCTGGACAACCCGCGGATCCGGTTCATCGGCAACGTGGCGTACGGCGTGGACGTCAAGCCGGAGGAGCTCAGCCGCTTCTACGACGCGACGATCATCTCGACCGGCGCCGAGAAGGACCGCGCGCTCGACATCCCCGGCATCGACCTGCAGGGCAGCTTCGGCGGCGCCGACTTCGCGTCGTGGTACAACGGCCACCCGGACGTGCCGCGCGAGTGGCCGCTGGACGCCAAGGAAGTCGCCGTCATCGGCGCCGGCAACGTCGCGATCGACGTGGCCCGGATCCTCGCCAAGACCGCCGACGAGCTACTGGTCACCGAGATCCCGGACAACGTCTACCAAGCGCTCAAGCAGAGCCCGGTCACCGACGTGCACCTGTTCTCCCGGCGTGGCCCGGCGCAGGTCAAGTTCACCCCGCAGGAGCTGCGCGAGCTCGACCACTCGCCGAACGTCGAGGTGATCGTCCACCCCGAGGGCATCGAGTTCGACGAGGGCAGCCTCGAGGCGATGCGGCAGACCCGGCACGTGAAGATGTGCGTGGACATCCTGCAGAACTGGGCCGTGCGTGACCCACGGGACCGCCCGCGCCGCCTGCACCTGTACTTCCTGCAGGCCCCGGTCGAGGTGCTCGGCGAGGACGGCAAGGTCGTCGGCCTGCGCACCGAGACGCAGGAGCTGACCGGCGACGGCTGGGTCCGCGGCACCGGCGAGTTCACCGACTGGAACGTGCAGGCCGTCTACCGCGCCGTCGGCTACCTGAGCAGCGCGCTGCCGGACCTGCCGTTCGACACCCGGACCGGCACCATCCCGCACGCCGCCGGACGGGTCCTCGACCTGGACGGCGAGCACATCCCCGGCATGTACGTGGCCGGCTGGATCAAGCGCGGCCCGGTCGGCCTGATCGGCCACACCAAGGGCTGCTCCGGCGAGACCGTCACCAGCCTGCTGGAGGACATGGACCGCTTGGAGAAGGCTCCGCGGCACGACCCCGCCGAGGTCATCGCCTACCTGGAGCAGCGCGGTCTGCCCTACACCACCTGGCAGGGCTGGCAGAAGCTGGACGCCCACGAGATCGCGCTGGGCGAGGCCCAGGGCCGCAAGCGGGTCAAGGTCGTCCCGCGCGACGAGATGACGACGATCGCCGGTCGCTGAACGCGAAAAATCCGCCCGCTGGGTCGTCTCACAGCGGGCGGATTTTCATCACTGTCATGTCACAGCGGGCGATCTCTCGCCCCGTCATGTCACAGCGGGCGGATGTTCTCCGCCTGGAGACCCTTCTGGCCCTGGGTGACCTGGAACTCCACCCGCTGGTTCTCCTCCAGGCTGCGGAAGCCGGAAGCCGCGATCGCGGAGAAGTGCGCGAACACGTCCGGGCCGCCGTCGTCCTGGGTGATGAAACCGAAGCCCTTGTCGCTGTTGAACCACTTGACGGTGCCGGTCGCCATGACCACTCCTTGTCGGTGTTCTCGAAAACACCTGTCTAAAAGCAAAACGCCTGCTGGGGTCAATACCCATCAGGCGCGTGACATCGTTACCCTAGCACGGGCCCGCGGTCAGCGGACCGAACCCAGCACCGAAACCTCGGTGATCCCGGCGTCCTGTGCCGCGCCCAGCCCGGTGATCCGATAGGCGCGCAGCACCTGCAGCCAGTGCTCCGGCACGTGCCCGCGACCCGGATCGCCGACCAGGACGGTCGCGCCGCGGGCGGTCGCGCGGCGCAGGAACACCGTCATCCGCGCGGCCAGGTCACGGTCGTAGAACGCGTCCCCCACCAGGATCACCTCGGCGTCACCACCGTCGCCACCGAGCAGGTCACCCTCGAGCAGGCGCAGGCTCACGGCGTTCGCGTCGGCGTTCATGGCCGCGGCCGCGCACGCGTACGGATCGATGTCGTTCGCGGTCACCACCGCCGCCCCGGCCCGGGCCGCGGCGATCGCCGCCACGCCGCCGCCGCACGCCACGTCGAGCACGCGGCGGCCGGCCACCAGCTCCGGATGGTCCAGCACATACCGCGCGACGGCCTGCCCACCGGCCCACGCGTTCGTCCAGAACGGGTGGAACGTCATGCCCGACTGGATCTCCAGCCGCGCCTCCAGCACGATCGCGTCGTCGGCGAGATGCAGGGAGATCTCCGGCACGAACGGCAGGCGCACCAGCCGCAGGCCGTCGTAGCCGTCGGCATCGGCCTCGGAGGTGAGGAAACGGGCAAGCAGGGTTCCGGAAGGGCTCGGCACGGCACGCTCCTGTCATGAGGGCCGCCACCGGGCACGAAAACGGCTGGACCCGACAGTACGCGACCGGACCGGCCCGCACCCGTCGACGGTGTCACACATGACACGTCCGGGTGGGAGCCGGCCCGGGAGCGCCTCAGGCCGTCTGCGCCGGGTTGTACTGCAACGTCCACCGGTACGCCTGGACCAGCCGGGTGTCGAAACCGGACGCCGACCCCCATAGGAAGATCCGGAAGCGGCGGTAGAGCTCCTCGCCCCACCGGGCCACGATCTCCTCGCGCCGGGCGTCGAGACGTTTCGCCCATTCCCGGCACGTCAGGTAGTAGTTGTGCCGGTCGTCCTGCACGCTGAGCAGGTCGAACGGGGACCGCGCGACCTGGTGCAGGTATTGGTGGAGCAGCAGTGGCGCCGAGCGGCCCGGGTACACGTACTGCTTGAAGAACGTCGACGCGATGTGCTTGCGCCGCATCGCCAGCGCGTCCAGGTAGACGCGCCCACCTGGTTTGAGCAACCGCGCGTACGTCCGGAGGGTCGCCGCGTAGTCCGGCAGGTGCTCGGTGACGCCCATGTTGACGATCGCGTCGAAGCGTTCCTCGGACCGGAACCGGAGAATGTGCTCCCGGACCACGGTGACCGGCAGCCTCTCCCTGGTGAACAGCTCCTTGAGGAACCTCTCCGACTCGGCCGCCAGGGTGACGGTGGTGACGTCGATGCCACGGCGGGCGGCGTGCTCGGAGAACGCGCCCCAGCCGCCGCCCACCTCGAGGACCCGGTCGCCCGGTTTCACCCCGAGGTCGTCGAGGGCGATGTCGAGCTTGCGGGTGACCGCGTCCTCCAGCGGCTCGTCGTCCCCGGCGAAGACGCCCTGGGTGTAGCAGCGGTGCCGCTCGTCGAGGAAGGTGAGGAAGAAGTCGGACTCCTCGTCGTAGTGCTGGGAGATGGCACGCCGGTCATGGCCGGTCCGGCCGTGCCACAGCGACGGCGCCCACCGGCCGGCGAACGCGACGGGATGGAGGTCGGAGAAGAACCTGCGCATGTCGAGTGCGGCGCCGAGGTCACCCTCGACGTCGAGATGCCCGCGCAGGTACGCCACGGCGACCTGCAACTGATCGAGGGACGCCAGTGCGTCGTGGCCCGCGTCGTCGCGGACCACGAAGCAGAATCTGGACGGGGCGGACTCGCTGACGCCGTACCGCAGAGTGGCGCCGTCGCGGGTCAGGATCTCGAAGGGAATCGGGGTGCGGTCACGGAAGAATTCGTCGTAACGCCGGCTGAAGACGTCGGCCAGAGAACGCCGCCTCATGCCGTGATCCTGCCACCACGATCAGGCCGCGATCAATGCGTTCTGCTCGCGCATCGCCCACGGCGAGCCGTACTCGGTGAGCAGGTCCAGGAACGGCCGCGGCGGGAACGCCTCCGGGCCGAGCACGCCGGTGCCGGTCCACACCCCCGTGGCGAGCAGTTCCAGCGCGACGACCGGGTTGATCGCGGTCTGCCAGACGACGGCCTGACTGCCGTACTCCCGCATCGACCACTCGTTGTCGACCACGTGATACAGGTAGACCTCGCGCGGCGCGCCGTCCTTGGTGCCGCGCACCCAGGTGCCGGCGCACGTCTTGCCCCGCATCCGCTCCCCCAGCTGCGCCGGGTCGGGCAGGCTGGCCGCGACCACGTCACGCGGGGAGACGGTCACCGGGCCGTCCGGGCCGGGCACGATCACGCCGTCGGTCCGGTCGAGCCCGATCTGGTGCAGGGTGCGCAGGGTCCGGATGAAGTCCTCGCCCAGGCCGTACTTGAACGTCACGCGGCGGGCGCCCACCCAGCGCGGGATCAGCAGCACCTCCTCGTGCTCCACGTTCACGCACTGGACCGGGCCGATGCCCTCCGGGAAGTCGAAGATCTCGGGCTCGCTGAACGGCGCCGTGGTGAACCAGCCACGGCCGGCCTCCCACACCACCGGCGGATTCAGGCACTCCTCGATGGTCGTCCAGATGTTGAACGACGGCGCGAACTCATAACCGTCGACGGTCAGATTCCCACCATCGCGTACGCCGATCTCGTCGATCTCGTCGAACAGCTCGTCGGCCGCGTAGCGGGCGAACACGTCGGAGAGTCCCGGCTCGACGCCCATGCCCACGAGGGCCAGCGCGCCCTTGCTCTCCCACACGGTCTGCTCGGCGAACTGCGCGTCGCCGAGCTTCACCCCGGTCTTCGAGTACGGCGCGTCGGGGTGCGGCCTGGACAGTGACATCGCCATGTCCAGGTAGGTCACCCCGGCCTCCTGCGCCGCCTCGAACAGCGACGTCACGAAGCGCGGGTCGGTGGCGTTGAGCAGCACGTCACAGCCGGCCCGGCGCAGCAGCGCGACGACGGCGCCCGGATCCGAGGCGTCCACCCGCTCGGCCCGGAAGCGGGGGTCACCGGCCGATGCCACCGCGGCTTGCGCCCGGCCCAGGTCGTAGTCGGCCACCACCATCTCGTCGAAGAACGGCCGCCGCGCCGCGATCCGGGTGATCGCCGTGCCGACGCCACCCGCACCCACCAGCAGGACACGCATGACCTGCTCCTTTCCTTGCCTTTCGCACCAGAGTCATCAGGGGCCCCGCACAGATCAAACTGTCCCGGACGGCGTAAGGTCAACTGTGTTGGCATAAGAGGGCGGAGGTGACCCGTGCCGAAAGCAGTGGTCAGCGAGGAGAGGCGACGCCGCCGGCGCCCCACCCGCAGCGGCACCGTGCTGTCCGAACAACTGATCGTCGATACGGCGTTACGCCTGCTCAGAGAGCACGGCAGCGCCGGGCTGAGCGCCCGCCGGCTGGGGCTCGCACTGGACTGCGACGCCAGTGCGCTCTATCGGTACTTCCGCGGCATGGACGATCTGACGCTGGCGATCGGGGACACCCTGATCGGGCAGGCGCTCGACGGATGGCGGCCGACCGGGGCGTGGCGCGAGGACCTGCGGCGGCTCGGCATGCGCATCCACGCGGCGTACGTCGCGCATCCGCAGGCCGCGGTGCTGACCACCAGCCGGGTCACGGGCCGGGCCAACGAGCTCGCGGCGGACGAGGCGGTGCTCGGCGTGCTGCGGACCGCCGGGCTGCCGGTCGCCGAGGCCGTCCGGGTGTACCACGCGTTCATCGACCAGACCCTCGCGTTCGCCGCCCTCGACGCGGCGTCGCTGGCGCTGCCCAACGCCGCGCTGCGCGCCGAGGACGAGGTGTGGCGGTCGACCTACGGCCACCTCCCGGCGTCCTCGCACCCGAACATCGCGGCGGCCGCTCCCCTGCTGGCCACCGAGATGGTCCGCAGTGCCTACCCGTCCGCCCTGGACCTGCTCCTGGACGCCGTGCAGGCACGACTGACGGCCTGATCTCGCCTCAGCGACGGCCGTTGCGCCGGCGGACCATCACCACGATCCCGGCGACCACGAGCAACAGGGGAAGAAAGAGCCCCCACATCAGCCATCCGTTCACCGGAACCCCTCACGCTCGGCGGAACCATCCCGGCAAGCGTCGAGCCCCGCCCGCGATGACGAATCATCCGCGCCGGGTGAAGGACGGCGTCACGGTGTTCACGCGGCGCGACGTCACCCGCCGGGGGCAACCTATCGATCATGGTGAGCGCGGCAGCGGCGTGGCGCTATGGTGGGGGCCGTGCCGATTCGCGGAGTCCGGCCTCTGGCCCTGCTGGCTCTCGCGCTCACCTGCCTTCCCGCGGCCGGCTGCGACCACGTGGTGGCGGCACCGGCCCCGAGCCCCTCCCCCGCGCGGACGGCGCCGGCGCCGAGTCAGTCCACACCGGTGAGCCTGGCCCCACCCCGGAGTCCCGCAGCGACGCCGAGCCCGGTCAGCTCCTCGGCTCTCGACCTGCTCACCGGGCCGGCTCGACCGTCCGACCTGGACGTCATGACGTTCAACCTCCGCTATGCCAGCGAAGCCGGCGCGAACACCTGGACGCAACGCCGGCCCGTGATGCGCGAGTTGCTCGACGACGAGCGACCGGACCTCATCGGCACTCAGGAGGGCTTCGCCACCCAGCTGCGCGACGTCGCCGCCGACCTCGGCCGCGACTACTCCTACCTCGGCCTGGGCCGGGACGGCGGTGACCGGGGCGAGCACATGGCGATCTTCTACGACACGACGCGACTGCGCGCCGTGGAGTCCGGCGACTTCTGGCTGTCCGAGACGCCGGAGGTCCCCGCGTCGACGAGCTGGGGGACGGCGCGCCCCCGCATGGTCACCTGGGCGCTCTTCGAGGACCCGCGGACCGGCAAGCGGTTCTACGCCGCCAACACGCACCTGGACAACGTCAGTGAGAACGCCCGCCGCCACGGCGCCGCGCTGATCGCCGGGCGGCTCGCCGTGTTCGAGCGGCTGCCGATCGTGCTGACCGGCGACTTCAACAGCCCGGCCACGGCGGTCAGCGAGGTCCACCGCACCCTGGTCGACCGGGCCGGCCTGCAGGACGTCTGGGCGACGGCCCCAGTGCGCGGCCCGGCCTACGCGACGATCCACAACTACGGGCCGCTGATCGCGGACGGCGAGCGTGACGACTGGATCCTGACGACGCGGGGCGTCACCGCGGTGGCGGCGCTGATGAACACGTACCGCCGTGCCGGCCGGTATCCCAGCGATCACCTTCCCGTCCAGGCACGCCTGCGCCTGCCCTGACGGCTGTCGATCATCGCGCAGGGCTACCAACCGGTAACACCCCGGCGTAGCGTGACGGCCAGGCACTTCCGACGTCGCCAGGGGTGAACCGATGACCACGACGCATGGGAAAGACGTCTCGGAGAAGCAGGCCCGCCAGGTGGCCGAGGCCGCCCGCGAGTCCGAGTGGCGAAAACCGAGTTTCGGCAAGGAGCTCTTCCTCGGCAAGTTCCGCCTCGACCTGATCGATCCGTGGCCCTCGGCGCCGCCCAGTCCCGAGGCCGACGATTTCCTGCGGAGGCTCGGCGCGTACGTCCGTGAGGGGCTGGACGGCGAGCAGATCGAGCGCGACGCCCGGATCCCGGACGAGGCGTTCCACGAGTTGGCCCGGCTGGGCGCGTTCGGCATGAAGATCGATCGCGAGTACGGCGGTCTCGGTCTGTCCAACCTGCACTACTGCAAGGCGCTCACGCTGATCGGCTCGGTCAGCCCCTCGACGGCCGCGCTGCTCTCCGCGCACCAGTCGATCGGGGTGCCGCAGCCGCTGAAACTGTTCGGCTCCGCCGTACAGAAGCAGGCCTTTCTGCCTCGCCTTGCCGGTGGCGAGGTGTCGGCGTTCCTGCTGACCGAGCCGGACGTCGGGTCCGACCCGGCGCGCCTGGGCACCGTCGCCGAGCCCGTCGACGGAGGTTTCCGCCTCAACGGCGTGAAGCTCTGGGCGACGAACGGGACCCTGGCCACGCTGCTGGTGGTGATGGCCCGGGTGCCGGAGAAGGGAATCACCGCGTTCGTGGTCGAGGGCGACTCGCCGGGGATCACCGTCGAGCGGCGCAATGCGTTCCTCGGGCTGCGCGGCCTGGAGAACAGCGTGACCCGCTTCCACGACGTGTTCGTGCCGGCGGAGAACGTGATCGGCGGGCTCGGCAAGGGCCTGCGCATCGCGCTGACCACACTGAACACCGGCCGGCTGTCGCTGCCGGCGATGTGCGTGGGTGTCGGCAAGCGGGCGCTGGCGATCGCGCGGGAGTGGTCGGCGGACCGGGTGCAGTGGGGACGGCCGGTCGGCAGCCACGAGGCGGTCGCGAAGAAACTCTCCTTCATCGCCGCGACGACGTACGCGATGGAGTCGATGCTCGACCTCTGCTGCCTGATCGCCGACGACGCGCGCAACGACATCCGGATCGAGGCGGCGCTGGTGAAACTCTTCGCCAGCGAGATGGGCTGGCAGATCGCCGACGAGCTGATCCAGATCCGGGGCGGGCGCGGCTACGAGACCGGCGATTCCCTGCGGGCCCGGGGCGAGCGCGGCGCGGAGGCCGAGCAGATGCTCCGCGACATGCGGATCAACCGGATCTTCGAGGGCTCGACCGAGATCATGCACCTGCTGATCGCGCGCGAGGCGGTCGACGCGCACCTGTCGGTCGCCGGCGACATCATCGACCCGGACGCCGATCTGGCCCGCAAGGCCCGGGCCGGGGCGCGCGCCGGGCGGTTCTACGCGCGCTGGCTGCCGACGCTGGCGGTCGGCAGGGGGCAGAACCCGGCCGAGTTCGCCGAGTTCGGGCCGCTCGCGGCGCATCTGCGGTACGTCGAGCGGGCGTCCCGCAAACTGGCGCGCTCGACGTTCTACGCGATGTCGCGCTGGCAGGGAAAGCTGGAACGCAAGCAGGGCTTCCTCGGCCGGATCGTCGACATCGGGGCCGAGCTGTTCGCCATGTCGGCCGCGTGCGTGCGCGCCGGCGCGTCGCAGCGGGCGCCCGAGCTGGAGCTGGCCGACCTGTTCTGCCGCCAGGCCCGGATCCGCGCCGAGGCGCTGTTCGCGGCGCTGTGGGACAACACGGACAGACTGGACGTGAAAGCGGCGAAACGGCTCCTCGACGGGCGGTACGCGTTCCTCGAGGAGGGTGTCGTGAATCCGGCGTCCGACGCCGCCTGGGTCGCCCCGTGGCAGCCCGGCCCGGCCACCACCGACGACGTCCGCAGGCGCATCTCCCCCGATCGGTAACACGCGCGTGCGGCATTGACGGAAACCACAGTGATCTTGAGGAGGGTTTCGGATAAGGTTGCCACTCGGTGAACTGAGGGTTAATCAGCAGGGAAACGGGGAGTCGGTCGAGCGTGCCAGCCAGAGATCGTGCGGAGTCGCGCGCGCGCCGCCCCGGCAATCGCCCCAGCACCAGGAACGTCGGCAAGTGGGGATACTGGGTGCCCCCGGTGGACCGCTCGGGCCGCACCCTGAAGCTCGCCGGCCAGGCCGAGCGCGTCGAGCTCAAGGTCGTCTCCAGCGAACGGGAGTGCCGCTCGCTGGAGATCGACCGCGCGCGGGCCCGGACCCGCCGGGTGTTCTTCCTGGACACGCCCGATCTCGCGCTCTACCGCCACGGCCTGGTCGTGCGGATCCGTGACCACGACGACCGCCCCGACGACGCGGTCGTCAAACTCCGGCCGATCGGCTCGCACACCGTGCCGAAATGGCTGCGCCGCAAGAACGCCCTCGAGGTGGAGATCGACGCCATGCCCGGGCAGCAGGTCTGCTCCGGCTCGCTGAAGGTCCGCCTCGGCCGCGGCGTCGTCGCCCGCACCTGGAACGCCGGGCGCCCGCTCGCCAAGCTGCTCGCCCAGCCGCAGCGCCGGCTGCTCGCCGCCTGCGGCCCGGACAGGTTGTCACTGAACGACCTGGTCGTCTTCGGGCCGGTCGAGGTCCGCAAGCACAAGCTCCAGCCGGCCGGCTTCGACCGTCAGCTCTGCGCGGAGAGGTGGGCGTTCCCGGACGGCTCCTCCGTCCTGGAGTTCTCGACCCGCTGCCCGATCGGCAAGGCCCCCGAGGTGGCCGCGCGCCTGACCGCGATCCTCAGCGCCCACGGCGTCTCGCCGTCGCAGGAGCAGGCCACCAAGACGGAGATGACCCTGCGTTACTCAGTGGCCGACTGGGCCGCCTGAGGCACCTGCGCGCCGGCCGGCTCCCGGCGGTGACCAGTCGCGCGCGGCCGCGACGAGGACCGACGGCCTCGACGCGGCTCGACCAGCCGAAACCGAAGATCAACGTCAAGTCTTCCTTGCCTGCCCTGCTGTGGTCCAGATCGTCGCTCCTGCGGGGACCCTCGCGGGCTGCGCAAGGCGCCGGGCGCCCAGAACGCTCAGCCCGCGAGGGCGGCGGATGCGGCTTCGCCCGTCGCTCAGCAGGCGCGGCTGAGCGCATCGAGACCGCCGCGGACGTCGCCACAGCCGACCCGGCCCACCCCCTGCGCGCCGCCGACGAGGCTGTGTGCGCCGCCAAAGCCCGCCGGCCGCAACCGCATCGTGGCTGGCTCGACCGGCTCGCATCCGACACCGAACACCGTCAACCAGTCCGATGAATCAGTGCATCGACCGCAGCGCGGCCGCACTCCTCGACGATGACATTCTCGAGTGGGACGGCATCCTCAGCCGCATCTCAGGATCAAAAAATACACTCGCCAGTGTGCTTTTGACGGGAACGACTGACACTACGGGCATCCGAGCCCTCAGCCTCACCAAGAACTACGGCCGCCGTACGGCGGTCAAGGAGCTCTCCTTCACCGCCGCACCCGGAGTGGTCACCGGTTTCCTGGGGCCGAACGGAGCCGGCAAGACCACCACGATGCGCATGCTGCTGGGCCTGACCAGACCGAGCAGCGGCACCATCACCATCGGCGGCCGGCCCCTCGCCCGGCTCGACAACCCGGCGCGCGAGGTCGGCGCGCTCCTGGACGCCCGTGCCACCCACCCGCAACGGACGGCGTTCCATCACCTTCTCGCCTTCGCCCAGACCATGGGTCTGGGCCGCGGACGGGTCGACGAGGTCCTCGGCCTGGTCGGGCTCTCGCAGGTCGCGGGACGCCGGACCGGCGAGTTCTCCCTGGGGATGAATCAGCGGCTGGGCATCGCCACGGCACTGCTCGGCGACCCCGAGGTCCTGGTGCTCGACGAGCCACTCAACGGCCTGGATCCGGAAGGCATCCGCTGGGCGCGGACGTTCCTGCGCGACCTGGCGCGCGAGGGCCGGACCGTCCTGTTCTCCAGCCATCTCATGTCGGAGATGGAACTGACCGCGGACGACCTCGTCGTCGTCGGGCAGGGGCGGCTGATCGCCGAGTCCAGCCTCGACGAGTTCGTCCGGGCCAACACCGTCCAGGCGGTCACCGTGCGTGCCGCGGCACCTGATGAGCTGGCCCGCGCGCTGACCCGCGCCGGGACCGGCGTCAGCGTCCAGCCCGACGCAGCCCTGCTGGTGACCGGCACCGACACCGCCACCGTCGGCCGGATCGCGGCAGCACAGGGAATCGCCCTCATCGAGCTGGCACCGGTCCGCGAATCGCT
This sequence comes from Actinoplanes cyaneus, assembly GCF_016862095.1. Lineage (GTDB taxonomy): Bacteria > Actinomycetota > Actinomycetes > Mycobacteriales > Micromonosporaceae > Actinoplanes > Actinoplanes cyaneus. Next base: position 80,462 of record NZ_BOMH01000002.1, read on the forward strand.
GGAGGACGTCTTCCTGCGCCTCACCGACGACGCCACCGAATACGAAGGACAGCCGGCATGAATCTCCTGCGTTCCGAATGGACCAAGCTGCGCAGCGTCCGCAGCACCTGGCTCGCGGCGCTCAGCGCCGTCGTGGCCGGCGTCGCCCTCAGCGTTCTCGGCGTCTCCGACTTGCTCGGCACGTCCTCCGCCGACCTGCCGCCGCGCTGGGACCCGACCGCGGAAAGCCTGAAGGGCTTCCTGTTCGCCCAGCTCATCATCGGCATGATCGGCGCACTCAGCGTCACCGCCGAACACGGCACCGGCATGATCGGTACGAGCCTGGTCTTCGTGCCGTCCCGGTCGCGGCTGCTTGCCGCCAAGGCCGTCGTCGTCGCCGGCCTGACGTTGCTGATCAGCGCTCTCACGACGGTGCTGAGCTTCACCGCCGTCCAGGTAATGCTGGGCAGCTCGGGACTTCCCGTGGCCGGCCCCGGCGATCCGGGCGTCGCCCGCGCGCTCGCCGCAGGCACGCTCTACCTGGCCCTGATCGGGCTTGTCGGACTGGCCGTCGGCTCCCTGCTCCGATCGGCCACCCAGAGCCTGGCCGTGCTGGTCGGCATACTGCTGCTCGTACCCGCGCTCGGCCCGGGGTTACCCGGCGCCGTGGGTGACTGGTTCGCCCGGTTCTGGCCGATAACCGCCGGTCAGGCGGCCTACGCGGTGGTTCCGGGCGCCGGCACGCTTGCCCCGGGCCCGGGCATTCTGATCCTGGCCGTCGCCGCTGCGGGGATCACCGCCGCCAGCCATGTAGCGTTCCGGCTGCGCGACATCTGAGCCTCAGCGGTAGGCGCGGAGAAAAGCGTCCACGCCGTCGGCGATGATCTGCTCGGCGACCGCCGAGGGCGACCCGTCCCCGGCGGCCTCGCCCTCGTCCAGACGGTCGGCAGTGGCTTCTTGGGCTGAACGGATCGTCAGCGCGGTGAAGTGCCGCGCCGCAACGCCCGGGTCGGATGCCCGCAGCGCACCCTGCGCCGCCAGTTCGGCGAACCGCTCCGCCAGCATCTGTTCCGGGCGATCACGGACCGCCGCGGGAAGCCGGGGCACCGGCCGTTGCCGCGACGTCAGCCGGTGGAAGGCCGAGTAGTCCGACGACGCGAAAGCCCGGTCGACGATGCGGTGCCCGAAGCCGAGCAACGCCTCGCGGAGATCACGGCCGGGGGCCAGCTCCTCGTCGATCGCCGTCCGGACGGTGCCCACCAGCGCGTCGGTCACCCGCTGCAGCACCCGCAGAAAAATCGTCTCCTTGTCGCCGAAGTGGTCATAGACGGTCCGCTTCGACACCTGGGCGCGTGCGGCGATGGCGTCGACAGTCGTGCCCTCATACCCCTCGGCGAGGAACAGAGCCTGGGCCGCGTCGAGAACGGCGGCCTGCTTGCCCTCCGAGCGCCGGCGGCGACCTGGGGTCTGCACCTCCGCGATCGCCCTGGCCACGGCGGCCAGCTTACGCCGCCCCATCAGGTTCGAACGGCCCACGCCCGAGGCGCCGACACCCTCGGAGCCGATCGGCCTTCCAGCAGAGCCACTGCCCTGGGCTCTGTTTCGCGAGACACCACCGAACGTCTTCTTCGCACCACCAGGGGCTCGTGATGGCGGGTGACAGTCACGAGTGACGGCTCAAGGCGGCCTTGGCCGAGGCCGATCGGTACGACCGGCCGCGGCACGGCCTCAGGGGCCGGCGAGGGGCAGGGTGAGCGCCAGCGGCCACGCCACGACGACGGCGCCGGTCACGGCGATTGCCCAGGTGGGCGCGGCGAAGCGGTGCAGGAACGCGCTCCACAGCGCCTGCCAGAGCAGCAGCCCGATCAGCGGGACCAGCACGAGCAGCACAAAACCGCTGGTCAGTCCGGTGACGGCCGCAGCAACCAGGACGACCACGAAGACCGCCGCGATCGGCACGAGGTTGAGGGCGACGCCGCCGGAAAGCTTCTCCGAACCGTAGGCGAGTACGGCGAACGCCGCCCAGACGATCACCAGCAGCCACCAGCGATCGCCGGCCGGCCAGGCGTGGGTCATTCCCCAGTGCACCGGTACGGCGATCGAGGTGATCGCGTACGCAACGGCCAGCAGCAACCGGGGACTACCGGTCGCCGACTCGGGCTGATACGCGGAACGCCTGCTCGCGTACGCGAAAAGCAACGCCCCGGTGACCGTCGCATAGCCGACGACGTACCCGGCGATCGCCAGTGGCAGCCGAGTCGAGGGCAACAACCGAGCGAACACCGCCCCGATGACCGCCGCCACCACCGTCACTCCTGCGATCCGAGCCGTCCTGCGCCACGAGGAGCCGGAGCACCGCGGCCACGGGCGGGCGGCCGTGCCGGACAGCCAGGCCACGAGCGGATGGAAACCGAGCAGGAACGCCAGCATCAGCAGAACCGTGCCGATCAGACGCCGGGCGGGAAACGGGATCGCATGGTCGTTGCGTGCCCCACCGAACGCGTCGTCCAACCACTTCACCATCTGCCGGTGCGTTTCCGGGGCGTACAGAATGGTGATGTGCTCGACGCCGGGGATGATCCGGAGCGCGCGGTCGCCGTGGCCGGCCGCCACACTGCCGGCGACCGATCGGAAGGCGGGGAACTCCAGCGCGCCGGCCATGGTGAGCAGTCGCGCGGGCCGGCCGGCTGACGCGTCGGCCGCGTCCGGCAGAGAGATCGCCACGGTCGCGGTCACCTCGGGGTGGGCGCCCGCGTACCGAGTGACGGCGCCGGCACCCATCGAGTGCCCTACCAGCGCGACCTTCGACGCGTCGACGTCCGACAAGGATCGCAGGTGGGCCAGTGCCACATCGAGATCGTGCTGCAGGATCCCGGTGGAGTCCTGGTTCGGAAGCCGCCTGGTGCTGGCACCGTGCCCGGCGAAGTCGAGCAGGACGACGACGTAGCCGCGGGCCGCCAGGGTGTCGCCGAACGGAGCCATCAGCTTCGCCGACCCGGCGTAGCCGTGCGCGACGACGACGCCGGGATGCCGGCCGCTCACGGCCGGATGCACCTCGTCGAGCGGAACACCGGCCGACGTGACATGCGCGTGACGCAGGCCGTGCCCGGCCCCGGCGATCAGCCAGCTGCCGCCGGCCGCGAGGAGGAGCAGAACGAACAGAAGACGTTTCACGGACTCTCCCCCGCTCCGGCTCCGTCAACTCTTTCCCTCCGAAGACGGACGACGAAGGAGAGGATCACACATGGACGCCACTGCGATACTCCTGCGGTCGCGCGAACAGCGCGGCGAGCGCGGTGGGTGGGCCGGCACCCCGGCGGGCGTCACGACTCCACCGTGACGCCCGCCGGGGCGTGGTTAGACTTCCGGGTGGCAGTTCGACTGTGCGTCACGAGCGATCGCGGCGCGGCTCCGGGAAGGTGTTGCAGCACCTTTCCGGAGCTCAGTCACAGAAGACCCGCACCTTCGCGTCGGGCTGGTCGACCTCGACGGTCATGTCACCGAGGTGTTCCACCAGCTCCTCCAGCTGCTCGGGCTTGAGCTGGGTCAGGTCGAACGGGATCCCGTTCTTGCCGAGCTCCTCGTTCGCCTTCACCAGCGCCTGCGGCGGGATGAGCGCGGCCAGCCGCACCCCGGCCCGCAGCAGCTGCAGCGGCACCCGCACGTTCACGCGGCCCGGCTCGCCGCCCTCCGTGGTGTCCACCTCGACCCGCAGATACTTCGGTTTGCCCGCCGGCCGCAGGTCGGACGCGGTGGCCACGGACGGCCGCCCCCGGTCGAGCGCGGCGATCAACTGGTCCGCCTCCTCCGCGGTGATCTTGCCCTCGGCCAGCATGTCGAGGATGTCCCTGCGTTGTTCGGTCATGTTTCTCTCCTTGTCGGATGGTGACGAGCCCCGTCGGATGGTGACGAGCCCTATCGGATGGTGACGAGCACGGCCGAACGCCCCTCGTGGACGTCGACCCGGGTGCCGGACAGGGCGCAGAAGAACCGCCATCCCGTGACGAAGGCCTGCAGCACCGAGATGCGGTAGACCACGCACGCGACGACCGCCACCAGCGCGGCCAGCATCAGGAGCGGCGAGAACACCAGTGCCACCGGCAGCACCGGCAGCCAGAACCGGATCAGGCGACGCGACGGGCGCTGCACCCGGACGGTCACCAACTGCGGCATCACGCGCCGCCACCCAGCTCGGCGAGCGCCTGCTGCGCGGTGATCTCGCCGCGCCGCAACCGGTCGATGACCTCGGCCCGCGGCGGTGCCGGATCCGTCTCGACGAAGTCGAGCTTCTGGGAGATCCGGTTCAGCCGGGACTTGATCGTCGGGTAGCTGACCCCGAAGATCCGCTCCATCTCCTTGATGGAGCCGTGACACCGCACGAACGCCGTCACGAACACCTGGTCCTCGACGCTGAGCTGAGCCAGCTGCGGCGGCTCGAACCCACCCTCGATGGCGACGCCGTTGTCGGCCAGGCGCACCCGCTCGACCACGAACGGCTTGCCCCTGGTCAGATTCGTCAGCTCCTGCCAGTCCATTGCCCGCTCTGTCATAACTAAAGTTATAGACCACGACAGTATTGATTTTCTACAAGTTGATCTTAAATTTATTAATCTCAGGGTCAACTCAGGGTCAGGCCACGGTGAACTCGCACCACGGCGACCATCCGTCGGCCGGGATCCAGGGCGGCTTGCGGCAGCACTTCGATCGCGTACAGGCGCTCTCCCGCGGTTGCAAGCTCTCTGCGGATGGGGTCCAGAACCACGGTGGCCGTCGCGCCCCGCGCCAGGACGAAGCGGGTGTGCACACGCAGCTCGTCGACCGGCACCACGTTCTGCGCGCGGCGGGCGACGAGCAATGCATGGTGCTCGAGTTCCAGGACAGCTTGGCGCCACCTGGTCGACGCCGAAGCCGAGCGCGTCAGCGAGCCGTTCGAGGGTCGTCGGCGCGTACGGCGAGCCGCAACAGCACCGCGGCCGACTCCTCCAGGCGCTCGTCGACGACCGGACGCGGGGCCGCAGGCGCGCTCACAGCAAGCAGCTGCGCCTGTGCGATCGCGCCGGCGAGCGCCTGCCTGATCCGGTCGGCGTGCCAGAACTCGATCGTGCCGTCTGTCAGCTGGGTTCGCAGTTCCTCCAGCGCGCTCTCCCAGCCGGCCGCGGACCGCGGGTACCGGTCGCGGACGACACGCTCCACGACCCGCTCGGCAGGTTCGGTCCGGACGATCCCAGTATCGAGATCGGCTTGCAGACGACGGCTGGCCGTGCGTGCCTCATACGCCCGCTGCCGGCACGCACGGCCGCGGCAATAGCGCAGCAACCGGCCCGTGGCGTTCTGCCGCACCGCCTCACCGCACCCACTCACACGGGGTCTGCAGCGGCCGCTCGGACACAATCATGCGGCAAACCGTACGTCACTGACATTCGAAGAACACCGTGAATGCCAAGGGGTGTACTGCGGACAAGTGCAGGCTGGTGCGAGATCTGCCATCTCGTTGTCAGCGGCCGCCGCTTGAGTGACAGCAGATCTGCCGCGAGCGTGTCAGCAGGTATCGGAGTTCGAGCGCCCTTACATTGATCGGGGCCGCTGACTGGCCTGGGTGGGGTGTTCGTGGGAGAGGGCTGCGGCATGGCGGGCTCGGACCGGCGGGTGTTGCGCGACGCCGCGGTACGTCGGCTCGTCGGGCTGGCGAAGGCCGGGCCGCTGTCGCGGGAGCAGGTCGCGCTGGTGGCGCAGGGCTTGGGTGTTTCCGAGCGGACGGTGTGGCGGTGGCTTGCCCACGTGGCGGGGCGAGCGCCGTCGTCGGAGCGGGCGCGGTTCACGCTGGATGCCGCGCTGCGGCAGCGGCTGGCGTTCTGGCGCGGCAACGTCGCTGCGGTGCACTGGGAGCTGACCGCGACCGCTGCGGCTGGTGGGCCGCCGGCGCCGAGCCTGCGGACGTTGCACCGGGCGGTGGATGCCGCGTTGAGTCCCGGTGAGCTGGCTGGGGTTGCGTAGGGGCGAGCACGCAGCCCGGGCGTACGACGTGTTCATGCAGCGGCCGGCGACGCATCGCAATCCGCGATCCGGGTGACCGCCGTGCCGACGCCGCCCGCACCCAGGCGTGGGAGGCCGACCATGTCGAGGCGCCGGTGGAGGTCGACATCGACGGGCGGTTGGTGAAGCCGTGGGTGACCTGGTTCGTCGACACTGCGGCGAACATCGTGTTAGGTACCGCGGTGACCCCCGGGGGGCGCCAAGCCGGGAGAGCATCCTGGCGGCGCTGCGCGCGGCGATCAGCATGGAGGAGCCGTACGGCCCGGCCGGTGGGCTGCCGCAGGTGATCCGGATCGATCGGGGGCAAGGACTTCCTGTCGGGCACCGTCGCTGCGGCGTGCGCGGTGTTCGCGGTCCGGATCGCGGATCTGCCCGGGTACACGCCGCATTTGAAGGCTCGGTGGAGACGCTCAACGGCGCGGCGAAGCCGATGTTCTCCGCCGGGCTGCCGCGCTACACCCAGGCACCGCGGCTGGCCAACCGTCGGCCGGCGGACCCGGACGCGCCGCCGTTGCGGTTCGAGGCGTTCGTCGACGTGCGGAAGACCAATGGGTCTGTGGGCTCCTAGACCAACTACCCCCGAGCAACGCCGCGTGATGGAAGTTACGGCTTCATTCACCGTGTCCTCACCGAGTCCGGAGTCCAACTGCGGCAGCGTGGCGGCGCGAGACGGCGGAAGAAGGCTTAACGGGGACGGCGCGAGGACCGGAAGAGCACGGTAGCCGGGCGTGCTGGTAGCCGGCGCGCTGCAGCTGGGCCGCTCCCCACTGGGCTGCCTGGGGTGATCCTTTCGCCGCTTGCCCACAGGAGGGCGTCCGCTAGGGCAACCTTCACCGGATGGGATTCCTCGCGAATATGTCCATTAAAAAACGCTTGCTCCCTTATATCCTGGTCGGTGGTGGGGGCCACGGAGGCTGCCTTGGCGCACGGGTGGGGCTCGGTGGGCAGGATTCTGGTGGTCGATGATGAGCCGGATCTGCTGTTCATCCTGCGGCGGGTCTTCACCCGTGCCGGTCACGAGGTCACCGAGGCAGACAACGGTGCCGCCGCGCTGGCAGCGGTGCAGCAGTCGCCACCGGATCTGGTGGTCACCGACATCATGATGCCGGTGATGAGCGGCGTTGAACTCATCCGGGCGCTGCGGGCCGATCCGGCGACCGCGGCGATTCCGATCCTGTCGGTCAGCGGCGACTGGCAGCTGGCGGTCGACGCCGACGCCGCGCTGGCCAAGCCCTATCAGTGCAAAGAAATACTCACTGTGGCCGAAGGTCTGCTGCGGGAAGGACGGGGCACAAGATGAAGCGGCTGACGACCGGGCTGCCGGACCTGGATTTGATCCTCGGCGGTGGCCTGCGACCTGGTTCGGTGGTGGTCCTGGCCGGGCCGCCGGGTGCGGGCAAGACGATCCTGGCACAGCAGATCTGTTTCGCCAACGCCACCGTGGAGCACAAGGCCGTCTACTACACGACCCTGTCGGAACCGCATTCCAAGCTGGTGGAGCACCTGCAGGGATTTCCGTTCTTCGAGGCTGCCGCCCTGGGGCCGAAGGTCGAGTACGTGCACCTGGGCAACATGCTGCGTGGCACCAGCGCGAACGATCTCGAACCGATGATCAACGAGGTGGTCCGCAAGTCCCTTGACGATCAGCCGGTGCTGGTGGTGATCGACAGCGTCAAGATGCTGCGCGACTTCGTCAGCGACCACGCCCTGCGGATGGCGCTCTACGACCTGACCAGCCGCGTCGCGCACAGCAAAGCCGTCCTGCTGCTGCTGGGCGAGTACACCCCCAAGGAGATGAAGAGCGGGGCGGAGTTCTCCCTGGCCGACGGTGTCCTCCAGCTATCACACAAGCGCCGCGACCCGGTCGACCGGCGCGGCCTGCGGGTGATCAAGATGCGCGGCGCCTCCCATCTGGGCGGCGCCCACACGGTGCACATCACCGACGACGGTTTCCAGGTGTATCCACGCGTCGAGTCGTTTCTCACGGCAGAGGTGCCCCCGACCAGCGGGCGAATCCCCACCGGGATCCCCGGCCTGGACGCGTTGATGGCCGGTGGCATACCGGAAAGTGACGCCACCCTCGTCCTGGGACCCTCCGGCGCGGGTAAGACCATCGGCTGTCTGCGTTTCGTCGCCGAAGGCCTGGCCCGAGGCGAGCGATGCCTCTACATCACCTTCCAGGACACCGCAGATCAGCTCGTCGGCATGGCCGGCAAGTTCGGGTGGGACTTCGCCACCGCCCGCACCAGCGGTCAGCTGGGCATCTCTCACGTGCCGGTCGGCAACCTCGACCTCGACGTCGTAACCTCAGTGATCCGCCACGGCCTCGCCGACGGCGCCACGACCCGCATCGTGATCGACAGCCTCGCCGAAATGGTCCAGGCCGCCCGGGAAACCCACCGGTTCCCCGCCTACCTACGCAGCATCATCGGCGTCATCCGCGCCGCCGGCGCCAACCTCTGGGTCACCAGCGAGACCCGCACGTTCGGACCCATGGAAGAACCCCTGGCCGGGCTCATGTTCCTGTTCTACAACGTGCTCCAGATCCGCTACATCGAACACTGCACCGACACCGGCCGGACCATCAACGTGTTCAAGATGCGCAACAGCCACCACGACAACAGCATGTACGCCTGCCACATCACCGACGACGGCGTCACCGTCGGCGACAAAATCGACCACCTCACCGGAATACTCGGCTGGAGCGTCCTACGCGACTGCCCCACCACCTCAGGACACGACCAGACCCAAGCACCGGGCTGAACACCGCATCGGTACCGACGCCCTACCCGGCGGCTCGCCTAAGCCCCGGGAGCCCTGGACCCCTCTCTACCAACATGCCTGGTGTCGAAGATGGCGATCGGCGTGGCTGCGTCCACGGGTGAGGCGGACGCGGCAATGGTGCTGACGACAGGCCGGCTCGCGCAGGAACGTGACCGGCTTGTCGACGAGCGGCAGCAACGCGCCAGTGAGCACCACCGGTGGGAGGACATCGGGAGGACGTGGCCGACGCCCGTGAAACGTGCTCTCGGATCAACCGGCTCCAGATGGTAAACCAATGCATCCGTTGCCAGACTGAGTATCGGACATTACGGGTACGCTGAGCGTGACAGCGTCGATCGATCGCCTTCCGGGCATGGCGCGGCCACCAGCCGAGACCCCTGCTGGGGGTGTGTGATGACGCACGACGCATCCGAGAAGGTCAATGAGACCGCCGGTGTGGTGGGGCAGGCGCAGGCCGTGCTCGCGGTGGCGCTGCAGGCGTATATCGCCATCGACACCGACGGCCGGGTGAAGGGCTGGAACCCCGCCGCCGAGCGGATTTTCGGCTATACCCCCGCGCAAGCCTGTAAACGCGATGTCGCCGATCTGATCGTCCCGGCCCGGTTGCGTGACGCGCACCGCGCCGGCCTGGCCCGCCTCGTCGTCGGTGGCCCCGGGCGGCGGCTGGGGCAGCAGATGCAGCTGAGCGCGTTGCACCGCGACGGCCACGAGTTCCCGATCGAGCTTGCCCTGACCGTCACCGAGGAACCGGGTGGGCGGATGTTCCATGCCTTCGCCCACGACGTCACCACCGCGCGCCGGGCCGCCCGGTTTGCCGACATCGAAGCCGCCATCGCCCTGGGAATGGCCGAGGCCGACTCCAGCACGGTCGCCGCGCGGCGGGTGGTTGACGCCCTGGGCGTGAAGATGGGCTGGGCGGTCGTGGAGCTGTGGCTGGTCGACGAGGACCGGCAGCTGCTGACCTGCGCGGCCCGGCACACCGAACCGGGTCGGCGGCTGGGTGACTTCGCCCTCAGCGACCTGGAGTTCGGGGTGGCGCTGCCCGGCCGGGTCTGCGCCGACGGCGCGGCGCGGTGGATTCCTGACCTGTCGGCTGACGGGGCGTCGCTGCGCAGCGTCGCCGCCGCCCGCCTCGGGCTGCACGTCGCCGTCGGCGTGCCGCTGTCCACCGGCCGGCACACCCTGGGCGCGTTGTGTGTGTACGGCGACCGCGTCGAGGACCCCGAGGACACCGTGCTCGGGCTGCTCAGCGGGTTGGCCGCGCACGTCGGGCAGTACCTCGAACGCCGCCGGGCCGAAGAACTCACCGTGGAACTGGCCCGCACCAAAGACGAATTCCTCGCCATGGTCACGCACGAACTCCGCAACCCGCTGGCGGTGATCGCCAGCACCGTCTCGCTGTTCGGCGAGGAACTCGACGACCTCACCGGTGAGCAGCAACGCCAATACCTGCGCGTCATCGCCCGCAGCTCCCAGCGGCTGTCGGTGATGGCCGAAGACCTCCTCGACCTGGCCAGCCTGGAATCCGGGCACCTGGCCGTCGACCTGGTCGACACCGACCTGTGCGCCATCATCACCGAAGCCGTCCACACGAACACCACCCCGGTCGCCGCGAAGCAGCTCACCATGACCGCCCATCTGCCCGACCGCCTGGATCTGCACGCCGACCCGTCCCGGCTGCGTCAGGTCGCTGACAACCTGCTGTCCAACGCCATCAAGTACACCCCGGCCGGTGGCACGATCACCGTCACCGCCGGCCTCGACGACACCGGTCAGAAGATCGTCTGGACGGTCGCCGACACCGGTATCGGCATCCCCCGCGCCGAACGGCCCCGGCTGTTCCGCCGCTTCTACCGCGCCTCCACCGCCCTGAACAAACGCATCCCCGGCTGCGGTCTCGGCCTGGTCATCATCCGCACCATCGTCGAACGCCACCGCGGCACCATCACCCTGGGCGAACATGCGGGCCCAGGCACCACCTTCGTGATACGCCTGCCCACCAGCGCACCCACCGGCTGACCGGTCAATCCCCTCGGCACGCGCGCCGCTGGTGAGCCCATCTGCCCGGTGCGCCCCGGGCCCGGCACGGACCGGGCCTGAGCGAACCAACCCGCAATCGCCGAGGTTCGGGACGACGATGGGGTCGTGGGCCTGCCAAGGAAACCGGACCGAGGTCAACTCCAACCCGCGCTGCCGCGCCTCGGCCACCATCGCGGCCGCCGCGGTCTGCTCCGGCGACAGCCTTCGGCTCTCGCCCCCGGGGCTTCTTCCGTGGACTCAACGATCCTCGAAGTCATTACTCAGTGCCCATCCCACGGTCTCAAATCCGGCGAATCGGGCCAGAAACACCGTTGTCCGTGGTACAGCCCCGAAGCCTTGGGCGGACGCGGGTGTGGTTGGCCCGGTGCAACGCGGTCGCGTCGTCGGCCCACGCCTGCACCGGCGTCCACTCTGCGTCCGGGATCGGCCGCTCGTCCTGCCGGACCGACAGCGAGCAGTGCCACACCGTCTTGTCCTCACCGACCGACCCGGCAGCGATAGGGGAACGTTCAACGGACGCCGGGCGTCACGACTCACCGATGGCATCGGCCGGCGCCTTGCGCGTCTCAAATGAGGTGTCCGGAGATTTGTCCGGTGAGCGGGGGTCATCCGTTACGCTTGCTGGGTGACCGCCGCGCTGATCGGGTACGCCCGCTGTTCCACCGTCGCGCAGGACCTCGAAGCGAACCGGCAGATCCTGCTGGACCTCGGCGTGAGTACCGATCAGATCTACCTCGACCGCGGCTACTCCGGCACCAACCGCGCCCGGCCAGCACTTGATCAAGCGGTGGCCGCCGTCCGGCCCGGCGACACCCTGGTGGTTCCCAAGCTCGACCGGTTGGCCCGATCCGTGCCTGACGCCCGGCAGATCGCTGACTCGCTCGCGGCCCGCCGGGTCCGGCTGCAGCTGGGCACGATGATCTACGACCCGACCGACCCGATGGGCAAGACGTTCTTCAACATCTTGGCGACTTTCGCCGAGTTCGAGGTTGACCTGCTGCGCCTGCGCACCCGCGAAGGCATGGCCGTCGCCAAAGCCAAGGGCAAGCTCAAGGGTCGCGTGCCGAAACTGTCCCCCACCCGGCAGGCGCACCTGCTCAAGCTGCACGCCGCCGGCGAGCACACCATCGCCGAACTGGCCGAGTTGTTCGAGGTCTCCCGGCCGACGGTGTACCGGGCCCTCGACCGCGCCGCCGCGAGCGCCGAACCGGCGGCGTGATCGGCCGCACTGATCATTGCGTCAGCGGCGCCGGGCGGTTCCGCGCGTTCGGCGGCGCCCGGGCTTACCCCACCGTGCGCGAACAACGCCTGCCCACGGTCCCCGCCGCCCTGCGCCGCGATGCCGACAGCGCTGTCACGCAACGACAGGTGGCGACCGACCTGCAGGGTCGTGCAGATCGGCGGAGCACTAGGCACGACCACACTGTGACGCCGCGTTACGGAGCATGTAACGTTTAGGCCCCCTTTTTCGGACAACGCGTCGAACGCTTCCGTCGGAGCGCTGTTTATACAGTTCAGACGGTAACGGGATGCCCCACGCATGTGTCCGTCGAGGGCCCGCTTATCGTACGGTCGGAGTACGCTAGAGCTTGACAGCGTCGATCGACCGCCTTCCGGGCATGGCGCGGCCACCGAGCCGAGGCCCCTGGGGTGCGCGATGGCACAAAAAGTATTGGAAAGAGTCAATAACGTCGATGGCGTGGTTGGCCAGGCGCAGGCCGTGCTCGCGGTGGCCCTGCAGGCCTACATCGCCATCGACACCGACGGCCGGGTAAAGGGATGGAACCCCGCCGCCGAACGGATTTTCGGCCATACCGCCGCCCAAGCCTGCGACCGTGACGTCGCCGACCTGATCATCCCCGCGGGATTTCGTGACGCGCACCGCGCCGGCCTGGCCCGCCTTGCCGCCGGTGCACCCGGCTGCCGTCTCGGACAGCAGTTGCAGCTCAGCGCCCTGCACCGCGACGGTCACGAGTTCCCGATAGAGCTGACCCTGACCGTCACTGAGGAACCCGGCGGGCGGATGTTCCACGCCTTCGCCCACGACATCACCACCGCGCGCCGGGCCGCCCGGTTCGCCGACGTCGAGGCCGCCCTCGCCCTGGGGCTGGCCGAGGCCGACTCCAGCACCGTCGCCGCGCACCGGGTGGTCGACGCCCTCGGCGTGAAGATGGGCTGGCCCGTGGTCGAGCTGTGGCTGGTCGACGACCAGCGGCAGATGCTCACCTGCGCGGCCCGCCACACCGGGCCCGGCTGGCGGCTGGGTGACTTCGCCCTCGCCGAGCTGGAACCCGGCGTCGGGCTGCCTGGCAGGGTCTGCGCCGGCGGCGTTCCGCGATGGATTCCGGATCTCGGCTCGGACGGGGTGTCACTGCGCAGCGTGAGCGCCGCGCGTGTGGGGCTACGCGTCGCCGTCGGGGTGCCGCTGTCCACCGGCCGCAACACCCTCGGTGCGCTGTGCGTCTACGGCGACCGGGTCGAAGATCCCGAAGACATCGTGCTCGGGCTGCTCGGTGGTCTCGCCGCGCACGTCGGGCAGTACCTCGAACGTCGCCGCGCCGAGGAACTCACCGTGGAACTGGCCCGCACCAAGGACGAGTTCCTGGCCATGGTCACGCACGAGCTACGCAACCCGCTGGCGGTCATCGCCAGCACGCTCTCGATGTTCGGCGAGGAACTCGACGAGCTCACCAGCGAGCAGCAACGCGAGTACCTGCATGTCATCGCGCGCAGCTCGCAGCGACTGTCGGTGATGGCCGACGACCTGCTCGACCTGGCCAGCCTCGAATCCGGGAACCTCGCCACGGACCCTGTGGACACCGATTTGTGCGCCATCATCGGCGACGCCGTGCAGGCCTGCACCGCATCGGCCGCCGCCAAACAGCTCACCGTGACCGTGCGGCTGCCCCACCGCCTCGACCTGCACGCCGACCCGAACCGGCTGCGTCAGGTCGCCGACAACCTGCTCTCCAACGCGATCAAGTACACCCCCGCCGGCGGCACGATCACCATCACCGCCGGTCTGGACGACACCGCCCGGACGATCGTCTGGAGCGTCGCCGACACCGGTATCGGCATCCCCCGCACTGAACGCCCGAGGCTGTTCCGCCGCTTCTACCGCGCCTCCACCGCCCTGGGCAAACGCATCCCCGGCACAGGACTCGGCCTGGTCATCACCCGCACCATCGTCGAACGCCACCACGGCGCCATCACCCTGGCCGAGCACACCGGACCCGGGACCACCTTCGTGGTGCGGCTGCCAGCAGCCGACGCCTGACCTCGTCAGCACTCCAGCACCGAAACGACGTCCGGTCGAACCCGACCGGCAGGTCCAGCGCTGACCGCAGGACCCGGTAGCGCCCGCATCACCGACCGCGGCCGGCACCCTGCCGACACCGCCACCACAGGCATGCCCGCCACCGGGCACTAAGCCACCCGTTCCTCGGCCACGAACGCGAAGGAGGCCCCATGACCAGTGCATAAAACGTCGTACGTCACCACGGCACCATCATCCTGGCCTGGCACAGCGGACCCGGGTCCACTTTCCTGGTGGGACTGTCCCAGCACGGCAGCCGGCGCCTGACCTGTCAGCCCCACCGTAAGGACCGGCACCGCAACATCGCCGGTCGGCCAAACCCGCCAGCGGGTCCGCGCTAACCGCAGGATCCGGTAGAGCGCCTGCACCACCGACCGCGGCCGGCGCCCTGCCGACGCCGCCACCACAAGCGTGCCCACCACCGGGTGCAAAGCCGCCCATTCCTCGACCACGAACGTGAAGGAGCCCACGTGACCACTGCGCGATTCGACTACAACCGGACGGCCCGCAAGAACATGCTCAGTGCCCTCACCGAAGCTGTCGGCGCCGAGGCCGCCACGGTACTGACCAACCTCGCTTTCAGGAGCCTGGACCAGCGACGTGCCGCCAGCGCGGAGGAACTCATCAAGATGGCGGACTACCTCATGGAGCTGGGGAACCTGGTCCGTGGCGCCGCGCGGTCGCAGAAGGTCGAGGCCGTCACCTACCGGGCCTTGTTCGCTGCAGTGGACTGATCCGCGCGCACTGCCACGTCCACAAACATCGTCATCACCCGCCGACGCCGGTCTTCGACGTTCCCCGAGGCGCCGACGCGCCCCGCACGAACAGTGCGGGGCTTCCCACGACTTCTGCAAGGCATAGACGTCCACTTGCACAACGACCTTTTCGGAGTGTTACTGGTGCCATATACCACTGCCACAGCGCTGGGATTCGACGATCGCCCGCAGGTCCGGCAAAGGCCTCCGGCACGACCCGTCCGTCGGAGCGGCGGCGCGCTGGCCACCTTGGTGGTCCTCGTCGTCGACGACTCGGCGCTGATGCGCCGGGCGATCAAGGAGATGTTGACCGATGCCGGCGGGTTCGAGGTGCACACCGCCCGCGACGGCCTGGACGCGCTGGAGCGACTCGGCCAGGCACCGGGCGCGATCACGATCAGACCCTCGCGAACATCGAACCCGACCTTGAGGCCGGGCTTCCAACCGAGGCTGGCCGTGATGAGCGTCCGCCCGTCGGAAGCCAGCGATCGCGGCCGTGCAGTCCGACGTCCTCCTCGTCGAGCCGGAATCAGGTTCCCGGATCGGCAGCCTGCGCACGGCCGGCGCCGGCAAGCTGGCCGTCGCCGGAGACGGGACGTGGCTGGCCACCGCGATCAGCAATGTCGTGCAGGTCTGGAACGTCCAGGACCACAGCCTGCTGAGCACGATCTGCGCGACGCTGGGGTATGCCCACCCCATCGCGGCCGTGCCGGACGGCAGTTGGTTTGCCGTTGCCGACCACCGGGTGGTGTTGATCTGCGACGTCAGCGCGGGAGCCGTCGCCCGGCGGCTGGTCCGGCACAACGGCATTGTGCTCGCGCTGGCCGTCTCGGCCTACTGCAGGCACTTGCCGGATCGGGCCTGGCTTGCGGCGGGCGGCAGCAGGATCCAGATGTATCACCCGGCCGACGGGACGCAACGGACCTTCGCCGACGGGCCGTTCGAGGTGGGCGCGCTGGCCGCCTCCCTCGACGGAACCGTACTGTTCGCGGCTGACGACCGGACCATCCGGTCGTGGAGCGTGCCCGATCGCCGCCCTCTTGCCATGCTCACCGGGCACACCGGTGTGGTCCGGGATCTCGCGGTGTCACCGGACAGCGGCCTGCTCTCCTCGGTCTCCGGCAACGGGGAGTTGCTCGTCTGGCGCGACGGCGAGCCGATCGCCACCATGCGCGTCGACGCGCAGCTCACCTCCTGCCTCTGGCAGAGTCGGGATGTCCTGGTCATCGGCGGTTCCCGGGGAACGTTCACCTTCCAGGTCGTCAGCGAACCTTGAGGACAGCACTAGGCGAACCGGCAAAATCCGTTGACGGCGGGCAGGGCAGGTCCGAGGGTTCGATGGTGATTATTCGACGTGAGCGGTCCGGCGATGTCGACGCGATCCGCACGATTACGGCGGCCGCGTTCCGTGGTGTCGCGTACAGCGCGCCGCCGGTGGAGCCGGGTGGTGATCCGGGCGAGGCGACGCTCGTCTCGTGGCTGCGCGACGATGCCGGCTGGATCCATGAACTGTCGCTGGTGGCGGTCGAGAACGACCAGGTCGTCGGCCATGTCGTCGCGACGCGGGCCCATGTCGGCGAGCGGCCGGCCCTGGGTCTGGGGCCGCTGAGTGTCCTCCCGAGCCGGCAGCGGGCCGGGCTGGGGTCCGCCCTGATGCACGCTGTTCTCGGCGCGGCCGACGCGCTCGGCGAACCCCTGGTCGGGCTGCTCGGCAACCCGGCCTACTACGGCCGGTTCGGCTTCGTCGCGGCACAGCCGGTGGGGATTGTCGCGCCGGACCCCGCGTGGGGTGAAAACTTCCAGGTCAGGACCCTCAGCCAGTACGACGGTCAGACCGGCCGTTTCCGGTACGCGGAACCGTTCGACCGGATCTGACCTGGTTCTGACGGCATTGACGGCCGCACCCGGACGGGGCGGGATCAGGCGGTCGTCGCAACCCTGCTGGTGAACGACTACAACGCCGAGCCCAGCGAGTACAGCAGCGCCATCAGCGACGGCCCGTCACGGCTTGCCGGGCGCGCGGATCGCGGCAGGGCCCGGCCTGACGCCATCGGCATCTCGGCCAAGGTCCGGGGCTCGGTGCGCTCGCTACCGTGGGCGGCGACCCGGCCGACGATCCGTGAGCTTCGGGCTCGAGGTTTGGCTTTGTCGGTCAGTCCGCCGAGGCAGGTTCCGCATGGTTTGCAGACTGTTCTTCGCGGATTCGGGCAGTCACGCCGCCCGAGCGCTGGAGTCGCTGCGGGCCGGCCCCAAGGAGGGAGACCCCCTGTGGATCTGACCCAGGCCATGCTGGCCGCCACCGACAACCCGCCGCCCACGAGCATCGACGTCGACCGGCTGATGTCCGGCGAACGCCGGCGCACCCACCGCCTGTACGCAGTCACCGGCGCCGCCCTCGCCGCGGTGCTGGTCGGCGGCATCGTGGTGGCGCGGCAGCCGGTCAGGCACGCCGAGGCGACCGCCGGTGCGGCGCCCCCACCGGCGGTCGCCTCGGAGGAGCCGCCGTCCTGCGGAATCAGCACACAGCTGGATGACGGCCTGCTCACCGGCAAGCCACCGCTGCGGCCGGTCACCGAGTCGTGCCTCGTCGGGGCCGGCCGCCTCGGCGACGCGCTGACCACGGTCCTGACCGACCAGCTCCCGGACACCACGATCACACCACCGCTGCCGGCCGAGATCGCGAAGCTCGTCGCGGGGGACGGCTACTTCACCGCGTTCCGAGTCGCCGGCGGCGACCTCGAGGTGCGGGTGCGCGGATCCGAGACGACCGCGGCCGGCTTCGACGCCTGGCGGGCGAGCCGGTGCCTCCAGGTGACCTGCCGGGTCGAGCAGCACGACGGCCGGCCGGTGCTGATCCGCACCTCGACCGGCACCGTGGAAGTGGTCGCACTGCACGCCGACGGGACGATGGTGTCGGCGCTGGCCCGCGGCGGGCTCACCGAGCAGCAGCTCGTCAGCATCGCCGTCGCGCCCACGCTGACCGTCTACCCCTGACCGGTGTCCCGCTGCCGGCGGACGACCTCGCCGGTGGCGTTTCAGCGAAGCGCAGCGACGACGTAGACGTCACGTGAGACGGAGAACCTTGCGAGGCGGTACTCCCGCACCGCCTTCGGGTCCACGTCATCGCCGTGGTGCAGAACGATCAGGCGTGGGACCTCGAATATCGTGAGCTCAGCTCGGGGTCAGGCCACGGTGAATTCGCACCACGGCGACCATCCGTCGGCCGCGACCCAGGACGGCGTGGCACGCACCCGCCAGCGGTACGACTCCCCGTGCCTCAGGTCGCCGTAACGCCACAGGTACAGGCTCGCCCGCCGCCCGTCGATGCTCTCCCGGCTGCCGTCCGCCGTCAGATCCCGATCGGTGAAGTGGTCGAGCCCGGTGATCTGAAAGGTCGACAGGATCAGGCCCGGCCCCGTTCCCGGCGTGAACGCCGCCGTCAGCGTCGGCCGCACCGTCCCCAGGAGCGGCCGCCCCGCCCCGGCGGCACAGGGCGCGCCGCTCGCGGACAGCTCGACCGGAAGCACCGCGCCGGCGTACCGCGGGTCGCCCGGATCCGCCGCCTCCCCCGCAGCGAACGGGTTCATCCCGGTCGGCCGCGGATACCCGCAGGTCTCCTCCTCGGGCAGGCTCGTCCGGGCTGCGACCGCGGCCTGGCAGTCGGCGAGCGACATCAGACCGGCCGCCGGGGCCTCGCCGGTGGCGCCGGGCCGGTTCCCGCCGCTCGTGGGCCGGGTCGCCACCACGACGGCCACCGCAACCACGACGAGGAGCGTCGCGCCGACGGCCATCCGGAACAGCGACCGGGATGCCGACGGCCGCTCGGACGCGGGCCGGACGGTGGCGGGCGGTGGCAGATCAGGCCGTGGTGACGGTGACGGGGCGGGTCGCCGCTCCGCCAGGAGGCGGACGGCGACCGCCGTACCCACCAGCGCCCCGCCCACGGCGAGCAGAATCCCCCACCCGGGAGCCCGGCGGCGGGGCGGCAACTCCGACGGCGTCGTCACGGCCCGCTGCTTCGGCAGCCTCGCGCCGGAACTGAGGGCTTTCCGCCAGGAGCTGAGGACTTTCCGCGCTGGAGCAGAGGATCTCCGCACGGTGCGCACGGTCCGGGACCGTACGCACCGCCCCGGCGACGCGACGCGCCGGGCACGAAGCTCAGCTGACCGGTTCGTTCACCGGAGAGCCGGCCGGTGAATCGGTCGCCGAGCCGGTCGGCACGCGGTCGTGGTGCAGGGACGACCGGGCGGTCTCCCGCGAGGCGAGCACCGCGGCCACGGTCAGCACCGACGCCACGGTCATGTAGATCGCGACCGCCGTCGTGTTCGGGTGGCGCACGTCGCCGAGCAGCTTGAGCGCGATGATCGGCGCGAGCGCCCCGGCCAGGATCGACGCGAGCTGGTAGCCGACGGACGCGCCCGTGTACCGCACCGACGTGCCGAACAGTTCGGCGAAGAACGCGGCCTGCGGCGCGTACATCAGCGAATGCAGGATGAGACCGACGAGCACCGCCAGGATGATCTTCGGCTCCGACCGGCTGCCGACGAGGTCGAAGAAGACGTACGACCACGCGGCGATCCCGATCGCACCGGCGAGGTAGAGCGGGCGCCGCCCGATCCGGTCCGACCACGCCCCGAGCAGCGGCACGAGGACGAACTGAACGGCCGAGCCGATCAGCAGCGCGGTCAGGATCTTGCCCTTGTCCGCGCTCGTCCCGGCGAACGTCGTCAGGTAGGTGATCGAGATGACCGTGACCAGGTAGTACCCGATGTTCTCGGCCAGCCTCATGCCCATCGCGAGGAGGATCTCCCGCGGGTAGCGCTTGATCACCTCCAGCAGCGGCTGATGCTCTTTCGGCGAAAGCTTGGCGCGCGCCTGGAGGAAGACCGGGGACTCCTCGACGGAGAGCCGCACCCAGAGCCCGACCAGCACGAGCACCGCGCTGAGCAGGAACGGGACGCGCCAGCCCCACGAGTTGAACGCGTCGTCCGACTGGACGAGGGCGAGCAGCCACAGCACGCCGGTGGCGAGCAGGTTGCCGAGCGCGACCCCGGCCTGCGGCCACGACGACCAGAAGCCGCGGCGCGCGTCGTCACCGTGCTCGGCGGCCATCAGCACCGCGCCGCCCCATTCGCCGCCGACCGCGAAGCCCTGCGCGAGCCGGCAGACGAGCAGCAGGATCGGGGCGGCAACGCCGATCGACGCGTACGTGGGAAGAAGTCCGATCGCGATCGTCGCGACCCCCATCATCATGAGCGACACGATCAGCATCTTCTTGCGGCCGACCCGGTCACCGAAGTGGCCGAAGACCACCCCGCCGAGCGGGCGCGCAACGAAACCGAGCGCGTACGTGCCGAACGCGAGCAGCGTGCCGGTGACCGGATCCGACTTCGGGAAGAACAGGGCGCCGAAGACGAGCGCGGCGGCGGATCCGTAGAGGAAGAAGTCGTACCACTCCACGGCGGTACCGACCAGGGAAGCGAAGACGACCTTGACGATCGGGGCACGTGCGGTGGTCGACATGTGCGTCCTCTCCAAAGGTGTGACGTAGGTTACGGGGACGCTACGTCCCCGCACGTCACGAAGCCCATGGATGGGATCCACACATCACGCTCGCGCTAGGTGTGCCCGGCCCCCAGGGAGAGCCGGTTCAGGCGCAGGGCCAGCTGGAGATCCAGGACCCGCCGCGGGTGCTGCCAGTCGTCGCCGAGCAGCTGGGCGACGCGCTCCAGTCGCTGGGTGACCGTGTTGACGTGCACGTGCAGCGCCTCGGCCGCCTTCGCCAGGCCACCGCCCTGGTCGAAGTAGACCTCCAGGGTGGTGATCAGCGCGGTGCCACGGCGGGCGTCGTAGTCGATCACCGGCCCGAGAACACCCCGCACGAACCCGGTGACGTCGCGGCGCTCGCCGAGCAGCAGGCCCACGTACCCCAGCTCCTCCGTGCCAGCCCCGGAGCCGGAGCGACCGAGAGTGATCAGCGCGCTGAGGCACTGGTCGGCCTCCCGGTACGCGGGTGCGACAGCGACCGCCCCGCGCGCCGGTCCGGCGCCACCCGCGGTGACCGGCCGCCCCAGCGCCCGGCTGAGCTCCTTGGCGACCTGCCGCGCGGTCCCGGCCGGGTCCTCCCCCGGCAGCAGCAGCGTGATCCGCCCGTCGCGGGCCATCGCCAGGCCACGACGGGCGGCGGCGAAGCTGCGGGCCCAGGAGACCGCGCGGTGCCGCAGGCCGTCACCGGTGTCGTCGCCGGCGGTGACGAGCACGTACGGCGCGTCCAGGTCCAGCCCGAGCCGGCCGGCCCGGTCACGCACCGCGTCCGGATCCCGCGTCGCGCGGCTGATCAGGTCGTCGAGCAGGTCGCCGCGGACCTGCGCCTCGGCCTCCGCGACGGTGCGGCGGAAGAGCAGCAGCAGCGCGGTCACCTGGGCGGCGCGTTCCAGGATCCGCTGGTCGGCCGGGGCCAGGGGCGTGTCCGGGCGGAAGACCAGCGCGCCCAGGTTGTCGGCGCCGGCCACGACCGCCGCGATGATCAGATCGTTGCGGCGTACGCTCCGGCCCTCCCCTCGCGACGCCGCGACCGCCTCGCCGGCCGTGGTCTCGTCCGGCTCCGGCAGCGGCGCCGAGCTGCCCGGCGTCCGGGCGGTCGCCAGCGTCCGGCCTTGCGCGTCGATCACCAGCAGCGCGCCGTGCAGCACGCCGGCGATGTCGGCCGCGACGTCGTCGACTCCCCCGCCGCGCAGGACCAGGGCGGTCATCCGGTCGTGGGCGTCGGCGGCGCGTTCCACCGACGCGCTGTGCGCCTGGATCGTCGCGTTCGCCGCGGACAGCTCGCCGAGCGCGGTCTGCGTCTCGGTCAGCAGCCGCGCGGTGTCCAACGCGACGGCGGCGTGCGCGGCCAGGGACAGCAGCAGCGCCACCTCCTCCCGGGCGAACGGGCGCTCGGCCCGGTTCGCGGCGAACAGCACGCCGATCACCGCCGAGCCGAGCCGCATCGGCACACCCAGGATCGCGATCAGCCCCTCGTCGCCGACGCCGTGGTCGATGTCGCTGGTGTGCGCGAAGCGGGCGTCGGCGGGATAGTTCGCGGTCGCGTACGGCGTCCCGGTCTGCGCCACCAGGCCACCGAGCCCCGCGCCGGGCGGCAGTCGCAGCCGCTGGAAACTGGCCGCCACCGAGCCGTCGGTGACCCGCATGTACGTGTCACCGCGCTCGGCGTCGTTCAGCGTCATGTACGACACGTCGGCGTTGAGCAGCGTCCGTGCCCGGTGCACGATGGCCCGCAGCACCGCGTCGACGTCGCGCAGCCCGGCCAGGTCACCGGCGGTGTCGTAGAGCGCGGACAGCTCCTCCTCACGGCGGCGCCGGCGCTCGAGCAGCGCACGGGTCTTCAACGCGAGCAGTTTCGCCTGCTCCAGCTCGTCGAGCTCGGCAGCGGGCGCACCGGCGGCCCGGGCGGCGATCAGCGGGCGCTCGAACTCCACCAGGGCGGCCTCACGTGCGAGGAGATCGAGATATGCAAGTCCCCGGGACATGTGCGCCACCTTACGGGCGGGTGGCGATCGCCCACATGTGCCCGATCGCCATGCCGCGCCCCCGACGGGTGGGGTTCTGCGACAGGGGCGCGGACGGCGTACGGCAAGCGGGGTCTACGGGTGGTCTTCGGGGTGAGGTCCGGCGCCCCTGCTCGCGCCCCGGCCGGACGACGCGACACCGGCTAGGGTGCGCTGGTGGGTATCTCGTCGCACCTGGCTCGGCTGCGGACGATGATCGGGCACGATCTGATCCTGCTGCCGTCGGTCTCGGTCATCGTCGTCGGCGACGACGGACGGCTCCTGCTCGTGCGGCATGCCGGTCATCGGGAGGGCTGGGCGGTGCCCGGCGGCGCGGTCGATCTCGGCGAGTCCCCGGCGCAGGCCGCGGCGCGTGAGATCCGTGAGGAGACCGGCCTCGAGATCGGCCGGCCGCGGCTGCTGGACGTGCTCGGCGGCCCTGACTACGAGGTCACCTACCCCAACGGCGACCGGGCCGCCTACGTCACCACCGTGTACGAGGCAGATGTCGCCGCCGGAACGCCTGTGCCCGACCGGGAGGAGATCAGCGAGCTGGACTGGTTCGCCCCGGCCCGGCTGTCCGGTCTCGAACTCACCCGGTTCACCCGGGCGCTGCTGCGTGCGACCGGCCACCTACGGCTTTGACCGGTGGAAACAGATCGCTTGATTTCCATGGATGATCAGGTTTGCGCCTGAGCCGTGCGGAGGATGCGCGCTCGCTTTCATGGGTGGAAACCTTCCGGTTCCAGACGCTTCCGGCCCGGCCGCGAAGTTTCCGGTTCGTTCCGTCCGCGGGGGTGATTCCAGATGTCTCTGAGTGCAGGATCTCATCTGCTGAACGGCCGTTACCGGTTGATCGGGTCGGAGATATCCAGGGTCGGTGACGGCGAGCTGTGGGGCGCGATCGACGAGGAGGAGGTCGGTAAGCCGCTCCTGCTCAAGGCGTGGGCGTTCCCCGACGGACATGACGGGTCGCCACGCCACCGGCCGGACGACGTGCAACGCGCCTTGTGGGACGGTGAGCTGCGCACCCTCTACCGGGTCCGCAGCGCGCCCGGCTCGGAGGACTCCCTCCTCCAGTTGCGCGACGTGGGTATCGACTACGACGAGCGCTACTTCGTGATGCTCTTCGAAACGGCAGGTCTGCAAACGCTCGCTACCCTGCTCGGTTCCCGCAGTGACCACGACTGGCTCAACGGCCGCCCCGAGGAGCGTGTCGGTCTCTGGCAGATGCTGGCGCGATTCACCGACGGTCTCGGCCTGCTGCATGACCAGCAGGTCGTCCATCGCAACGTGGTGCCCGCGTCGGTGCTCCTGGATGCGGATGAAGGACCGGCCTCAGCCAGGCTCGGAGGCTTCGAGTGGAGCATCCGGCTCGGCCGTCCGGCGGCGGCTCGCGCGGGGGCCGGCAGCATCGGCTGGGAGACGGCGCCGGAGGCGTTGGACGGGCTCGGCGCGTTCGGCCCGAACGCGGACTGGTTTGCGTTCGGCATGCTGGCCGCGCGCTGCATGCTGCCGATCGAGCATCTCGATGCTCCGAACACGTCCGCCGAGGGCCGGTATCGAGGGGTGCTGAAGCAACTTGAACGCCCCAGGGCTCGGCTCACCACGCTGGAGGCGGAATTCATCCGTCGGCTGATAGCCGAGGATCCCACCATCCGGCTGTCCCACCACTCCGACATCTCCGCCACGATCCGCGACATTATCGGCACTCTGCGCGACCCCGAGCGAGGTGACGGCCCGTCCCGTCCCCACATCGTCATCATCAACCCGGCCAATCGGAATCTCGTTGACGACTGCCTGGACCGCGGACTGAGTGAGATGCTGGGCTTCGAGCCGGGCGACACCTTCGATCCGCAACGCCTGGAACACCGCAGCCAACTGCACAACTTCCTGTACCGGGACTTCGCCGACGGCGCGACCGTGACCCCGGCCCACGGTCGCGATCAGTACCTGCTCTCCGGCCGGTCCATGCATCTGATGATCCGGCCGGCGACCAACGACATCGATGGCAAGAAGACCTGGCAGAACGCGTTCTGTCACGGAAGCGCCGAGCACCTCACCGCGGACCCGCTGATCCAGACGACAGTGCCTCCCGGCCGGTTGGAGTTCTTCGGCACACGGGACAAGCGGTCGCAGGGCGACCGCCTGGCCGGATCGGCACGGTGGGAAGAGCTGCTCCCGGAGATCGACAAGGGCCGCCAGCGCCGCGATGAGCACGAGCGGTTCCTGGACTTCCTCCGTTTCACCAATCAGGTGGACATCCTGATTCGCGACGCCGAACTGTTCCGCTGCGAGATCACCGACGTGAAGGAGTTGGACGGTGCGTGCCTCGGGGTCGAGGTACAGGAGATCGACCGGGAGAACCCGGCGTTCCGCAAGTTCCGGATGGAAGGTGGAATGGCCGAGTTCCTGGTCCGGGAAAAGCACAGTGGCAAGCCGGGCAGCAACTTGATCCACCTGGGGTCCCCGTCGTCGGAGAGCATGGAGACACAGATCGTTCCGGGCGAGAACGACCCCGAATGGATAGTCGACGAGGTCGACATCCCGAATGGGACCGCATGGCTGGTCCCGCACCAGGAGCCGGCCAAGATCCCCAAGATCGGCGACGTGCACGTGCTGCGTACGAGCGGTCTGCGCGGACAGGTGTCGCTGATTCGTCGCCGCAAGGACGCGATCGCGAAGCTCGCGACCCACTCCTACCTGCTCGACAGCCTGACAGCTCCAGGGCAGGTCTTGATGAACAACGAGATCGCGCGGCTCCCGGTGCCGTTGGACAAAGACACGGTGGACAAGAGCAAGCTGACCCAGATCAAGACCATCCTCGGGGCCCGGCCCATCTACACCGTCCAGGGACCACCCGGTACCGGAAAGACCCACATGGTGTCCTGGCTGTTGCGCGAGATCCTCGAGGAGGATCCGGTCGCCCAGGTACTGATCACCGCCCAGGCACATCATGCGGTGGACGTGCTGAGGTCCAAGGTGGACAAGATCTTCGAAGCGGTGCCCGAACGGCGCCGTCCGCTGGCGATCCGGCTTCGCAGCACCTCGCGCGGGCGCAAGGACATCCCGCAGATGACCCCGGAGAACGGGTCTGAGCAGCAGGTGACGCGTGATTTACTGCTCCAGGCGATCGATAGGATCGAGGCACTCGGCGTTCCGGCGGAGGCGTCGGTGCAGGCCGATTGGCTCGAGGCGTGCCACACGATGGTCGCCGACCTGGTCAGCCAGAACGCCGAGATCGCCAAAGAGTTCCGCGAACTGGTCAAACGGAGCGCCAGCATCACTTACAGCACCACCAATGACGGCGATCTCGCCGCGCTCGGCAGTGACGTCTCCTACGACTGGGCCATCGTCGAGGAGGCCGGCAAAGTGCACGGCTTCGAGCTGGCGCTGCCGATGTTCCTCGGACACCGCTGGCTGCTGATCGGGGATCCAAAACAGCTGCCGCCGTACCGGATCGAAGACTACGACAAGGCAATCGCCGAGGTTGCGTCCACCGTGCAGGCGCTGGAACAACTGCAGCTGCCGAACAAGAACGTCGATCGGGATTTCATTCACGGCTGGCGTGACCGCACCGAGCAGCAACAACAGGACTTCCAGCGGTACTGCACAAGATGGCTGCGCCTGTTCGAGCGCTTGCACAAGTTGACAGCCCACCATGAGCCTGAGGGTGGATTGCTCACCGGACAGCACCGGATGCATCCGACCATCGGCGAGCTGGTGTCCGAGGTCTACTACGACGGCCAGCTGGAACACTTCACGCAGGACGCGACGACACTGGCGCCGAAGCCGAAGATCCTGCACAACCTGATCACGCCGGACGAACTCCGAGGCCGCGCGGTGGTCTGGCTCGACCTACCGGCCGACGACCCGCGCACTCGGGAGATCGCCACCCCGAAGTATCGCAGCGAGGCGGAGGCACACGCTCTCGACCGATTCCTGCGTACCCTGCGCTTCGGCAATCCCGAGCCGCTCGAACTGGCAGTGCTGTCCCCGTACGCTCAGCAGGTCGCCTACCTGCGGAAACGGCTCGGCACGGCGGAATTCCGCGAGGTGCTCCTCGATCGCGGCCTCGTACCCGCGGCGAATCCGCAGAAATCGCCGTCCGACGGGGAACGGCGGATGCATGACGGCTTCTTCACTGTCGACTCGTTCCAGGGAAATCAGGCCGAGGTCATCGCCATCAGCCTCGTTCGCAACAATCAGAAGCAGCCCTCGGACGGCCTGGGTTTCCTCAGTCACCCCCAACGGATGAACGTCCTCATCTCCCGGGCCGAGCGCCTGCTGATTCTGGTGGGATCGTGGGACTTCTTCCGCGCCCAGGTCGCTCACGTGTCCCGCAATCCTGACCAGTCCTCGGGTCTCCGGCACCTCGCGTTGATGACCGACCGCTTGGAGAGCTGGTTCGCCGAGGGCAAGGCGGTTCGGGTGCCGGCCGATCTCACCGATTTCCGGACGGGGATAGCCGAGCCACGTCAGCAGCCGGCCACGCTGGGAGGAACGCTCGGATGACCATGATCCGCACCCTGGTGCCTCTGCAGATGTACGTGGTCACCTACGAATTGGCGTACGGTCGCCCGTACAGCAAGTTCGAGGAACTGCTGCTGAAAGCGATCAACGAAGCCAGCGAGACCGGCGGACGGACCTCGCAGGAACTCGAACGCATCTTCCAGGTGCACCTCCGGTTGCTCACCGAGGGCCTGGTCACGCTGATCCAGGAGGGCTGGGTCGCGATGGCCCAGCGAGACAGCCAGATCTACTATCTGGTGACGGCCGAGGGCCGATCGACCGTCGCCACCGGTCGCCGGCCGATGCGAGTACGGACCGCCCACTCCAAGATCGTTCGGGAGCAGCTGAGCGGTCAGATGGCCAGAGCCAACGACCTGAGCCTGGTCACCGCGAACAATCTGCGCCGACTGCCGAGGGGCACCCCACGCCGCCAGGCGCTGCAACCGAAGATCATCCGAACGAAGATCAATGGCGGCGAGGCCGAACGCCTGTTGCCCCGTTCGGACAACCAGCACGAGTGGGTCCGCTGGATCGACTCGGCCACCCGGGTGAGCCAGGACCTGCACTACCTGCCGGTCCGGGTGGATCTGGACGCCGACAAGGCCCTCGGTCTGCCCTACCAGTGGCAACACCTCACCGGCATGATCGTGCAGGAGGTCCGGGACCGGATCCAGCAGTTCGAGGCCGATCCGGAGTTTCAGGCAGCGCTCGGCCAGCTCATGCAGAGAAA
This sequence comes from Actinoplanes cyaneus, assembly GCF_016862095.1. Lineage (GTDB taxonomy): Bacteria > Actinomycetota > Actinomycetes > Mycobacteriales > Micromonosporaceae > Actinoplanes > Actinoplanes cyaneus. Next base: position 108,158 of record NZ_BOMH01000002.1, read on the forward strand.
CACGGGACGTGTGCCGAGCATCGGGGAGGGCGAAGCAACCGTCGATCAGTGGGCGGCGCCGTACGCGCAGACGATGATCAGTTGCGCTGACCTCACGTTGAGTGGTGCCCTGGGTCGCGGCCTCGCCGCCGACCTTCTTGCTCGAGCACAGGGCAGCGCCCTCCTGATCGCCGGTCACCTCGACCCGGCGTCCGCGGTCGCCTTGAGGGACGCGGCTATCGGACTGAGGCGCCGCGGGGTGCACTGCGATGTGCTGTGGTCCTGCGACGACGACGAGCATGCTGCGACGATCGGGCGAACGATCAGCGCCATCCGGGCCGATGACTCCCTGCCCGGCAAGTTGTCCTTCAACAGGGAACCCGCCACCGCAGTGGCTGACATGATCATTACGAACACGGCGGACGGACCAGCCGCCGCGATCGGCGCCGGACTGTTCGGCGTGCCCGCTCAGGATGACGAGCTGCGGCCGGTACTGCGGATCACGGATCCGGCGGCAGCCGCACAACTGTCCCGGATCTGCTCCGGATGGTGGGAGGAAGTGCCCGGTTCCGAGGCGGCGCTGCCGGTACACCGCTGGAAGCATCTGGCCGAGCAGTGGGCCGGCAACCTGGCCCGCACTCCCGCTGCCGCCCCGGTCCCGGCGGCCTGCCCTGATGATCCATCCCGGTGCTGTGCGGGCAAGGCCGTCGTCCTGGTGGGACCACAGCAGGCCGCGTTCCGGGATCGGCTCGCAGTCGAGCCGAGCACGCGGTATCTGCGTACCGAGCCCGGCCGACCGGTCGACGAGATGATCGCCGACCTCACCGCGTTGGACGGCGCCGTCGGGCGGATCTTCCGGGTGGTAGGTGGCGCGGACGGCTGGCGATCCGCCCGGCGCAAGGCGGCAGCCTGGTCCACCGAGGTGGTACCGGCTGCGCCACCGTCCCCGGCGCAGCGAGTCCTCGCGGTGAACGGACAGTGGCTGGTACAGAGCGGTGACCCGGACCGGTCCAGCATCTCGTTCTGCGTGGAGGGCCACGTGGGAGAGCGGGCGTGGCTCCGAGCCATGAATGCCTGAGTTCTCGAGGCGCCCGATCGGCGATCGGCCGGCGGTTGTCAGCGTTGGCGCTGTCCTCCCGGTTCAGAGCCCAACAGTGCCGTAGTTCACCTTTGCTTTCGATTTCCGGTTCGCCCGGCTCGTACCGTCAGGACCGCGTCGGCGAACGCGGCGGGCGCCTCCTGGGGCAGGTTGTGGCCGGCGTCGACCAGCCGGTGCTCGTGACCGCCGATGAACATCGGGGCGTGGTCCGCGGTGCCGCCCGGCTTCAGCGTGTCGGTGGCGCCGTCCAGGGTCACCGCGGGCACCGTGATCTTCGGGCGCGCGGCCAGCCGGGCCTCGAGACCGTCGTGGGCCGGATCCCCGGCGGCCTGCCCGAGCGCGTGACGGTAGGCGTGGACGACCACGTCGACGAAGTCCGGGTTGTCGAAGGACCCGGCGGTCCGTGCGAAGGTCGCCTCGTCGAAAGACCAGCGCGGCGACCACTGCCGCCACAGCATCCGGCACAGCTCACCGCGGTGCGCGGCGAGGGTCTCCCGGCCGCGCTCGGTCTGGAACAGGTGCTGATACCACACGGCGTGCTCGACGGCCGGCGTGAACGCGTGCCGCTGCCGCTCGATGTCGATGATGTCGTACCCCGCCATCGACACCAGCCCGGCCACCCGCTCCGGCCACAGCGCGGCGGCGACACAGGACGCCAGGCCGCCCCAGTCGTACCCGGCGATGATCGGCCGCTCCAGACGCAACGCCTCGACCAGCGCGATCAGGTCGGACCCGAGGGCGGCCTGCTGTCCGCTGCGGACGGTCGCGGCGGACCGGAACCGGGTGGGGCCGAACCCGCGGAGGTACGGGCGGATCACCCGGGCGCCCCGCGCCGTCAGCACCGGGACGACCTCGTCGTAGGCGTGGACGTCGTACGGGAAACCGTGCGACAGCACGACGGGCCAGCCGTCCGCCGGACCGTCCTGCAGATAGGCGACCGACAACACGCCGGCATCCACACGTTCCATGACGCCACCCTACGATCATCCGTGCGATGGTGGTTCATGCCGTTGAGCGAGCACCACCTCAGGACCTCGATCGCCGTCTCGGACATCACCCGCGCGGTCGCCTTCTACGAGGGGAGGCTGGGCCTGCGGCCACTGTGGTCCGGCCCCAGCGCGGCGATCCCCGGGGGCAGCCGGGTCTACGCCTGCGGTGGCGGTCCGGCGCTGAACGTCTACCAGTCGACGACCGCCGGAGCCACCAGGGCCACCCTCGCGACCTGGTATGTCGACGACCTGGACGGGATCGTCGACGAGCTCGCCGCGGCCGGTGTCACGTTCGTCCGCTACGACGGGCTCGAGCACGACGCGCGCGGGATCACGCCGCGGGCCGGCGGCGGGCGGCTCGCCTGGTTCCAGGACCCGGACGGCAACACGTTCGCGGTGGAGGCCGACGTCTGACTATTCCCGCCGACACGTTCGGGAAATGAGATTCAGATCAAGGGCCGGACCGGTTGGCACCGCAGTATCGTCACGGCGTGTTGACAACCACGGACCTGACCAGCGCCGACCTCGACCAGATCCGCAAGACCGCGCTCGGCGAGGCCGATCCGCTCGGCATCGCGGCCGGCCTGGCCGATGCGGTGGACGCCGGGCGCCTGGCCGACCCGGAGATCGCCGGTGAGGCGCTGATCCTGGCGGCCGAGATCGCCGAGAGCCGCGCGAAGCACGAAGCCGCCTTGCGGTACGCGGAGCGCGCCGTCGAGGCGGACGCGAAGAGTGACGGCATCAAGGCGCACGCTCTGCACGCCCGCCTGCTGTTCCGCGCCGGCCGCGCCGACGAGGCGATGGCCGAGCTGGAGCCGCTGCGCCCGCGACTGACCGAGCACAACGACGCGCCGGCCTACATCGCCGCCGCCCTGGCCGTCGGCGGCCGGCACAAGCTCGCCGAGGAGTGGCTGACCGAGGCGGTTCAGGCCGCGCTCGCCGAGCGCTCGTCCGACCCGGCCTCGGCGGAGGATGCCGGCCTGCTGTTCTTCCTGCTCCAGCAGCGTCACGGGATCCGGCACGCGCTCAACCTGCCGCACGACGCGCACGACAACCTGGCCGACCGGCTGGAGACCCGGCTCGCCAATGCCTCGACCACAGCGGTCGGCGACGAGCTGCTGTTCTTCCCGCAGGCCGAGTTCGACCGGGTGATCGCCAAGTGGCCGGCGCTCACCGCGGCCTACGGCTCGACGTGGGACGAGCACCGCGCCCGCCTGGAGCGCGAGCTGTCCCGCCGCGCCGCGTCGAACCCGGCGCCGCTGCCCGGCACCGCCGACGGCCTGGCCACGTTCGCCGGGCTCGACGCCGACCCGGCCGACCCCAAGACGCGCGCCGGCTACACCCGTCAGCTCGCCGTGAAGCCGTCCTCGATCACCTGGCCGCCGGAGCGCAACGGGTCGTGCTGGTGCGGTTCCGGCCTCAAGTACAAGAAGTGCTGCCTGCCCCGAGCCCGCGCCTGAGCAGGTGTCGTTTCCCGTTTAGATTCCTACATTTAACGGTTTGTATAGTCCCTCTCTACCGGCATCCCCTGGAGGACGGCGGTAGAGAGGGACCTCACGATGAGAAACCCAATGCGGGGGCGGTGGCGGGCGATTCCGGCCATCGGAGCGGCGATCCTGGCCGGGATCACGGCGGCGGCTGTTCCGGCCGGGCCGGCGGCAGCGGCGGACACGCCGTACACCCATGCGATCTTCACCGATCCGACCGGGGACACCGCGGCCAAGGATCAGATCTACACGCGGCTCAAGGAACTGATCGACGGGGCCGAGGCGGGGTCGACGATCAGCGTGTCGATGTACTACTTCTTCGCCACGACCCTCCCGAACGCGCTGGTGGCGGCGAAGAGCCGGGGCGTCAAGGTGCGGGTGGTCGCGGACGTCAAGACGGTGGCCAACACGGCCAGCTACGACGTGCTGCGCACCGGGCTGGGCACCGACACCACGCAGGCGTCGTACTTCACCACCTGCCCGAGCGGCCGCGGTTGCATCGCCGGCTACGACTACTCGATCAACCACAACAAGTTCTTCCTGTTCAGCCGGACTCTCGGCGTGGACGACGTGGTCGTGCAGACCTCCGCCAACATGGGCGGCACCGCGTGGCGGGACGGCGGGACCGGCTGGAACGACGCGCTCGAGGTGACCGGGAACGCGGCGCTCTTCGACTCGTACACCGGATACTTCGCTGATCTGGCCGCGAAGAAGGTCAACAACAACTACTACGACACCCGGGTCCCGGTCCAGGCCGGCGCCGCCAAGGTGTTCTACTACCCGCGCGCCGGCGACACCCTGTACGGGGACCCGACCGAGGACACCGTGATGACGATCCTCAACAACACCGAGTGCTTCGGCAACACGACCGTCGGCGTGCAGAGCGACGGCACGCACCGCACGATCATCCGGGTCACGGTGACCGAGTTCGCCCTGGACTACATCGCGGACAAGCTGGTCGCGCTGGACAAGGCCGGTTGTTACGTCCTGGTCAACCTGCGCTACGACCCGGACAACGACTACCAGACGACAGCGCTGAAGAGCCTGCTGGCCAAGACCACCGACAAGTACAACGGGGTCATCGTCAGGTACTACTGCGAGAGCGATCCGATCTGGATCCACTCCAAGAACTTCTCGATCGAGGGCAACTACTACGGCAAGGGCGACCGGAAGATCGTCTGGACCGGCAGCCTCAACTGGAAGGGCGGCAGCCTGCGCGGCTCCGACGAGGTGATGCTGCAGATGGAGAACCCGGCCGTGCACGCCGCTTACGTCCAGCAGTACAACGCGGTGGCGGCGGCCGCGACGCACAAGCCGGCGAACGGCGCGGCTGCGACCTGCTGATCCCGCCACCGACACAACCCCGCTGACCCGCACGTTCCGCAGATACGCGAGATCACGGAGCGCGGGTCGGCGTGGGCGTGTGGGATAGTTCCCGACCATGATCGAGACCATTGATCTGACGAAGGCGTACCGGAGGGTCCGCGCGGTCGACGGCATCTCGTTCGTCGCGAGGCCGGGCCGGGTGACCGGGTTCCTCGGGCTGAACGGCTCGGGCAAGACCACGACGTTGCGCATGCTCCTCGGCCTGACCCGGCCCACGTCGGGCACCGCGCTGATCAACGGGCAGCCGTTCGGCGAGCTGAAGAACCCGTTGCGCGAGGTCGGTGCGGTCCTGGAGCAGGGCATCAGCCATCCGGGGCAGAGCGGTCGCGCGCACCTGATCACCCAGGCGATACTGGCCGGCGCGAGCCGCGCGCGGGTGAACCTGCTGCTGGAGACGGTCGGGCTCGCCGACGCGGACACGCAGCGCACCGGGGAGTACTCGCTCGGCATGCGGCAGCGGCTGGCGGTGGCGACGGCGCTGCTCGGCGAGCCGCGGGTGCTGATCCTCGACGAGCCGGCGAACGGCCTCGACCCGGAGGGCATCGTCTGGTTGCGCGAGCTGCTGCGCGCGCACGCGGACGCCGGCGGCACCGTGCTGATCTCCAGCCATCTGCTGGCCGAGCTGGCGCAGCTCATCGACGACGTGGTGATCATCGCGAACGGTCAGGTCCGGCGGGCGGCCACGCTGGCCGAGCTGGCCGGCGAGGGCACGGTGCGCCTGCGGGTCCGCGGCCGCGATCCGGTGCGGTTGTGGCGCGTGTTCGAGGAGGCCGGTGCCGAGGTCGCCGCCGAGGACGACACCCTCCAGGTGTACGGCCTCTCCCCCGAGGACGCCGGTGAGGTCGCCTTCGCGGCCGGAGTCCCGCTGTACGAGCTCGCCGCCGATGCCCCGAGTCTCGAGCAGACTTTCCTGGAACTGGCGGCCTCCTGATGAGCAGTCTGATCCGCGCCGAGCTCTACCGGATGGCCACGATCCGCTCCAGCTGGGTGTCGCTCGCCCTGTTCGGCGCGGTGGCGGCGGCCGCGGGCGTCTGGGACAAGAGCTGGTGGGTGCTGTTCGCTGGGATCGGCGCGTTCGGCATCTCGGTCCTCACCGTCACCCAGCACTACCAGCACCGCACGATCGCGCTGCTCTACGTGGCCCGGCCGCGCCGTTTCCAGGTGCTCCTGGCCCAGGTCGTCACGACGATGCTGGTCGCCGAGATGCTGGCCGTGTTCAGTGGGCTGCCGGTCTGGTTCCGGTGGAGCCACCAGACGTACACCCAGACCCTGTTCGTCATTCCGGTGATGGCGGCGTTCGGCGCGGGCCTGGCCGCAACCGTGCGCCGGTCGGCGTGGCTGCTCAGCGGCTTCGGCGTCTGGTTCGTGATCGTCGAGGGCATCGCCGGCGGTCTGAAGTGGCCGCTGCCGATGACGTCCTACCTGAACGCCTCGCGCAGCGACGGGCTCGGCGGCGATGCCTTCGCCCTGGAGATCTTCGTCTTCTGGGCGGTCACGTCCCTGGCCGTGGCAGCGGTCGCCCTGCGCCGCGACCTCACCGGCGACTGAGGTCGCCGGTGAGGGCCGGCCGGCAAGCGTGAGCCGCGCCGCGGACCGCTACTTCCCGGTGCGGATCGGGACGGTGACCGCGCTGCTCCACGGCACGGCCTGGCTCATCCATGGCACCGTCGCCAGGTCGATCGTCATCTCGCCGCCGGTCACGGCCGCCTTCCGGCGGAACGCGAACCGGTACGTGACGTTCCCGCCCACCGCGGGCGCCGCCTCGGTCACCGAGAACGAGTCCGCCTGGGCCTTCACGGACGGCCACTTGTTCCCGGCCCGTTCGAGCCCTTCCGGCGCGTAGAACAGGATCGTGACCCGGGACGGGTGAGCGCCGCGCACGTGACTCACCGTCACGTCGAGGGTGCCGGTGCGGTATCCACCGCGCGGCGCCCCGAGCACCAGCTGTCCCGCGCTGACCTGCATCTGGGTCACGTGCGGGTTGAGCGGCAGCTGCCGTTCCCCGCTGACCTGCGTGAACCGGCCGTCCCGCAGGGCGTACCCCCGGGTCTGCCAGATCTGCGGGGTCCGATCGGCGCAGCAGCGCTGGTAGTCGCCGACCACCGCGGTGACGACCCCGTCGGGGCCGACCTTCGCGCCGTCGGTCCGGAGGTCCCGGATCTGCCCGGTGGTGGCGACCACCTGCCCGAGCGACACGATGTGCCCGGCCCGGTCCCGGTCGTAGGCGACGAGTTGCTTGCTCCCGCCCTCGATCATGCACCCGAACAGCACGATCGTCTCGTCCGCGCCGTCATGGTCGACGTCACCGTAGGTCACCGAGAGGATCAGGACGGCATCCCCGTACGGCGGCCGGCCGTCGGCGACGGGGTGCGGGTCCACCGGCACGGCCCCGTCGTGGAAGCGCAGCGAGCCGGACGGGCCCTGCACGTTGTCGGCCGGCCACGGCGGGACGTCCAGCGTCGCCTCCCGCAGCGCGGCCAGGGAGATGTGCCCGTCCGGTGGCGCGGCCGGCGCGAAGGACGCCCGGGCCAGCGGGAAGATGCCGAGCGGCAGGCCTGCCAGCAGCGTCAGCACGGCGGCGAACAGCACGGTGAGCCACGGCCGTGGCCGGGGAACTGGGGGAAGCGGAGAGAAGTCCATCGTGGGCAGATTGTGGACCATCATCCCGTCCGGCGCCACCAAAACGCCAGAAATCACCCATCCAGGGCCGCCGTCGCGATTGCGGCCGATCGCGCCGAACCCTAGATTGTTCATCGACGGTACTAAATACTCCCTGCACAGTCAGGAGCGACAAGCATGCAACTGACATCCCTCGCCCGTCTCGGCGTGATCGCGCTGCTCGGCGGCGGGCTGGTCACGGTCGCCACCCCGGCCGCGGCCACGCCGGTGCCGCGTCAGGTGCACACCGCCGGGCGGACGGTGACGGTGGGCACGGACGCGGCGTTCACCTGGCCCGGCGTCTACTTCGAGGGCCGGTTCCGGGGCACGAGCGTCGGGCTGAAGCTCGACGACGCGGTCAACGACTACGACGTGCAGGTCGACGGCGGGCCGCCGGCCACGCTGGTCACTCCGGGCGCCACCACGCAGTGGATCACCGGCCTCTCCCGGGGCGATCACACCGTACGGCTGGCGAAGCGGACCGAGAGCCCGTGGAACGCGGCGCTCTTCGGCGGCCTCGTCCCGGGGCCCGGCGGCCGGATCCTCGCCGCGCCGGCCGCCCGGCATCGGCAGATCGAGTTCATCGGCGATTCCTGGACCGCGGGGTACGGCGACATGTCGACGAGCCGCGACTGCTCCGGCGAGGGCGTGCTGACCCGCAACAGCAACGCCGATCAGGCCTTCGGCGCCCGTACCGCCAAGGCCCTGAACGCCGACTACCAGATCAACGCCTGGTCGGGCATCGGCATGGTCCGCAACTACAACGGCAGCAGCCCGGGCACCGATTACCGCACCTACTACGACCGGGCCCTGCAGGCGGCCGACGAATCGGTCTGGCGGCGCCCGGCGTCCTGGCATCCGCAGGTGGTCGTGATCGGTCTCGGCACCAACGACTTCTCCACGCCGCTCAATCCGGGCGAGAAGTGGGCCGACGACGCCGCATTGGCAGCCGACTATGTCGCCGCGTATCAGGGATTCCTCGACAAGCTGCGGAAGCGGTACGGCCCGGCGACGCGTTTCGTGCTCACCTACCCCGACCTGAGCTACCGGACGACGGCGCTGGCCGACTCCGTCCAGCGGATCGTCCGGGACCGCCACGACCGGGTGAGCGCGCTCTACTACGACAACGCGGCGCTCGGCCTGGATCTGCTCGGCTGCGACTGGCACCCGTCGTCGCACGATCACGCGATCCTGGCCGGGACCCTCACCACGTACCTCCGGAACCTGTTCTCCTGATCGCCGGTTGCCCTGACCGCCCGGCGGCGGTCAGGGCAGCAACGCGTTCAGATCCGGTTTCGCGGTGAGCAGCCCGTCGGTGACGGCCAGGCCGGCGAGGGCGTCGACGGAGGCGCGGTTGATCTCCGAGGGCCACTTGGGCATCACCAGCGCCGCCCGCACCGTCGGATCGATCTTGGTGTACGCGCCGAGTATCTCGCGCACCTGGTCGGGGTGGCTGTCGGCGTACCCCAGAGACTTCTTCATCGCCTCGGTGAAGCGCCGGACGAGGTCCGGGTTGGCGGAAATCAGCTGCTGCGACGTGAAGTACATCGCGACGGTCAGGTCGGGTGCCGCGTCCACGTAGCTCGACGCGATCTTCCGAGCCCCGGCGAGCACCGCGGCCTGCTGGAACGGCTCGACCACGAAGATCGCGTCGACCTGGCCGGACTCCAGCGCCGGCACCTGATCGGGGAACGCGAGCTCGGTGAACTTCACCGCGGCGGCGTCACCGCCGTCCTTGCGCACCGACGCCCGTACGCTCGTCTCGACGATGTTCTTCAGGGTGTTTGCCGCGACCGTGCGGCCGGCCAGGTCCTTCGGTGATTTGATCGGGCTGTCCGCCTTGACGAACAGACCGGCGAAGTCCTTGCCCTCGACCCCGGTCGAGTTGTTGCCGTTGGCGACGACCTTGACCGGCAGGTTCTTGGACGCGCCGAGCAGCAGCGAGATCGTGTTGCTGAAGCCGAACTGGTATTCCCCGCCGAGCACCGCTGGGACGATCGCCGCGCCGCCCTGGGCCGTGGTGAGCGTGAGGTCGATCTTCTGTTCCTCGAAGTAACCCAGCGCCCGCCCGAGGTAGATGGGCGCCACGTCGACGATCGCGATCACCCCCGTGGTCACCTTGTCCACCTGGCCGGCCTCGCCGTCCTGGTCGCCGGAGTCACCACAGGCGGTGAGCAGAAGAATCGTGGCGGCCAGCGCCGCGGTCAGCCGGAATCGAGGCATGTCAGGAAACCCCATTCGTCGGTTTCCCGCAAACTAGGCCAGCGATTCGGGCCCGTCAATGATCGGTGCGGATGATTTCTTTCGCTTCGGCTTGCGTTTCTTCGGCCGGAATTCCTCCGCCCGGGCGGCCAGGGCGTCGATCAGTTTGTCCAGCACCCCCGGGAACGGGGAGGCCGTGATCTGAGTCAGATGATCACGAACGGCCGCCAGGTTGGGGTATTCCTCGGGCGAGAACGTCGCGTACGTCTGCGCGAGCGCCTGCTTGTCGGCCTCCTCCTGACCGGGCTCGAGCTCGATCGCGTCCATCGCGGCGAGCGCCAGCACCGCGTCGATGAAGTCCCGGAAGTGCCGGACGGCGTCGGCCGGCGGGAAGCCGGCACGCAGCAGCAGGCCGATGCCGATGTCGTCGGCGCGCAGCTCGTTGGGCCCGGCGGTGAACCGGATGGCGCGCAGCTGGGCCAGGCGCGGGTGCCGCAGCATCGAGTCGTGCACGCCGCGGCCCATCTCGCGCAGCGCCTCGCGCCAGTCCGAGCCCGCCTCGAAGTCGGCCAGGGTCTCGCTGATCAGACGGTCGGCGATCGCGATCAGCAGCGCGTCCATGTCCCGGAAGTACCGGTAGACGGCCGACGGGTCGGCGCCCAGCTCGACCCCGAGGCGACGCACCGTGAGCGCATTGCCGCCGGGCGCCTCGATCAGCCGCAGCGCCGCATCGATGATCATCGACTCCTCGAGGATCACGCCGGCGCGCGTGGGCCGCCGCCGGACCCGGTCGGACGTGCCCCGTGTCGTCGCCATGAAGGCCCTCCTTATGTCAACGCGATGACCTAGTTATGTCAACGCATTGACCTAAGGCTACCGCACACGGTTACCTATGGCCCTGACCAGGGAGGATCAGCATGCGGGCGGACACACCGGCCTACGACCTCGACATCCGGACCGACGAAAAGCGCATCCGCGCGGCCCTCGCCGACGCTGCCCGGACGCCGTTCTGGCTCGAGGATCCCGGACGGCCCGCCCCGCAGCCCGCCCTGATCGGCGCCATCGAGACCGACCTGCTGATCATCGGCGGCGGTTACTGCGGGTTGTGGACCGCGCTGCAGGCCAAGGAGAACGATCCCGGCCGGGACGTCGTGCTCGTCGAGGGCGAGGAGATCGGCTGGGCGGCGAGCGGCCGCAACGGCGGATTCGTCGAGGCCAGCCTGACCCACGGCCCGGAGAACGGGCAGCGCAACTTCGCCGGCGAGCTCGACGTGCTGACCACGCTGGCCGAGGAGAACTTCACCGCGTTCCGGGACTCGCTGACCGAGCACGGCATCGACGCCGAGTGGCAGGAGGAGGGCGCGCTCGAGGTCGCCACCGAACGTCACCAGGTCGACGAGCTGCGGGCCGTGCCCGGCCGGTTCTTCGACCGCGACGAGCTCGCCACGCTCGTGCGCTCGCCGCTGTACCGGGCCGGCGTGCTCCGCGAGACCGGTGCCGCGCTCGTCCACCCGGCGAAGCTGGCCTGGGGCCTCAAGGAGGCGTGCCGCCGGCTGGGCGTGCGCATCTACGAGCACACGCCGGTGACCCGGCTCGCCGACCGGGGCCGGACGGTCCGCGCCACGACCGGCATGGGCACCGTCCGCGCCCGCAAGGTCGTGCTGGCCACGAACGGGTTCCCGTCGCTGCTGCGGCGCAACCGGTTCCTGACCATCCCGATCTACGACTACGTGCTGATGTCCGAGCCGCTCACCCCGGCCCAGCTCGACGAGATCGGCTGGCAGGGCAACTTCGGGATCGGCGACTGCTCGCGGCAGTTCCACTACTACCGCAAGACCGCCGACAACCGGATCCTGTGGGGCGGGTACGACGCGGTCTACCACCGCGGCGGTGGCATCCGCCCCGAGTTCGACCAGCGCCCGGAGACCTTCGCGCGCCTGGCCGACCACTTCCTGCGCACGTTCCCGCAGCTCGGCGACGTCAGGTTCACCCACGCCTGGGGCGGCATGATCGACATGTCCACCCAGCTGGCCGCCTTCCAGGGCCTGGCGATGGGCGGCAAGGTGGCCTACAGCAGCGGTTTCACCGGGCTCGGCGTGGCCGCGACCCGCTTCGCCGGCTCGGTGATGCTCGACCTGCTGGCCGGGCTGGACACGCCCCGCACCCGGCTGCGGATGGCCACCAAGCGGCCGTTGCCGATCCCGCCGGAGCCCCTCGCCTACCCCGCGGTCCAGGTGATCCGGCGGGCCATCGCGCGCGCGGACCGCAACGGCGGCCGCGACGGCGTCATCCTCAGGACCGCCGGTCTGCTCGGCTTCTCCTTCGACTCCTGACGAGGTCGTTCCCCGCCCGGCGGTCCGCCGCCGGGCCGGGAGCGCACCACCCGAAAGCCATACAGACCGGCCAATACGTGATTTCCGCATACGTTGACCGTCGTAAATGGAGGGTCATAGGCTGCTCCGCATTCGACGATTCCCGGGAAGGGAACGAGCACACGATGCGGATTCCGAAACGCCTGGCAGGTGTCGCGGCGATCGCCCTGGTCACCGCCCTGAGCTCCGTCCCGGCGAGCGCCACCCCCGCGCGCGCCGATTGCGCCACCGACCCGTCCGCCCACCTGAGCACCGTCCCGAGCCCGGAGACCTTCCTCGGCTTCCCGCTCGGCGCCGGCCAGCAGCGGGTCGTCACGAACGCCGAGATCCGGAACTATCTGAGCGCCGTGGACACCTCCTCCGACCGCGTGGTCACCGGCACGATGGGCACGAGCGTGCTCGGGCAGCCGCTGGACTACGCGGTGGTCGCCCAGCGGAAGACCGACCTCGACGAGGTCGCCGGCGCGATCCGCAGCCTGCGGGACCCGCGGAAGCTGAGCGCTGACCGGGCACGCCGGATCGCCGCCGGCAAGCCCGCCATCGTCTGGATCGCCGGCAACGTGCACGGCGGCGAGACCAGCGGCGCGGACGCCTCCCTGAAGACCCTCTACGAGCTGGCCGCCGGCCTGTCCTGCGCCGTGCGGCAGCGCAACGACAACCTGATCACGGTCATCCTGCCGACCCAGAACCCGGACGGGCGCGACGCGCTGCGGCGCCAGAACGACTTCGGCTTCGACCTCAACCGGGACTGGTTCGCCCGGACGCAGCCGGAGACCGACAGCAAGCTCGAGCTGCTCCGGCAGTTCCCGCCGCAGGTCTTCATCGACGCCCACGAGATGGGCGGCCAGCGGTACTTCTTCCCGCCGAACGCGGACCCGATCCACCACGAGATCGCCGACGCGCCGGTCGACTGGATCAACCGGATCGGCGAGGCGAACAAGGCCGGTTTCGGATTCAACGGCGCCTGCTCCGACACGGTCACGACCGAGTGCTACTTCAACTACGACACCTACGACCTGTTCTACATGGGATACGGCGACACCGTTCCGGCGACCGGGTTCGGGGCCGCCGGAATGACGTACGAGAAAGGCAGCGCCTCGGCCGTCCAGGACCGGGTCCAGCAGCAGTTCAACACCCAGTGGGCGACGCTGGGCTGGGCCGCCGCCCACAAACGCGAGGTGCTGACCAGCTACTACAAGCTCTGGGCGGACGCGCTCGCGCAGGGACGGGCCGGCACGCTCGAGCCGAACGAGGTGGTGCAGCCGGAGAACACGGTGCAGTTCCCGGTGCCCGACATCACGGTCCGGTCCTACTTCCTGATGCCCGGCCGCCAGCTCGCCGACGTGCGGCAGCTGGTCGAGCGGCTGCGGAAGATGGACGTCGAGGTCTACGAGATGAAGAAGCCGGTCACGGTACGCAACGCGCACGTCTTCGGCGGGCGGACCGCGAAGAACGTCGCCGTTCCCGCCGGGGCGTACTGGATCCCGATGGACCAGCCGCAGAAGCATTGGATCCAGGCGACTCTGGGCGAGGACCCGTACGTCCCGTTCCCCTACTTCTACGACGTCTCCTCGTGGAGCAACCCGCTCCTGATGGGCATCGACACGATCTACACCGGTGACGCCGTACGCCCGAAGGCCGATCTTGTCCGCCGGATCGCCGGTGGCCGGGCGGGAACCGCGCCCCGCGGCGGCTCCTACACCTACCGCCAGGACTCGGCCGCCGCGGCGCAGCTGACGTTCCGCCTGCTCGGCCAGGGTGTCGCAGCGGTCCGCGACGGTGATCTGATCCGCGTGCCGTCCGCCGCCGTCACCCCGGCGATCGACCGGCTCGCCCGATCACTGGGCGTCACGCTGTCCGTTTCCTACCGACCCTCCTCGGGTACGGCCCTGGCCCGGCCCGACGTCGGCCTGTTCCGCGGCACCGGCATCTCCACCACGTCCGGCTCCTACGGCGAGGCCCGTTACGTGCTCGGCCGCAAGTGGGGGCTGGACCTCACCCCGATCACCGCGGCCGACATCAACGACAACACGCCCGCCTTCACCGGCCGCAGCGTCCTGCTGGTGCCGGACGGCAGCAGCGCGACCGGTGGCCTGACCGCCACCGGGCAGGCGAACCTGCGGAACTGGATCGCGCAGGGCCACACCTACCTCGGCCTGCGCAACGAGGGCACCCGCGTGGCCCGTGCCGCCGGGCTCACCTCCACCACGGAGAAGCCGAAACCGGCCGACTACCTGGTGATCGGCTCGCACCTGCGGGTCGACGTGGACACCACCAGCCCGGTCGCGGCCGGCCGCCCGGCCGAGGACTTCCAGTTCAACAACGACGACCCGATCCTGACCCCGAGCACCAGCGGGACGAACGTGGTCACGTACCCGCGGGGCGACACGTTCTGGCACAACGGCTACACCGTCGCGGCCGACACCCTGAAAGGCACGTCGGTCGTGGTCGACGAGCCCACCGGCGCCGGCCACGCGGTGCTGTTCGCGTTCAACCCGCTGTTCCGCGCCTACAACGAGAACGGCCTGGAACTCGTGGCGAACGCGCTGCTCCGGCCGGCCGGCACCCCGTCCGCGCTGCGGGCTCCCAGCCCGGACCCGGCGCGCGCGGCCGCCGCGGCCCAGCCGGTCCCGCCGAACCTGGGCGCCGAGTGGCGTCCCACCCGGATCCAGGTCGCGGCCACCGACCTGGCCCGCACGCAGGCCGTGGTCAGCCGTTACACGACCACGGCCACGACCGCGGTGGCCGGCGACTCCGCGTACCTGACCATCCCCAACCCGGACGGCGTGCAGCCGGACGAGCACCCGTACCTGCGAGACCTGGTCGCCGCCCTGAAGGCCGACCGGATCCCGCTGCGCTCCGTGGTCGGCTGACGATCGGTGGTGCCGGCCGTGAAGCCGGCACCACCGGTTCCCAGCGCGATCCCGGCGCCGGGCCGGCTCAGCGGGCCGTGGCCAGCACCTCGGCGAGGCGGCGGGCCACCTCGGGACGGGCGATCAGCTCGGCGTACTCCTCCAGCAATGCCGGCGCCGCCGACGGCTCCGGCGTCGCGGTGAACGGGCCGGCGGGCACCTCCGCGTCGACGGTGAACGCGACCCGGACCCCGACCCGCAGTCGGCGGGCCAGCACCTTCTCGATCGCCTCCCGCAGGGAGACCTCCAGGATCTGCCGTGCACGCAGGTCCGGGACCGCCAGCAACAGCACCCCGTCGTTCACTGCCCGTGGCCGCGCCGAGCGCAGGCACTGCAACTCCCGCTCCGACACCAGCACCGGATTGTCCAACTCGGCACATACGTCCTGCCAGAGTTGTCCCAGGCCGGAGAGGGTTGCCTGCAACCTCTGCCGCCCGGCCTCGACCAGCCACCGGCCGACGTCGACACCGTCCGCCGCCGCGGCCGCCTCGAACTCACGGTAATCGTCCACACCCACCAGAACCTCAGCCATCGGGCCATCCAACCGCCGCGCGGCCCGACACGCGAGGCGCCGGCCGTGCCGGGGTCAGGCGGGAGCGTCCGCCCATTACGGGCGTAAACTCCCATCTCGCTCGTTTCCGGCGGCGGCAAGCGGCGGCGAGCGGCGAGCGGCGGCGGCTGCGGCGAGCTGCGGCGGCGAGCTGCGGTCTCAGGCTGACCAGGCGTGCCAGGCGGTGACCTCGATCCGCAGGAACGGGCCGGGCGGCGGCTGCACCGCGTACTGCGGGTAGCGGGCGAGCAGCGCCGGCTCCGGCTCGCCGGTGACCGCGGCGCGGCCGTCGGCGCGCACCCACCAGAGCTGCGACCAGTCGTCGTCGTAGAAATCGGCGAGGACGCTGACGCGGGGCTCGTGCGCGATGTTGGCGAGCCGCCGCAGGTTGCGGTGCCGCTTCGGCTTGCCGTCGACAGCCGTGTGGATCACGTCGCCGACCACGGCGAAGACGATCGGCACGAGGTGCGGCGCGCCGTCCGGGGTGACCGTGGCCAGGCGCGCCACCCGTACGCTCGCGAAGCGTTCCGCCGGGGTCACCGCACGACGGAGAACGTGTGGGTGGTGCTGGAGGTGTAGGTGTCGCCGGGGCGCAGCACGGTCGCCGGGAAGTCCGGCTGGTTCGGGCTGTCCGGGAAGTGCTGGGTCTCCAGCGCGAACGCCTCCCCCTGCCGGTACTGCCGGCCGGACGTGCCGCGCAGCTTGCCGTCGAGGAAGTTGCCGGAGTAGAACTGCAGGCCCGGCTCGGTCGTCTCGATGGTGAGCCGGCGACCGCTGCGCGGGTCGTCGACCACGGCGGCGTCCGGGCCGGCCAGCACGTAGTTGTGGTCGTAGCCGAGACCGAAGCGCAGCTGCGGGTGGTCGTCCCGCAGGCGCTCGCCGATCGCTCGGGCGGTCCGGAAGTCGAACGGGGTGCCGTCGACGGGCGCGAGCTCGCCGGTCGGGATCAGCGTCTCGTCGACCGGCGTGTAGTGCCCGGCGTTGATCCGCAGCAGGTGCCCGTCGATCGTCCCGCTGCCCTCCCCCGCCAGGTTCCAGTAGGCGTGGTTGGTCAGGCTCAGCACGGTGGCCTGGTCGGTCGTCGCCCGGTAGTCGATCCGCAGCCGGTTCTCGTCGTCGAAGCCGAACGTCACGGTCGCCTCGACGGTCCCTGGGAAGCCCTCCTCACCGTCCGGCGAGAGATACCGCAGCCGTACGCCGCCGGCCGTCGCCTCCGCCGCCCAGACGCGCTTGTCGAAACCCCTGGCCCCGCCGTGCAGGGTCGTCTGCCCCTCGTTCTGGGTCAGCTTGTGGACCTGCCCGTCGAGCGTGAACGTCCCGTTCGCGATGCGGTTGCCGTACCGCCCGATGGTCGAGCCGAAGTACGGATTGGCCGGGTCCTGGTACCCGGCGAGGTCCGCGAAGCCGAGCGTCACGTTGCCCAGGGCGCCGTCCCGGTCGGGGACCAGCACGGACTGGATCGTCGCGCCCCAGGTGAGGATCGACACCGACGCCCCGCCCCCGTTGGTCAGCGTCCACTTCTCGATCACGGTGCCGTCGGCCAGGACACCGAACGGAGTGCTGTCGATTCTCGTCATGATCTCGTTCTACGCTGGTGTGCCGCTCGCTGACAACGGAGGCCCACCATGCGCGCACTGGTCTTCACCGGTCCCGGCCGGGCCGAGGTCCGGGAGGTGCCGGAGCCGCAGGCCGGCCCCGGGCAGGTGATCGTCGAGGTGGAGCGGGCCGGGGTGTGCGGCACCGACGTGGAGCTGTTCACCGGCGAGATGAGCTACCTGCACACCGGCCTGGCCTCCTATCCGCTGCGTCCCGGTCACGAGTGGTCCGGCACGGTGATCGCCACCGGTCCCGGCGTCGACGGCAGCTGGCTGCGGCGGCGGGTCACCGGCGACACGATGATCGGGTGCGGGCAGTGTGGGCGCTGCCGTGCCGGGCGGCACCACGTCTGCCCCTCGCGGCACGAGCTGGGCTGCCGCGACGGCCTGCCCGGCGCGCTCGCCGAGCGGCTGGCGTTCCCCGCGGCGTACCTGCACGCGCTGCCCGACGCGGTGGACGCGACGCTCGGCGCGCTGGTCGAGCCGGGCGGGAATGCGCTGCGGGCGGTCCGGGCCGCGGGCGTCGCCCCGGGCGAGCGGCTGCTGATCCTGGGCACGGGCACGATCGGGCTGCTCGCGGCGATGTTCGGCCGCGCGCTGGGCGCCGAGGTGCACCTGCTCGGGCTGGCCGCCGAGCCGCTGGCCGAGGCGCCCGTCTGGACCCGTGACACCCTGCCCGAGCTGCCGTGGGACGGGGTCGTCGACGCGACCAACGCGGCGATCATGCCCGGGCTCGCCGTGCACCTCGTCGAGCCGGGGCGCACGGTGGTCTATATCGGACTGTCCGGCGCGCCGAGCCTGGTCGACACGCGCGACATCGTGCTCAAGGACGTGACGACCGTCGGCATCCTCGGGGCGTCGGCGGGGCTGGCGGGCGCGATCACGGCGTACGCGGAGAAGGAAGCGGACCCACGCCCGCTGGTCGCCGCCACAGTGAGCCTGGAGGAGATCCTCGACGTGCTGGCCGGCCGGCGCCCAGCCGACGCCGGTCCCGGCCCGAAGTTCCACGCCGACCCGCGGCGCTGACCCTCAGTCGCCCCGTGGCGTGATGTGCAGCACGTCGAGGCGGGAGACCGCGCGGGTGAGCACGACGTAGAGGCGGTTCAGCCCGCGCGGCTCGGCGTCGACGATCTCGGCCGGCTCGACGACGATCACATGGTCGAACTCGAGGCCCTTGGCCAGCGTCGCGGGAAGCACCGTCACCCGGTCGCCGGCGAGCGCCCCGAGTTCCGCGACGCGCCCGTCCGCCGCGATCACGGCGATCGAGCCCTCCTGCTCCAGGGCCGCCTCGACGCGGTCCTTCGCGGCCACGGCCAGGTCCGTGACCTCGCGGACGTCGAGCTTCCCGTCGGAGCGCACCGATCGCGCCGCGGGCACGTCGGCGTGCAGGACGGGCAACAACCTGTTCGCGTACGCCAGCACGACCGCCGGAACCCGGAACCCGAGCGTCAACGCCGTGACCGGCGCGTCCGGCTTCCCGAGGTGCGTCAGCTGGTCACGCCAGCTCGTGGCGGCCCACGCGCTGGTGCCCTGCGCGAGGTCCCCGAGCACGGTCAGCGACCCGTGCCGGCTGCGCCGCGCGAGCGCCCGGCACTGCATCGGCGACAGGTCCTGCGCCTCGTCGACGACGAGGTGCCCGAACCCGGCGGGATGGTCGATGGCACCGGCGAGCTCGTCGAGCAGCACGAGGTCGGCGGCCGACCACTTGGCGCTCCGGAAGCTGCGCGGCGGCCTGGCCCAGAGCAGCGCCGCCTGTTCCGGATCGGTCAGCACGCCGTCCGCGGCGCGGCGCAGGAACGTGGCGTCCCCGAGCAGCCTCGTCAGCAGTTCCGCGGGGCGGACCTTCGGCCAGCAGGCGTCGAGCGTCTCCACCACGGGGCGGGCACGACCGGTCCGGTCGAGCCACTTGGCGTTCGGTGACTCGCCGTGGTGCTCCAGCCGGCGTTGCAACAGCGCGACGATGCGGGTCCGGAAGCGTTCGCGGCCCACGCCGTACGGCAGCTCCTCGCTCCTGATCCGCGAGATCTCCCGCAGCAACGCGGCGGCCGGGACGCGCAGCCGGAGGGAGCCGTCGGCCACGACAATGTCGTCGGTAGGTGGCTCGACCAGGCTGTTCAGCGCGCGCCGGAGCACCTGCGCCATCCGGGCGTCGTGCTTGAGGCGGGCGGTCCCGGCGGTGTCGGTGGCGGCGGGCGCCTGCTCGGAGAGCAGTTCCTCGAGGGTGCGCTGCTGGACGTCGACCTCGCCGAGCGCCGGCAGGACCGCGGCGATGTACCGCAGGAACTCCGGGTTCGGGCCGACGACCAGGACACCGGTGCGGCCGAGCTGCCTGCGGTGGGCGTAGAGCAGGTACGCCGCCCGGTGCAGCCCCACCGCGGTCTTGCCGGTGCCGGGACCGCCCTGCACGCACAGTGACTGATCAAGATCGGCCCGGACCAGCTCGTCCTGCTCGGGCTGGATGGTCGCCACGATGTCGCGCATCGGGCCGACGCGCGGGCGTTCGATCTCCTCGGCCAGCAGCCGGCTGGACGTGCCGAGCTGCTCGCCGAGGTCCAGGTGCTCGTCCTCGAACCCGGTCAGGCGGATCGGCGGGTGCGGGGTCCACCCGTAGCGCCGGCGCACCGCGACGCCGCGCCGATCACCCGGGCTCGCCCGGTAGAACAGCGACGAGACGGGCGCCCGCCAGTCGATCACCAGTGGCGGCCCCTGCTCCTCGGTGATCCGCCGCCGCCCGATGTGGTAGCGCTGCCCCTGGTGATCGCCGGCCGCCGCGGTGCCGTCGAAGGTCAGCCGGCCGAAGTAGGGAGCGCCGTCCGGCTCCTCGACGAGCTCCTTCACGTGGCTCTTCAGCATCCGGCCGAGCGTCTCCGCGGTGTACCGGTCGCCGGCGACCTCCGCGCCGGTCGCGACGCGCATCCGCGCATGGTCGAGCATCCAGGCCTGCGCCGCGCGAACACGGTCGAGAAAGGCGCGTTCACGATCAAGATCCACGGCAAGGCCCCTTCCGGCGTACGACCTGAGCCGCCGACGATATCGCAACTCAGTCATAAACGTTACCCGGTTACAAGTTTGACCCGGTGGTAGGGTCGCGTCGTGAGCGAGCAGGGTGGAGCCGGCCCAGGCCTGCGGGAACGCAAGAAGCAGCGGACGTTCGACGCGGTCTCCGAGATCGCCATCGCGATGTTCCTGGACCGTGGCTTCGACCGCGTCTCCGTGAACGACGTCGCCGCCGCGGCGGAGATCTCCAAGCCGACGCTCTTCCGCTACTTCCCGTCGAAGGAGGACCTGGTCCTGCACCGGATCGCGGACCACTCCGGCGAGCCCGCGCGCGTCGTCGCGGCCCGCGCCGGCGGTGAGTCACCGATCGACGCGCTGCACCGGCGCTTCCGGGACGGGCTGGACGCCCGCGACCCGGTGACCGGGCTCAACGACGTACCGCAGATCCTGGCTTTTCATGATCTGGTCTTCTCGACGCCGAGCCTGGCGACCCGGGTGCACGAGTTCCAGGCGCGCGACGAGGAGAGCCTGGCCCGGGCGCTCGAGCCGGCCGTCGCGGACCCGCTGACCGCGCGGCTGGCGGCGGCGCAGATCCTGGCCGTCCAGCGGGTCCTGGCCCGGGAGAACTGGCGCCGCCTGACCGCCGGCGAGTCCGCCGACGCGCTGCACCCGATCGCGGCCGAGGCCGCCGACCGGGCGTTCGCCCAGCTCCGCGACGGCCTCGCCTTCTCCCCGCCGGCGGGCGCAGGCGTCCCTCCGGTCGGGCCACCGTGACGCCGCCCAGGCCGGTTCAGTCGGCTGTCCCGGGGTTCGCGATCACCCGGTGGATCTCGCGGCGGTAGTCCTGGAACAGCGGCAACGCGCGGGTCTCCACCTCGTCGCGCGGGCGGTCCAGGTCGATCGGCACCTCGCGCAGCACCCGGCTGGGGCGGGCCGAGAGCACCAGCACCCGGTCCGCCATGAGGATCGCCTCGTCGATGTCGTGCGTGATCAGCAGGACGGTGAGCCCGAGCTCGGCGGTGATGGTGACGGTGAGCTGCTCCAGGACCGCGCGGGTCTGCGCGTCGACCGAGGCGAACGGCTCGTCCATCAGCAGGAACCGGGGCCGGGAGACGATCGCGCGGGCGATCGCGACACGCTGCTGCATGCCGCCGGAGAGCTGGAACGGGTGGTGGTCGGCGAAGCCGGCGAGCCCGACCCGGTCCAGCGCCTCCCGGGCCTGTTCCCGCCCGGCGGCCCGGCCCCGGTCGCGGATCGGGAAGCGGACGTTCTCCCCCGCGGTCAGCCACGGGAACAGGCTGCGGTGGTAATCCTGGAAGACCACCGAGACGGCGTCCGGGATGCCGGTGACCGGGCGGCCGTCGAACTCGACGGTGCCGGTGTCCGGGCGTTCCAGACCGGCCAGGCAGCGCAGCAGGGTCGTCTTGCCGCAGCCGGAGGGGCCGACGACGCCGAGGAACTCGCCCGGTGCCTGCTCGAAGCCGATGTCCGCGATCGCCTGCGTCGTGGACCGCCGGCCCCGGAAGGACTTGCCGAGGCCGGCCGCGCGCACGAGCGGGGTCTCAGCCACCGGCGATGCCCTTCTGGTCCTCGTACCAGCTCAGGACGTGGCGTTCGACCAGGGAGAAGACGGCGGTGACCAGCCAGCCGAGCAGGCCCAGGACGATGATGCCGGCGTACATCTGGGCGATCGCGTAGGTCCGCTGCGCCTGCAGGATCAGGTAGCCCAGGCCCGAGGTCGCGGCGGTCATCTCGCTGATCACCATCATGATCAGGGCGATGCCGAGCGCGATCCGGGCGCCGGCGATCAGGGCGGGCAGCACCGCGGGCAGGATCACCGAGACCGGGCGGGCGTGGCTGATCCGGGCCACGTCGAGATAGCCGGGCTCGACCGCGCGGGTGGCGTCGACACCGGCGATCAGGACCGGCCACATCGCGGCGGCCGCGATCACGGTGATCCGCATGCCGCTGGTCGCGCCGAGCGCCAGGACGGCGACCGGCAGGACCGCCGGGGGCGGGACCGCGCGGAGGAACTCGAGGGCCGGGCGGACCCACGGCTCCAGGCCGCGCAGCCAGCCGATGGTCACGCCGAGCAGCGCGCCGAGCGTCACCCCGATCGCGAAGCCGGCCAGGGCGCGGCCGGCCGACGGGAGCACGTCGGTCCACGGGTCGATCGAGGCGAGCTCCGCGATCGCGTCACTGACCGGCGGGAACAGGCCGGTGTCGCCGGTGCGGCCGGCGACCTCCCAGACGAGCAGGAGCAGCGCGGCGACGAGCAACCCCAGGAGTCGTTTCACGAGGTGACCAGGTGGACCAGGTAGCCGAGCAGCCCGGCGACGACGATCCCGGCGTACGCGGCGGGGATCTGCCCGGCCTGCTGCTGCTGCGCGATGAACCAGCCGAGGCCGGGGCTGCCGGTGGCGAGTTCGGTGGCGACGGCGACGACCAGGCCCAGGGACGCGGCGGTACGCAGACCGGTGCGGATGGACGGCAGCGCCGCGGGCACGGTGACCGTCGCGGCCAGGCGCAGGCCGCGTGCCCCGAGGACGCGGCCGGTCTCGGTCAGCAGGGGGTCGACGTCGCGTACGCCGAATCGGGTCGAGATCAGCAGCGGCCAGAGACACGCGAAGCCGACCAGGAGCGCCTGCATGCCCGCGCCGAGGCCGATCACCACGACCGCGACCGGGATCAGCGCGACCGCCGGGATCGGCCGCAGGAAGTCGACGGTGGCGGTCAGGGCCGCGTCCACCCACCGCGACAGGCCGAGCAGCACGCCGAGCGGGATGCCGATCGACGCGGCCAGCAGGAGCCCGGCGGCCCAGGCGATCAAGGTGCCGGCGGTCGCGCCGGGCAGGTCAGGATTCCCGAGGGCGCGGGCGATGTCCACGCTCGCCGGCGCCGAGCCGGGCGGCAGCACGTGCGCGGATCGGAGCAGTTCCCAGAGCCCGACGAGCGCCGCGAACCCGGCAAGGCCCTTCACCGCAGGTACGCGCCGTCGAGGTCGATCGGTTTCTTGGCGATCTGCTGCTGGGTCAGGACGTCGGCCCACCGCTGCCAGCCGGCCGGGTCCGCCGCCGTCGTGTAGACCGGCAGCTTGATCTTGCCGGCGAGGGCGGCCGGGACCTTCGTGTACGTCGGCAGCACCGCGCGCAGCTCGTCCGGGTGGGCCTGGGCGTACTCGCAGGCCCTGGCCAGCGCGGCGCGGAACTTGTCGATCGTGTCGCGGTTCGCGGTCACGTACTTCTCGGAGGAGAGGAACACCGACTGCGGCATCGTCGTGGTCTGCCCGACGCTGTCGGAGAGCAGGTTGCGGGCTCCGGCGTCGAGCCCGAGCGCGACGAACGGCTCGGCCGGGTTGGTGGCGTCGACCTTGCCGCTCGTCAGCGCGTCCGGCATCGAGGCGAACGGCAGCTCGGTGAACTTCACCTTGGACACGTCGACGCCGGAGGCCCGCAGCGCGTTGCGGATCGAGACGTCCGGCAGTTGGTAGAGGGTGTCGACGGCGATCGTGCGGCCCTCCAGGTCCTTCGGCGACCTGATCGGGCTGTCCGCGGCGACCTGCAACTGGATGAAGTTGTCGGCCGGGTCGGCGGGGTTGCCGGAGGTGCTGCTGATCGCGGTGACCGGCACGCCGTTCGACCGGGCCAGCAGCACCGCGGGCGCGTTCAGGAACCCGACCTCGGCCTGGCCGCCGACCACCGACGGGATCACGGCGGGCGCCTCGGCCGGGACGACCTGCACGTCCAGCCCGGCGTCGGAGAAGATGCCCTTGCTCACGCCGAGGACCATGGCGGCCGCCCCGGAGACGCCGATCGTCGCGACCCGCACCCGGGGCGGCCCGGACGGTTCCCCGGAGGAGCCGCAACCGGTCGCGATCAACGCCGCGATCGCCACCAGTGCCACGGACCCGCGCGGAAAGCTCATGTGCCCTGCCTACCGCTACTTGCGGCAGGACTCAATAGATCTACATCTATCTATCAAACGGGCGTACGCGCCCCCGGGGGAAACACTGTCGCAACTGCTCGTTACCGGCCTCCGAACAGGAGCAGTCGGCCCAGCTCACGGCCTTGGGCGGGCTGGGTGACCGTCACTACCCTGTGCTCAATCGTCGACGGATCGGCCGGGAGGCACGGCAGTGGGTGCGTTTTCCATCCTGACCGAGGTCCTCGCGGAGCGGGCGGGCACCTGGAGCCTGGCCGCCCTCTTCGTGCTGGCCGGCAGCGGAACCCTGGTCACCAACTACCGGATGCGGCGGATGCGCGCCCTGTCCTTCCGGGTCCGCTTCAACTCGCCGCTGGTCTTCGGCTCGAACCTCGCGCACGCCGTCGCCAGCGTGGCCTACAAGACGGACGTCCCCGACGCCGGCGCGACCACGAAGGAGCCCGCCTCCAACGGCGGCAGCGCCCGCAGCTTCAGCTGGAACTGGGGCCGGAGCGCCAGGAATCAGGACACCGCCGTCGCGGAGGAGAGGAATCCCGGCCGAGGGGAGGTGGTGATCAAGGAGCCCGCGCTGGTCGTCGCCCGGCTCAAGAACGTCGGGATGACGGGGATCACCGACAAGGACCCGACGCTGAGCGACGAGGATTTCCTGGAGCTCGATCTCGGGGGCCGCACGGTCATCGACGCCCGATACAGCGAGATGAAGCCACCCTCGCTGGAGACGACGCTGGCCCGATACCCCCTGGAAACCGGGGGGAAGACGCTCACCCTGCCGTTCTGGCACCTCAACCGGGGTGAGGAGTACAAGGTCGTCGTCCTGCTGTCCAACGACGGCGTGGCCAGCCCCCGGGTACAGGCGAAGGGCCGGATCCAGGGCGGCGTCGTGCTCACCGACACCGACACGCTGCGGACCAGGCGCGTCACCTACCTCGGCGCGGCGCTGAGCGCCCTGCTCGCGGGCGCGCTCATCGCCTCCCTGGTCTTCATCAAACCGGCCACGTCGGCTCCCGCCGTGGCCGGTGCGCCGGTCTGCGCGCAGGGACAACTCACCGTCGAGGGCTCCACCGCTTTCGCCGGGCTCGCAGCCCAGCTCGCCCAGCAGTACATGGCCACGTGCCCGAAGGCGCACATCACCGTCCGGGCGACGGGCAGCATCGAGGGGCTCAACTGGCTCAACGACAGCACCCAGCTGGACGAGCAGCGAAACCGGCTCGCCATGGCCGAAGGGCGGTTCCCCGGCTTCGACAAGCTGCAGCCCAGCACCACCGTGGCGGTCGTGCCGTTCAGCGTCGTGGTGAACCCGGGCGTCAAGCTCAAGGGGATCTCGGCGGCCGGCCTGCGGCGGATCTTCCTCGGCCAGGTGACCAACTGGAAGGACGTCGACCCGGAGGCGGGCGACAAGCCGATTCGGGTGGTGGGACGCGACGACCACTCGGGCAGCCGGCGGACCCTGGAGAAGTTCGTGCTCGACGGCAAACGCCAGACCGGGGCCACCAGCGACAACTGTGACGTGCTGCGGGAGAGTCAGGCCGGGCCGACCCCGATCGTGTGCGAGCAGACGTCGACGTCCGACGTGCTGGCGAAGGTGCGCACCCGCGACGGTGCCATCGGGTACGTGAGCACCCCCGAGGCGGTGCCGGACACCAGCGTCAACCAGCTGACCATCGACGACCGGAGCGCCGGGCTCGCGGGCATCAGGAGCGGGTACGCGTTCTGGGCGGTCGAGTATCTGTACAGCTACGGGCCCCTGATCAAGACCGACAAGCTCACCCAGGCGTTCGCCGCCTACCTGACCGGGGCGCAGGCCAACGCGGTCATCGCGGCCCAGCACTACTCGCCGTGCGTGCGGGACGGCAACCCCGAGGATCTGTGCGTGAAGCAGCGGTGAGGCGCCGCGGGACCCGGCTGGTGCTGACGGTCGTCATTCGTGCCTCATGACGACCGTCAGCACCAGCCGACAGGAGCGAGCCGCGCGACGACCGCGACCGGCCACCGAGCCCGCGTCCCCGGGACCGGCTGGTCAGCGCAGGAAGTCGGTGAGTCCGGCGAGGAAGCGGTCGATCTCCTCCACGGTGTTGTAGGGGGCCAGGCCGACCCGGAGCGCGGGGTCGGTCAGCTTCAGCGCCTGGAACGGCTCGTAGGCGTAGAAGGAGCCGGCCGGCGCCAGAACGCCCCGGGCGGCCAGGTGGACCTGGGCCTCCCGGGCGTCGCGGCCCTCCAGCGTCATCAGCGTGGTCGGGGTGCGCTCCGGCGCCGTCGAGTGGACCGTGACCGCGTCACCCAGCTCGCGCAGGCCCTCGTCCAGCCGGGCGCGCAGCGTCAGCTCGTGCTCGTGGACGGCGGCGAACGCGGCGGCGAGGCGGTCCCGGCGGGACGCGGCGGGCTCCGGGGCGATCGCGGGCTCCAGGGCGACCGCGGCCTCCGGGGCCATCGCGGACTTCGGGGCCATCGCAGGCTTCGGGGCGATCGCGGCCAGGAAGTCGACGGCGGCCGTGGCGCCCGCCAGCTGCTCGTAGGGCAGGGTGCCGAACTCGAAGCGCTCCGGCACCGCGTCCGTCGACGGCAGCAGCTTGTCCGGGGTCAGCGTCTCCAGCAGCGCGGGTGACGCGGCCAGGACCCCGCAGTGCGGCCCGAAGAACTTGTACGGCGAGCAGACGAAGAAGTCAGCCCCCAGCGCGTCCACGTCGACGAAGTCGTGGGCCGCGTAGTGCACCCCGTCGACGAAGAGCAGCGCGCCCGCCTCGTGCGCCCGGTCGGCGATCTGCCGCACCGGCGGTTTCGTGCCGAGGACGTTGGAGGCGGCCGTGACCGCGACCAGCCGGGTGCGCCCGCCCGGCCGGTAGGTGTCCAGGTCGAGCGAGGCGCCGTCCAGCTCGATCCAGCGCACCGTGACGCCGGCCCGCGCGGCGGCCTGGACCCACGGCCGCACGTTCGCGTCGTGGTCCAGCCGGCTCACGACGATCTCGTCACCGGGCTGCCACGTCATGGCCAGGTGCCGGGAGAAGTCGTAGGTGAGCTGGGTGGCGCTGCGCCCGTGCACGATCCCGCCCGCCGGCACGCCGAGCAGGTCGGCGTAGGCGGCCCGGAACTCGGCGACGACCCGCTCCGCGTTCCGCTCGGACGGGCTGACAGTGCCCCGGTTGGAGAGCGGCCCGGTCATCGTCGCGGCGATCGCCTCGCCGACCTGCCGCGGCGTCTGCGTGCCGCCCGGGCCGTCGAAGAACGCCGGACCGTGGTCGAGCGAGGGGAAGTGGGACCGCAGAGCCGCGACGTCGAGAACCATGGGGAACAGTCTGCTATGCGGCGCGCGCGTCGGCCCATTCGTGGTCGACCCCGGTGGGCCGCTGGTGTCCGCAGGCGATCACGGCGCCCGTCTCGTCGGTGACCGTGGCGTGGCAGTCGCCGTACTCGATCCAGACGGCGACGTGCTCGATGCCGGCCGCGCGGTCGGCCACGTCGGCCCAGAAGTCGACGGTGAACGGCGCCTCCTCGCCGTCGTAGTCGTCCTGGACCCGGAACTTCTCGCCGGGTCGGAGCCAGCGGTCCTCGCCGAGCGGCTCGAGCCACATCACGAGCCACCCGGTGCCACTGTTTCTGATGTCCATCGTTGCCACGGCCGTACTGTAGGGCCAGATTGTTGCAGGTGAACACCCTCGACCCGGGATGTCAGCGGTGGTTCGCCGGTCCGCCCGGGCCCGTTCATTCGATCCACAGTCGACGATGGCTGACCAACGGCCCAGGCCGGAAGGCGATAAACGCCGGTGAATCCCCGAGGTTCAGGGCCACGGCGGCCCGCTGAAGATTCTGCGGGGTCGCGGTCCCGTCCCAGCGCCCGGTGACCGCTCTGTGCTCCGCTGCCTGGATTGCCGCGATCTGCTCGGAGGGGGTGAACGCGCAATGGCCGCGCCGCGCCACGTAGGACTGGCGCAGCAGGCCGGTCCGGGCCTGCTGCGCGTACCGGTTCTCGAACTCGACCGGCGCGAGCTGGTCGTAGAGGGTGTGCATGGTCAGCATCGGCACGTCGAGACGCCCGGTCAGCGTTGAGCTTCGGGTCAGGTCGGCGACCGCGGCCCGGTCGGCGCGGATCGAGGCGTGCCGGGTCAGGTCCGCGAGGTCGGCGCGCGGGTCCAGGCCCGCGGCGCGATAGAGATCCAGCACCGTTTCCCGGTACGGCGATCGCGCCAGCAGTGCCGCGTAGTCCACGCCGGCGTTCCACGACGCGTTGCCACCGGCGCTGAGCTCGATGAAGTGGCGGGCCGGCATGATGAACGGCGCTGCGGCGGTGAACCACTCGAACTGCGCCCGGGCGATCCCCTCCGCGTCGGTCGGCGGCGTGGCCTGCGTCGCCGACCAGGTCGGCATGTTCAGCAGGGCGGTGCCGAGCGCGACCCGGGCACGGCCGGCAGCGGTGCCCCGGGCCGTGGTGGCCAGCGACACGAGCCGGGTGGCGGCCGCCGCGCCGTCGGCCGGGGAGGCGTAACCGACCAGCGGGATGTCCTCGCCCGGAGCGAGCAGGCGGGCCAGGGCGTACTCCCCGTCGAGCTGGTAGTTGTTCAGGTCGATGCCCCCGCCGAGCAGGCCGCACGTGGAGACGACGGCGTCCAGGCCGCCCCGGGCGTTCTCCGCCTCCTGGGCGCTGACCAGGCCGCCCATCGAGGTTCCGTAGGCGATGGTGAGCCGTGCGCGCCCCACGATCCGCTCGACGGCGGCGAGCGCGGCGAACTGGTCGCGGGCGGCGCTCTCCAGGGCCCACAGTGACTCGTCAGGGTCGTAGGAGGAGCCGACGAGCCCGTACCCGCGGTCCAGCAGGGCCTGCTTCGTGGCCTCGTCGGGCGCGTCGGCGGCGGTCAGCGTCCCGAAGCCGTGACTGAAAAGGATCAGGGTGCCGTGCCAGTCGGCGGGAAGGTCGGCGATCCAGGTGGCGCCGTCGGCGAGCGTGCCGGTGTAGTGGGTGGCCTGGGCCGCCGGCGCGGGCGTGTCAGCGGCCCGCGCCGGGACGGGCCCGAGCAGGAGCAGGATCGACAGGGGCAGGGCGGCCAGGAGACGTTTCACGGCGGAACCTCCGGCTGAGCGTGGGGACGACACCCCGGGGGACGAAGAGGACGATCACGATCAGGAGCACGGCGTAGACCGCGTACGAGAGGACGCCCGGCGCGTAACCGGGCATGCCGGGCTGCGTGGCGAGGCTGGTCAGCGCCTGGACGAGCAGGGTGATCAGGGTGGCGCCGAGGATCGCCCCGGCGATGCTGCCGAGGCCGCCGACGACGGCCATCACGACGTACTCGATGGAGAGCAGGACCGGGAAGGAGCCCGGCGCGAGATAGCCGACGAAGAAGGCGTAGATGCCGCCGGCGAGGCCGGCGAAGGCCGCTGAGACGGCGAAGACCAGCAGCCGGTACGCGCCCACCGGCACCCCGCTGGCCTCGGCCGCGACCGGCGCGGTGGCCAGCGCGCGCAACCCCCGGCCGGCGCGCGAGCGAACCAGGGACGACGCGACGACAGCGGTCAGCACGACGCCGAGCAGCACGAGGTAGGCGTAGTGCAGGTCCTCGTTCAGCTCGAAGCCGAACACCGACAGGTAGGGCAGCCCCTGCAGGCCGATGGCGCCGCCGGCCCAGTCCGCGTCGCCGAGCACCGACAGCAGGATGAGCTGCAGGGCGAGCGTCGCGAACGCCAGCTGATGCCCGCGCAGCCGCAGGATCGGCACGCCGACCACGACCGCGGCCAGGGCTGCCGCCACCGGCGCCACGACCAGGCCGAGCAGCGGCGGGACGTCGTGGACGGCGAGGAGCCCGGCGGTGTAGGCGCCGATCGCGGTGAACGACGCCTGCCCCAGCGACACCTGCCCGGCATAGCCCATCAGCAGCGACAACCCGACGACCGCCATGGCCGAGAGCCCGAGCAGGACGTAGACGGTGAGCTGCCCCGGCCCGAGGAACACCGGCACGACCGCGGCGGCCAGGACGAACGGGATCCACCTCATGCCGTCTCCGCCCGGGTCGAGCCGGCCCGCACGATCAGCACGGCCAGCATCAGGACCAGCGCCACCTCGGTCTGGTAGGACGTGCTGCCGTAGCCACCGACCAGCGCCTGGACGACACCGAGCAAGAGCCCGCCGGCGAGCGTGAGACCGGGCCGGGTCAGGTTGCCGAGGATCGCCGCGGAGAAGCCGTTCACCACGAGCGCCACGTCGCTGTCGAACGTGACCTGCTGCACCGGGGTGATCAGGACGCCGGCGAGGCCGCCCAGCGCGCCGCCGACCACGAACGCGAGCAGCCCCATGCGCCGTACGTCGATCCCGACGGCCCGGGCCGCGTAGGGATCCTCGGCGGTCGCGGTGAGCGCGCGGCCCAGATCGGTGCGGGCGAACAGCAGCGCGGTCGCGGCCAGGACCACGGCGGTGACGGCGGCGATCAGCAGGTAGTGGCTCTGGACGCCGGCGACGGTGCCGGGCAGCCCCGGGAACGACCGCGGCTGATCACCCCAGAAGAGGATCTCGACGGCGTACGCGAACACGCCGAGCCCGAGCGTGACGATGAGCGCCGACTGCGGGGTCGTGCCCGGCCGGCCCGTCGCGACCAGCCCGGTGAGCAGCCCGATCGCCGCCGCGAGCAGCACGGCCGACACCTCGGCGAGGCCGTGCGGGAGGCCGGCCGCGAGCAGCGTCGTGACCGTCAGGGCGGCCAGCACCGCGAAGCTGCCCTGGGCGAAGTTGACCACCCGGGTGACCCGGTAGATGACGACCAGGCCGCTGCCGAGCAGCGCGTACGCGCAGCCGACCCCGATGCCGGTGATCAGGTACTGGACGAGGGCGGCCATCACGCCTCCAGGCCCAGGTAGGCGGCGGCGACCTCGGGGCTGCTGGCGAGCTGCGCGGACGGGCCCTCGGCGACGACGCGTCCGGCCTCGAGCACGTACGCGCGGGCGCAGAGCTCCAGGGCCAGCCGGGCGTTCTGCTCGATCAGCAGCACGGCGAGGCCGTCCACGGTGTTGCGTTCCCGCAGGTGGGCGGCGAGATCGTCGACGATCTTCGGGGCCAGGCCGAGTGACATCTCGTCGATGACCAGCAGGCTCGGGCGGGCCATCAGCGCGCGGCCGAGCGCGACCATCTGCTGCTCCCCGCCGGAGAGCCGGCCGGCCGGGCGATCGCGCAGCTTCACCAGCCCCGGCAGCAGCCCGTAGATGTGCGACGTGTCCCGCCGGCGGCGGCGCCACGCCCCGAGCCGCAGATTGTCGTCGACGCTCAGCGACGGGAACAGATGCCTGCCCTCCGGGACAAGAGCGAGATCTCCCCGTACGGCGATGGTGCCGCTCGCCGGGCGCAGCAGTCCGCACAGCGCGTTGACCAGGGTGGACTTCCCCGCGCCGTTCGGTCCGATCAACGCCACCATCTCGCCGTCCGCGACGTGCAGGCTCACGCCGTCGAGCGCGGTCGCGGCCGCGTAGCGCACGGTCAGGTCACTGACGCCGGCGATCACGCGTGGCCGCCCAGGTACGCCGCGATCACCGCGGGATCCGACCGGATCTGCTGGTACGTGCCGGTTGCGAGCACCGCGCCCAGGTCGAGAACGGTGACCCGGTCGGCGAGCCGGGCCACGAACGCGACGTCGTGCTCCACCAGCAGGATCGACATCCCCTCGCCGCGCAGGTCCTCGATCAGCGCGGCGAGCGCGGTCCGCTCCGGCCCACGCAGCCCGGACGCCGGCTCGTCCAGCAGCAGCAACCTCGGCCGCCCGCACAGCGCACGGGCCACCTGCAGCGCGCGCTGCCGGCCCAGCGGCAGGGACTCGGCGCTCTGATCGGCCAGCTCGTGCAGCGCCACGCGGCGCAGGGCGTGCGCCGCCGCCGTACGGATGACCTGCTCGTCGCGTCGGTGACGCGGCAGGCGCAGGACCGCCGACAGCGGCCCGGCGGAGGTGACCGCGTGCGCGCCGACCATGGCGTTCTCGGCGACCGTCATGCCGTGGAAGACCGGGGCGTCCTGGAACGCGATGGCGATGCCCCGCCGCGCCCGGCGGTGCGGTGCGAGGTGGTCGATGCGCCGGCCGGCGTACGTGATCGTGCCTGCCGTGGCCGCCAGCTGGCCACCGATCAGCTTGAACAGGGTGGACTTGCCGGCGCCGTTCGGGCCGATCACCGCGTGCGTCTCGCCCTCGCGCACGTCGAGTCCGACGTCGCGCAGGGCGTGGATCCCACCGAACCGGCGGGTGAGGCCCCGGACCTCGAGCAGCGCGGTCACGCCGGCAACTTCTGCTTGGCCCAGTCCGTGGCGACGAACTGCCCGCCCTTCACCACGTTGATCGAGATGTAGTCGGCGGTCAGCCCGGCGTGGTCGGTGGCGGTGTAGGCGTATCTGCCGTTCGGGGTGACCAGCGTCAGGCCCTCGAACCCGGCGCGGATCTTCGCGGGGTCGGCGCTGTTCGCCTTCGTCACGGCGGCGGCCAGCAGCTTCACGCCGGTGTAGCCGTCCGCGGCGAACTGGGGCGGCGGATAGCCGTGCGCCGCCTGGAACGGCTTGGACAGCTCCTCGATCGCGGTCTTCTGCGGCCCGGCCGGCAGCGCGTCACCGACGACAGCGATCGAACTGGCGACGAAGACGCCCTCAGCAGCGGGGCCGGCGGGTTTGAGCCACAACGAGCTGGCCTGCGAGCCGGTGAACATCAGCGGCAGGCCGACGCCGGCGGTCGCGTACTGCTTGGCGAAGGCGACCGCGGGCGCGCCGGTCGACCAGACGGTCAGCGCCTGCGCGCCGGACGCCTTGACGTGGTTGAGGACGGCACTGAACTCGGTGGTGGTCGTCTGGAACTCCTCGTCGGCGACCAGCGTGACGCCGTACTGCGAAGCCTTGCTCTTCATGCCGCTGGTGCCGGCGTTGGCATAGGAGCTGCGGGAGTCGTGCGCGACGGCGATCTTGGTGTAGCCCTGCGCCTGGTAGTACTGCAGGATCCGGTCGGCGTAGGTCGCGGAGGTCGCGGGGACCACGAAGACGTCCGGGTGGATCGGGTTGACCTGCTCGTCCGCCGGGGTCAGCGACACGTAGGGGATCTTGGCGCGGTCGACCTGCGGGATCGTCGCGAGCGCGGAGTTGGAGAACGGCGAGCCGATCACCGCGGCCACGTCGCTGCCCTTGAGCTCGTTGAAGCTGAGCACCGACTGCTCGGGCTGGCTCTTGTCGTCGCGCACGAGCAGCTCGATCTGCCGGCCGAGCAGTCCGCCGGCGCTGTTGATCTGCTGGACGGCGAGCTCGACGGCCTTCTTGTCCTCGCTGCCGAGCGGGGCGTAGTTGCCGGTCAGGGAGAGGATCGCGCCGATCTTGAGCGATCCGCCGTCGTTGCCGTCCTTGCCGCCGTCGCCGCAGGCTGCGGTGGTCACGAGGAGGAGCGCGGCGAGGGATGACAGGAGGAGTTTCATGTCGCCCGCTTTCTGTATTGATCACGGCCGATTTCGTTTGTATGACCGCCAAGTTAGGCGTGAATGTGACGCTGGTCAATAAACTGCCCACCATCTTCGGTACTGTGCGACTCGTGCGCTCAACGTCGCTCATGCTCACGTTCCTCGGAGACCACCTGCTCGATCGCGGCGTGTGCGTCTCCTCCGGCAGCGTCATCGACGTCCTGCGCCGCACCGGGATCTCCGAGGAGGCCACCCGCTCGACGCTGACCCGGCTCACCGCGCGCGGGCTGCTGCGCCGGCAACGGCACGGGCGGCGGATGTACTTCGGGCTGACCGACCGGTCCACCCGGATCCTGCGCGACGGATCGGTCCGGCTCTGGAAGACCGGCGCGGTCAACCACGACTGGGACGGGACGTGGACCCTGCTCGCCTTCTCGCTCCCCGCCGAGCGCCGCCGCGAACGCCACGACCTGCGCGCCCAGCTCGCGTGGGCCGGCTTCGGGCCGGTGCAGGGCGGCCTCTGGATCGCGCCGGGCCAGCCCGACGTCACCGCCGTGCTGGCCGAACTCGACCTCGGGTCACACCTGCGGATCTTCCACGCCCGGGCCGACCCGGCCACCGACATCGGCGAGATGATCTCCCACGCGTACGACCTCCCGGCGCTCGCCGCGCGCTACACCGACTTCCGGTCGCGGTGGGCGTCCCCGGCGTTCCCCGGCGATCCGCTCGCCGCGAAGCTGCACCTGGTCACCGACTGGCTCCAGATCATCCGCCAGGACCCCCGCCTGCCCATCCCGCACCTGCCCCCGGACTGGCCGGCCGCCGCCGCCCAGGAGCTCTTCTTCGACCTCAACAGCCGCCTCGCCGAACCCGCCGCCGAGATCGCCGCCCCCCTCCTCGACACCGTCCCCGCCACCGCCTGACGATGCTGCCGGAGACCGGCCGGCGCTCAGGGGTGCTTCCAGGGCTTGAGGCACCCCTGAGCACCAGCTGGCCAGCGGTGGGCGCGCGGCGAGGCTGGGGCGGGATCGGCTCGCGTGGCGACAGCCCGGCCGGAGCTCGCTGGGCGGGCCGGCGCCGGGACTCGGCCGCGGCCCGGCGCCAGGGGCAGGGAAGGTGCGGTTGTGAGAGCTGCTGGCCCGTACTGCGGCAAAGGTGCGGGAAGCGGGAAGCCTCGCCGGCGGCAGCGTGCCTGGTTGGGGGGAAGGTGACCGAAAATGGTCATCGTGGTGCCGGGACGGCGTTTCTGAAGATCTCGGTGGCGCGGGCGGCGATCTGCTCGTCGGTGCCGGTCCAGAGTGTGTCCAGCCAGTCGCCGGCGAAGAGGCCGACCAGCGTAGGGGTGCCGTCGGCGGCGGTCGCGTCGAGCCACTCGCTGATGCAGGTGTCCGCCGGGCCGTGGACGCGGTAGTAGCCGTGCTCGGGCCAGAACCTCTCGGCGAAGCGGAGCACGACCTTCTCGACCCGGCCCGCGCCGAGGCGGGACAGGGCGGCGCGATGCGGCTCGGGCAGCGGCGGGTCGAACGCGATCGCGCCGGCCGCCAGGACCGGGACCGGAGCCGTGACGATGACGGCGTCGGCTCTCTTCGACGACTCCCCCAGCACCGGATCGTCCTTGATCACCAGGATGCCGTCGTCGGCGACCAGGATCCGGTCGACCCTCCGGTCGAGCCGGATGCGCAAGCCCTTCGCGAGATGCTCGGTGAGCAGCCGGTAGCCGCCGGCGATCCAGCGGTCGCCCTCGCCGACTCCCGGCTCGAAGCCGTGCCGCGCGCTCAGCCAGGACAGCGGCGCGCCGGTGTCCATGACGATCTCGGCGTCGACGAACCGGTGGATCTCGGCCGCCGACCAGGGTGCGGGCTCGCGCAGCCAGTCGTCCAGGACGTCCGCGATGCTCGCGTCCGGGGCCGCCGCGGCGAGCCGTTTCCGCACGTCGTCCTCGATTCCGCCGGGGAACCGCTCGCCGGTGAGGACCATCGGATCGGTGAAGTCGGTGACGACCGTGCGCAGGCCGAACCGCTCGGCGAGCCGGGCCAGGACGTTCTCGTCGTACTGCTGGAGCCAGTTGGCGCCCAGGTCGAAAGCGCCACCGGCGACCTCGACGCCGGCGGTGCGGCCACCGATCCGGTCCCGGGCCTCCCAGATCTCGACCTCGAGCCAGTGATCGTCGAGCAGGCGCGCCGCCCCGAGCCCGGCCATCCCGGCGCCGACCACCACGATCTCGGTGTGGCCCCGCTCGATCGCCCAGGCCGCGGCGGCCCGCCCCTGCTCGAAGGCGCCGTGGGTCATCCCGGCCCGGGTCGGGTGGGTGGCCTCCCCCGCGATCCGCAGCCGGTCGTGCACCGGCATGCCCAGGGCGATCCGGTCCTGCGGGGAGCCGTGCCGGCCGATCAGGCTCCACGAGCCGCGCGCCCACGGGTCCTCGCCCCAGTGCGAGACCGCGGACCCGAGCAGCGTGACCTTGATCGACATGGGCGGAGGTTACCAACGCGGTCACCCGGTCGCGCCAGGGGTTTTGACGCGGTCGCGCGCTCATGCCGTACGCGCGAATCGGGTTTTATGGGTTCTTGGTGTTGATCAGGGTGTGGGCGATGTCGCGGGCGACGGTGGTGATCGCGGTCTCGGAGGCGTCGAGGCCGCGGGCGGCCATCAGCACGATGTTGACGCTGAGCAGGGCGGACCGGACCCGCAGCGTCTCCTCGATCGGGGCGTCCGGGCCGGTCAGGATGTCGAACAGCTCGGTCAGCTTGCCGAACATGCTCTCCCGTTCGCCCTTGCCGGGGTGCAGCTCGCGGACCACGTGCTGGTTGGCCATGGCGAACTTCATGGCGGCCATGCCGCTGCCGACGCTCAGGTCGATCATGCGGTCGACGGCCCGGGCGCGCAGCTCGGGACTCGGCGGCTGCTCGCGGGCCCAGGTGACCAGCTCGTCGAGGGCGTCCAGGTGCGCCTGGAAGATCGACAGGACGATGCTTTCCTTGCTGCTGTAGTGGTAGTACAGCGCGGCCTTGGTGATGCCCAGGCGCTCGGCGATCTCCCGCAGCGACGTGGCCTCGTAACCGCGCTCGGTGAACAGCTCGATGGCCACCCTGCGGATCTCGGCTTTCGTGTCGGCGCCTCGCCGCTGTCCTGCCGCCATCGCTGCACACACCCTTTCTCGTTTGCCAACTTACCGTGCGGCAAGTAGGCTACTGACCGGCCGGTAAGTAAGACTACCGAAGGAAGTCGCCGTGACCCAACCCGTCCGCTTCACCCATCGCGAGATCATGGTGACCATGAGCGGTCTCGTGATCGCCATGCTGCTCGCCATGCTCGACAACATGATCGTGGCGCCCGCGCTTCCCACGATCGTCGGCGACCTGCACGGCCTGAACCATCTGGCCTGGGTGACGACCGGCTACGTGCTCGCCTCCACCGTCGCCACCCCGATCTGGGGCAAACTCGGCGACCTGCTCGGCCGGCGGGTCACCTTCCTCAGCGCCATCGCGATCTTCCTGGTCGGCTCGGCGCTCTGCGGCATGTCGCAGAACATGGGCGAGCTGATCGCGTTCCGCGCCGTGCAGGGCCTCGGCGCCGGCGGCCTGATGGTCGGCGTCATGTCGGTGCTGGCCGACATCGTCCCGCCGCGCGAGCGCGGGAAGTACCAGGGCGTGATGATGGCCGTCATGCCGGTCGCGATGATCGGCGGCCCGCTGGTCGGCGGCTTCATCACCGACAACCTGAACTGGCGCTGGGCGTTCTACGTCAACCTGCCGCTGGGTGTCGTCGCGCTCGCCGTCTGCTGGTTCGTCCTCGCGAAACTGCCCCGCGGCGCCGGCAAGGCCCGCATCGACTGGCTCGGCGCCGGCCTGCTCAGCCTCTGGATCACCGCGCTCGTGCTGATCACCACGTGGGGCGGCAACGAGTATGCCTGGGGGTCCCCGCAGATCCTCGGCCTGCTCGCGCTGACCGTCGCCGCCTTCGCCGCGTTCGTCGTGGTCGAGCGCCGCTCCGCCGAGCCGATCATGCCGCTCTCGGTCTTCGCCAACCGCAACTTCGCCCTGGCCGGCGCGCTGAGCCTGATCGTCGGCTTCGCCATGTTCGGCGGCATCACGCTGCTGCCGCAGTTCCAGCAGTACGTGCAGGGTGCCTCGGCCACCAACAGCGGGCTGCTGCTCATGCCGATGATGATCTCCGCGATGGTGGTCTCCCTGGCCGGCGGTCAGCTGATCACCCGCACCGGGCGCTACCGGG
Organism: Actinoplanes cyaneus; assembly: GCF_016862095.1. Classification (GTDB taxonomy): domain Bacteria; phylum Actinomycetota; class Actinomycetes; order Mycobacteriales; family Micromonosporaceae; genus Actinoplanes; species Actinoplanes cyaneus. Next base: position 145,949 of record NZ_BOMH01000002.1, read on the forward strand.
CGCTGCCGATCGCCGGGACCGTGCTGATGACCGCCGGCCTGGCACTGTTCGCCACCATGGACACCGGCACGTCACGGTTCACCACCGGGCTGTTCATGGCCGTGCTCGGCGCCGGCATGGGCTGCCTGATGCAGACCACGATGCTGATCGCGCAGAACAGCTCGCCGGTCACCACGATCGGCGCCGCCACCGGCGCGGCCACGTTCCTGCGCAACATGGGCGGGTCGCTCGGCGTGTCGCTGCTCAGCACGATCTACACCAACCACCTGCTCGACTCGCTCGCCGGGACCACCGGCGGCGCGGCGACCAGCGCCGGGTCGGCGGCCGGGATGACCCCGGCGATGCTGCGGGCGCTGCCCGAGCCGGTGCGGCAGGCGTTCGCGGCGGCGGTCACGAGCGGGATCGGAGCGGCGTTCATGTGGGGCGCGATCGCGGCCGCGGCCGGCGTCGTCGTGGCGCTGTTCATCAAGCACGTGCCGCTGCGCGGGTTCGCCGACGCGCCGAAGCCGGAGGTGGCGGCGGCCGAGCTGCAGACCGCCTAGCTCAGCTCCCGCACCTCGCGAGTGAGGGTGTCGTAGGTTCTCGCCGCGACGAAATGCCCGCAATCCGGACCGGCCGGGATCGCGGGCATCGTCGTTCCCGGGAATCGCAGGGCCAGGCTGACGTGCGGGGTCCACTCCTGCGGCGGCGGCCACGCGTCCGGCAGCGCCGACCAGATCCGCCGGTGCAGCTCGCGCAGCTCCGGCGTCGGGGTCACCTCCCGGACCAGCGCCCGCCCGAGCCGCGTCACCGGCCCCAGCTCGGCCGCCAATGGCAAGGTCAGCGGCGGCAGCCCGGCCAGCGACGACGCTCGGACCAAGGTCAGGTGCGGGCGGTTGGTCGGGTGCGGATGACGCGCCAGGCTCGGCAGTCCGCATTCTTCGAGAAAGGACCATTGCCGGCGTACGGCGCCGTCCAGCTCCTGATCGAGGAGCAGCTCGACGGTGTGCACCTCAGAACGCGTAGCGCACGTGGAGATACGGGGTCCGCGTGACGATCAGGTCGAGCAGCGCGGCGACGTGACGGCCCTTCTCCCCCGTGCGGTATCTGACGTTCCACGAGCCGTTCTGCGAGCGTTTCGGCTGCTGGAGATCGGGACGCCAGATCAGCTCCTCGGCTTTGGGATGCCAGCCGAGATTGACCTCGTGCAGCTCCCGGTTGTGGGTCAGGAAGATGACCTCGGCGGCCAGCTGCGCCCTGGCGGCCGGGCCGATCCCGGCGTCGAGCTGATCGAGCAGCTCCGCCCAGTCGTCGAGCCAGCCGTCGCGCACCACGACCGGGCTGAAGTTGACGTGCACCTCGTAGCCCGCCTCGACGAAGTCGTCGATCGCCGCGATCCGCTCCGCGATCGGGGAGGTGCGGATGTCGAGAACCTTGGCGTCGCGCTGCGGCATCAGGGAGAAGCGGATCCGGGTACGCCCCTGGGGGTCCCAGTCCAGCAGGTCACGGTTCACGTGCTTGGTCGCGAACGACGCCTTCGCGGTCGGCAGCCACCGGAACAGGTCCACCAGGTCGTGGACGTTGTCGCTGATCCGGGCGTCGGCGCTGCAGTCGGAGTTCTCACCGATGTCGTACACCCAGGCGGCCGGATCGCACTCGTTCGGCGCCGGCTTCGTCCCCTGCCGGTGGACGTGCCCCGACACGTACGCGCAAATCTTGTCGATGTTGGCGAAGACCGTGATCGGGTTGCTGTAGCCCTTGTGGCGCGGCACGTAACAGTAGGCGCACGCCATCGCGCATCCGTTCGCGGTGGACGGGGCGATGAAGTCCGCGGAACGCCCGTTCGGCCGCGCGGTCAGCGTCTTCTTGACGCCGAGCACCAGCGCCTCGCGTTTGATCCGCACCCAGCGGTTGACGTTCGTCTCGTCGCCGTAGAGTTCCGGGATCCGATGGTGACTCTCCACCTCGACGAGCTCCGCCGCCGGGAAGCGCGCGAGGATCTCTTTCCCTCGCGGCATCCCGGCGGCGGCCGGCTCGACGTAGATGCGGCGGATGTCCAGCAGGTCAGCTGTCATGGCTTGTCCAGGATATCCGCCTTTCCTCTACGACCGGTACACGCCGAACTCGTACAACGAGTAGCCGTAGGAGGTCGCTCTCGCGGTGTTGTTCACCCGGACATAACGCCCGGAACCGGTGATCGACAGCGTGTCGAACCCGCCGTCGCCCGTGGTCGTCGCGTAGACGTCGGTCCACGTGACGCCGTCGTTCGAGGTCTGGATCCGGTACGACGTGGCGTACGCCGCCTCCCAGGCCAGCGCCACCCTGTCGAACGACTGGACCGAGCCCAGATCGACCTGCAGCCAGGACGTGTCGACCCACTCGCTGGCCCAGCGGGTGCCGTAGTCGCCGTCGACCGCGTACGACGGCAGCTGCGGCCCGTTCGTGCCGGTCGGCTGGTAGGTGGAGGCGGTGACGGTCCCGCCGCGGGCCAGGTTCGTGCCGGCGACGACCGGCGGGACCACCCGGAACGAGCGCTGCTCGATGCCGACGTTGCCCTGGCCGTCGTAGGCGTAGACGTAGACCTTCCAGACGCCGAGGGACTCCGGCGCCCGTACCGTGAATTGGCCGTCAGCGGTCTGGGTGTAGGTCAGGTACCGCAGGCCCTTGTTGCCGTTGATGTGCTTGTCACTGGCCATCAGGTTGTAGCGGATCGGGTCGCCCTGCGGGTCGGACGTGGTCGTCCGCACCGTGAACGTCCCGCCGGCCGGCACCGCGGTGGCGTTGCCGACGGTCATCGCGGAGATCTCCGGCGCGGTGTTCGGCACCGGCTGCCCGGTGTACGCCTCCCGCAGCGCCGCGTAGCCGAGCCGCCGCCAGCCGCCGGTCGTGGTGTTCAGCCACACCCCGCCGAAGTCGTTCTCCAAGCCGTAGTGGAACTCGGTCGCGCCGAGCGCCACGCCCGCATGCCCCTTGATCGCATTCCAGCTGTACGTGTAACCGGCCCGCTTCTGCAGGTCGGACGGCTCGGTGGGCACCCCGTTGACGTCGTTGGGCACCTCCCACTCGCCGGCCGGGCCGCCCTCGGTGAGGATGTACGGCTTGGTGTACCCGCCGGCGATCCAGTCCCGCTTGACGGTGTCGATCGCGCCGTACGAGTTGACGGCCAGCAGATCGAGCGCCGGCGAGTACTGCTTGTAGTACGTCCAGGCGTACGTGTAAGCGTCCGTCGAGGTCACCGGATGGTTCGGATCCGCCGCGTGGATCGCCACGGCCAGCTCGTCGACGAACTTCGCGTAGCCGACGCGCCGTGCCTCGACCTCGGCCGCCGACAGTCCGTAGTTCTGCATCTCCAGGATCACCTCGTTGCCGACATCCCAGAGCAGCACGCCCTGCCGGCCCTTGAGCTGGTTCACCCAGTTCAGCACGTCCGCCTTGGCCGAGGTCTTGTACGCGGTGTCGTTCACGTAGTCCGCGCCGTGGTTCAGCCACAACCCGACGATCACCCTGATGCCAAAGCGGGCCGCCGTGTCGAGCAGGAGCGGGGTGCTCGCGTCCGGCCCCCAGATCCGGATCGTGTTCACGCCCATGTTCTTCAGGTCGCGCAGGTACCCGTCCGCGGCGGCCTGCGAAGGGCCGTACGTAACCCCCTTCACCTGCCACGGCGTGCCGTTGACGGTCAGCGTCCAGTTGCCCTGCGTACCGGTGACCTTGACGACGCTCGGCCCGGCCGGGATCGCCGGGTCGGTCATAGCGGCCGGCGCCGTGCCGGCCTGCCGGGACACGGTCACCGAGTCGACGCTGAGCACGCCGCCGCTCGTCGTGTCCGCGGCCGGGGTGGTCACGCCGGCCACCGCGTTCGGCAGCGAGCCGCCGATCGCCAGGTCCAGCCGCAGGTAGAAGCCGTGGTGCACGGCGGCGTTCCACGCGGTCACCCCGACCTGCGACTCCCGCACCACCCAGGTCTGCTTGCCGTCGAGGTAGAAACGGATCTCCTCGTCGGTCCTGGTCCGGTCGATGACCTGCGAGTACTCGTGGTAGCCGGTCTGGCAGCCGACGCAGGACGCGAAACCGGAGGACCGGCCGGTGTACTCGGCGCACGGGCCGTCCGGGGCGGTGCCGCAGTGCAGCGTCTGTGCCAGCTGGTCACGGCCGTTGAGGCCGGTCATGATGTCGGTCTCGCCGACCTGCGGCCAGTTCGTGTAGTTCCCGCGGTACGCGGCGCCGGTCGCGCGGAAGCCGGGCCAGTACCCGAGGCCGTTCGCGACGTCGGGCTGCTTGAGGACCGCGCTGAACTTCAGCAGCTCACCCGGCTGCGGGGTGAAGTCGGTGCGCTGGGTCTCCAGGCGGCCCGACGTCCACTTGCCGCTGCCGTCACGGATCGCCTTGATACTCAGCTTGCCGGCGCCGTCCAGGGCGACGTTCGCCGTGGACGCGCTGGCGGTCTCGACCGAGCCGGTGCCCCAGTTGGCGGCGCCGCCCGGGTACTGGGTGCCGGTGCGGGTGAGCCAGTTCGCCGCGGACGGGGAGGTTCCGGCCGTACCGTCGAAACTCTCCTGCCAGACGGTGGTGAAGGCCGGGTCCTGGGCCGGCGGGGTGATGCCGTAGACCTTGAACTCGTAGAGCGAGTAGCCGTAGCCACTGCTCCGGGTCGTGCCGTAGAGCCGGACGTACCGCCCGGTGCCGCTCACGGTCAGGTTCTCCGTGCCGCCGGCGCCGGTCGTGGTCGCGTAGGCATCGGTCCAGCTCACCCCGTCGGGACTGGTCTGGATCCGGTACGCCTTCCCGTACGCCCCCTCCCACTGCAGCGTGACCTTGCTGATCGTGGCGGTGGCGCCGAGGTCGACGCTGATCCACTGCGGGTCGGCGAACGCGCTGGACCAGCGGGTGCCGGCGTTGCCGTCGAAGGCGTTGGCCGGGCCGACGTCACCACCCTCCTGCGAGGAGGCGGTGGCCGGTCTGCCCTGGGAGAGCAGGGTGTCGGCGGCACGGGCCGCCGTGGGGACGGCGACCGCGGCTAGACCGAGCAGCAGCGTGAGGACTGCCGCGACGACAGGTCTGCGCCGAGCGGGCGCGGGTGGCTGACTCATGATCACACCCCAACGGGGACGATTGGTTCCGGAACAGGGAAAGCGCTCTCCAAGCGAAGGTGATTGTTTCGCCCATGTTGCCGAGGGTCAATACTTCCCATTGACATCAGTGGTTCCGGAACTGCAGGCTCCCGCACGTGAATGCGAATCCCCGCCCGCTCGCCGCCGCCCTCACCCTCGGACTCGCCCTCGGACTCGCCGCCTGCCGCTCCCCCACCCCGCCGGCGCCGCCCGCACCCACCACCCCGGCCTTCGGCGGCACCGACCTCGCCTGGATCGAAATCACCATCGCCATGGACGAAGAGCTGCTACCCCTGCTCGACCTCACCCCCGCCAACGGCAGCTCGGCGCAGGCCAAAGACCTGTCCGCCCAGGTCAAAGCGTTCACCACCGACGAACTCGGCACCCTGCGGCAGCTGCACGACGAAGCCGGTCTGCCCGCCGAGAACCCGCACAAAGGCATGCCGATGCCCGGAATGGTGACACCGGCAGTGCTCGCCTCGGCCAAGGCGCTGACCGGAAAAGCCTTCGACGAGATGCTCACCACGACCGTCCGGGAACACCTCGAACAGGGCCAGAAGCTGGCCGTCAGCGAGCAGTCCTCAGGCACCGAAACCCGCACGAAGGAGCTGGCCGCCCGCATTGTCGAAACCCGCAAGGCCACCCTGAAGAACATGCCAGAAGATTTCTAAACCGTTCCACAGAAAACGGTTATCGCACTCCCCGCACCCCGTCCCCCGCCCTAAAAACAGTCCCCGCCGCTCCCAGGGGGGCGATCCCAATCCCATTATGACCGGCGGTCGCGATCTTGGCCGGTGGCCTGTGGACAGAGCGCCAGTGTGGACAACCCCGGCAGTGGGGCCTTCATGTGCTAGGCGGCGGGCTTGCGTGACCGGGTGAGGCTTGCGCGGCTGGGCGATTCACCCCGAATGCTCAGTTCGCAGCGGGTCAACGGTAGGCGCGCCCGGGATGTGGACGCCGATCCCAGCATCCGGCCGCGTTCCGGCTCGGCTGGCACTGAGGGCTCCACAGACGTCGATTCACAGCCGTGACCACCAGCCGAACCCTCCCGGCTGGCGGTCACGGCTGGATCCGAGCCCCTTTACAACCGTGAGCACCAGCCGACGACGCCGAGCTGGACCTCACGGGTGCCTCCCAACCCGGAAACACCCACCAGCACCAGCCGACCACGACCAGCTGGACCTCACGGGTGCCTCCCGGCCGGGAAGCACCCACCAGCACCAGCCGACGACGCCGAGCTGGATCGCATGGGTGTTTCGGAGGGGCAGTTGGAGCTGGCACCCCGGCCGGGGCAGTCGGAGCTGGTGCCCCGGCTGGGGCAGGTTGGCGCTAGTGTCCCCGACGGGGCGGTCGGCGCTCCTGCTCCCGCCGGGCGGTCGGCGCTCGCGCCCCCGGCCGGGGCCGTCGGTACTCGTGCCCCCGGCCGGGGCGGTTGGTGCTCGTGCCCCCGGTCAGGGCGGTTGATGCTCGTGCCACGCGGCCGGGGCGGTTGGTGCTCGTGGCCCCGCCGGGGCGGCTGGTGCTGGTGCTTCGGCGGGGCTGAGGGGGCGGGACGCTCACGGCGTACCCGAACCGGGGTCAGGGAAGTTCGTAGTTTTCGTTCAGCGCGGCCCCCCGCTCAGGTTTGTACTGGTCGAAGCCCCGCGGATTGCACTGCAGCCCCCCGTTGACGCAGTGCGTGGTGAGCGCGGCCAGCACCGCCGGATCCCACGCGTTGTAGACGTCGTAGTGGAAGGAGTACCCACGCCCGCTGGAGAAGTGGACGTTGGCCATGCTGCCGCTGACCGGCCACGCCATCTTGAACTCGATCATGGGTACGGCGACGGGGTGCGAGGCCGGGCAGACGCCGACGATCGGGTACGCCATGTGGCTCTTGTGGTCGGGAGTGTCCAGGTGCAGGCCGTCCCAGCAGCTCGGGGCCTGGAGGCGGACGTTGAGCTGGGAGCCGGCGACGCAGGTGGCCGGGATGTCCCAGTTGCGAGTGGAGTCGCCGCATTCGAAGCCTTCGACGGCGCCCGGGTTGTTGCGGAATTCGTCGATGGTGGCGGTGGGGCTGCCGACGACGTAGCGCAGTCCCGCCGGGAACGGGCGCACGCTGGTGTAGTCGATCACGCCGCTCTTGTAGTAGATGACCTGCGGGCCGTCCGGCTGCACCGGGGTGGTGCCGTTGAGCAGGGTCGGCATCCAGTAGCCGGTGCGGTCTCCCGGTGTGATGCAGGATGTCGTGCCGGCTTGCAGGGAGGCGAGGGTGCTGGCCGCGTTCGTGGTGCGGTTGCCCATGAACGTGTGCGAGTGTGACGCGCCGGGCAGGTTCGGGAAGACGATCGGGTCGTCGTTGAGGTTGGTCCGGCTGACCGAGCAGTTGGCCTGGAACTCACGGTGGGTGACGGGCGGGTTCTGGGCGGGCGGGACCTTGGTGGACGGGACGACGCCGGTGACCGGCGGGTTCGCCATCACGTAGCCGGGACCGTCACCGGTGGGCGGGGTGACTGTCGACGTTCCGTAGACCTGGAACTCGTACAGGGAGTAGCCGTAGCCGGTGCCGCGCTGGGTGCCGTACAACCGGACGTAGCGACCGGATCCACTGACCGCGAGCGTCTGGCTGCCGCCGGTCGACGCGGTGGTGCTGTAGACGGTGGTCCAGGTGGCGCCGTCGGGTGAGGTCTGGATCTGGTACGCCTTGGCGTACGCCGCTTCCCACTGCAGCTTGACCTGCGTGATCGTGGCGGTGGCGCCGAGGTCGACGCGCAGCCACTGGGGGTCGGCCCACTGGCTGCCCCAGCGGGTGTCGGAGCGGCCGTCGACAGCGGCGATGGCGGGGGACTCGCCGTTCTCGGTGGACGAGGCGAGCGCCGGTTTGCCCTGGGACAGCAGCGTGTCGGCGGCGTAGGCGGACGGGGTGACGGTCAGCGCGGCGCTGACCAGTGCGAGCGCCGCCAGGGGCGCCAGCAGTTTCTTCTTGAGCACGGGGGATCTCCCAACGCTTGGAGGACGGAACGCTTGGAGAGCGCTTTCCAGTCTTCGAGCGGCTGACCGCGTACGTCAATGGTTTGAGGTTCCGGAACGCACGAACGGCAGCGGGAACGCCCGTCGCGCGGCAGGGGCGGAAAGCGCTCTCCCCTCCGTGCTATAAAAACGGGCATGCAGAGCCAGCGGCTACCGACGCTCGAGGACGTGGCCCGCGTGGCAGGCGTCTCCCGCGCCACCGTCTCCCGGGTGGTCAACGGCGTCCGCAACGTCGACCCGCAGCTGCACGAGGTGGTGTGGAGCGCCGTCGAGCAGACCGGTTACGTGCCGAACAGGCTGGCCCGCTCCCTGGTCACCCGGCGCAGCGGCACCGTGGCCCTGGTCGTCTCCGACTCTGAGACGCATGACGACGACCCGTTCATGAGCCGGTTCTTCGCGGATCCCTACTTCGGGCGCGTGGTCGGCGGGCTGATGAGCGTGCTGCGGCCGGCCGGCGTGCAACTGGCGCTGCAGATGGTCGGCGCCGAGGGGCACCGACGCCTGGTCGGGGACCTGCGCAATGGCCAGGCGGACGGCGCCGTGGTGTTGTCCCTCCCGGCCCGTGACCCGCTGCCCGGCCTGCTCGCCGAGGCACGGATCCCGGCCGTGCTGATCGGTCGGCCCGCCGAGCCGCTCCCGATCAGCTACGTCGACCTGGCCAACGAGACCGGCGCGGCGCTCGCCGCCGAGTGCCTGGTCGCCCGCGGCTGCCAGCGGGTCAGCATGATCTCCGGCCCGGCGGACGTGCCGGCCAGTCAGGACCGGATCACCGGCTTCCACCGCGCGATGGCGCGGCACGGGCACGCCTGGGTGCCCTCGGCGGCCGGGAACTTCACGCGGGAGAGCGGCGAGCAGGCGATGCGCGCGCTCCTGGCCGAGGAGCCGGACGGCGTCTTCGTGGCGAACGATCTGATGGCGCTGGGCGCGCTGCTGGTGCTGCGGGATGCCGGGAAGCGCGTGCCGGAGGACGTGGCGGTGATCGGGTTCGACGACAGCAGCGCGGCGCTGGCGGCCCGGCCGGCGCTCACCACGATCCGTCATCCGCTGGAGGACATGGCCGCCGAGGCCGCCAAACTCCTGCTGGCCCGGGTGGAGGATCCGGCCGGGCGGGTGAGCTCGGTCATCTACGAGCCGACCCTGGTGCGCCGCCAGTCGGCTTAGGGGCTGCCCCGGCGGGTACGGGAAGAACCATGATCGATGCGCACTGTGACGTCTCCAATACTTCCGAAAACCTATAGGCCCGATATAGATTGGGACCGGTCGTCGGAAAGGACACCCCAACATGACCATCTCGCAGACCAGCCCCGCGGCCTTCGTGACCAACCAGGACCTGGACCCGATCCACCTGCGGCGTGCCTTCGGCGTCTTCCCCAGCGGCGTCGTCGCCGTCGCCGCATCCGTCGACGGCCGGCTCGTCGGGCTCGCCGCCAGCTCGTTCACCTCGGTCAGCATCGACCCGCCGCTGGTGTCCTTCTCCATCGCGAACACCTCGAAGACCTGGCCCGACCTGCGCCGCGCCGGGCATCTCGGGGTCACCGTGCTCGCCGCGCACCACGGCGCGATCTGCCGCCGGCTCGCCGGGCCGGTCGAGCACCGCTTCGACGGCGTGCAGGCGTCGGTGAACGAGGAGGGGGCGGTCACCATCGACGACGGGCTGGCCCGCTTCGACACCTCGATCTACCGCGAGGTGGAGGCCGGGGATCACACGATCGTCCTTCTCCGGCTGCACGGGGTGGATCACCCGGCGGACTCCGGCGCCGAGCTGGGGCCGCTGGTGTTCCACCGATCCGCGTTCGGGCGCCTGAGCGCGGAGTGACCACCGCCGGCCGGCTCTCCGCAGAACGACGCCGGCCGGACCTCAAGGGGATCGAAGCAGTGCCGCTTCCGGGCCAGTGGCGTCCCGGGAGCCGTCACGCGCCCCCAGCGGTCGACTCCGCGACCCGCCCGCGCTGCAGCGTCTCCACACCCGGGCCGCGCCCCTCGGCGGACCACGGGGTCAGCGGCCGGGACCGGAACAGCGGCCGCAGATCCATCGGCACCAGATGTGCCAGCTCGGCCGGGGTCACCCCGCGCTCCCCCGCGTTCAGCTCGGACAGCACGACCCGCGCCAGGAACGCCGCGTCCCCGCTGTCGGCGTAGAGCCGGTCGGCCACCCGGGCCAGGAAACGCCGGCAGTCGACGATCTCCACGATCCGGTTCGTCTCCGGCACCGGCAGGGCTCGCCGGAGATCCTCCGGCAGGTTCACGATCAGGCGGCGGTACGCCGTGGCGGGGAGCAGTTCGCTCAGTACGCCGAGCACCGTGGCGGTGACCCGGCGGCTCTCGTTGCGGCCGTGCAGGCGACCGCTCTCCTGAATACGGGTCAGCAGGTCGTGCTGGTCCATGGGTCGTGCCTCCTCGCGCCCGTGTCACGGCTCGCCCGTGCCGGGGCGAACCCGGGTACCCGCAGGTCTCCCCTCCAAACGGGACTGTCGGTTACTTCACCGAATAGGGGATCACCAGGCAATGAAGAGGATGATTATGCTTTTGGCCGGTTTCCCTGGCCACCCCCGCCCCGGCGGATCGGGTCAGCCCTCGACGCCGGTCGCGGTGTGCGGAGAGCCGACCGGCTTGGACTGGGACGAGCCACGCTGCCGCAGGTAGATCGCCAGGATGGCCATCGACGCCACGGCGAGCAGCTCGGACTGCCAGTTCTGCAGGGTGCGGTTCCAGAAGTCGGGCTCGGTCAGGTACCGCGGCCACGAGACCGGATCCTCCAGGTTGCCGAGCTGCTCCTCGTTGAACGCGGCCCGCCCGGCGATCGACTGCCCGAGCCAGGACAGCAGGAAGATCAGGCCCATCACGAGGCCGAGCGAATTGGAGAACAGCCAGAGGCGCAGGCCACGCTCGCGGGCCCACTTCGGGGAGTTCTCCTCGGCGTACCTCCCGATCTTCTGATCGCGATCCGCCTCGCGGCCAACCCGCCAGCGCGAGAAGGGCGGCCGCCATGATCAACGTCCGTTTCATGGCGGCACGCATTCCCCGGATCGCGGGCTTTCAATCACCGCGTCCTTTTCCGCGCTTTCCGATCAGGTGCTGAGGCCCTTTTCGCTGCCTTTCTTGATCTTCCGATCGTCGCGCAGTTCCAGGAACGGCTCGTCGGACGGATCATGTCCGGCCGCGATCGCGCGACCACGTTCCAGCTCCGCGTCGAGCTCGGCGCCGAGCAGAATCGCGATGTTGGTGATCCACATCCAGACCAGGAATGCGATCACACCACCCAGCGTGCCGTACGTCTTGTTGTAGTTCGCGAAGTTCGCCAGGTAGATCGCGAACGCCACGGACACCAGGATCCAGAGCACGACGGCGAACAGCCCGCCGGGGCTGACCCAGCGGAACCCGCCGGTCCGCGCGTTCGGCGACGCCCAGTAGAGGATCGCGAACATCAGGCTGACCAGGACCAGCAGCACCGGCCACTTGGCGATGCTCCAGGTGGTGACGGCCGCGTCGCCGAGACCGATCTTGTCGCCGACCAGCTGGGCCAGGTCACCGGTGAAGATCACGATAGCGGCGGAGACGATCAGCATCACGCCCACGACCGCGGTCACCGCGACGCGGATCGGCAGCGTCTTCCAGATCGGCCGGCCCTCGGGCACGTCGTAGACGGCGTTCGACGCGCGCATGAACGCCGCGACGTAACCCGACGCCGACCAGAACGCGACGAGCAGACCGAAGATCGCCGCGATCCCGGCCGCACCGGGGTCCTTGACCTGGGTGAGGACGGTGTCAACCAGTTTCTGCAGCTCCGCGTTGGGGGCGAGCTGGTGCGCCGCGTCCTGCACCACCTTCTGGCCGTCGCTGCTGAGCATGCCGAGCAGCGAGACGATCACCAGGATGCCCGGGAAGATCGACAACACCCCGTAGTAGGTCAGCGCCGCGGCCCAGTCACTGAGGTTGTCCTCGGAGAATTGCTTGACGGTACGGCGCAACGCGGCGAACAGTCCACGACCGCGCAGCTGCGCCGGGTTGTCCGGGCCGGCGTCGGGCCCGACGGTGGTGTTCAGGTCCGTCGGCGTGTCCTCGCCGGTGCGGGTGGTCGCGGCCGCGTCGACGCCGGTCTCGTGCTCACGGCGACTCATGGGCTCTCCTCGGGTGTTGTACGGGGAAGACGGTGCTGCCCGCTGACACGGGGACGACGTCAGCGGGCAGCACCGGTGGTTACCGGTGGATCAGGAAACAGCCTGCTGGGTCTGCGTCTTGGCGCGCTGCGCCGAGTCCTGGGCCTGCTCCTTGGTGGCCTGCACGGCCTCCTGCGCGGTGCCCTTGACCTCCTGCGCGGCGTGCTGGACCGTACCGGTCAGCTCGTCCTTGACCTCGGCGGCGAGGTCCTTGACCTGGTCGGCCAGGTCGCCGCTGTTCTCCTTGAGCTGAGCGCCGGCGCGGCGCTCCACCTCGGTGACCGGGAGCAGGCCGGCGGCCAGCATCCCGACGCCGAACGCGATGACCCCGGCGGCGAGCGGGCTGCCGGCGGTCTGCTGGGCGACCACGCGCGGGGCGCTCTTCACGGCGCCGACCGCGTCGTGCGCCTTCTCGCTGACGGTGTCACCGAGCTGCGACGCCTTGTCCTGGACGGTGCCGGCCGCCGACGACGCCTTGTCCTGGACGGTGCTGACCGCCGACGAGGTGGTGTCGCTGACCGCGTGCCGGCCGTGCTCGGCGCTTCCCATGACTTTCTCCTTCACCGCGGTCCACCGCCGCTTCGCGACTCTGCTCGGGCTGGTCTTCTCGGCGAGCAGGTCGACGTCGCGGGTCAGCGACGCGCGGGTCCGCTCGATGTCGTTCCTCAGCCGGTCGGGTTCTTCAGCCATTGCGCGTCCTCCTTGATCGTGTCGACGGTGCGCCGCGGCATCGGGTCCACGGTCTTGAGCCTCTTCTTGCCGTTCGCGTAGAGGACGGCGCCGATGATTCCCCAGATCGCGGCCACGATCAGGGCGGCCCAGCCGGCCGGCATGACCGCGTCCAGGCCGAACACCGCGGCGAAGCTGAGCAGCACCACGGCCAGGTAGCCGGCGAAACCGGCGCCGCCGAGCATCCCGGCGGCCTTGCCGGCCTTCGCGGCCTCCTGCTTGATCTCCGCCTTGGCCAGCTCGACCTCCTGGCGGAACAGCTGCGACAGGTCGTCGCTGATGTTGCCGATCAGCTCGCCGATCGAGGTCTGCTCGACCTGTTCGGAGTGGTCCTGCGGGTAGGGGGTGGTCACGGCCGCGGCTCCCGCGTCCCGATCGGGTACTCCTCCTCGACCAGCAGCGGCGTGCCGGTGCCGGTGCCGACGTAGTCGGCGCTCGAGGTGGTGCCCGGGTAGGTCTCGCCGGTGGCGGTGGTGCCCACGTAGTCGGCGCCCGCGCCGGTCGTGGCGGCGTAGTCGGTGCCGGTGGTCGTGGTCGTCGCCGGCACCACGGGGGTGCTCAGGGGCGCCGGGGTGGGCGCCGCCGTCGAGTAGGAGTCACCGACCGGCTTGCTGTCGGTGCCCGAGTCGGCCTTGGCGATGCCCTTGCCGAGCCGGCCCACGACGAAGCCGGCCGCCAGCGCGGTCGCCAGGAACGCGCCCGGACGACGCCGCGCGAAGTCCTGCACCTCGGCGAGCACGCCCTCGGGGCCGTTGCGGTCCAGGTAGTCGGCGAGCTGCCGGCCGCCGTCGGCGACCCGCGACACCACGGCCGCGGCGGGGGTGCCGGACCGGTCGCCGCGCATCTCGTCGAGGTGGTCGGCGGTCTCCCGGATGCCGCTGACCAGCCGGTCACTCTGCGAGCGGGCCTGCTCGCCCAGCTTGTCACGCACCTCGCCCGCCACGTTGCGGGCCTGGGCGCCGACCTCGGCGGTGACGCGCTGCGCCTGCTCCTTGGCGGTGTCCTTCACTTCGTACGCTGCCTGGCCGGCCGCCTGCGTACCTTCCGTGGCGACCTGCTTCGCCTTCGAAGAGTGGGCGCCGGTGGTTAGGTCACTCACGTTGCCTCCCTGTAAGCGGGTCATTCGACAACTCGAATGCCCACCCCGGGAGAGTTCAATCCGACGTATTCTTGGCAGTTTTACGGTCGTACAGAATGGGATGGAAGTTGAATTCGAGGGTATGCATCCCCGCTTTATCCACCGGCCTGACGGCGAGCCTCGGCGAGAATCTCCGCGGCCCGGGCCAGCGAATCCAATCTGGACAAAGTGTTCTCCGTGGTGAGCGCGACGACGTTGTCATTCTTGCCGACGATCCAGTCGCCGGCGGCGAAGAACGTGCCGGCCTTCACCTCGTCCAGCCGGGTGATCACCTGATCGGTGAGCAGCAGCCGGCCCTGCTCCGAGCTGTCCTTGCGACGGTCGCCGAGTGCGCGCAGCGAGAGCAGCGGCAGCCCCGCGGTCGGGTGCCGGACGGCGAACGCGGTGCCCGGTGCGCCGCCCTTGTCCGCGTACTCGAAGACGTGGAAGTCCCGGCTGTTGTGCTGACCCGACACCAGGTACGCGGCGGCCGCCGAGCCGGCGTCGAGGATCGGCAGGCCGAGCCGGGTGATCAGGTCGGCGTCCCGGCGATGGAACGTCGCGGACCGCGCGGCGGCGAACCGGGGACGACCGCGGCGCACCCGGACGGTGGAGAGGATCCACGCCAGCCCGCCGAGCAGGAACAGCGCGCCGATCAGCGAGACGATCGTGCCCCAGACCGGGTGACCGGCGGGGAACAGGCTGATGCCGCCCCACGAGATCGCGGCGCCGATCACCGTGCAGACGACCCGGGCGGTGATCGGCGCCCGCGGCTCGGTCACGCCGAGCGGCGACGGCGCGGGCGCCGGCGGCGAGGTGTATGCCGGCACGCGCCGCGAGTCGTCGATCCGAGTCTGCTCGGCCGCCACCTGCTCGGTGGCCAGCGCGGTCACCAGGCGCCGGCTGAGCTCCACCGTCTCGTCGACGAACTTCTCGAGCCGCGCCGGTGACGCCTGCGGCGCCCGGGCCCGGACGAGCCGGTTGCCGTCGGCCGCGAAGCCCGGCACCGAGTAGTCCTTCGGCTTGATCCCCAACCGGCCGGCGAGCAGCGCGCGGGCCTCCGGGCCAGTGTCGGCGCTGAACGGAACCTCCGCGCCGGGGATCACCACCATCCGCGGCACCGCGACGGGCATCGTGACCAAGCACGCCTGCTGCTCCTCGCGCCCGGCCCGCAGATAGGAGAACAGCTGGAAGGACACGGCGTTGCGGTGCCCCGTGACGATGTCCCGGGCGGCCGGCTCGGCCTGCACGTAGGCCGGCAGGCGCGCGTTCGAGGCCCCCATCGGGTCGGACCGCACGTACACCCAACTGTGGTTGGCGGCCAGCGCGCGCCGGGCAGCCGGGGCGCGCAGCACCACGTACAGCCGGCGGATCACCGCGAGCAGCAGCAGCGCGGCGATGCCGAACAGCACGTAACCGGCCCACCGCCAGCGCCTGTCGCCGCGGGCGAGATCTTCGGGCTGGTTCGCGTCGGAGAACCGCTGCATCCGCTCCTCGTAGGTGCCGCGCACGGCGTCGGAGCCGCGGCCCCAGGCTATGCAGTTGTCACCGGGCCGCATCGTCTTGCCGTCGCAGTCCGGCGAATACTCCTGGATGAGCTGCCGCGACTCACGGGCCAACTCGTCCTGCGTGTGGGTGTTGGTGCTGACGACAAGCCAGCCGAGCCACCCGATCACCAGGGCGACCAGGGTCGTGACGACGCGCCGCCGCGCGTTGGAAACCATGCGCGCCACCCTAGTGACATCGAGCAAGCCAGATATCCGTTTGCGTGATCGAGCGGCGGGAACTGGCCGGTGGTGACATCGCACAACCGCTGGCGGGCGATGAGTGTCGCCCTGGTCGCCGGCTTCATGACCCTGCTCGACGTCAGCATCGTGAACGTGGCGCTGCCCTCGATCCGCGCCGATCTGCAACTGGGCTCGGGTGAGCTGCAGTGGGTGCTGTCCGGTTACGCCCTCACGTTCGGCCTGCTGCTGGTGCCCGCCGGCCGGTACGGCGACGCCCGCGGCCGACGCACCGCCTTCATGGTCGGCCTGGCCGTGTTCACGCTGGCCAGCGCGGCCGCCGGGCTCGCCACCAGCGCACTGTGGCTGATCATCGCCCGGCTCGTCCAGGGCGCCGCGGCCGGCGTGGTGAACCCGCAGGTCTCCGGCCTGATCCAGCAGCTGTTCGAGCCGCACGAGCGCGGGAAGCCGTTCGGGCTGCTCGGCGCCACGATCGGGATCTCCACGGCGGTCGGGCCGCTGCTCGGCGGGCTGCTCATCCAGGTGTTCGGCGCCGAACAGGGCTGGCGGTGGATCTTCTACATCAACGTGCCGATCGGGCTCGCGGCGATCGTTCTCGGCCACCGGTGGATCCCGACGCGGCCCCGCGAGGACCGTGAGCACGAGAGTCTCGACCCGGTCGGCGTGGTGCTGCTCGGCGTGGGCGTCTTCCTGCTGCTCCTGCCGCTCGTGCAGGAACGCGAGTGGCAGGGCAACGGCAAGTGGCTGCTCGTCGTCGCGGCGGCCGCGGTGCTCGCCGGGTTCTGGATCTGGGAGCGGCGCTTCGGGCGGCACTCCACGTCGGTCATCGATCTGGGACTTTTCCGGGTACGGTCCTACGCGCTCGGCGCCCTCGTCGGCGTGCTGTACTTCGGCGGGTTCACGTCGATCTTCTTCACGTACACGCTCTTCCTGCAGAACGGGCTGCACTACACCGCGTTGCAGGCGGGACTGGCGATCACGCCGTTCGCGCTCGGCTCCGCGGTCACCGCGGCGATCGGCGGACGCAAGGTCGACCACCTCGGCCGTACGCTCGTGGTCGCCGGGCTGGTGATCGTCGCGCTCGGCCTGACCGGCGCCGTCGTCGTCCTCAACGTCGTCACGGGCAGTGCCGCCGGCTGGGCCACGGTCGTCCCCCTGCTGGTCGCGGGCCTGGGCAGCGGGCTGGTGATCAGTCCCAACCAGACGCTGACGCTCAGCGAGGTGCCGGTCCGCCGGGCCGGCAGCGCCGCCGCGGTGCTGCAGACCGGGCAGCGCATCGGCACCGCCATCGGGATCGCGGGGGTGGGCGCGGTCTTCTTCAACCGGCTCGCCCACCACGGCGGGGACTGGGGCCTGGCCTTCCGGACGTCGCTGACCGTGACGATCGCCTTCGTGGTGGCCGCCCTGATCGCCGCCACCACCGACGTCCTGGCGAGCCGCCGTCACCACGATCAGGAGGTCGCGGCGCGCTGACCGGGCCGTGGACGCTCGCGTATGCATCGGGGATGCGCGGCCATGGTCCGTCCCGCCGCCGGGCGGTGGAATCGGGGCATGACACAGCGATTGTTCCTCCTGGCCGCGCTGCTCTGCACGGGACTGATGGCCGGGGTCTTC
The DNA here is from genome assembly GCF_016862095.1 of Actinoplanes cyaneus. Lineage (GTDB taxonomy): Bacteria > Actinomycetota > Actinomycetes > Mycobacteriales > Micromonosporaceae > Actinoplanes > Actinoplanes cyaneus. The sequence continues at coordinate 163,404 of NZ_BOMH01000002.1, forward strand.
TTCGCCTTCTCCACCTCGGTGATGCCGGGCCTGCGCACCGCCGACGACCGGACGTTCATCACCGCGATGCAGCATCTCAACGCGTCCATCCAGAACGGCCTGTTCTTCCTGGTCTTCTTCGGGGCGCTGGTGTTCCCGGTGGTCGCCGCGGTGCTGTCCGGGCGGGCCGGCGACCGCGCGGCGATGTGGTGGACGATCGCCGCCGCCGCGCTCTACCTGGTGGTGCTGCTCCTCACCATGGGGATCGCGGTGCCGCTGAACGACCAGCTGGCGTCGGCGTCCCTGGCCGACGCGGCACGTGCCCGGCAGGACTTCGAGGGCGCGTGGGTGCCGGTCAACAACGCTCGCACGGTGCTGAGCACGCTCGCGCTGATCTGCCTGGGCCGTGTCATCGTTGCGGGGTGGACACGCTGACCGGGCTGCTCGACGGGCCGCGCGCACGAGGCGCCTTCCTGCTGCGCACGGTGCTGGAGCCGCCGTTCGCGCTGCGGATCCAGGACCGGGCGCCGTTGACCCTGGTCACCCTCGTGCGGGGCGCGGCGCAGATCATCCACGACACGCCCGTCGGGCTCGAACCCGGAGATGTGGCGGTGATCCGCGGCCCGGAGCCGTACACGGTCGCCGACGACCCCTCGACGCCCTGGCAGACGATCATCGGGCCCGGGCAGGTCTGCACCACTGTGGACGGCGTCCCCAAGGAACACCTGGGCGTGCGCAGTTGGGGTGACCCCGCCGGCGCCGGCACCGAGATGATCACGGGGACGTACCAGGTGGAGAGCGAGGTCAGCCGCCGCCTGCTCGGCGCGCTCCCAACCGTGCTGGTGCAGCCGGCCGCCGCCACCGACCGGACCCTGGTCCGGCTGCTCGCCGCGGAGATGTCCGGAAACGATCCGGGGCAGGCGCTGGTGCTGGACCGGCTGCTCGACCTGCTGCTCGTCTCGGTGCTGCGGGCGTGGCTGGCCGGACCGGACACCGGCGTCCCCGGGTGGCACCGGGCCGGGCGGGACCCGATCGTCGGGCCGGCGCTGCGGCTGCTGCACTCCGCGCCGGCCTCGCCGTGGACGGTCGCCACCCTCGCCGCGCGGGCTGGGGTGTCCCGGTCGCTGCTCGCCCGGCGGTTCACCGAGCTGGTCGGCGAGCCGCCCATGGCGTACCTGACCGGCTGGCGGCTCATCCTCGCCGCCGACCTGCTGCGTTCCCCCGACGCGACCCTCGAGGCGGTGGCGCGGCAGGTGGGTTACGGCAGCGCCTTCGCGTTGAGCGCGGCGTTCAAACGGGAGCGCGGGGTCAGCCCGCAACAGTTCCGGCAGCGGACCCCGGAAGAGCACTTCACCGCGTACGCCCCGGCGCCCTCCCCCGTCGTCGTCCTCGCATAGAGAATGGTCGCCGTCGGACGCTCGGGAAAGGACACAGCTGTGGACGAGATCGTGCACTGGACGGCGGCAGAACTGTCCGCGGCGATCCGGGACCGGGTGGTGAGCTGCGTCGAGGTGATGACCGCGTACCTCGACCACATCGACAAGATCAACCCGGCTGTCAATGCGATCGTCGGACTCCGGCCCCGCGCCGAGCTGCTCGCCGAGGCTGCCGAGAAGGATCGCGGCGTTCCGCAGGGCTGGATGCACGGCTTTCCGCACGCGGTGAAGGACCTGGCCGACGTCAGCGGGCTGACCAGCAGTTACGGCCTGGTGCCGCCGATCCGGGCGGCGGCCGACTCGCTCTTCGTCGAACGGATCCGGGCGGCCGGGGCGATCTTCATCGGCAAGACGAACGTCCCGCAACTGGGGCTCGGCTCCCAAACCTACAACGACATCTACGGTACGACCCTGAACGCGTACGACCAGACGAGAACCGCCGGTGGGAGCAGCGGCGGAGCGGCAGTGGCCGTCGCGTTGCGCATGCTCCCGGTCGCGGACGGCAGCGACTTCATGGGGTCGTTGCGCAACCCGCCCGGCTGGAACAACGTCTACGGCCTGCGCCCCTCGTTCGGCCGGGTGCCCTCGGCCGGCGGGGATCAGTTCATCGCGCAGGGCGGCGTCGAGGGCCCGATCGCGCGTACCGCCACCGATCTCGAGCTGCTGTTCCGCACCATGAGCGGCTACGACGCCCGATCACCGCTCGCCCTACCCGACGACGACACTCGCGGCGAGCTCGGCCGGCGGGTCGCCTGGCTCGGTGACCTCGGCGGCTACCTCCCGATGGAACCCGAGGTCCTGACCGTTACGCGGGCCGCGCTGGACCGCCTCGCGGGGCTCGGCATCACCGTCGACACCCTCGACGAGCTGCCCGGGCTCGGCAACGACGCGCTGTGGCCGACGTGGCTGACCTACCGGCACTGGCTCGCCGGCCTGGCGGTCGCGTCCGTGCACGACGACCCCGCGCTGCGGCCGCTGCTCAAACCCGAGGCTATCTTCGAGTACGAGGGGCTGACCCGCCTGTCCGCGATCGACGTCGCCGAGAACTCGGAGTCGCGCAGCCGGCTCTACGAGGGTTTCCGGGTGCTCTTCGAGACGTACGACTACGTCGTCCTGCCGACCGCCCAGGTGCTGCCGTTCGACGCGACGCAGCACTGGCCGCACACGATCGGCGGCCGGACGATGTCCAGTTACCACCGGTGGATGGAGGTCACCACGATCGGGACGCTCATCAACGCGCCGGTGCTGGCCGTCCCTGCCGGGTTCAGCGCCGGCGGTCTGCCCATCGGCCTGCAGATCATCGGGCGTAACCACGACGACCGGGGTCTCCTGGAGTTCGCCAAGGCCTGGGAGTCACAGACCGGGGATCTCCAGGAGCGCCGGCCGCCGTTGCTGCTCAGCGGTCCCTGACCTGGATGCCCAGGGTCTGGGCCAGCGCCTGGGCGGACTCCAGCAGCTGGTCGTGGTCGATGACGGCGCCGCGCAGGAAGTCCCAGCCCTCGGCGACGTCCAGGGAACGGGCCTTGCGGAAGTCCAGCTTCTTGACGGCCGCCCTGGTGAACCGGGCCCGGGAGATCGTGGAACCCGGGAAGGTGACACCGGTCAGGGTGGTCGAGCCGAAATCGACCTCGGTCAGGTCGCAGTCCCGGAACTCGACGTCCTGCAGGCGCGTGCCGCGCAGGTTGAGACTGTCGAGCTTGCAGCCCCGCAGGACGACCCGGCGCCAGGCACCACCGTGCGCCTGCACCCCGGCCAGGACACTGTCGGCGATCGTGACGTCGAGCAGCTCCGCGTCCTGCCAGGAAGTGCCGATCCAGCGGGTACGACTCATCCGCACGTCGGCGAAACGGGCGCCACCCAGGTCGCCGCCGGTGAACGTGGCACCGGTGAACGCGCACTCGTCGAACCGGGTGTTGCCGGCCTGGACGTCGTCGAACTCCCCGCCGTCCAGGTGGACCCCGGTGTAGTCCTCGTCGCGCTCCAACTCGCCGTCGAAGGTCTCCAGCGTGCTCACCTCAGGTAACCCGCGGCCTTCTCCACCACCGCGGTCACGGCCTGCCGAGGGTCGGCGCCGAGGCTGGCGATCGCCACCAGACTGGTGAAGACGACATCCGCGAGCTCGCCCACGACGTCGTCAACGGTGTGCGTGACGCCCTTGCGCGGGTTCTGGCCCTGAACGCCGATCCAGGCCTGAGCCGCCTCGCCCGCCTCCTCGGTGATCTTGAGGATGCGCAGGGTCAGCTCGTTCGGGCCGGTGCCGTTGCTGGCGTCCAGATGCTCACGCCACCGCCGCGCCTCGTCCCAGATCAGTTCATCAGTCACGCCCGCCATCATGCCCGCCCTCAACCCCCACCCCCTCAGCCCCACCCCGACCGTCCCGCTCCGCCACCCCACTCGACGCGACGCGCCCACCAGCGCAACACGCCCAGCAACGCGACGCCCCCGCCGCACGACTCGACGCGACGCGCCCGGCAGCGCAACACGCCCGCCAGCCCACTCGACGCGACCACCAGCCCGCACCGGCTCGTAGCGCGACTCACGCTCCGGGCTGGTGCTCACGGTTGTATTCGTGCCTCATAACAACCGTGAGCACCAGCCGGACACCGCGACTCGCGCTACGACCAGGACCCGAGCCTCGGTCGCGACGCGGCGACGCGAAGTGCCCGCCGCGCGACTCGACGCCACAACCCGCGCGATGCGCCCGCCGCGCGACTCGACGCGACCGGCTGCCCGCACCGGCTTGCGGCGCGACTTGCGGTTCCGGCTGGTTCTCATGGGCGTTATGAGGCACGAATAACGCCCATGAGAACCAGCCGGAAGCTGGCGGCGCGCGGCGGCCGTGACCCGAAGCGGGCCTCGCGTGGGTCCCTCCGGGAGCGCTCGCCCACGGGTGGGCAGCCGCGAGGCCGGGGTGAGCCCAGCCACCCACGGACGTCGCCCTGGAGGGTTTCGCGTTCTGGGCCGGCCACGGCCCTGCGAAGCCCGCAAGGGTCCCCGCGGGAGCGACGGTCTGTACCCCGGCGGACGCAGGCAATGAAGAACTTGACCTTGATCTGATCCTCGGCGGCAAGCTCTTCACGAAGCGATCGGATCCTCGGCGGGCAGGCTCTCCACGATGTGGTCTGATCCCCCGCGGGGAGCCTGCCCAGAAAGGATCCCCGGCGGGGAGCCTGCCCGGGAAGCGATCTAGTCCTCGGCGGGGAGGCTGTCCATGAAGGAGCTGACCGAGAAGACGGCGCGGCCGGCGCCGGCCGGGCCGTAACCGGGTGGGCTGGTCAGGCCGTTGGCCTCCATCGTCGCGCGGTACGCCTCGAGGAGCCGGATGTGGTATTCCAGGGGCGCGCCGTCCGGGTTGGTCTTGCCGAGCGGCGTGGTCGGTTCCGGGCACCACGTGGTGAAGCGCGGGGTGATGCCGCGTGACATGAAGTACTGCAGGCCCTCGGTCGTAGACTCGATCGCCTCGTCGACCGTCCGGAAGCCGAACGGCTCGGCCATCTCGATGCCGGCGACGAAGTTCGGGATGACGTTGCGCGGGCCGAAGATCTCCGCGGAGTCGAGGATGCGGCGGTGCCACTCCTCGCGGCCGACGTACCGTTCCTTGCCGGGGCAGTGCAGCTCGAACAGCCGCTTGTCCCACACCTCGTAGTTCGGGTGGTAGATCTGGATGCCGTAGTCCTTGAAGCGCTGGACGTCGGCTTTCGGCAGGGCCTGCGCGACGACCTTGCCGATCCAGCGGCCGGGGAACGCCTCCTCGATCGCCTGGGCGTACTGCCCGTAGAAGTCGGCCTCGGCCTTGCCGCCGACCTGCGAGGTGATGCTGCCGCCGGTCAGCGTGTACGCCGTCGACGTCTTCAGCGTGTCGTGCTTGTCGATGATCGCGAGGGCTTCGAGGACCTCGTCGATCGGCTTGACCCCGGTGTAGGGACGGCCGGCCGCCTTGTGCTGGCGCCAGTTGTGGTTGATGTCGCAGTACTGGCATTCCTCCTTGGCGCCGAAGTACTGACAGACGCGGAACACCGTGAGGTAGACGAGGTAGCCCCACTGGATGGTCGGTGCGACCTCCATCACCTGCTTGCCGTTGGCGAGCGTGTGCCGGTAGTAGTCGGGCATCGGCGGCAGGCCGACCTCGGCGATCGCCCGCTCGTCCAGGAACAGCTTGAGGCGGCCGTCGGCGTCCGGCTTCACCCGGTACGGCGAGGAGGGGTTCGTCCGCACCGACACCACCGTGCGACGCAGGTCGTAGGGGCCACCGGTGAGCACGATCTCCTCCGGCGGGCGGCGCAGCGCGGCCTCGCCCAGCTCCGGCAGGGTGCGGTGGTCGAAGGAGAAGATGAAGTACGACTTGGGCTTGACGTCGCCCTTCTCGTTGTCGGTCAGCGCCGAGTCGTCGAACGCCAGACCGCCACGCAGCAGGTCTTCCTTGATCACCGCTTCCCGGGGGACGTGCGGGAACCGGCTCATCAAGTCCTCGATGAGATCGGTGCGTGACTCCATGGTTCCTCCTGGCGTTCGGTTCACCCCCAGGCTAGGCCGCCGTTGATCCGGTGACGAACGGCGGAGCCCCGAGCGTGACGCGCAGGACAACGGGACCGCTCATTGCTGAACGGTTTCCGTCGGGATACAGTCGGTTTAACTGAACGCTGCACGTTCACTTAATGGGTGGCCGACTATGGGCGGGGACGGACCGGGATCGATCCTGGTGGGCATCGACGGGTCGACGCCGTCGATGCGCGCGGCGGCGTACGCGGTGGGCATGGCACGCCGGCAGCACTGCCGGTTGATCGCCGTCTACGTGCGGGCGCATCCCCCGGCGCTGCTGCCGCTCGGCGACGCGGGCGGGTGCGCGACGGCCACCGCGATCGAGGCGCAGGACGCGGTGGAGAAAGAGCTGCGGGAGACGTTCGGTCAGTACCTTCCGCAGCTCGGCGTCGCGGCGGAGCTCGTGGTGCGCACCGGCGAGCCGTTCACGGAGCTGGCCGCCGCGGCCTGCGAGGCGCGGGCCGACGCGGTGATCGTCGGGCGCTCCGCCGGGGTGCTGCACCGGATCGCCGGGTCGCTCGCCGGCAGGCTCGTCCGATGTGGGAAGTGGCCGGTCACCGTCGTACCGTGAGGGGGTCCCGGACCGGACCCACGCTCCCCATCTGCAACGTGTTTGCCCTCACTCAAGGCCTGCAACCCGGGTGATACCCGCCGATCGAAACGGGCGCCCCCGAAAAGCAACCTTGGCGAGAGGCCCACCCGATGCGCAACCGACTCCGTGCCACCTTCCTGGCGACTTCGCTGCTGGCGTCCTCGCTCCTGATGGGAACCGTGGTCACCGCGTCGCCGGCGCAGGCCGACACCGCCGACACTCCGGACCTGGCCGCCGCCGCCTCCGTCACGCCGACCCTGGCCGACCGCCTGGCCGCGGTCAAGGTCGCCAAGACCATCAACTACTACCCGTCGAACGCCGGCTGGTCGGCCATGTGGACGAACTTCGACCCGGTCGCGATCGACGCGGACCTGGCCGAGGCCGCGAGCCTGGGCGCCACCAACGTGCGGGTAATCGTCTTCCCGGACGCGTTCGGCTACCCGACCCCGAAGGTCGAGTACACCGAGAAGCTGCGCAAGTTCGTCAGCATCGCGGACTCCTACGGCATGACCGTCAAGTTCACCCTCTTCGACTGGTGGTCCGGTTACAGCGAGGTCGCGCGCAGCGTGTCCTGGGTGCAGGCCATCCTCGGCCCCTACCAGGACGACCCGCGGGTGATCGCCGTCGAGGTGAAGAACGAGTTCCAGCCGGACGACACGGCAGCCGTCACCTGGGTCAAGCAGATCATCCCCGCGGTACGGGCGATCGCCCCCGCCATGCCCCTGACGCTCTCGGTCGACGGCGGGACCGGCGCGGCCGGCATGGCGAAGATCAAGGCGGCGCTGGTGAGCACCCCGCTCGACTACTACGACTTCCACTTCTACGGCAACTCGGAGCGCTCGCTCGCCGAGATCCGCAAGGCGCAGGCGGCCGTCTCCCCCACCCCGATCGTGATCGGCGAGACCGGCGTGAGCAGCAGCGCGACCAGCGAGGGTGAGCAGGCCGTCTACCTGGCCCGGGTGTTCCGCGCGGCGGCCGAGGCCGGCGTCGGCTCGGTGGCGCCGTGGACGCTGAACGACTTCTCGGCCGGCGCGATCCCGTCGCAGTCGATCGTCTCGACGATCCCCGCGCAGTACACGTTCGGCCTGTTCCGCGCGGACGGCACCGCCAAGCTCGCCGCGTCGGTCGTGCGGACCGCCTGGACCACCGGCGCCATGCCGAACGCCTACCTGAACCTGGGCTTCGAGGCGCCGGCGAACGAGCTGACCTGGAAGGCGAACCAGCCCGCGGCGGGCGTCGGCACGGTCGTCACCGGCACGGCGCGCACCGGCACCTACTCGCTGAAGTTCGCCGGCACGACCCGGACCAGCTCCGGGCTGCCGTCGATGCGGACCGCGCCGATCACCCCGGTGCAGCCCAACTACAAGTGGCGTGCCGAGGCGTTCGCCCGCGGCTTCAACGCGACCGGCGTCACCGAGATCTCGCTGAGCTGGTTCGACGAGAACGGCAAGTGGATCAGCGAGACCACCTCGAACCGGCTGCCGGTCGGCAACACCACCTGGACGAAGCTGGTCGTCGACACGGTCGCCCCGGCCGGCGCCGCCGGCGTGCAGCTGCACCTGAAGTCCGCCGACAACTCCGGCGCCGTCTACTTCGACGACGTGGCGATGTCCTGACTCACCCGATAGATCGCCCCGGCCAGGTCATCACTCACGTAGATGGCCCGGTCGGGGCCTTGTGCTGCCATCACCGGGCGGCCCCACCGGTTGCCACCGGCATCCTGGAAGCCGCCCAGCAGCGTGCGTTGCGGGCCGAGACCGCCGTTGTCGTAGGCGAAGAACGACACCTCCGGCGCGCGGGGCGGCGTCCGGTTCCACGAGCCGTGCACGCCGACCAGCGCCCCCGGCCCGAACGGCGCCGGCAGCGTCGCGAAACTCAGGCCCAGCGGCGCCGAGTGCGCGCCCATCCCCTGCTCGATCTGCGGAAGCTTCGAGCAGTCCAGCTTGTCACCGGCACGGTTCAGCTGATGATCACGATCCCAGCCACGATCAAGATCCGGATTGCAGTACGGCCATCCGAGGTCCCGCCCTCGCGTCACCTTCGCCAGGGGCTCCAGCGGGTGATCGTTCACGTACTGCTGCTTGACCTTGCCGTCCGCGGGGTCGGCGATGTTGTCCCGGTTGTTGACCGCCGTCCAGACCGCGCCGTCCGGGGCGATCGCCAGACCCGTGCCGTTGCGCACGCCCCGCGCGAACACGGTCGGGGTGCCGCCGCCGGGCGGGGCCTCGAGGATCGTGGCGCGCTCCGGGCTCGCCTCCCGATCCTGCGCCGAGACGTTCCCGGTGGAGCCGACCGAGACGTAGATCGTGCCGTCGCGCCCGATCGCCACACTCTTCAGCGCGTGCGCGTAGGCGCCGCCTAGCTCGGGACTCTTCGCGTCGGGCAGACCGCCGATCACCACCCGCCTGCCGGTGACCGCCCCGGCGGAGTAGGAGAAGGAGTCGACCTGATCGCTCTCGGCCACATAGAGCGTGTCCCCCTGGAAGGCCAGGCCGTGCGGCTGGTTCAGCCCCTGCACCACGGTGCTCTGCCGCGGCGCCGAGTCGCCGCCGCCCGGGGTGAGCGCGACGACGTCGCCCACCTTGGGACGCGAGACCAGCAGCTTCCCATCCGGGCTCCAGGCGAGCAACCGCGCCCCGGGCAGACTCGCCCAGAGTGACACCGACCAGCCGGCCGGGGCTTGGATCCGGTGGCTGGTTCCCCGGACCGTCATCGTCGTCAGCGGCCCGGCCGCCGGGGGCGTCACCGGGGTCGCCGGGGCCGCCGAGGTGGAGGTGCAGCCGACCAGGACGAGCCCGGCGAGACCGGTCAGGAGGCCACGCACAACCGAGTTCATCCTGCGACCGTACCGCTGTGCTGCGGCCGTCCGGCTCTGACCGCCTGCCGGGCCGGGACAGCTGCCGAGCTTCAATCCTCCTTGCCGGCTCGCAGGAACGGAACGGCTGCCGCCGCGGCAAGCACCAGCACCACGAGCAACTGAATGCCGTCCTCGCCGAAACCCCCTGGGCCGAGGAGCATCGCGGTGGTCAGCGGCACGAGTACCAGGTTGTTGCCGGCGTGTGCCAGGCTGGCCGGCCAGATGCTGCGGCTACGGGCCCGCAGCCAGGCCAGAATGATCTCCTGGCACACGATCCACGCCGTCCAGCCGATCAGGCCGACAGTGAGATGTCCGAACTCGGCGTAGCCCAGCAGTGCGAGGGGGAAGTGCCACACCGCGGCGATCAGCCCGGCGACCAGCGCGGCGCGGCGCGGACGACCCGGGCAGACGCGGAGCAGCAGATAGCCGGTCCAGCCGAACTCCTCGCCCCAGAAGAGCACGGTGGCGGGCAGGGCGATCAGGCAGAGCAGCAACGGCACCGTCCAGACGGGCACGCCGGGAATCAGGTCCGCCACCGGGCGAACCGCCGGATTCCACCGCCGGGTCGCCGCGGCTAGGGCGATCACCGCGGCGACGACGGCCAGTGGGCCGAGCCAGGCCACCAGGTAGTACCGCCAGGCGGCGCGTAGCCGCAGACGTGAGCCGGCGTCCGCGAAACCCTCACGGGTGACCCAGCGCCGGACCACCAGCGCGGCGACTGCCGGCGCGAACCCGGCCGGCAGCTGCACCAGCGGGTTCACCAGCGACCAGCCGAGCACGGCGTGCGCCGTCACCTCCCAGCCCCAGGCGGCGCCGAACGCGATCAGCAGGAAGGCCGTCACACCCCGCCTTCGCGAGCGCTCCGCGGAGCTCGCCGCGCGGGCGTCCATCATGGTGGTCATCCGTCCCCCGTTTCGTCAGGTGCCGGGTCGCACGTGTGCGGCCCGTGCGCAGCTCCAGCGGCGTTGCGAGATCACGGTAGGAGCAGGACCGGTGACGGCGCGGTGTCGCTGGCAGCCGTAAGCGGGGTGGTGCCAGCTACACCTCCAGGAGACGCACCGGCACCACTGTGGCTGGACCCGTCATGCGCTGAACTCGGTGTCATGGCGAGGATCTCCACTGTCGGACCGCGGGCCGGCGTGCGACGCTGTGGTGATGCCTGGAGACCGGAGATGACGACTTCCGGTACGGGGACCATCCGGCGTGCGGGGCAGGCAACGGCGTACCTGCTGCGTGGTGGTGTCACCGGTGTCACCGCGGTCGGCGCGCTGCTGCTCCTGGTGGTGGCCGCTGCCCTGTGTCCCGTGCTGATCGGGGTGCCGCTGCTGGCGCGCGCCGTACGGGGCGGCCGGTCGCTGGCCGCCGGGGAACGGCGCCGGGCGGGGCTGCTGCTGGGAGAGGTGGTGCCGCGGCATGACCTCGAGTCGTCCGGGTCGTCGTTCGCACAGTTGCGTACGCTGACCCGTGACCCCGCGGCGTGGCGGGACCTGGCGTGGCTGGTGCTGCACGCCGTGACCGCCGCCCCGCTGGCCGTGTGCTGGCTGGCTCTGTGGGTGTGCGCGGTTCTTGCGCCCTTCGTCACGATGCTGTGGTGGGCGCCGAGCGGTGCGCCGATCGACTTCTTCGTCCCGATCGACAGCTGGAGCCGGGCGTCGGCCGTGCCCCTTCCCGTCGCCGCAGGCTCGGCGGCACTGCTGATCGTGGCCGGACCGGTGGTGGCATCGGCGCAGGCCCGGGTGTGCCGGGCGCTGCTGGCCCCGTCGGCCCGCGACCGCCTCACCGCGCGGGTCGAGCAGCTGTCGAGCACACGTGCGGCCGCCCTCGATGCCCACGCGCTGGAGCTGCGCCGCATCGAGCGGGATCTGCACGACGGCATCCAGGCTCACCTGGTCGCTGTGGCGATCAAACTGGGCCTCGCGCAGCGGCAGCGTCGCGCCGACCCGGACGCCGCCGACAACCTCGTCGAGGGGGCCCACGCGGGCGTCGAGCACGCCCTGACCACGCTCCGCGAGGTGGTCCGCACCATCTATCCACCGATCCTGGCCGACCGGGGACTTGCCGAAGCGGTGCGGACCCTCGCCGCCGAGTCACCCGTGCCGGTCCGAGCGTCGATCGGCGCGCTGGCAAGGCCACCTGCCGCGGTGGAGAGCGCCGCGTACTTCGTGGTGGCGGAGGCGCTGACCAACGTCGTCAAGCACAGCGGCGCCACCGAGATCACGCTGAGCCTCGATCAGGGCGGCGACCGCCTGGTGGTGGAGGTCAGCGACAACGGCTGCGGCGGGGCCGACCCGTCAGCCGGTACGGGCCTGGCCGGGATGACGGACCGGGCCGCCGCCCTCGACGGGAGGATGACCTTGCGGAGCCCAGCCGGAGGACCGACGACGGTACGGGTGGAGCTGCCGTGCGTGTCGTGATCGCCGAGGACAACGTGCTGTTGCAGGAGGGGCTGGGGCTCCTGCTGGCCACCGCCGGCTTCGAGGTGGTGGCCGCCGTCGATCGGGTGGACGAGTTCCTCGCCGCGGTGGACCACCACCGGCCGGACATCGCCCTGGTCGACATCCGGCTGCCTCCCACCTTCGCCGACGAGGGCCTGCGTGCCGTGCGCGCCGCTCGCCGGACCCACCCGGACCTGCCGGTGCTGGTGCTCTCCCAGTACGTGGAGCGCGCGTATGCCGCCGAGCTGCTCGGGGACGGTCGAGGCGGCATCGGCTACCTGCTCAAGGACCGGGTGTCGCGCGTCGACGACTTCCTCGACGCGATGCGGCGGGTCGCCGCGGGTGGCACCGCCGTCGACCCGCTGGTCATCTCCCGGCTGGTCGCGGACCACCGGTCGAGCCGGCTGGACGAGCTGAGCCCCCGGGAGCGCGAAGTGCTGGCTCTCATGGCCGAGGGACACACCAACAGCACGATCGCGACCCGGCTGTACGTCACCGAACGCGCCGTACACAAACATGTCAGCAACATCTTCGCCAAGCTGGACCTGCCTCCCGACGACGGCAGTCACCGGCGGGTCAGCGCGGTGCTCGCCTACCTCGGGCGATGATTCCCGGCCTCGGCTCCCTTCGGGCGCCCCACCGTCCTGCCCACACTCCGCCAGGGGTCCCGCTCGCGGCGGACCCGTACAGTGGTCGGTCGCGCAGGCAGCAGGAGGAACAGCAATGACCATTTACGGCCAAGGCGGCGTCGACGTCCGGGACCGCCGCCGTCTGCACCCGGGCGTCCTGACCCTGGTGGCCGCGGCGGTGGTGATCGTCGTGGCCGCCGGCGCGTACGTCGTCATGCGCTCCCCCGCCACGCCGTCCGCCTCGTCGCCCGTGGCGGCCACCTCCGCCGCCCCGGCCGTGTCGCCGGGGGTGTCGTCCCCTGCCGCGGCGCCCAGCCGGACCGCGCCGTCCGGGCTGGCCACCGGGTCGTGGCTGGTCTCACCGGCCGGCGACAAGGAGTCCTACCTCGCCGTCCGGGGTGAGTACGCCACCTTCTCCGTGGTGGCCGAACCGCTGACGGTGGTGAAGGGACTGGCCGACGACTCGTGCTTCACCTTCCGCGACGGCGACGGCAAGTACCTGCGGCACTTCGACTACCGCCTGCGCTTCGACGCGAAGGACGACTCCGAGCTGTTCCGCAAGGACGCCACGTTCTGCGCCGAGGACGACCAGCCGGCCGGCTCGTTCCGGGTCCGCTCGATCAACTACCCGGATTACTTCCTGCACCGGCGCGACGGCGCCCTCTACATCGACAAGCCCTCCGGCGACTCCTTCGAAGCCGAGAGCACCTTCACCCTCCGAACCCCCTCCTAAAGGAGGCGGCGGACGTCGCCGTAGGCACGGTAGAAGCCGCCTCGGGCGGCCTCGCGGACGCCGGTCACCACGAAGCGGCTGCCGGCCTCGCGGATGCCCTTCGGGAACTGGACCTGCCAGTCCTGGTGATACCCGGCGGAGAGCACCCTGATCCGCAGCCGGCCGCCCACGTCGACGCACTCCACCAGCACACCGCCGGCCGCGTCGTGGACGACCTCGACCGTCGTCGACGGCACGACCGCCTGGATGCGCGGCGGCGCCTTCACGTCGACGGCCTGCGGGACCGTGCCGCCCACCGCCGCGTGGATGGCCGCCTCGCTCGCGTCGATGCAGGCCAGCGAGCCGTCGGTGGTGACGATGTAGAGGCGCTCGTCCCGATACTGCATCGAGTAGGCCGAGCCGCACCCGGTGGACAGCTTCCACAGCCGGGTGCCGTCGGTGTCGAAGCAGTAGATCGACGACGCGCTGTCACCGGCGAACACATACCGCCCGTCCTCCGCGGTGGCGCACGAGTAGACCGCGGCGTCGCACCGGTACACCTGGCGCTCGCGCCCGTCCTTGCCCAGCTCGACGACCTGGCGGGTGGACGTGCCCGCGTAGACCGTGTCACGCTCCTGCCAGCCGAACAGCACCGGCCCGGTCTTCGTGTGCCACCTCTCCCGGCCGGTGCGCCAGTCGTAGCTCGTCACCCCGCCGGAGTGGCCGTGGTGCACGGCGGTCGCGTCGCACCGGACCATCCACGCCGAGCGGCCGCGCCCGGGCCGCTGCCACAGGAACTCGTCCTCGTGGTCGATCGCCGAGATCCCGCCGTTCGCGTCGGAGACGCCGAGCACGCCGTCGTGAATGTCCAGCCAGTAGATGTCGATCTCGGGCGCGATCCGGTACGCCAGGCGCGGCACCTTGCCGGACAGGTCGTAGACGTTGCCGTCGTCGCAGCCCGCGTAGATCCAGCCGTCGTCGGCGACGATGCACTTCACCCCGTCGGGCAGCCGGAACTGCTGCCGCACGGTCGCGTCGTGCCCGAGCGTGGTGATCAGGCCGCTCTCGTTGCCGACCATGCACACGTCGTCGTCGACGAAGATGCCGAACGCGGGGCTGCCCGACGCATAGCGCCACAGGATCGGCGCGCGCGTCGCCGTCGAGCGGGTGCTGACGATCTGACGGCGCGACACCGAACGTTTCTGCCGGCCGCCGGGCACCGCCGTCGCGTACCCCTTGCGGACCTTCTCCCCGATCTTCTTCGACGCCTCGGCCCGCGCCTTCTCCGGCGTGGTGAACGACGACCTCTTGACCTGACCCTGATCGCCGATCCGTCCATAGCGGATGGTCACGTCAGTGCCGTCGACGGTCACCTCGTAGAACTTGTGCGCGCTCCCGCTGTCTTCGGAGAGTTCGAGGTACGTCGTGTCGGCAGGCATCACAGCCACCCTTCGCCTTCGATCGGTCGCAAGAAGTGCCGGAACCGTAACGACAGGGTCTGACAAAAACTCAGGACGGTGGCCTGATCAGGGCGGACCGTTCCTCGGCCAGGGCGGCGAGCCGGACGAGATCGGCGACCCCGACAGCCGGATCGGTGCCGGCCGTCCAGATCACCGAGCGCGCGGTCAGGTAGACGATCTCGGTGCGCCCGTCCCGGCCGCGCTCCAGCGTGACCGGGTCACCGTCGAGCACGGTCAGCGTCGAGAAGCCACAATCCTGAGCGGCCTGCGCAAAGGAATCGGCGAAACTGCTCTGCGCCGCGTAGAAGACGATCTGCTCCCGTACGGCCGGGCCGACCGCGACCGAGAGCCATCCGCGCCCGCCCAGCGCGTACAGGTTCCGCTCGGTCGCCCACGGAAAGGTCCCGCAGCGGTCGGGCTGCTCGGCCACCCCGCCACCGCAGGAGTCGGCGGTGAGCAGCGTGTACCGCACGCTCGCCCGGTCACCGGCGGCCGGCACGTCAGCGGGCACCAGCGTCGCACCCTCCGGAACGGACGCCGCCACCCCGCACGACCCGGCCGGCGCGGGAGCCGTCGTCGCCACCTCGGGCGCGGGCTGCGGGCCGGTGCAGGCGGCGAGGAGCAGAACGGCGCCCGCCGCCACGGCCACCCCGTTGCCTGACATCGACATCCCTGATCGCCGGATTCGCACTGAACGCCCCGAGCGTATCGACAGACATAACCGTTGTTCGAGGCATGTCCGGAAGTCGATTCCCGCGCCCTGCTCCTCATCGCTGCCCGACTGTCGTCGCGGTCGGGAGCCGTGGCCTGCGCACGGTCACGCCAGCAGGTCGCGGATCCGGGCGATCGACCGCTGGAAGTATCGGTGGGACGGGGGCCGGGTGAGGAAGTCCGCCAGGGCGTACAGGTCGATCGCCCGGCTGATCTCCCGCCAGCCCGGAGGCAGAGAGCCTCCCCCGCGCCGGAAGCCGTCGACGAACGCCTCGGCGAAGCCGGGCGGGCGCGGGTCGCGCAGCATGTTGGCGACGTCGGTCAGCGGCGGCCCGCTGAAGGCGAACTCCCAATCCAGAACAGCAACGACCTCATCGCGTACGACCAGCAGGTTCTTCGGGTTGAAGTCGCTGTGCACGAGCTGCCGTGAGCCGTGCACCGACGCCAGCAGCGGGGTCATCCGGGTGGCGTGGTCCAGCAACGCCCGCTGTTCGGCCTCGGTGAGGTGGCCGTGCGCGTTGCCCTCGGCGAGGCAGCGGGCGACCCACTGGTCGAGGCCGGCGGCCGGCTCGGTGCCGTCGGGTTCCAGGGTCGCGCCGGTGAAGAAGCCGGGCGCCTCGAAGGTCACCGTGCCGATCCGGGCCAGCGTCTCCCCCACCGCCCGGCCGAGCGCCACGACGTCGGCCGGTCCGCTCAGGACCTCGCTCAGCATCCGGCCCGGCACGAAGCGGGTCAGCAGCACCCCCTCGCCGATCGCGACCACCTCGGGCACCGGCACGACCCCGGCGAGGCGGCGGGCCAGCGCGGCCTCGACCGGGCCGAGGTCGGCGCCACGGAAGCGCCGCAGCACGTAGGAGTGCCCGTCGTCCATGGTCAGCCGCAGGTTGTGGTTGCTGTAACCGCCGGTCAGCTCGTGCGCCTCGACGACGCGCCGACCGGGCAATGCCTGCTGCTCGACCCAGTCCCGGTTCATGGATCATCACTATCACCCGATACGGCGGTGGGGTGGACCACCGGCTGTGGCAGGATCGATGAAGGGGTGAGATCTGTGCGGACTCGGCTACGGCACCTGCGGCACGGCTCCCGGGTCTTCACCTGGCGGGCCGAGATCCATCATGTCCGCGGTGACCGGGACTGGCACCGCTGCATCCGGGTGCGGGTCTGGGGCACCGGCAAGGCCGGGCAGGCGTTGCAGGCGGATCTGCTGTCGCTGTTCGTGGGCCCGTGGGGCTGCGCGGCCGACGGTTCCTACCCGACGCCGGCCGACGTGCGGGCGCTGATCCTGTTCGCGCTGCGCAGCGGCTGGGATCCGAGCCGGCGCGGCGGCACGTTTGCGCTGTCCGAGATGCAGCACGCCGACGCGTTCGTCCTGCCGGACTTCGTGCTGACCGATCGTCTGCGGACACCGCACGGCGCGGACCCGACCGATCGAGTGCTCGCCTTCCACGCCCGCGAGCAGGGCTGAGCCGGCGGTGGCGCTGTCCCGGGTGCCGCCGCTGGCACCGCAGGTGCAGGAGGCGGTCGCGGGCGAGTTCCGGCTGGGGCGGGTGGTCTCCTGTCAGCCGGTGCAGACCGGGGTGATGAACCTGAACTGGCAGTTCACCACCGATCGCGGCATGTTCGCCGTCAAGCGGCTGACCGACCGGCCGCCGGAGGCCGTGCGCGCCGGTCAGAGTCTGCTGCCACGGCTGGCCGAGCGTGGCTTCCCGGTGGCGTCACCCCATCTGACCAGCACCGGCGACACGATTCTCACGATCGGCGATTTCTCGTACGCGGTGAACGACTGGATCCTCGGCGCCCACCCCACCGGTTCGGAGCTGGCTCCCGGCGCCTGCACCGAGCTGGGTGATCTGGTCGGCCGGTTGCATCTCGCCCTGGCCGAGCTGTGCCCGCCCGCGCCGCGGCGGCTTCCCGACACGCCCGCGACGGTTGCCCACGCCCGCGCGGAGCTGGAACGGTTCGCGCGCCTGTCCGACGGGTCCGACGGGTTCGGCCGTGACGGGATCGCCCGCCGGCTGGAGCTGCTGGACACGATCGGGGATCAGCGGCCACCGACCGCGGAGGTCAGCCCGTGCGGCTGGACCCACGGCGACCTGAACCCGCTCAACCTGCTGTTCCGCAACGGTCAGGTCGTCGGCCTGCTCGACTGGGACCGGCTGGGCGTCCGGCCGTACGGGCTGGAGGTCGTCCGCACCGCCACCATCCTGTTCGGCACGGACCTGGGCCGGGTCGCCGCGTTCGTCGAGGGTTACCGGGGCCGCGTCCCGATCGAGCTCGGCGACGCCGCCGACCGGCGCTGGTGGACCCTGGCGACCGAGACGTGGCAGCTCGAGCGTCACTTCGCCGGTGACCCGTCGTGCGACCACCTGTTCGCCACGCGCGGCGACTTCCTCTACTGGTGGACCGACCACCGGCGGGAGGTCAGCGCGGCGATGAGCCCGGGTTTCCGCTCGACCGGGTCGAAGTCCTCCGGGGTCGCGTCGTAACGGTCCTCGAACGCCGCCGGGATCATGATGCCCTCCGGGTCCATGTCCCGCAGCGCCATGTCGAGGCGCCGCTCGTCCCACTCGGAGCCGGCCGCGGCCGGGAGGTCCCGGATGAGGTTCGCCAGTCCGTTGAGCCCGAAGTACTCGCAGGCCTCGTCCGCCGCCCGCAGGTCCTCCGGCTCGAAACCGACCGCGGCCGCCGCCACGCCCCCGTTCAGCATCGTGCCGTGGACCAGCAGCAGCGCGCTCAGGTGCCGGTCGCCGGGGCCGCCGCCCTGGTGGGCGCAGGCCCGTTTCCACACCGCGTCGATCACGTTCATGCCACTGATGATGGCGGGCCGGGAATCCGGTTGACCCGGATTCGGCCGTTTCGGTAGACCCGTCCCATGGCCCTCATCGCTGGCCGGGGCTAGGCCGTTCGCGCTGGCGTACCGCTTCTGGCGGCACCAGTTGCGCTTCTACCAGGGCGTCGGTCACTAGGCCCCGGCGGGCCATCCCCGCGAGCAGGTCGGCGACCTGGACGCGCGGGTCGTCCCGCGAGTCGACGGTGACCAGGCCTGCCAGCGGGGAGGCGCCGTCCGGGCCGGCCAGCGCGCGCTGCAGCCGGGTGAGGCGGCCGGCGGTCAGGGCGCTCTGCTCGTCGTGGACCACCAGCACGCGCCGCCCGCCGCGCGACCAGAACAGGACCGTCTCGGCCAGCGCAGGGAGCAGCGGCTCCAGTGGTGGCGGGATGGCCTTGTCCTCGGCGTCCAGCCTGGTCACCACGGCTCGGACGTGGGCCGGGTCGAGCGCGTCGAGGACCGGGTCGGCGGGCGTGCCTCGTACGAGAAGATCGCGGGTCCGGAAGAAACGGTCGACGCGGGGACCGATCGGGCCGGGGCGCTTGGTGCGGGCCAGCTCCGCGAAGGCTGCCAGGAACGCGTCCCACGGCGGACCGGCCGGATGGCCCGCGAGCGCCTCCGCCCGCGGGTCACGCGCCAGGCTGGTCCCGGCGGCGTAGGACGGCTCGGCGAGCAGCAGGTCCACGATCCGGGAGACCAGGAAGGACTGTTTGTCGATCCGGTGCACGTGGGCACGGCCGGCCAGCGCGGCCAGGAAGCGGTCCAGTACGAGCCCCGGCCGGCGCAGCAGCTGCCCGGACTTGAGCTCGTGCGGCCGCCCGGCGTGCAGCCCGGCGATCACCCCGGCGGCCTCGCCCCTGGTCAGGTCCACACTGGCGTGCGTGATCACCGGGGCGTCCGAGCGCAGCAGATTCGTGCCGGAGAAGCCGGACTCGTCGCAGGCGATCTCCACCACCTCGCCGGCCACCACGTCGGGTGGCGGCAGCCCGCCCTGCAACGGTGACCGCACGCCGCCATCGTCGGCCGTTCGTCTCGTCCCGGCAACCGTTATCCTGGCCGTGACATGGGAGTCACCGCGCATCAGGGCAGCCGCCGGCACGAGCAGGTGGAGCACACTCGACTGCGGATCATCGTGGCAGCCGAGCGGCTCTTCGCCGAGCACGGCGTCTTCTCCGTCTCCAACCGGCAGGTCAGCGAGGCCGCCGGGCAGGGCAACAACGCCGCGGTGAACTATCACTTCGGGACCAAGGCCGACCTGGTCCGGGCGATCATCCAGCGGCACGCCGAGCCGATGGAGCAGCTCCGCGCCGAGCTGCTGGAACGCCATCGCGGCAGCACCCGCCTGCGGGACTGGGTGACCTGCGTCGTCCAGCCGTACACCGATCATCTGGCGTCGCTCGGCTCGCCCTGCCGGTATGCCCGGCTGGCCGCCCAGCTGATCACCGAGCCGCAGCTGCGGGAGCTGGCCGCGCTGGAGTTCGCCGGAGCGTCGCACCTGATCGCGGTGACCGAGTCGCTGCACGCCTGCCTGCCCGGTCTACCGCCGGCGGTGCGCAACGAGCGCGACGACATGGCGCACACGCTGATCACGCATCTGTGCGCGCAGCGGGAACGCGGGCTTCCGGAGGATCCCGCCGCGGCGGCCGCGGTGTGGTCGGCGACGGCGGTCGGGTTGATCGACGCGATCGAGGGGCTGTATCAAGCACCGGCGAGCCGGCCCTGAGGTTCCACAGTGATCAACATTCATTTGGCAATCACTTGACTTAAAAACGTGACGCGGCTTAGCTGATCCGGCCATCCCTCCGGTTCCACCCATAAGGACCACCCATGTCCCCGACCTACCAGCCGCGCCGCTACTCGCCCGCGCTCCTCGCCGAGCTGCGCGCGAAGTACCAGGCGGAGCGCGACCGCAGGATCCGCCCGGAGGGCACCGCTCAGTACCGGCGGGCCGCCGGCGATCTCAGCGCGTACGCCAAGGACCCCTACACCCGGTGGGCCGAGCGGGAGCCGGTCCGTGACCGGGTCGAGGCGACCGTGATCGGCGGCGGCTTCGGCGGCCTGGTCACCGGCGCCAGGCTGCGCCAGGCCGGCGTCGAGAGCCTGCGGATGGTCGACGAGGGCGGCGACTTCGGCGGCACCTGGTACTGGAACCGCTACCCCGGCGTGCACTGCGACATCGAGGCCACGGTCTACATGCCGCTGCTGGAGGAGGTCGGCTACGTCCCGAAGTGGCGGTACGCCCCGGGCGAGGAGATCCGTCAGCACGCGGTCGCCATCGCGAAACAGTTCAGCCTGTACGACGACACCCTGTTCCACACCCGCGTCACCGGCCTGACCTGGAACGAGGACACCGCCGACTGGACGGTGCAGACCGACCGCGGCGACGAGTACCGCAGCCGTTACGTGGTCATCTCCTCCGGCACGCTCAGCCAGCCGAAACTGCCCGGCATCCCGGGGATCGACGAGTTCGGCGGGCACACGTTCCACAGCAGCCGGTGGGACCACGACTACGACCTGACCGGCAAGCGGGTCGCGGTCGTCGGCACCGGCGCGAGCGCCATCCAGATCGTCCCGTCGATCGCGCCGGACGTCGAGCAGCTCTACGTCTTCCAACGCACCCCGTCCACCGTCGACGTGCGCGGCAACCGGCCGATCGACCCGGAATGGGCCGCGTCGCTGAAGCCGGGCTGGCAGCGCGAGCGGATGGAGAACTTCCTGACGCTGGTCACCGGCGGTCACGTCGACGAGGACCTGATCGACGACGGCTGGACGGCCACCGCGAAACTGCAGCGGCAGATGCTGACCGGCACCGTCGACGAGAACCTGACCGCCGAGGAGCGCGAATACCTCGACGAGCTGGCCGACGCGCGCAAGATGGACGAGATCCGGCACCGCGTCGCCGCGACCGTCGAGGACCCGGCGACCGCCGAGATCCTCAAGCCGTGGTACCGCTACATGTGCAAGCGGCCCACGTTCAGCGACCACTACCTGGAGTCGTTCAACCGGCCGAACGTGACCCTGGTCGACACCGCCGACCTCGGCGGGATCACCGCGATGACGCCGACCGGGGTCAAGGTCGGCGACCAGGAGTTCGAGGTCGACTGCGTGATCTTCGCGACCGGCTTCGAGGTCGGCATCTCCGGCGTCGTCTCCGGGACCCTGCCGGTCCACGGCCGTGGCGGCCAGCCGCTGCTCGCCCACTGGGCGAAAGGGCCGCGCACGCTGCACGGCTTCTACAGCCACGGCTTCCCGAACCTGTTCCACCTCGGCTCGCTGCAGAACGCCGCGGCCGTCAACTTCACCCACGTGCTGCAGGAGCAGGCCACGCACATCGGCGCGCTGGTCGCCGCGGCCGCCGAGCGGGGCGCCCAGCGGATCGAGCCGACCGCCGAGGCCGAGCAGGGCTGGGTCGACACCATCCGCGCGACGGCCCCGGTGACCTTCGACTTCCAGGCCGAATGCACCCCCGGTTACTACAACGGCGAGGGCAAGCCGCGGCCGGTGAACAACTCGTTCGGGCCCGGCCCGGTCGTCTTCCACGAGTTGTTGCGCACCTGGCGGGCCGAGGGCGGCATGGACGAGGTGCTGCGCTCGTAGAGTCGTCGCCGGTTGCTCCGATGGCTCGTAGAGTCATGGTCATGAAGGCGATCACCATCACCAGCACCGGCCTGGAACTCGTGGACAAGGACGTCCCCGAGCCCGGCGACGGCGAGATCCGGGTCCGGGTGCTGCGCTCGGGCGTCAACCCGACCGACTGGAAGCGCCGGTCCGCCACCGAGCCGGGCGCGGTCCCGAACATGGACGGCGCCGGGCTCGTCGACGCGGTCGGCCCGGGCGTGCTCTCCCACAACGTGGGTGACCGGGTCTGGGTCATGCTGGCCGCCCACACCGGGCCGCACGGGACGGCCGCCGAGTTCACGATCGTTCCCGCCGCGCACGCTTTCCCCCTACCCGAGCCTTTCCCGTACGACGTGGGCGCCTCCCTCGGAGTCCCGGCCGTCACCGCCCACCGCGCGCTGACCGTCGCCGAGTTCGGCCCCAAGCGGCTCAGTCCCGGCGCGCTTGACGGGCGGACCGTGCTCGTCGCCGGCGGGGCGGGAGCGGTCGGGCACGCGGCGATCCAGCTCGCCCGCTGGGCCGGCGCGACAGTGGTGACCACGGTCAGCAGCCCTGACAAAGCCGAGCTGGCCACGGCCGCGGGCGCCCATCACGTCGTCGACTACAAGCACGGGGACGCCGCTGCCGAGATCCGGGCGATCGCGCCGGACGGGGTGGACGTCATCGTCGAGGTGGCCGCGGCGCAGAACGGCGCGCTGAACCAGGCGGTCGCGGCGAACCACGCGACGATCGCGATCTACGCCAACAACGGCGGGGACACCGCGGCGTTCGACATCCGCCCCCACATGATGATCAATGCCCGGATCCAGTTCCTGATCCTCTACACGGTCGGCGAAGAGGCGTTGCAGGCCGCGGCGGAGGACATCGGCGCGGCTCTGCGAGACGGCGCCCTGCCCGTCGGCTCCGAGCACGGCCTGCCCCTGCACCACTTCCCGCTCGCCGAGACGGCCGCGGCCCACGACGCCGTCGAGCAGGGCGCCGTCGGCAAGGTCCTGATCACCCTCGGCTGACCCGCTCCTAGCCGCGCGCCCGCTGCTCGGGATTCGGCGGCCGGTTCTCGATCAGCGGGTCGGCGACCCGCGGCGGCGCTTCTCCAGCATGCCGGTACTGGCGGGTATGGTCGTGCTCGACCTGCCGCCGGGCCCTCTTGTATGCGGCCTGGGCCCGGATCGGCTCGATGTCGAACAGCACCGCGAAGAAGATGCCCGCGGCCAGCGTGAGCCCGGCTGTGGCACAGTTTCCGGGACCTGGTGGCGAGGAGGGCGAATCCGCTGCCCGTCGATGAGATTCGGACAACACGGCCGCCTTCAGTCAGATAACAGGCACGTGCGCTCCTGGCGACTGATGGGCAAAATCGGTCACACGCCGGGTGGCTGAGCGCCGGCGGCGGCACGGCCGCACGAAAAGCTTGGGAGGGCGCGGTTGATGGCGTACCCGGGAAGGGTTTGAATCTCGGGGTCGATGGCCGGTCAGCATCCGGTTGTTCTCAGGACGGTGGGGAGCGGACCGATGGTGATCTCAGCTTCCAGGAGGAGGAACGGATGACCGTCGGCCATGCGCCCGAGACCGTCGAACTGCTGGCCAGGGCCGAGGAGTTGCGCCGGGCCGGGGATTACCGGGCGGGGTGCGAGACCGCGCGGCGGGCCGCGGACCTGGCGCGCGCGGCCGGTGACGGCGCGGGGCAGGCGGAGGCGCTGCGGTCGCTCGCGAACCAACTGCTGCGGATCGGCCGGCAGGAGGAGGCGGTCAGCGCGTGCCGTCAGGCGGTCGCCGAACTGGAGGCGCTGAACGACGGCGCCGGTATCTGCCGGGTGCTGACCCTGCAGGCGATGCCGCTGCGTGACCTGGGCATGCACGAGGAGGCCCTGGAGGTGCTGGCGCGGGCGCGCGACATCGCGCAGTCGCTCGGAGACCAGGACCTGCTCTACTGGGTGCACAACCGGACCGGTGTGGTGCACGGCAGCATGGGCGAGCATGCGCTGAGCAACACCTATCTGTCGCAGGCGCTCACGATGGCGACCGGGATGGACGACGAGGCCCGGTTCTGCATCCTGAACAACATCGGCGACAACGCGACGTACGAGGTGCCGCGCCTGCGCCGCCTCGGCGCCGTCGAGCAGGCCGAGGAGATGCTGGTCAACGCTCTCACCTGGGTGGCCGAGGCGCTACGGCTGGCACGGGCGGCCGGCAACCCGTTCCGGGAGTCGCTGAGCCTGGACAACTACGGGGTGCTGCTGGCGCTCGCCGGCGACCTGGACGCCGCGGCCGCGCAGCTGGAGCAGTCCCGGGTGATCGCGGTGGACGCCGGTTACTGGTCGCTGGAGTCGTCCGCGCTGCAGCACCAGGCGCGGCTGCGGCTGCTGCGTGGTGAGCACGAGGCCGCGGTGGACGGGTTGCGGCTGGCGCTGGACCGGGCGCGGCGGGTCGGCGAGAAGCCGATGGTGATGGAGATCCTGCGGGAGCTGTCCGAGGCGTACGAGCAGGTCGGCGACTTCCGGGAGGCGCTGCGCTGCTACCGCGATTTCCACGACCTGGAGCGCGAGCTGCACAACCAGGTCGCCGCGGCGAAGGCGCGGATGGCGGCGCACCACTTCGAGCTCGACAACGCGCGCCTCGAGGCCGAGAACGCGCGCCTCGAGGCGGAGCTGCACCGCACGTCGATGGTGGAGCTCGCCGCCGCGAACGCGGTATGGCAGCGGCAGGCGACCGAGGACGCGCTGACCGGGCTGCCGAACCGGCGCTCGGTCGACGAACGGCTCCCCGCGCTGGCCGCCGGGTCCGCGCCGCTCGCCGTCGCACTGGCCGACGTGGACCTGTTCAAACAGGTCAACGACCGGTTCGGGCACCCGGTCGGCGACGAGGTGCTGCGGCGGATCGCGGCGATCTTCCTCGACGGTGTGCGGGACACCGACCTGGTCGCGCGGCTCGGCGGTGAGGAGTTCCTGGTCGCGCTGAGCGGGTTACGGGCGCAGGAGGCCCGGGCCGCCTGCGATCTGCTGCGGGCCCGGGTCGCCGGGTACCCGTGGGAGCAGATCGCCGAAGGGCTGAGCGTGACCATCAGTTTCGGGGTCGCCGACTCGACCGGCGCGGATCTCGGGCTGGGGCTGGCCGACCAGCGGCTCTACGAGGCGAAACGGGCCGGCCGCAACCGCGTCCACGCTCACTGAGCCCGCGGCCGCGACGCTGTCACGCCGAGTGGCCGTCCGGGCGGACCAGGCCGGCGTCGGTCGAGACGTGCCGGCCTGTCCGCAACCGTTCGAAGAGGCGGCTGCCGTCGTCGAACCGCAGGTCGCGGACGCGGCGCCCGGTCGCGTAGGCGACGTCGAGCCCGGACAACCGCTCGGCCAGCAGCCGTGACATGTCGGGCGCCGTGGCGATCAACTCGCTGAGCAGCGCCCGCAGTGCCTGCCCCTCCGGGGTGTAGGCGGTCATCAGCGCGGTCTGCGCCCGGGTGTGCCGCAGCAGTGCCGCGCCGACCGGGTGCCGCTCCTCGTGGTAGGTGTCGAGCAGCTCCTCGCCGGCCCGCCCGGTGATCACGGCGGCCAGTTTCCAGCCGAGGTTGTGGGCGTCCTGGATGCCGACGTTCATGCCCACGCCGCCGGCCGGGAAGTGCTGGTGGGCGGCGTCCCCGGCCAGGAACACCCGGCCCGCCCGGTAGGTGGTGGCCTGCCGGGTGGCGTTGCCGAACCGGGACAGCCAGACCGGGTCGCGCATGCCGAAGTCGGTGCCGGCGACCCGTCGTACCGTCGCGCGGAACTCCGGGAAGGTGAGCTCCCCCGGCCATTCCGGGCGGTTGGTCGCGGGATCGGCGCCGACCAGCCGGGAGACGCCGCCGCCGAGGGGCACGATCATCAGGCCACCGTGCGGCCCGGCGAGGTTGGCGACGCCGTGCGGGGGTGGCGCGTCGAGAACGACGTCCCCGAGCCATCCCCAGGTGGTCGCGCCGGTGCCGGCGAAGTCGATGCCGGCGGCCGCGCGGATCGTGCTGCGGACGCCGTCGCAGCCGACGACGTACGACGCGTCGGGAATCCCGGTCACCCGGTGACCGCGCTCGACGACCGCCCCGAGCGAGCGAGCGCGGTCCTCGAGGATCTCCTCGGTGCGGGCCTGCGGCAGGGCGAGCGTGAACGGGTAGGGCGTGTCCAGCCCGGCGAAGTCCATCCGGTCGGGCAGCCCGCCGAAATGGCCGTTCGGAATGCGCGTCCCCTCGGCGAGGAACGTCTCCGCCATTCCCCGGGAATCGAAGATCTCGAGGGTACGCGGATGGATCGTCAACGCCTTCGAATGTGCATCCCGTTCCTCGCGCGCCTCCAGCACGGTGACGCGCGCCCCGCCCAGCCGCAGCTCACCGGCGAGCCACAACCCGGTCGGGCCGGCGCCCACGATCACGACCTCACTCATCGTCGCCTCCTCTTGGTCACTGACCAACGATGTGCGTCGAGTAGAATTGGTCAGTGACCAATAGTCAAGTGGATGTGGTCCGCGCCGCTCTGGCCGTGCTGAACGATCAGGGCGCGGCGGCCGTCTCGATGCGGTCCGTCGCCGAGCGGCTCGGCGTGCGGATGAACACGGTGGTGTGGCACGCCAAGACCCGGGCGCGGCTGGCGGAGCTGATGGCCGACGCGATCGTCGCCGGGGTGTCGCTCGAGGACCTGCCGGAGCGGTGGCGGGAGCGGGCCGCCGAGATCGTCCGGCGGTACCGGCGGGCGCTGCTGGCACATCGGGACGGCGCGGCCGTCGTCGCCGGCACGTTCGCGGCCGAGCCGGCCACCCTGGATGTCGCGGAGGCGCTGATCGCGGCCCTGCTCGACGGCGGCATGCCGGAGCGGGAGGCGGCGTGGACGTGCTGGAGCCTGGTCTATCTCACGCTCGGCGTGACCCAGGAGGAGCAGGCCGCGGCCGGCCGGTTCACCCGCGATCTGGAGGTGGGTGACCGGCCGGCCCTGCGACGTGCGCTCACGTTCCTGGCCGGGGAGTCCTTCGACGACCGTTTCGAGCACGGTGTCGCACGGCTGCTGGCCGGCCCGTGAGTCAGCAGGAGATCTTGGTGCGTCCCGCCTTCTGACCCCACTTGCAGGTGTCGTGGACCTTGCCGGCGCCGGTCTTCAGCGTCGCGGTGTCCCCGGTGTTGTTCCAGACGTAGTTGCCGGAGCCCCAGTAGAGGTTGGCCTTGCTGTTCTTGCCCTTGCCGGTGTGCAGGGTGACCTTGCCGCCCTTGCCGGCGATCGTCACGCTGCCGAACGTGTAGGTGCGGGACTTGTCGACGATCTTCCAGCCCTTCAGGTTGACCGCCTTGCCGCCGGTGTTGACCAGCTGGATCCACTCGGCGTTCAGCGACGTGTTCGAGCGGGTGTCCTTGCCGGGCGAGTCGTACTGGACGGCGGAGAACCGCAGCGCCGGCGTGGCGGCCTGGGCCGGGCCGGCGACGATCAGGACACCGCCGGCCGCGACGGCGAGTGCGCTTGCGATGGCCAGGGACGTGCGCATCAGGCAATCTCCTCGATGATCTCGGTGGAAGTCTCCGATTCTGGTGGCCCGCCGCGCCGGCCCGGCGCTGTTCGGTTCGCGTGTCCGGGTGGTTCGCGCAGCCGTTCGGATACTGTCCGCGACCGATCAGGCAAGGAGCCGGCGCAACAGGACCGGTCCGGCAGGTTCGGTCAGCGAGAGGACCACCCGGACCGAACCCACACCCCTTTCCGCCGTACGACCATTGGCCTGCACCTCGATCGCGAGCAGCGGAGCATCGTCGGGCGTGACGTCGCCGAGCAGGATCGCGGCGGCGAGCGGGTCGTGCAGCGGGATCTCGCGCACGCCGAGCAGCCGCTCGTAGCTGTCGAAGTAGACCGGCACCATGTCCGAAAGTGCCCGGTGCAGCGGCGTTCCCCCGGCACGTAGCGCGTCGACGTCGGCAACGGTCCAGCGGTGGCGCATCGTGACGTCGAGCGGGACCAGCGTGACCGGCCACGGCGCCGCGAGGACGGCGGCGGCGGCGCCCGGGTCGTGGGCCAGGTTCGCCTCGGCGTGCGGCTGGCGGTTGCCGGGGACGCGCACCGCCCCGCCCATCACGGTGACCGACGCGACCAGCTCGGGCAGCCGCGGCTCGGCCCGGAGCGCGGCGGCCAGGTTCCCGCACGGGCCGGTGGCGAGGACGTGCAGCTCACCGGGGTGGCGCCGGGCAAGGTCGACGAGCAGTTCCACGGCCGTACGCCCGATCGGGTCCTCTCCCGGCGGAAGACCGACCCCGCCGGCGCCGTTGCCGCCGTGGACCGCGACCACCGAGCCGGGATGCTCGCCGGACCCGATCGCGACCGGGATGCCCGTGACGCCGGCCAGCGCGAGGACGCCGAGCGTGTTCGCCGCGGCCTGCGGGGCGGTGGTGTTGCCGTTGACCGTGCCGATGCCGGCGAGCGTGGCGTCCGGGTGGGCCAGCAGGTAGGCGATGGCGATCGCGTCGTCGATGCCCGTGTCGCAGTCGAGGTAGATCAGCATGTTCCTCGTTCTACAGATGCTGCACCACCGGCGCGACCCCGGTCGTGCCACGAACGCGCAGGTCAGCGTGAACCGGTTAAGGCCACGCCGGAAACACTCCGGAAATCAGTCATTGACAGACCTGGATGCCACGCCTAGCTTCAGCCCGAGGAAAGCGCTTACCTGCACGTGGACTCACCTGCCCCGTCCCCCAACGGAGGAAACCCCCATGTCCCCGTCACGTCGCACCGTCCTCGCCGCGGCCACCGCCGGCGTCCTCGCCTCGGCCGGCGGCCTCGCCGTCGGCCAGGCCACGCCGGCGTTCGCCGCCGAATCCAGCCCGGTCGGCTTCGCCTCCCTCAACGGCGGCACCACCGGCGGCTCGTCCGGCACCGTCGTCACCGTCACCACCGCCTCCGCACTCAAGTCGGCGCTCAGCTCCGGCACGTCGCAGACCGTCCGGGTCTCCGGCCTGATCACGATCTCCGGCATGTACGGCGTCGCCTCGAACAAGACGGTCATCGGCGTCGGCTCCGGCTCCGGGATCACCGGCGGCGGCCTCAACCTCTCCGGCGTCCGGAACGTGATCCTCCGCAACCTCGTGTTCAAGAACGCCGCCGACGACTCGATCAACGTACAGAGCGGCAGCACCAACATCTGGATCGACCACAACGACCTGTCGAACGGCTACGACGGGCTGATCGACATCAAGCGCGGCTCGGACTTCGTCACGGTCTCCTGGAACCACCTGCACAACCACGACAAGTCCATGCTGCTCGGGCACAGTGACGACAACAGCGCCCAGGACCTCGGGCACCTGCGCGTCACCTACGTCCACAACTGGTTCGACGGGACCAACCAGCGGCACCCGCGGGTCCGGTTCGCCAACCCGGTCCACGTGCTCAACAACTACTACAGCAACGTCGGCTCGTACGGCGTGGCGTCCACCGAGAACGCGGGCGTCTTCGTCGAACGCAACTACTTCGAGAACGTCGCGCATCCGACGGTCACCCAGACCGGGGACTCCGACGCCGGGAACCTCAAGGTGCTGAACAACTACAAGGTCAACTCGGGGGCGGAGGAGGTACGCAACGGGGCTTCCGTGGCGGCGATCCCGTACTCGTACACGCCGGAGGCGAACACTTCCGTCAAGGCCACGGTCACGGCGGGAGCCGGCACCGGCAAGATCTGACGTTCCGCACTCCGACGGCGCCCGCCCCTCATCCCCAGGCGGGCGCCGTCCCCCGTCCCGCCCCAGCCCCGCCGCGCACGACCCAGCCGCGCCTCCCGCCCCACCGCCGCCCGCACAACTCAGCCGCGCTCGCGCGCCCGCGCCAACCTCACGACCCAGCCGCGCTCGCGCCCCAGCCCCGCCGCGCAACGCCACGACCCAGCCGCGCCTCCGGCCCCAGCCCCGCCGCGAGACGCCGCCACCACTCACGACTCAGCGGAGCCTCCGGCCCCGCTGCGCGACGCCGCCACCACTCACGGCCCAGCCGCGGGTTGCGCCCTCGGCTGGTTCTCATGGGCGTTATGAGGCACGAATAACGCCCATGAGAACCAGCCGGAACCTGGAGTCGCGGCTGGGCGCCGGTACGGCACGCGATGCGGCTTCTTCCGCTGGTTCTCACGGTCGTCATGAGGCACGAATGACGACCGTGAGAACCAGCTTGGAGCGGGACGCGCGGCCGGGGCATTGCCAGGCCACGGGCTCGCGTGGGCTCTGACCGCGCCCCGCCACGGAGGCCGCCCTTGCGGCCTGAGCGTTCAGGGCGCGCCGGCGCCCTGCTCAGGCCGGAAGGGTCCCCGCGGGAGCAGCGGAGAAGGACCACAGCGGAGGCAGGAAATGATGAATGTGATCTTGAGAGGTTCGGATGATGCGGTGCGTCACTGCTGGAAGGCCGCGCCCACCGACGAGCCCTTGGCCGGCTGGGCCATGCAATGCAGCAGCCAGCCGTTGTTGCCCTGCACCGGCCACGCCTCCCGCCGCCAGCCCTTGGTCTTGGCCGGGTCGACGCTCTGCGCGGCCATGACCTCCGCCGAGCAGGCCTTAGCCACGTCGGGTTGTTTCAGCAGCGGCGACGCGGAGTCCAGCACCGGCGGGCCGGCCGGCAGCGTGATCGCCGCGAACGTCTCCCACGCGTGGGTTCCGGGGCAGAAGCGGGACACCGGCGCGACCGCCTGGGTGCCGATCTGCGTGAGCCCGGCCCAGCACAGCGGCGCCTCCGGGCAGAAGCCGTCGCCGCAGGCCACGTAGCCGGCGGGGGCGCCACCGGCGGCCGCAGTCGCGCTGGGTCTGCCGGCCGCTTCGGCGCCCTTCGGGTCGTTGCCGCCGCCCCGCAGGGTGATCCCGGCGACGATCAGGGCGATGACCACGACCGCCGCGACGGCGCCGATCAGCGTCCGGGAGGATTTCCTTCCCCCGGTACGGCCGGTGGCGCCGGGCGGCGTGAGATCGGCCTGCCGCGCCATCTCGGCCATGGCGAGCGCGGTCGGGAAGCGTTTCTCCGGGTCGGTCTGCAGCGCCCGCTCGACGAGGGCGAGCACGGCCGGCGGCACGTCCGCGCCGAGCGTCTTCGGCTCCTGCTGGATGCGTTGCAGGGCGACCGCGTACGGGTTGTCGCCGACGAACGGCTTCTCCCCGGCGAGGCATTCGTAGGCGACCAGGCCCAGCGAGTACACGTCGCTGCGCCGGTCGGCGGGCTCACCGAGGACCTGCTCGGGCGCGAGGTAGCTGGGCGTGCCCAGGACCGCGCCGGTCGCGGTCACGCCGGGTGAGCTCAGGTGCCGGGCGATGCCGAAGTCGGTGATCAGCACTCCGCCGTCGGCGCGCAGCATGATGTTCGCCGGTTTGACGTCGCGGTGCAGGATTCCCTGGTCGTGGACGGCCTGCAGGCCCTCGGCGGCGGCCACGACGATGCGTTTCGTCTCGGCGGGGCTGAGCCGGCCGTCCCGCGCCAGGCGCTGTGCCAGTGACTCACCGTCGATGAACTCCATCACCAGGTACGTGTGTCCACCGTCCTGGCCGACGTCGTGGAT
This sequence comes from Actinoplanes cyaneus, assembly GCF_016862095.1. Lineage (GTDB taxonomy): Bacteria > Actinomycetota > Actinomycetes > Mycobacteriales > Micromonosporaceae > Actinoplanes > Actinoplanes cyaneus. The sequence continues at coordinate 194,706 of NZ_BOMH01000002.1, forward strand.
CGCCGCCACGTTCGGGTGGTTTACCTGGGCCATGGCGTGCGCCTCAGCGGTGAAACGCTGGACGAAGCCGGGGTCCTGGGCTGCCGCCGGCAGCATGGTCTTGACCGCGACGACCCGGTTGAGGGCCTCGTCGAAGGCACGCCAGACCTCGCCCATCCCACCGGCGCCGAGCCGGTCCTCCAGGCGGTATCGGCCGCCCAGGCGCATGCCGGCCCCGAGGCCGAAATTCGGTTGCACGCGCGCATCGTAGGGGCTAAGCGTTGTGGATTTGTAAATACTTCGGCGTGTCATCGGGGAAACGCGCGCGCCAACCGGCGAACCGCCTCGTCCATCAGGTCGGCGGGCGCCGCCGCGTAGGTGAGCCGCAGGTGAGCGGCGGGTGGTTCGGCGGCGAACCAGGGCCGCCCCGGGAACACCACGACGCCCTCGGCCGCGGCCCGTCCGGCCAGCGCGACGTCGTCGATCCCGTCCGAGAGGCGGGCCCACAGGTGCAGGCCACCGCGTGGGACCGCCGCCGGAATCAGGGCCGGCACGTGGCGCTCCAGGGCCGCGAGGAGCGTTTCCCGCCGATGTCGCAATTCCCGATGGAGGGTACGCAGATGGCGCCCCCACCCCGGCCCGGTGACGAACTCGAGAGCGGCCTGCTGCAACGGCCCCGCCACGAAGAAGTCGTCGAGCAGCCGGGCGGATCGCAGGCGCGCCCCGGCCGGCCCGCGCGCCCCGATCGCGGCGATCCGCAACCCCGGCGCCGCGGATTTGGTGAGTGATCGCAGGTAGACCACGTGCCCGCCGGGGTCGCCGACCGCCAGCGGTGGCGGGGCCTCACCGTCGATCACCAGGTCACGGGCGTAGTCGTCCTCGATCAGGAAAGCCCCGTTGTCCCGCACGGCGGCCATCACCGCGTCCCGCCGGTGCGCGGCCAGGGTCGCGCCGCTCGGGTTGGCGCAGAGCGGCTGGCAGTAGAAGAGCCGCGCCCCGGTCCGCGCGAACGCGGCCGCGAGCTGGTCCGGCAGCACCCCGTCCTGGTCGGCGGGCACCGGGACCACGCGCAGCCCGCTCGCGTGCGCAGCGGCGAGCGCGCCCAGATAGGTCGGCGACTCGACGAGCAGGGTGTCGCCGGGCGCGGCGAGCGCCCGGAACGCGGACGACAGCGCGGCCTGCCCGCCGGGGCAGATCACCAGGTCACGAGCGCGCAGCCCGGTCGCCGACGAGCGGGCGAACCAGTCCCGCAGGTCTTCCCGGCCCTCGGCCGGCCCGCGCTCCCAGGCGGCCGGCTGGCGGGCGGCCCGCGCCAGGGCCGTGCCGAGCGCGGCGACCGGCTGCAGATCGGCGTGCAGGTAACCCCCGGAGAGCGGGATGGCGCCCTCCGGCGGTAACGCCAGTAACGCCTGCATCTCGGTCTCGCCGAACCGGCCCGGCCCGAGCGCGACCGTCTGCCACGACAGGTCGGGGGTGGAGACCGGCTCGGGGCGTGCCGCGACGAACGTGCCCTTGCCCGGCCGGGCCTCGATCAGGCCCTGGGCGACCAGGACCCGGATCGCCTCGGCGACGGTGACCGGCGACGCGCCGTGCCGGGCGGTGAGCTCACGCACCGAGGGCAGCCGGGTCCCCGGGGCCGCGCCGGTGACGCGCCCCCGAAGATCTTGGATAACGCGGGCCGCTGCGTTACCGTCATTCATGAGAAGCAAGAGTAGCGCTACTGCCCCCAGCACGGTAACAACGGGCCTGGCTCTCGGCGCGGTCGGCGTGCTCGCGTTCAGCATGTCGCTGCCGGCCACCCGGGTCGCCGTGCAGGAGCTCGACCCGTGGTTCGTGGCGTTCGGCCGGGCGGTCGGCGCGGCCGTGCTCGCCGTCCTCTACCTGCGGGTGGTGAAGGCGCCCCGGCCCACCCGGGAGCAGTGGCGGCGGCTGCCGATCGTCGCGCTCGGCGTGGTCGTCGGGTTCCCGCTGTTCACGTCCCTCGCGCTGACCACGTCGACGTCGTCGCACGGCGCCGTGGTCGTCACCGTGCTGCCGGCCATGACCGCCGTCTTCGCCGCGATCCGCGCGCACGAGCGGCCGCCGCTGGTGTTCTGGCTCGCCAGCGCCGGTGGCCTGGTCGCCGTGCTGACGTTCCTGATCACGTCCGGGGCGGTGCACGGCGCGCTGACGGTGTCGGACCTGTACCTGCTGGCCGCCGTGGTGCTGTGCGGGCTCGGGTACGCCGAGGGCGGGGTGCTCGCCCGCGAGCTCGGCGGGGCCCGCACGATCTGCTGGGCGCTGCTCGTCGCGCTGCCCGTCACCCTGCCGATCACCCTGGTCACGCTGCCGGGACAGGCCGGCCCGCACAGTTGGGCGGCGTTCGGCTACCTGACCGTGATCTCGATGTTCCTCGGGTTCTTCGCCTGGTACGCGGGGCTCGCCAGGGGCGGCATCGCCACGGTCGGGCAGATCCAGCTCGCCCAGCCCGTGCTGACCCTCGTCTGGTCGGCGCTGCTGCTGGGCGAGCCGGTCACTCCCGCGTCACTGGTCGCGGCGGTCGTCGTGCTGGGCTGCGTGGTGCTGACCCAGCGGGCGCGTCACGGTTTGCGGGTCAGCTTCCACCACAGGGACGGCTCGCTCGTGGCGGCGCCGGCGGCCAGATCCACCCGTACGCCGGAAGCCTGAATCTGACCCACCGGCTGACCGGCGGTGACCTGTGGACCCGGCTTCGTCGTCGTGGTGGTGACCGTGACGGGCAGGCCGGGCCAGCCGACCACGTTCAGCGCGGAGACCGGCGACACCGGCGACGTCGCGCCCCACGCGGTCTCGATGGTGCCGACCGGTTTCGCGGCGAGCAGCTCGTACTCCTTCACCGTCTTGCGGACCACGGCGAGCAACGAGCGCACCACCTTGTTGACGGCGGCGAGCTGCTCCGGGGTGTGCGCGCCCGGCTGGTTGAAGACCGCCCCGACCAGCACCAGCGTCGTCGAGCCGACCTTGAGCCGGGAGGCGAACAGCAGGTTGCCGCCGGCCTCGGTGGTCGACCCGGTCTTGATGCCGAAGACGCCGTCGACCCCGAGCAGGTCGTTGTAGTTCTTGATCGTGCCGGCCACCGGGATCGCCGCGCTCTCCAGCTCGACGATCTCGGCGAACACGTCGAACTTCAGCACCGCCCGGCCCAGCTTCACCTGGTCCGCGGCGGTGCTGGTGGTGGTCGGCAGGAAGCCCGACGGGTCGGTGTACTCCGTGTCGGTCATGCCGAGCTCGTCGGCGGCCGCGTTCATCTTCTCCAGGAAGCCGTCGACGCTGGTCGCGTCCCAGACCGCGAGCTGGTGCGCGATGTTGTTCGCGGACGGCAGCATCAGCGCCTCGAGGGCGTCCCGTTCGGTCAGCTTCTCCCCCGCGACGACCTTCACCAGGGACTGGCCGCTGGGGATGCGGGAGTTGTAGTCGGCGACGTCCGCGCTGGTCACGGTCAGATCCGGGCCCTCGTCGGCACCTTCGAGCGGATGGTTCTTGAGGATGACGTAAGCGGTCATCACCTTCGCGACGCTGCCGATCGGCTGGGCCGCCTTGCTGCCCGAGCCACCGATCCGGCCGAGACCCTCGACCATCAGCTCCGCGGAGCCCTGCGACGGCCACGGGAACTTGGGGAGCACGCCGGGGATCTTCAGCGTGGTGGCGACGTTCGTGGTCAGCGTGGCGTCCGGCAGGCTGCGGCTGAGCTGCGCCGCCGCCCCGCCGCCCAGGAGGGCGACCACCAGGAAGAGGGCGACCAGGACCGCCGTCAGGCGCCGGCTCTTCCGCTTCTTCGCCGGTACGGCGTTCTGCCCGCCCTGATACGTCGCCGGCCCTTGCGGCGGCTGTGGAGTGGAAGGCGGTTGATTCGTCACGGGCGCATGGAACGACGGTTGACCGGTCGCCGCATCGTAAGCCGGAGCGGCCTGCCCGGGAACCGGAACAGCCGCCCGCCCGGACTGCTGAGGCAGTTGCGCCTGCTGAGGCTGGCCGTGGTGAGGTGCGGGCGCATACTGCGGCGCCGGCACGGAAGCCCGGCCGGGAGCGCCCGCCTGACCCGGAACCGGGACGGAAGCCCGGCCGGCCTGCGGCGGACTGTGCTGGACCGCGTGGTCGGCGGGTCGCGGCCCCGGCACCCGCGCCGATCCCGCAGCCGGCCGGCCGCCGCCCTCCGCCGGCACCGGCGTCTCCCGCCCGATCCCGTCGTTCGGCTCCCCCGCCTGCGTCATCCGTTCGCCCCTTCCTCGCCTCCGGCCCGCCCGGACGCCGGACCCAGTATTCCTGAGCAGCCCAAATCCTTGTCACCCCGACACCGAGCAGGCCGAATGCGTTCCGTTTCTCCCACTGCCAGGCTTGTGGAGGGCAGGTCGGCATGGACACGACGGATTTGCATGCGTTCCACTACGGGTGGCAAATCGCGCCGCTGTGAGGGGGAGCCGGATGAGTGCCACCGATGTCGTGATCACCGGTTGGGGTGTCACCACCCCGCTGGGCGGGGACGTGGAGACCCTCTGGGCCAACATGCTCGCCGGCCGGTCCGGGGTGCGCCGGATCGACGAGCGGGTCAAGGACTACCCGCACTGGGAGCAGCTGCCGACCCTGATCGGCGCCCCGATGGCCGTGGATCCGGCCGGTGTCCTGCCCCGCGTGCAGGCGCGCCGCCTGGACCGCTGCGAGCAGGCCGCCCTGGTCGCGGCCCGGCAGGCGTGGGAGCACGCGGGCAGCCCGCAGGTCGAGGGCGAGCGCCTGGCCGCGGTGATCGGCTCCGGCATCGGCGGCGTCTCCACCATTCTCTCCCAGGACGACCTGATCGAGGAGAAAGGTCCGTCCAAGGTGTCCCCGCTGGTCGTGCCGATGATGATGCCGAACGGGCCGGCCGGCTGGGTGAGCATCGAGTTCGGGGCGAAGGCCGGGGCGTACGCGACGGTCTCCGCCTGCGCGTCCGGCGCCGAGGCGCTCGCGCTGGCCGCCCGCCTGATCCGCGCGGGCGAGGTGGACGTGGTGATCGCCGGTGGGGCCGAGGCGTGCATCGCGCCGCTCACCATCGCCGGGTTCGCCCAGGCCCGTACGCTCTCGCGACGCAATGACGACCCGGAACGCGCCTCCCGGCCGTTCGACACCGATCGTGACGGTTTCGTCCTCGGTGAGGGCGCCGGGGTCCTGATCCTGGAACGCGCCGACTTCGCCGCCGCCCGGGGCGCCCGGGTGCTGGGCAGACTCGCCGGGTACGGGGTGACCGCGGACGCCCACCACATCACCGGCCCCGACCCGACCGGCGCCGGGCAGATCCGGGCGATCCGGGCCGCGCTGCGCATCGGCGAGGTGTCCCCGTCGGACGTCGACCACGTGAACTGCCACGCCACCTCCACGGTGGTCGGCGACATCGGCGAGGCCACCGCGATCCGGGCCGCGCTCGGCGACGACGTGGTGCTCACCGCGCCGAAGTCCAGCTTCGGGCACCTGGTGGGCGCGGCCGGCGCGGTGGAGGGCATCGTCACGGCGCTGTCGATCCGGGACGGGGTCATCCCGCACACCCTCAACCTGGAGACCAAGGCGCCCGAGGTCGAGCTGGACGTGGTGGCCGGCGAGCCGCGGCGCGGGGCGATCCGGGCGGCGATCTGCAACTCGTTCGGCTTCGGCGGCCAGAACGTCTCCCTCCTCTTCACCCCCGCCTGACCACCCGCCCCACCCCACCGCACCTCACCCCACCGCACCTCACCCCGCCCCGCCTCGCCCCGCGCCGCCGTGGCACGCGTGGCACCCGTGGCGTCCAGCTCGCGCAGTCCGGCTGGCCACCACGGGTGCTTCCCGGCCCTGACACACCCCGCACGGCCAGCCGGGACCCGGCGGCTGGCCACCACGGGTGTTTCCGGGCGCTGACACCCGGCCGGCTGGTGGTGCGGGGACTTCGGCGGCGAGCGTTAGCGGACCTTGACGACAGGCCGTAAAGTCTGCGGCGCGCACCGCTTTAACCTACAAATTCTGTAGGTATTGTGGTTTGCTAGGCACAGCGTCGACCTGCGGGAGAGTAAGATGTCGAGCCTCGTCGAAGTGGCAGAACCCACCAGCCAGGACGCCGGGAGCGCCCACTCGGTGGCGATCATCGGCGGAGGTGCCACGGGCGCGCTGCTCGCCCGGGCGCTGATCTTGCGTACCGACCGGGAAGTGGTCTTGATCTCCCCCGACGCCTCCCCGGGGCGTGGCGTGGCCTATGGCGCGGCCCAGCCGTGGCACATCCTGAACGCCCGGGCCGGCTCGATGAGCATCTGCCCCGACGACCCGATGCACCTGGTCCGCTGGGCCCGCGCGCACGGCCACGCGATCGAGGGCACCGACTTCCTGCCGCGCGCGCTCTACGGGGACTACCTGGCCGGCCAGTTCGCCGAGATCCTCGCCACGTCCCGCGGCCGGCTGCGGCACCACGTGGCGACGGCGACCGCGCTGCACCGCGACGAGGCGGGGTACGTGGTGCTCACCGACAACGGCCCGGTCCGCGCCGGCCAGGTGATCCTCGCCGTCGGCAACCCGGAGCAGCAGCGGCTGCCCGGGGTCAGCGACGCCGCCTTCGCGAGCCCGCACCTGGTCACCGACCCCTGGTCGCCCTATCCGCAACCGGCAGCCGACGAGCCGGTCCTGCTGCTCGGCACCGGCCTGACCGCTGTCGACGTCGCGCTGAACCTGATCGAGGCCGGTCACCGCGGCCCGATCGAGGCACTCTCCCGGCGCGGCCTGCTCCCCCTCGCTCACCCGGAGCTGCCGCCGTCGTCGGCGCACCCCGACCTGATCCTGGACGGCGGGCTCGGCCTGCGGGAGTTGCTGCGCCGGGTCCGCGTCGCGATCGCGGCCGGCGCCGACTGGGTCGCCGTGATCGACACGCTGCGTCACCAGGCGGACCGGTTGTGGGACGACTTCGGCGACGACGACCGGCAGCGGTTCCTGCGGCACGTGGTCCGCTTCTGGGACGTGCACCGGCACCGGATGGCCCCGCCGATCGCCGCGCGGATCGCCGAGCTGCGGGAACAGGGCACGCTGCGGTTCGCCGCCGGGCGGCTGCGGTCGATCGAGCCGGACCCGCGCGGCGGCCTGCGCGTGACGATCGAGGGTCAGGAGGCGCGGCGGTTCGGCGCGGTGATCGGCTGTACCGGGCCGGGCAGGCTGCCCGGCTCCGCGGACCCGTTCCTGGCGTCGCTGTTCCGGGACGGGGTGGTGCGGCCCGGTCCGTACGGGCTGGGCGTCGACACCGACCAGGACGGCCGGATCGGGCACGGACTGTGGCTGGCCGGGCCGTTGCGTCGCGGCCACTCGTGGGAGACGACCGCCGTCCCGGAGATCCGCGCCCAGGTGGACCGCCTGGTCAGCACCCTGAGCCGGCAGACCGCTCCGCGCTGACCGGTCACCTCGGCTCGCTCGCCACCGCCCGGCCCGCTCACCGGGGGCCGGCTCAGCCCTCTCACCGGCCGGGCCGGGTCAGCCCGCTCGCAGGCCGCCGATCGTGGTGGCCAGGACCAGGCGCAGCTCGCCGATGTGGAGCAGCTTCGCGCTGGTCAGGTACACCAGGGCGCCCACCCCGGCCGCGGCGGCGATGGTGAGCGCGGGCATCGACGTACCGACGAGGAGGATCATGCCGAAGGCCCCACCCGCGCCGGCGGCGGCCGCGAGCGAGACCCGGACGTGCGTCCGCATCAAGCGCCTTCCGTCGATCCAGCCGAGCCGCCGCCGGAGCACCACGACCGTCGCCGCCAGCCCGGCCGTGTACGCGATCGCATAGACGACCGGCACCCCGGCCACGATCGACGCCGTGGGCAGCACGAGCCCGGACACGACGCAGCCCGCGATCCCGGTCACCGCGACCCCGGCGGTGATCAGCGCCGGCGTCCGGGTGTCCTGCATGGCGTAGAAGCCGCGCTGCAGGATCGAGTACGCGCTGAACGGCACCAGTGCCAGCCCGAACGCGGCCAGCACCGTGCCGAGCGTCCGCACCGTCGACGGGGCGCTGCTCCCGTGATCGAAGAGCACCGTGGCGATCGGCCGCCCGAGCAGCACCATCGCCACCGCGATCGGCGCCGTCACCGCCACCGCGACGCGCACCGCGAGCGACAGGTCACGGACGATCCGGTCATGATCACGCCGCGCGGCGCTGCGACTGAGCCGGGGCAGCATCGTGGTCATCACGAACAGCGCGATCACCGCGAACGGCACCTGGAAGACCGCCAGCGCATTCTGGTACGCCGTGACGCCGCCCGGCCCGCTCAGCGACGCCACGCGCGTCGCCGCGACCAGGAACGCCTGCGCGCCGAGCACCGACAGCAGCACCCAGCCGGCCAGCGCCCCGATCCGCCGGATCGCGATGCCCCGCGGATCGAGGTGCAACCGGACCGGGAAACCGGAGCGGGACAGCGCCCACACCACCAGCGCCATCTGCGCGAACACGCCCGCGCTGGTGCCGATCGCCAGCAGCGTGAAGCTCCGCGACCCGACGTAGAGCAGCCCGACCGCGATCACCACCAGGCTGTTGCAGAGCGGCGCCCACGCCGCCACGGCGAACCGCCCGCGGATGTTCAGCACGGCGCCCGCGGTGGCGCTCACCCCGTAGAACAGGATCTGCGGCAGGAAGTACCGGCTGAGGACCACCGCCATCTCGTGCTGCTCCGCGGTGAAGCCGGGCGCCACGAGATCGACCAGCCACGGCGCCACCGCCAGGGCGAGGATCGTGATCGCGCTCAGGCCGTACACCATCAGCGACAACAGCCGCTGGGTGTAGAGCACCCCCTGATCCGGATCGGTCAGCGACGCCCGGGTCAGCAGCGGCACGATCACGCTCGCCATCGCCCCGCCGATCAGCAGCTCGTAGACGGCGTTGGGCAGCGTGTTCGCCACGTTGTAGGCGTCGAGCAGCCGGGTGCCGAGCCCCAGCGCCGCGGTCAGCACCAGCACCCGGACGAATCCCGCCGCCCGCGACGCCAGCGTCGCGAGCGCCATCCGTGAAGTCCTCGCCATCAGGCACCCCCGTCCACTACGCCCATCGTGCCTCACCGTTGCGAGACGCCGGACCACCGCCGCCGGCCCGGTCGCCCCCACGTCTCCACCGCCGGCTTGTACGCTCGCGGCCGTGACCATCGAGGCCGCGCGCAGCGCGCTGATCGTGATCGACCTGATGCCCCGGATCGTGTCGCAGAACATGGGCCCGCACCCCGGCGCGGAGGTCGTCGCGCGATCGTCGGCGCTGGCCACGGCGTTCCGCGCGGCCGGTGGCGTCGTCGTGCCGGTCCGCGTCGAGCGGCCCGGCGTCGCCGAGCAGCCCCCGGGCAGCGGCTTCGTCCCGGAGCTCACGCCGTTGCCGGGTGACGTCGAGATCGTCAAACGGGCAATCGGAGCCTTCTACGGTACGAACCTGGAGGCTGAACTGCGCAGCCGCGGCATCACCACGGTGGTGATGACCGGTCTCGCCACCACGATGGGCGTCGAGTCCACCGCGCGGGCGGCCGCCGACCTGGGCTTCGACGTGGTCTTCGCCGCCGACGCGATGAGCGGCATGACCGCCGCCGAGCACACCCACGCCCTCACGGTGATCCTCCCCCGCTTCGGCGAAATCCTGTCCACCGAGGAGATCCTGGCCCGCCTTCGCTGACCGGCCCCACGGTGAGCGCCAGCCGGGAGCTCGCGCCGCGCCGCTACCCGGACCTCGGGCACCTGCCGAGCCTCCTACTTTCTGGTTCGGAGGCTTGTCCGGTGGAGGATGGTGGGGTCGGCGAGGTGCGGAGGTCTGTGGTGGCGTTGCGGGTGGATCTGACGTTCGACAGCGTGCGGGCGGTCGAGTTGGCGGAGTTCTGGAAAGTGGCGCTGGGCTATGAGGACGAGCCGCCGCCCGAACCGTTCGCGACCCGCGCCGAGTGGGTGGCGTCGTTCGGGGAGCCGGCGCAGGACGGGGCCGGCGGCGCCTGGCTCCGCGATCCGGACGGGGTCGGGCCGAGGCTGGTGTTCCTCGACGTGCCGGAGCCGAAGGTGGCGAAGAACCGGTTGCACCTCGACGTGCGGGTGGGCCGGCACGGGGAGCCGTGGCCGCGCGTCCTGGCGAAGGTCGAGGAGTTGCGGGCGATCGGCGGGCGGGTCCTGCACACGTTCGACAGGCATCACGTGGTGATGACGGATCCGGAGGGGAACGAGTTCTGCGTGGCGGCCTGACCCGGTTCGCGTTCACCCGATCCGGACCGTGCGGGCCCAGGACGGCGGGAAGGCGTAGTCCTCGTCGTCCTCGATCTCCCGGCGGAACAGGCCCACCACGGTCCGGCACGGCGGCTGCTCCGACGGCCACGGCGTCCAGCCGTCGGTCAGCGCCACGATCACGTCCGGGCGTACCCTCTGCGCCTGCCGGAACCCGGCCCGCAGGTCGGTGCCACCGCCGCCGATCAGCGGGATCCCCTCGGCGCGGCACAGCGGGTGCGCCACCCGGGCCGCCGCGTCGCAGGAGACCACGCTGACCCGGGACCGGCCGCCGGCCGCGCGCCCGATCGCGGTCACCTCCAGCAACGCGGTGCCGAGCTCCTCGTCGCTGACCGAGCCCGACGTGTCGATCACGACGCAGACCCGGGGCGGGTTACGTCGCAGCGCCGGCAGGATCACGCCGGGCAACGCTGTCGCCCGCCGGGCCGGTCGGCCGTACGTGTAGTCGCCGCCCGCCCCGGACGAACCCGCCGCCGCCCGCACCGCCGCGCCGAGCAGCTCCCGCCACGGCTGCGGCGGATGGAACGCCTCCTGCGCCCAGCGCTGCCAGCCCTTCGGCGCGCGCCCGGGACGCCCGTTGATCGCCTCCGCGACCCGGAACCGCACCGCGTCGCGTTCGTGGTCGGTCAGCCCGTGCCCGTCGCCCGGGCCGAGGTCCCAGCCGCGTTCGCCGCCGTCCGCGCCGCTGCCGCAGTCGAGCCACGCGTACCCGTCGGTGAACGGGCCCAGCCCGAACATCCCCAGGTAGTCCTCCATCAGCAGGCCGGGGTCCATCCTCAGCGCGTCCGGGTGAACCGCGCCGCGCGGGATCGGCAGGCCGTGGCCGTACACGTCGTCGTTGATCTCGCAATCGGCGGCGATGTTCATCCGCAGCCGCTCGCCGGGCCCGCTCAGATCGTGCTTGCGCGCGTAGCGGTCGCCGCGCCCGTGATGGTCGCGCAGCAGGTGGGAGACCTCGTGCACCCAGACGGCGGCCAGCTCCTCCAGCGGCATCCGGGCCACGAAGTCCGGCGACACGTAACAGCGCCAGTACCGGTCGACCGCCATCGTCGGCGTTCGCGGCGACTCGACGACGTGCAGGGCGAACAGCGCCGACGCCAGGTAGGGGCGGGCGCGGACGGCGAACAGGCGAGCCCCGTACAGCTTGTCGAAGTCCAGGCTCACGCGGCGAGCCTCGCCACGCTCACCGCGCCGGCCAGCCGCTCGATCCCGGCCGGCATCGGCCAGTCGTCGCGACGCAGCTCCGCCAGCTCCTGCGCGGGGACCACCAGCAGATCCGGCGCGCCGCCGTCCAGGGCCGCGACCAGCAGGGTCCAGGCCGCGTCCCAGCGGTCACGGTTCGCGTCCCTGCGGACCGCTTCGACAATGCCTTCCAGTACGGCCTGCCGGAGGTCCCCGCGCTCCGGGAACCGCGCCCCGGACGGGTCGGCGAGCAACTCCTCCGGATCGGGCAGGTCCATCCGGTCGAGCGCGGCCAGCAGCTCCAGCCCCGGCCCGTCCCCGACCACCCCGCGTACCAGCAGGGACAGCACCTCACGGGACGAGCCGGACGCGGTGGCGAACGCGATCAGCCGGACCGCCATCTCCCACGTCCGCGGGGACGGCCACGCACCGCCGCGTTTCGCCTCGGACTGCGGCAGCTGGTGCACGAGCTTCGGCCGGCCGCCGAGCAGCCCGGTCACGCCACGACGCGCGTACGCCACCGCCTCGGTCAGCCGTCCCGGGTCCAGGGACGGCAACGCGGCCCGCGGCCACGTCCCGCCGAGCCCGCGCACCACCACCGCATGGTCGTAGGTCCACTGCAGGTGCACGAACCGGTTCGCCAGCGGCGCGCTCAACTCCCAGCCGTCCGCGGCCGAACCGCGCGGGTTCGCCGCCGCGACGATCCGTACCCCCGGCGGCAGGGTGAGCGCACCGACGCGCCGCTCCAGCACCAGCCGCAGCAGCGCGGCCTGCACGGCGGGCGGCGCCGTCGACAGCTCGTCGAGGAAGAGCAGGCCACGGCCGGTCCTCGCGAGCCGCACCGCCCAGTCCGGCGGGGCCATCGGCACGCCGTGCACGGCCGGGTCCGCGCCGATCACCGGCAGCCCGGAGAAGTCGGTCGGCTCGTGCACGCTCGCGATCACCGTGGTCAGTGGCAGGTCCAGGCTCGCGGCGAGCTGGGTGAGGGCGGCGGTCTTGCCGATCCCCGGCTCACCCCAGAGCAGCACCGGCAGGTCGGCGGCGACCGCCAGGGTGAGCGCCTCCAACTGCAGGTCGGTACGGGGCTCGGTGGTGGTGTCGGCGAGCAGACCGATCAGGTCCGCGGCGATCTCAAGCGTCATCTGGTCACCTTTCTGCGTCGGGGTTTCTTCGTCGGGCCCGGGCCGGCCAGCCCGGAGCGATACAACTCGTACGTCTGATGCCGTTGCTCGACGCGGGCCAGCTCGTCGCGCAACGGCCCGTCCCGCAGCGCGGCGTGCGGGCCGAGCAGCGCCTCCACGGCCCGCAGCGCGCCGGGCAGGTCGCCGTGGTCGAGCCGGGCGCGGATGTCGGTCAGCGACTCCGGACGGTGGGTGGCGTCCTCGATCGCCCGCAGGCAGGGCAGCGGGGTGCCGCCGAACGCCACCAGGATCTCCTCCCGGCGCAGCTCCGCCGGGTCGTGATCCAGGGCCGAGAGGACGCCGCCGGCCAGGCCGATCCGGTGCCGCTGCCCACGGCAGTCGACGTACCGCGGCCCGGCCGTCTCCCCCGGCGTCGCGGCCCGGGCGTGCCCCGGCGCGAGGGCGTCGGCGACCAGCGGGTGCAGTTGACCGGGATCGATCAGGCCGGCCCGGAGCAGCTCCAGATCCGGCGGCACCCAGGTGGCCGCGTCGGGCAGCAGCAGCGCCTCCCGTGGCAGCAGGCCGCGGCCGTCCCTCCCGCGGCTCGACGGGGGGCCCTCGACGGGCAGCACCTCGGGACACTCGTGCCGGTTCAGCCGCACCAGAACGGGGTCGCCCGGCCGGCCCTCGGCCCGCCGCAGGATCTCCGCCTCGGCCCGCCATCGGTGGGTGGCCCCGGTCCCGTCTCCCGGCCAGGCGTCGGCGCCCGAACGGTCCCTCAGCTCAGCCGCGAACCGTACGTCCCAGAGGTGACGATGCAGGTCGAAACGGAACCGCCGATGGGGCCGCGGATGCGGATGCACGCCGGCCACCTCGCCGTCCCACAGCGCGAGCGTGATCCGCTGGTCCGCGTCCGCCCAGCCGGGAGCGGTCCGCGCCACCAGGTGCAGCCGCGGCCCGTAGACGGCGAGGGACACCGTCAGGCCCGGACGCAACCGCCCGGTCTCGACCCGAGGCAGATGCCATCGCAGCAGGTCAGGGGCAAGGTGGAGGAGGTCGGCGTGGATCATGGCAGCAAGCTCGCCGCCATGGCGACGGGCGACAGCCCGCAACTCCGGATCCCCGGCAGCACCGGTCGAAGCGCAGACACGATCTGCCCCGGCCGGTGAGCACGCGCCGAAGTCGGGGTCGACCCGAGCGGCCGAGCACGCGCCGGCCCAATCGCCGGCGAGTCGCCGGGCGGTAGCAGTTTCGATCATCGAGGGCGGCACGGCGAACTCGCGCACGCGCCGCCAGGCGAGGAGACGGGGGTCGCCGTCCACAACGGAGCGCATCAGCACTCACTTCTTGTGGACATGGCCCCCTCTCCGGCATTCGAGGTCAGCATCGCGGGGGAGCTTAGCGGATCGGGGCGGGACCGGCATCCCCGTTTTCTGGGCTACGGTGCGGTGGTGCATCAAGAAGGGCCCACCCCCACCCCCCTTTCCGCACGACCGCCTGTTCGCCGACGGCCCGACCCCGCGCCCGTCCCCAGCCACGGCGATCACGCCGCCTCTGGCTCCGGCACCCAGGGCGACACTCCGGCGACACACCATCCGCAACGGTTCACCGGCGGGGACGGGCGCCGGATCCCAGCAGGCGACCGGCTTCGGACGGCGATCGGTCTGGCCCCCGACCTTACGCCGGTCGTTCTGGACCTGAAGGAGGCTGTGGACAAAGGCATCGGCCCTCATGGATTGATCACCGGCCCGGCCACTCCCGTTTTACTCCGACATGTCCTCCTCGGCCTGGCCACCTCACACACCCCTGACGAAGCCTCGTTCGTCCTGCTCGACGGCGCTTCCCCGGCCGCCTCGGACCCGGCACCGCCCTTCGCCGTTCTGGGCCAACTTCCGCACACGGAAGTCGTCCTCGGCCCGGACCGTCCCGACCTCGTACCCCGTCTGATCGAGGTCCTCGAGGGTGAGCTGTCCCGCCGCAAACGCTTCCTGGTCGCCGCGCAGTGCTCCAGTCACAGCGAGTATCTCCGCGCCGCCGCATCCCGTCCCCCGCTGCCGGCCCTGATCCTGGTCTGCCACGAGGTTCTCACCCTCGTCGACCGCCACCCGCGGCTGCTGGAGCTGCTGCGCCGCGTCGGCTGGCTGGGCCGGGCCCGCGGCATCCACCTGATCCTCACGGTGGCCGACCTCGCCGATCCGGACGTCCGGGGCCTGGCCGGCTATCTCGCCTACCGTGTCACCGCTCCTGCGGCCGGGTCGCCGGGGCTGCTCAGCGCCGGCCCGCACCAGCCGCCGCGCCCGTTCACGCTGCCTGACGAGCCGGAGTTCCCGTCCGGCGCCGTGCCGCCGCCCGCCCATCGGATCTGGGTGCCGCCGCTCGACGTGGCACCGGCCCTCGACGATCTCGCCGGTCCGGTGGTGACCGGTTCCGATCACCTGCCACGCTTCGCCGACGAGTCCCTGCACGGCGCGTTGCAGATCCCGATCGCCGCGCTGGACAAACCGCGCGAGCACCGCCGTGACACGATCTGGCTTCCGGTCGCCGGTCATGTCGCGGTTGCCGGCGGTGCGGGCAGCGGCACATCGACCTTCCTGCGTACGGCGATCGCCGCGCTCGCCCTGTCGCACTCCCCCGCCGCGGTCCGGATCATCGCGCCCGACTCCGTGCCGCCGGACTACCTGCGGATTCCCCTGGTCCACGGCGTCCTGGGCCGGTCCCGTCCGTGCGTCGACGAGCTGCGCGACCTGCACGCCCGCCTGGATGCCCCGGACGGCGACACGGTCGTGCTGGTCGACGACTGGGCCGAGTTCTGGGCGACCCGGCCGGAGTGGCACGACCTGCTCGTGGAGATCGCCCGCCGCGGCTCGTCGCGCGGGGTGCACCTGATCGCCGCCGCGACCCGCTGGTCCGATTTCGATCCGCGCCTGGCCGACCGTTTCGGGTCCCGTCTGGAGTTGCGGGTCGCCGAGTCCGCGATCGATCCGGCAGCGGCCGCCGAGGTTCCCCCGGATCAGCCCGGGCGGGGCATCGTCGACTCCCCGTCCGGGCCGTTGCACTTCCTGACCGCACGCCCGGAGCTGGCCGCCACCCCGCACGACGCGCTGATCCGCTCACTGAGCACCGACCACTGCGCGGAGTGCGGTTTCACGTACGCCTCGGTGTCCGCGGCCGCCCTGCCCGCCCGGCTCCGGACTGCCGGTTCGCTGTACGCCGCCGCGCTGCTCGCCGCTTCCGCCCCGCGCCGGCGGCCGTCGCCGGACGTCTGGTCGCCGCTGGAGTACACCTGCCACGTCCGGGACGTGCTGCGGGTGCAGCGCGAGCGCCTCGATCTGGCGGTGCGCGCCGACAACCCGGTGTTCGCCCCGATGGGCCGCGACGAGCGGGCGCTGCGCGACGACTACAACGGTCAGGATCCGTACGTCGTGCTGACCGATGTTGATCTGGCGGCGGAATCCCTGGCGGTGGCTTTCGAGGCGTTGGCTCCGGCGCAGTTGTCGCGGACGGGCCTCTACAGCTGGCCGGCGCCGGCGACCCGCGACCTGCTGTGGGTGGGCCGCCACACCGTGCACGAGGTCGTTCACCACCTGCGGGACATCGCCCGTCAGCGTTGACGCCGAGGAGAGCCGTGCGAATCCTGTTCGTCGCCGCCCCGTTGCAGGGGCACCTGTTGCCGCTGGTCCCGCTGGCCGCGGCCTGCCGGGATGCCGGGCACGACGTCGTGCTGGCCAGTGACGGCTTCCCGCCGGACGTGCTGGGGTTGCGCACCGCGGCGATCGGCGCCCGGTTCAGCCTGCCGCGCAGCGCGATCCGGGTGGCGTTGCGCCGCCCGCGGCTGGCTCGCGCGGAGCTGCGCGGCACGGCCGGGGTCGGCATGGTCGGCGAGTTGTTCGGCCGGGCGAATCGCGCGCTGGTCGATCCGCTGCTCGCCCTGGCCGGGCGGGAACGACCGGATCTGATCGTCTACGAGTCGCTGTCCGAGGCGGGCGCGATCGTCGCGGGCCGGCTGTCGGTCCCGTCGGTGCTGCAGGAGAACACGCTGTGGCCGGCCACCGAGCTGTTCCGGGCGGTCACGGCCAGCGCGGCGTTCCGCGGGCAGCACGTGCCGGAGCCGGATCTGACGATCGCCGTGACCCCGCCGAGCCTGCGCGACGCGCCGGCCGCGGGCGGGATCATGATGCGGCCGGTTCCGTTCTCCGGGGGCGGCGCCGTGCCGCAGTGGCTGCTCGGTCCGGGTGAGCGGCCGCGGGTCGTGGTCAGCCGCAGCACGCTCGACGGCCCGAACAGCGGCGACCCGGGCAGGGCGGTGCTCGCCGCGGCCGCGGAGGTGGACGCCGAGTTCGTCCTGGTGCGTCCCGCCGCGAGCACGAAGCTTCCGGCCGGCGTACGGGCGGTGGGGCGCGTGCCGCTCGACCGGGTGCTGCCGCACGCGGCGGCGTTCGTCCACCATGCCGGCGCCGGCAGTGTCCTGGGCGGCCTGGCCGCGGGCGTCCCGCAACTGGCGACGCCCGGAGCTGGTGACCGCCGGCACAACGCCGGGCTGCTGGCGCGGCGTGGCGCCGGGCTGGCCGTCCCGGCGGAGGCGATCAGCGCGGCGGACCTGAGCCGACTGCTGACCGACGGGGCGTTGCGGGCCGCGGCGCGGCAGGTCGCGGCGGAGATCGCGGGGATGCCCGCCCCGGCCACGGTGGTTCCGTCGCTGGAACGCCTCGTCTGATTCCCGCGAGACCCCGGGCCGCATGCGGCCGACGATGGACGCATGGATTTCGAGGTGCATGCCATTCCCGAAGAGGTGCTGGAACGGGCCCGCAAGGAAAGCGCCGGCCCGCGGCGGCCGGAGTTCGCCCGGATGGTCGCCGAGGGCGGTGAGGCGGTGCGCTGCTGCCTGCGGGACGCGCGGCCGGGCGAGGAACTGGTGCTGTTCACCTACGAGCCACCGATACCGCCCAGCCCGTACCGGGAGATGGGTGCCGTCTTCGCTCATCGGGAGCCCTGTGGTGGTGTGGCTGGCGACGGTTGCCCGGCGGAGTGGCGCGGGCGCCCGCAGGTGTTGCGGGCCTATGACCGCCGCGGCTGGATCCACCCGGCGACGCGGGTCCACGACGGCACCGACCCGGAGGGGGCGCTGGCCGCGGTGTTCGCCGACCAGGACGTGGTGCAGGTGCACAGCCGCAACGTCGCCTACGGCTGTTTCATGTTCGCCGCCACCCGCGTCCCCGCGCCGTGACGCCGCATGACGATCCGGTATCGAACGCGCGACTAGTCACCCTACGACTAGCTGACGCATGACTATAGTTGACGCGTGTCACGACATCTCATGGGATCGGGCGAGATCGCCAAACGGCTCGGGCTCAGCCGGCAACGGGTCCAGCAACTCGCCGAGCGCGACGACTGGCCGGAGCCGTTCGACGAGCTCGCCATGGGCCGGGTCTGGCTGATCGAGGACATCGAGTTGTGGATCCATCAGCAGCGGACGCCCCGGCCCGAGGAGCCGCCGCCCTGATCGGCGGCCGCCGGGCGGCGGTTGGTTAACTGTCGCCATGGGGCTGTTCACGCGGGAAGAGGCGCAGGCCGAGCTGGAGCGGCTCCGGCCGGTGCTGGAGGAGATCGTCGCCCTGCGGGCCGACATGGTGGAGCTTTCCGCCGCGCTGGTCCCCGGTGGTGAGCCGACCGGGCTGGGCGGTCTGCCGGAGCGCAAGGCGGCCGAGGCGCGGCTCAACGAGCTGATGACGGTCGTGCAGGAGTCCGGCGCCGAGTTGAAAGGCGTCGCCCCGCTGCTGATCGACTTCTCGTCCGACCTCGACGGTGTGCCGGTACTGCTGTGCTGGCTGGAGGGCGAGGCGGAGCTGGGGTGGTATCACCGGCCGGACCTGGGCATCGCCGGGCGGCGACGGCTGCCGTGACCTGATCACGGTCCGCCGCCGCCCGAGTCGAGGCCGGGACGCCCCGGCCCGCAGAACAGCGGCCCCGGGCCGGAGTTCAGGAGCCGAGCAGCGCCTCGACAGCTCCGGCGGTGCCCGGGAACGCCGTCAGCAGCGGCAGAGGACCGGCGAACCCACCTTCCGGTACGTCGTGCGCCGTCCCCCACTCCCCCGCGCACCCCAGCAGCCCGGCCGCCGCGTCGGTGCTCGCCGGGTGCGCGGCCAGCAACGCCGTGACCGGCCCGGCAGGTGGCCGCCGGGCGGCGGTGACCCCGGCCGGGGTGCGGCGGGCGTGCCACGGCGGCGTCCATCCGTCGATGGCGGCGAGCGTCGCGGGGAACGTGCGGCCCGCTTCCCTGGTCAGCACGGGCACGAGCTCGGCCGCGTGCTGCCGCAGCGTGGTGATCAGCGTCGGCAGCCACGGGAGCAGCACCGGGTCGGGGAGCTGCCCGAACGCCTTGGAGAGCGTCTCGACCACGAACGGCGCCATCCGCGGGACCGGTTCGAGCGCCTGGACGAAGCCGCTCACATACTGCGGGACGGCCGGGACCACGAGCGGGTTGCCGAGCAGGTCGTCGACGAGCGCGCGCAGCTCGGCAAGGGACAGGTCGCCGAGCTGGTGGCGGGCGGCCCACAGCAGGGCGAGCTTGGCGGGGCTCTCCGGGTGTGACTGCCGGACCGCGATCTCCAGCTGGGCGCGGTCGCAGCCCAGGGACAGCGCGAGGCTCTCCAGGTCGAACAGGAAGCCGAGCATGGCGCCGACCTGCCGTACGCCGGTGTCGTCCTCGACGAACGCGGTCGGCAGCAGCGTGCAGTAGTGCGCGTAACCGGCGGTCACGAACCGCTCGCACCAGGCCGGCAGCACCGGGGTGGTGGCCCGGTAGTGCCCGAGCAGTCGCCGGATGCGCCGCAGCACGTCGGGTGCGTCGTCGACGGTGCGCTCGGCGGCGAGCAGCTCGACCGCCCGGGCGCCGAGCTCGTCGGTGAGCCGTGGGCTCCGCAGGAACAGCAGGGAGTGCTCGACGGCCTTGAGCGCGGTGGCCGCTGTCGCGTCCGGGTGCCACGCGTCGCGGCGCAGTCGTTGTTCGAGGACCTGTTCGACGGTGACGCCCTCGTAGCCGAGCTCGATGATCGCCCGCTGGTGGCGGCCCAGGTCGAGGTCCCAGCTCTCCTGGATGGGCTTCTCGCCGAGTTTGCGGCTGCCCATGATCGGCCGGACCGCCTGGTCGGGCAGCAGGTAGCGCAGCATCCAGAGCAGCTGGGAGCAGGGTGCCAGCTCGGGGCGGGCGGCCAGGTCGAGCAGCGCGCGCTGGATGCTGCGCTGGTCGAGGTTGAGCTCGAGCGGGGCGAGCCGGTCGTAGACGTCGCGGGCCAGGGGCGGCAGCGCGTCGTAGCCGACCTGGCCGATCCGGTCGCCGCCGAGCAGGATCTCGCAGAGTCGCCGCACGTCGCGCCGGCCGGGCACGGTGTCCTTCTCGATGCAGGTGATCGCCGCGTCCTGGAAGTCGTACGGCGTCGGCCGTGCCCGCCCGCGCATGCCGGCGAGCAGCACGGACGTCTCGAAGACCGCGATCGCGTCGGCGGTGCTGGCGAGGTATCCGTTGCGGCGGGCGAGCCGGACGATGTCGACGCACCAGCCGCGCAGCTCCTCCTCGTCGAGCCCGTCGAGCGCGGGCGGCCCGGCCAGGTAGCCGGTGAGGTGGTCGGTGACCGGCGGGTCCGTGGCGACGGGCGCCGGCAGCGCCTTTCTCGCCTTCTTCCCGCCTTTCTGCCCGTCCAGCCGGAACGGGGTGAGCCGGAGCCTCGTCAGCTGTTTCTGCCAGGTGGTGGCCGCGATCGACACCGAGCCGGGCGCCAGGCCGAACTGAGCCTCGATCGCCGAGTGGCTGGACGGGATCAGCCCGTAGAGCCAGGTGGTGCCGGTTCGCGGGGTGATCGCGAAGTCCGGGGTGCCGGGCGCCGAGCCGACCTCGGGCAGGCGGCTGGCGGCGTGGAACGCGCCGCAGAGGTAGAGGCAGTCGGCCGGGTCGGTCCCGGTGGCCGCGAGGTGCTCGCGGATCCGGGTCCACATGTAGCGCTCCCGGTCCTCGTCGCTGCCGAACCGCTGGGTGTCGTGCGGGGCGAGCCGCCGGAACAGGCTGCCGATCATGGTCATGACCTGCCGGTACGTGTCGTGGTCGGCCCCGGCGAGGGGCTGCTCGACATACTGGTCCCACCACTCGGACCAGTGCCGCACCCGCCCGTGGTGCAGCAGGTGCTCCTCCAGCTCGGCGAAGCGCGGCCGCAGGTCGCCGATCTCTACGCCGACCGCGTCGCCGTGCAGGTCCTCTTCCGGCTCGCCGCTGCCGGTGTGCGCCCCGGCGCCGGGCTGCCATTGGAAGACGTGGTCGGTCGAGCGGTCGACCAGGACCAGCTCGACGCCGGGGGTGTCCAGCGCGTACGCGATCGCCTGGTACTCCGCGGACGACTCGGTGACCGGCGCGATCACCGAGAGCGGCGCCGACTCCTTGGGAAAGCCGTCGA
Organism: Actinoplanes cyaneus; assembly: GCF_016862095.1. Classification (GTDB taxonomy): domain Bacteria; phylum Actinomycetota; class Actinomycetes; order Mycobacteriales; family Micromonosporaceae; genus Actinoplanes; species Actinoplanes cyaneus. Next base: position 215,650 of record NZ_BOMH01000002.1, read on the forward strand.
GCTCGGAGGCGAAGGCCTGCAGCGCCACCGGCAGCCGGCAGTTGCGCAGCTCGGTGAGCAGCGGCTGCAGGTCCTCGCAGAGCTCCAGGTAGACGACCTTGGGCTGTTTCTCGCGCAGCCGCCGCAGCATGGCCAGGGCGGAGGCCGGTGAGTGGTGGCAGACCGGGAAGATCTCCAGCGGCTCCCGCAGCGCGTGGTCGACGTCGTCGACGATCCCGGCGAGGATCTCGGGCAGCGCCGCCGGCCCGTCCGCGAGGGCCTGGGCCGCGCCCAGCAGCTGGTCGCGCAGCGGATCGAAGGCGTTGCTCATGACAGTGTGGCGATCGCCTGGCGGCCGCCCTCCAGGAAGCCGGTCCATTCGCCGCTCTGCTCCTTGCTGCGCGGCTCGACGATCCCGTGCCAGTACTTGTTGAGAATGGCGAGGTCCTCGGGGCTGCGCCGGGCGAGCGAGCCGACCAGTGAGGAGGCCAGGGTCTCGGCGGTGAGCGCGCGGGCGCCGAAGAAGTTGCTGTGCAGGATCGCGTCCTCCAGGACACCGATCTGCTCGGCGGTGGAGAGCGCCGACTCGAGGCGCTCGTCGTCGCTGGTGGCCGACGCGGACGCGGCGCGCAGGTCGGCGAAGCTCTGCAGCAGCACGTCGAGCAGGGTCGGCGGGACCTCCAGCTCGATGTTGTGCCGGCGCAGCAGTTCCTCGGTGCGGAACCGGACGATCTCGGCCTCGCTCTTCTTGTTCGTCACGACCGGGATGCGGACGAAGTTGAAGCGCCGCTTGAGCGCCGAGGAGAGGTCGTTGACGCCCCGGTCGCGGCTGTTGGCGGTGGCGATGATGCTGAAGCCGGGCTTGGCGAAGACGATGTTGTCGTCGTCGAGCTCGGGGATCGACACATACTTCTCGGACAGGATCGAGATCAGCGCGTCCTGCACGTCGCTGGTGGACCGGGTCAGCTCCTCGAAGCGGCCGATGACGCCGCCCTCCATCGCCGTCATGATCGGTGACGGGATCATCGAGGCGCGGGACTGGCCCTTGGCGATGACCATCGAGACGTTCCACGAGTACTTGATGTGGTCCTCGGTGGTGCCGGCGGTGCCCTGCACGACCAGTGTGGAGTTGCGGCTGATCGCGGCGGAGAGCAGCTCGGCGAGCCAGCTCTTGCCGGTGCCGGGGTCGCCGATCAGCAGCAGGCCGCGGTCGGAGGCGAGGGTGACGATGGAACGCTCGACGAAACTGCGGTCGCCGTACCATTTCTGCTCGACGTCCCGGTCGAGGCCGTCGGCGCGTTCGGAGCCGAGGATGAACAGGCGCACCATCTTCGGGCTCAGGCGCCAGGAGAACGGCTTGGGGCCGTCGTCGATCGACTCGAGCCAGTCCAGCTCGTCGGCGTACTTGACCTCGGCGGGCGCGCGCAGCATGTCGGTCATGGGGGGTCTCCTGTGGATCGGTGTCAGACGAGGAAGTTCTTCAGCTCGGTGACGAGCTTCTTGATGTGGCCGGAGAGGACCGGGGTGCCCTGGTCCTTGAATCGCTGCCGGAACCACGGGTTGACGCTCTGCTGGCCGCCGCTGCTGACCGACCCGACCGGGATGAACTTGACCCCGGCGCGGTGGATGGCCTGCATGCCGTCCCAGACCGCCTGGGACTGCCACTCGTAGAAGTCGGAGATCCAGACGACGACGGTGTTCCGCGGGTCGGTGATCTTGGGGCGGGCCAGGTCGAGGGCGACGGTGCCGTCGGTGCCGCCGCCGAGGTGGGTGTGCAGCAGCACCTCGAACGGGTCGTGCACCCACGGGGTCAGGTCCAGCGCCCGGGTGTCGTAGGCGACCAGGTGCACGTCGACCTTGGGCAGGCCGGCGAAGATCGAGGCGAGGATCGTGCAGTTGACCATCGCGTCGACCATCGAGCCGGACTGGTCGACGACCACGATCAGGCGGGCCGGCTCGATCCGTTTCGCGGTCTGCTTGTAGTAGAGCCGGTCGACGTAGAGGCGCTCGTCCTCCGGGCTCCAGTTCGGCAGGTTCTTCCAGATGGTCCGGTCCAGATCGAGATTCCGGAAGATCCGCTTCGGGGGTACGGACCGGTCGACCGTCCCGCTGGACGCCTGCGCCACCTGGGTGCGCAGCACCTCGGCCACCTCGTCGACGAAGCGCCTGATCAGCGCCTTGGCGTTGGCCAGCGCCACGCCGTCCAGGTTGTCCTTGTCGCGCAGGAGCTGCTCGATCAGCGACATGCTCGGGGTGAGCTGCCGGGCGAGCCGGTTGTCGGCCAGCACCTCGCGCAGCCGCATCCGGCTGACCAGGTCGCCCTCGATCCCGGCGAGGGTCGCGCCGAGACCCGCGCCGGCTCCCGCACCGGTGCCCGCCCCCGCGCCGGCGGACCGGCCGCGCAGCCCGCCCGGCTCGCAGCCCATCGCCCGTTCGAACCAGCCGGCGTCGGCCTGCCAGCGCTGCAACTGCTCGGCGGTGACGCTGCCGGAGCCGGTCCCGAACACGTTGAGAAGCAGTTTCGAGACCAGCGCGGCGCGCCGGACCTCGCCGTCACGGTCGTCGCCGGGCTCGCTCATGAGGGCGTCGAACTCGGCCTCCAGGTGCGGGAACCGCTGCACGACGGTATCCACGGAGACGGCCGGGTCGAGCAGCGCGGCGGGCAGCCCGAGGTCGCCGACGATCGCCATGCTCCCGGACTCCAGTGCCGCCTGCTCCTCGGGGTCGAAGAGCCGGGCGAGCAGCCGCCAGTAGAGGATCTGCCGCTGGGTCTCGGCGCTCATTTGCGCAGCAACCTTCCCGCGCGCTCGCGCAGCACGTCGACCGCCGTGCCCGCGGCCGCCTCCGCCTTCGCGGCCTTGGCCTCGGCCGGGCCGAGCGCCCAGTCACCGCCGTGCACCGTGACCGGTTTCTTCTTCACCACGGCCTGTACGGCGAGCGGCTGCAGCAGCCACCTCCCGTCCCACCGCAGCAGGCCCAGGCAGGCCGTCGACGCGGCGGCCAGCGCCGGGGTCAGCGGCCCGGCGGCGGGCAGCCGGTCCAGGTCGAGCGCGACGGTCACGCCGCCGCCCAGGTCGAACCCGCCGTCGCTGTGCCCGTAGCCCTCCAGCAGGACCGGCTCGGCGAGCGCGGCCGGATGCCGGTCGAGCGGCGCGACCGGCATCGCCGCGGCGGCGCCGAGCCGCACCCGGGCCGCCGCGAACGGGTCGGCCGGCTCGCCGGCGGCGGCCTTCGACTCGTCCCAGATCAGGTCGCCGCCGATGGTGAGGCCCATGCCGGTGATCTCGGCCGTGCGGCGCTCGGCCAGGATGCCGCGGAAGATCGGGAAGGCGCTGAGCATCCGCCACGCGGAGGGCCCGCTGATCGTGTCGACCTTGGCGGCGGCGACGCTCGTGCGCACCAGCCGGACCGTGCCGTCGGCGCTCTCCAGCAGGGCGTGCGCCTGCGCCCGGAACACGGTGGGGTGCTCGTGCAGGTCGACGCCGAGGATGATCAGCCGCCCGTCGGCCGGGGTGACCCCGGTGCCCGGGTAGCCCTCCTGGGACAGCAGCAGCGCCCGCATCCACAGGTCGGCCCAGCGGCGCACCGGGACGCGGGGCAGGGTGGCGACCGGGGCGGCCGAGCGCAGCTCCGCGGCGAGCCCGTCCAGCAGGACGGCGAGGCGCCGCGTGCCGGGGCCGGCCAGCAGCGACTGCACGGGCTGGGCGGCGCCGGCGGCGAGCTCGTGGCCGACCCCGCGCCAGCCGGCGATGGCCAGTTCCCGCAGCCACGACCGGCTGCCGGCCAGCAACTGACCGGAATCGGTCACGGTGGCGGCGGGTGCGGCGACGCGGGACCGGCCGAGCGCCGTGTCGAGGGCGGACTGCAGGGCGTCGTGGGCGGCGCCGAGCAGCGCGGCCCGCGCCCCGGCCAGGGCGGCCAGGTGCTCGTCGGTGACCGTCCCCGCGATGATCTTGCCGACGGCGTCGGCGATGCGGTCGCCGAGCGGCGTGCCGGCGAACGCGGCGGCGAGGGACTCGCACGCGGCGGCGCGCTCCTCATCGATCCGGGCGAGGCCGTGGACCAGGGCGTCGTCCACGCCGTCGACCAGCGCGAGCGCCTCGGCGACACCGTCCGGGGTGGACCTCAGGGCGTCGGCGAGCATCAGCGCACCGCCGGCGCGGCCGGGAACCACTGCAGCTCGGGCAGCGGATCGGTGGTGGGCGCGACCTCGAGGTAGGCCAGGTGGCGCAGGAAACCGGCGAAGACCTCGGCGGCCCGGTTCGGCGCGGTGGCCGGGTGCAGGCCGGCCCAGAGGTCGTCGCCGCCGTCGGGAAGGTCGGCCTTCAGGTAGCGGGCGACGCGGTCCACCCCGTACTGCGCGACCGCGGCGTCGGCCAGCGCGCGCAGATGGTTGCAGGCACGGGAGCCGCCGGCCAGGCCGCCGCACGGACGGTTGTTGTTGGTGTTGCAGCTCAGCCCGTGGTCACCGGCCGTGATCGAGGACACGTAGACGCGCTCGACGTCGGAGCCGCTGGACACCACCCCCTGCAGGCGCCCGTCGGCCAGCTCCACGAACGGCACCTTGGCCAGTTTCCGTGGCTGCACGGGCGCGATCACCGGTGCCGCGCTGCGTCGCTCGTAGGCGGCGCCATCGGTTGTCACAACAGTCCCTCCCTCGTCCTTTTCAGTGGAGGTAGTTGTATCGGAGACCTACGACAAAAACGTCGGCGGGACCGGCAACGATCGTGGCGGTACGGGTGTACGCGCAGTTCAGAGGCCGGAGATTCGGATTCCCGCGGCGGTGAGCATACGCGGGTGGGCCCGTCGCCCGGACGCTGCCACGACCCGGTCCGGGCGGATCAGCAGGGCCCGCGCCGTACCCGGGGAATGCAGTGCGAAGCCGGCGCCCAGCGACGGCTCCAGCGCGGCGGGGCACAGTCGTCCCCCACCGCGGCCGACGAGCGGGCCGCGGCGCAGCGCCGGCCAGACGATCGTGGTCGCGCGCCGCTGGACGCCCGGCAGCCCACTCACGCTGCGTAGCAGACGGCGGGGGACCGGCCCGCCGGTCATCAGCCGGCCGACCAGCACCGCCATGCGGATCATGCTTCGCGCGTACGGCCGGCGCTCGCTCTCGTACGTCGTCAGCAGCCGCTCCTCGGCGTGCCCGTCGAGGACCATCGCCAGCTTCCACGTCAGGTTCGCGGCGTCGCGGATCCCGGCGCACATGCCCTGCCCGATGAACGGCGGGGTCAGGTGCGCGGCGTCCCCGAGCAGGAAGACGCGCCGGTCACGCCACCGGTCGGCGACCGCGCCGCGGAACGTGTAGGCCGCCTCCCGCAGGATGTCCGGTTCGGCGCCGCGCAGCCACGGCCGCATCCGCTCGCGCGCGTCCACCGGCTGCCTGAGCAGGAACTCCCAGCGATAACGCCCGGGCGTGACCATCATGAACGTGGCCGCGGCGACCGGGTCGCACACCTGCTGCACCCCGTCGTAGACGTCCAGCGGCGCCGGCGACACCGCGTCCACCACCAGCCACTCCTGCGAGAAGCCGAGATCCTCCCAGCCGGCGCCGATCGCGGACCGGACCAGACTGTTCGCCCCGTCGCAGCCGAGGACCGCGCCGGCGGTCAGCTCGTCCTCGCCCGCGGCTGATCGGTAACGGACACGCACGGGGCCGGATGGAGGCTGATCGACGCCGTGCACCTCGATGCCGCCGCGGAGCCGGGCGTGCGGCAGCCCGCGCAACGCGGCGCGCAGCACCCGTTCCAGATCGGGCTGGTCGAACATGTTGGCCTGCGGGAAGCCGTGCGGGCCGACCGGATCACGGGTGAACGTGGCGAGCGGCCGCATCGCCGGGTCGACCAGCTGCATGCCGGGCGCCGGGCGGGAGATCGCCCGCAGCTCGTCCGCGAGCCCGAGACCGGCGAAGATCCGGAACACCTCGTCGTCGAAGTGGACCGCGCGGGGCAGTGGATACGGCTCGGGGAAGCGCTCCAGCACCAGGCACTCGATGCCCCTGCGTGCCAGCATGATCGCGGCGGTCAACCCGGTCGGGCCGGCCCCGACGATCACCACCGGCACATGTTCCACTAGGACAGGGTGCGCAGAACCACGGCGGATCCGCCAGCCAGGAGCAACCCGACCGCCCCGAACCCGAGGACCGTGATGCGGCCCAGGCCCAGGTCGGCGATCCGGGCGGCGAGCACCTCGGCCCGGGTGCGGGTGGTGAAGAAACCCGGGACGAGGCCCTTCGCGGTGACCCGGCCCAGCGCGAACACCGGGACGCCGCGGGGCATCCGCACCTCGGTCAGCTCCAGGCGCTCGTGCTTCTTCAGGCCGTCGACGATGTCGGGCGGGACGATGGCGGGCAGCGGCACCGGCGCCGCGCGACGGTAGGCGACCCGGACCGTCTCGACCACGGCCGGGTCGGTGCGCAGCGGCTCGTCCAGCCCGCGCGGGTCGACCGCGGTCCGGCCGGTGGCGTCGGCGATCGCCGGCCAGGCCGGGGCGGTGACGTCGAGCAGCAGGTCGTAACTGTCGTCGGAGCTGCGTCGGCTGGGCTCACGGGTCAGCCGGACCTGGTACCAGACGCAGTCCTCGCCGCTGACCGGCCCGGCCTGCGGACCGGCTGTCCCGTACTCGGTGCGGGCCTCGGCGGCGACCCGGCCGCCACGCCACGAGCCGATCGGCGACGGCACGACCCGCCGCAGGACGCGCGCCTCGCGGAGAGTGCCGAGGTGCAGGAGGAGGAAGATGGCGGCGGCGCCCATCAGGAGCGCGCCGAGACAGAAGCCGATCGTTGCGACCGTGACCACGTGGTCAACGTAGAGCGCCCGGGCAACCGGGAAATCCATCGATCGCACTCGACTTGCCACCGGCCGGCCGGATCCGGCTCAGCCGTCGTCACCTCCGACGGCGGCGCATCTCCTCGTCGAAGGAGCGCTGGGCCTCGCGCATCACGGCCAGCTCGGCCGGGTCGCCGAACCGTTCGAGCGCGGTGGCCTCGTCGACGTCCTCCAGGTGCGCCTGCACCCACCAGATGTTGCCGGTCGGGTCCTTGACGCGGCCGCCGCGGTCGCCGACGATCCCGGAGGTGAAGACCGGCGTGACCAGGGTGGCGCCCGCCTCGATCGCGCGCGCCACCACCGCGTCCGCGTCGTCCACGTAGACGCTGAGCAGGCTCGGCGTCTCCGGCCACTCGGGTCGCGCGTCGAACGCCATGATCACCGACTCGCCGATCCGGATCTCGGCGTGCCCGATCGTGCCGTCGGGATTGCGCACCCGCCCGGCCTTGCCGGTCGCGAACACCGCCTCGACGAAGTCGAGAAAACGATCAGCGCCCTTCACCGCCACGTAGGGCGTCACTGTCGACTTGCCACCAGGAATCCTCATGGGCCGAGCCTCCGGCATCAAGCGGCCACTTTCCGGCCGCAATGAGAACCATTCAAGACCTGCCTATTCGGTACGCCGTGAGCGCCGCCCGCCGGCGGGCTCTTCACCGTCCCGGTGGCACGGGGACCCGGTCGAGCTCGATCCCGAAGTGCGTCCGGTAGGCGGCGAGCACGTCCTCGTCCGACTCCAGCGTGATCGTGACGCCGTCCCGGATCAGGGAACGGCCGCTCAGCGTGATCCGGCTGTCGCCGTCCAGGCGCGAGCAGACCGGAGTCCTGCGGAAGGTCGATTCCGGCCAGGTCTGCTGCCACCAGCAGGTCGGCGCGAAGTCGGCCAGGGTCCGGGTGCGGCGCTCGATCCGGTACTGCGGCTCGCCGTTGCGGTGGACGTCGAGGTCACCGTCGCCGGCGGGGATCACCTCGAACCGGCCGCCCGGGTCGAGCTGCTCCCCCGGCTGGTTCAGCAGCGGGTACGACGAGTGCCGCCCGAATCCCACGTCCACGAGCCACCGCCCGTCCACGATCAGCGACAGGTGGTCGAAGAGCGGCCCGAACCCCGCCTCCCCGCGGTGCACCCGTGAGGCTACCCGCTCGACCGGGTAACCCAGCTCTTCGAGAAGCAGCGCGAACAGCCCGTTCAGCTCGTAACAGAACCCGCCGCGGCGGCGCCGCACGATCTTGTCGAACAGGTCGTCCGGGTCGAGGGAGATCGGCTCGCCGAGGTGGATGCTGAGGTTCTCGAACGGTACGGCGCTCTGGTGTGCCCGGCTCAGCTCGCGCAGCGCGTCGTCGCCGGCGGCGACCGGGCGCGCCACCCCGATCCGGTCCAGATATGCGTTCACGTCCACCCGCACAGCTTCGGACATGAAGGCGACTCGAGGTCAATGACGGCGTTGACAATGATGTCGGTCACTGTCAGGGTCGGGCGAGCACCCCGCCGCACCGGAGATGGCGCATGACGGCTGATCATCCCCTCCCCTCCGACCGGGCCCGTGACCTCGTCGCCGGCGCCTACGACACGCACGTGCACGTCGCGCCGGACGTGATGGAGCGGCGGATCGACGACGTCACGCTGGCCCGGCGGTTCGCCGGGGTGGGGCTGGCCGGCTTCGTCCTCAAGTCGCACTATGTCCCGACCGCCGAGCGCGCCGAGGTGGTGCGCGGGGTCGTGCCCGGCGTCGAGGCGCTCGGCGCGCTGACCCTGAACGGCTCGGTCGGCGGCCTGAACCCGGTCGCCGTGGAGATCGCCGGGCGGCAGGGCGCGCGGGTCGTCTGGCTGCCGACCGTGGACTGCGCGAACGAGCGGGCCGGCGTCTCCTCGCTGCCGCCCGGCGCCACGCTGCCGATGTGGGCGGCGCTGCAGTCCGAGCTCGCCGCGCAGGGCATCGCCGCGCCCGCGATCGAGGTGGTCGACGACGCCGGGCGGATCGTCCCGGCGCTGCACGAGGTGCTCGCGGTGATCGCCAGGCACGACATGGTCCTGGCGACCGGGCACCTGAGCGGGACGGATATCGTCGCCGCGGTGGACGCGGCCGCGGCTGCCGGGGTGCGGCGGATCATCGTGACGCACCCCGAGTTCACCTCGCAGCAGCTCGACGTGGACACCCAGCGGCGCCTGGCCGGGCGGGGCGCACTGCTGGAACGGTGCTTCACCACGGCGTACACCAGGAAGGTGCCCTGGGAGGTCCTCTTCGAGCACATTCGCGAGGTGGGTCCGGAGCACTCGATTCTCAGCAGCGATCTCGGGCAGCCGTTCAATCCCCCGGTCGAGGACGGGCTGGCGTTGCTGGCCGACCGGCTGCTCGGCGCCGGGTTCACCGGCGACGAGGTACGGACGATGGCGGTCACCAACAGCCGCCGTGTCCTCGGACGCTGAGCCGGTCGTCACCGGGCGGCGCGACGGGCGACGAATCCGGATAATCCTCCGCATGACGAGCAGTGATCTGTGGACCGAGGACGCCGCCCGGCGCTACGACGTGGACTCGGCGGAGATGTTCGCGCCGGAGGTGCTCGATCCGGCCGTGGACCTGCTGGCCCGGCTCGCCGGGGACGGGCCGGCGCTGGAGTTCGCGGTCGGCACCGGGCGCGTCGCCGTCCCGCTGGCCGGGCGAGGTGTCCCGGTGAGCGGGATCGACCTGTCCGAGCCGATGGCCGCTCAACTGCGCGCCAAGGCCCCGGATCTCCCGGTCGTCGTCGGGGACATGGCGACGACCCGCGTCCCCGGCGAGTTCTCCCTGGTCTACGTCGTGTTCAACAGCCTGGGCAACCTGCGGACGCAGGACGAGCAGGTCGAGTGCTTCCGTAACGCGGCCCGCCACCTGGCGCCCGGCGGCCGGTTCGTCATCGAGCTCTGGGTGCCGGACATCCGCCGCTTCCCGCCCGGTCAGACCGCCGTGCCGTTCGTGGTGAGCGAGGAGCACACCGGCTTCGACACGTTCGACATGGTCACCCAGCAGGGCGCCTCGCACCACTACCGGCGCCGGCCGGACGGCACCATCGATTACGGCGTCAGCAACTTCCGCTACCTCTGGCCCGCCGAGTGCGACCTGATGGCCCGGCTCGCCGGCCTGGAGCTGGAACAACGCACCGCCGACTGGAAGGGCGCGCCGTTCACCGCGGACAGCGGGAGCCACGTGTCGGTCTGGCGCAAGCCGTAACCGAGCGGTGGCTCTGAGAATTCTCTCAGAACCGATCCATAGCGTCTGATGCCTGATTAATCCCCGATCAGGCAGAGGAGCGTCAATTGTCTTCGCCCCGCGTCACCAGGATCGTCTGGCCGCTGTTCCGCGTCGTCATCGGCCTGCTGTTCACCTGCCACGGGCTGTCCAGCCTGTTCGGCATGTTCGGCGGCAGGGGCGGCACCGGAGCGACCATCCCCGTCGGTACGTGGCCCGGCTGGTATGCGGCCGTGATCCAGCTCGTCTGCGGCGTGCTGGTCCTGCTGGGCCTCTTCACCCGGCCCGCCGCCATCCTCGCGTCGGGCTCCATGGCCTACGCCTACTTCACCGTCCACCAGCCGGACGGGCTGATGCCCATCGAGAACGGCGGCGTCACGCCGGCCCTCTACTCCTGGACGTTCCTGATCATCGCGGTGTTCGGCGCCGGCGCGTGGTCGCTGGACGAGCTGATCGCCGCCCGGCGCCGGCCGGCGACGATCACGGCCGAGGAGAAGGTCACGGAACCCGCCTGACGACGAGCGGTCACGGCGTCACCGGACCCGCCGGCGCAGGGAGGCGGCGGACGGTGGCGCCGTGAGCCGCCGGCCACGGACAGGAGCGGCCCACTGTCACCGTGGGGGCGGGCAGGGGCCGTGGGGGTGCCGTTCCGGCGGCACCACCCGCGGGACCCGTGCCGGGCTCAGGCGCGCGTCAGCCAGAAGACCAGGCCGATCGACTCGTCGGTGAACTCGCGCGCGTCCGCCCACTCCGGCTCGCCCGCCGCGAAGTCCGTCGCGAGGACCTCGTCGGCGACGAGCTCCCCGTGCTCGGTGAGGGCCAGCGCCGTGTCCTCACCGGCCCGGAACCGCAGCCGGATCCGGTCGGAGACCTCCAGACCGCTGGCCTTGCGGGCCTCCTGGATCTGGCGGATCGCATCGCGGGCCAGGCCGGCGCGGCGCAGCTCCGGCGTCAGGTGCAGGTCGAGCGCCAGGGTCGCGCCCGAGTCGGAGGCGACGGCCCAGCCCTCGCGCGGGGTCTCGGTGATCACGACCTCGTCCGGCGCGAGGGCGATCTGCTCGTCGCCGACCGTCAGGGTGGCGGCTCCCGTCGTACGCAAATCGTGTTTGAGCTCTGCGGCGTCAGCCGCCTGGATGGCCGCCGCGACCTGCTGGACCGCTTTGCCGAACCGCTTGCCCAGCGCCCGGAAGTTCGCCTTGGCGGTGGTGTCGACGAGCGAGCCGGCCAGGGCCTCGACGGCGTTGACGTTCAGCTCGGCGGAGATCTCGGCGAGCAGGTCGGCGGGCAGGTCGGCGCCACCGGAGACGAGCGCCCGGGCGAGCGGCTGGCGGATCTTGAGACCGGACTCGGCACGCGCGGTGCGGCCCAGCTCGACGAGCCGGCGGGTCGTCGCCATCTGCGCGGAGAGCTCGTGGTCGATCAGCGACTCGTCGGCCTGCGGGAACGCGGCGAGGTGCACCGACACCGGGGCCTGCGGGTCGACCGGGACGATCAGGTCCTGCCAGACCCGCTCGGTGACGAACGGGGTGATCGGCGCCATCAGCAGGGTCACGGTGCGCAGCGCCTCGTGCAGCGTCGCGAGGGCCGCCGGGTCGCCACGCCAGAAACGACGGCGGCTGCGGCGGACGTACCAGTTGGAGAGGTCGTCGATGAACGCGGCGATCAGTTTGCCGGTCTCGTGCGGGTCGAACGCGGCCAGGGCGGCGTCGACCTTCGTGATGAGCTGCTGCAACTCGGAGAGCACCCAGCGGTCCAGAGCGGTCCGCTCGACCGGCTCGTCCGACGGGACCCACCCGGCGGTACGGCCGTAGAGGGCCTGGAACGCGACAGTGTTCCAGTAGGTCAGCAGGACCTTGCGGACGACCTCCTGCAACGCGTTGTGACCGACGCGGCGGGCCGACCACGGGGAGCCGACGGCGGCCATGAACCAGCGGACCGCGTCGGCGCCGTGCTGGTCCATCAGCGGGATCGGCTGCAGGATGTTGCCGAAGTGCTTGGACATCTTGCGGCCGTCCTCGGCGAGGATGTGGCCGAGGCAGACGACGTTCTCGTAGGACGACTTGTCGAAGACCAGCGTGCTGACCGCCATCAGCGTGTAGAACCAGCCGCGGGTCTGGTCGATCGCCTCGGAGATGAACTGGGCCGGGAAGCGGCTCTCGAACAGCTCCTTGTTCTTGTACGGGTAGCCGAACTGGGCGAACGGCATGGAGCCGGAGTCGTACCAGGCGTCGATGACCTCGGGGACCCGGCGCGTCGTTTCCGGACATTGCGGGCAGGTGAACGTGACCTCGTCGATGAACGGCCGGTGCGGATCCAGCTCGGACAGGTCACGGTCCGCCAGGCGGCTGAGCTCCTCACGGCTGCCCACGCACGTCAGGTGGTCGTTCGAGCAGCGCCAGATCGGCAGGGGCGTGCCCCAGTAACGGTTGCGGGACAGCGCCCAGTCCACGTTGTTGTTCAGCCAGTCACCGTACCGCCCGTGCTTGATGCTCTCGGGCTGCCAGTTCGTCTTCTCGTTCTCCCGCAGCAGCGCGTCGCGCACCGCGGTCGTCCGCACATACCACGACGGCTGGGCGTAGTAGATCAGCGCGGTGTGGCAGCGCCAGCAGTGCGGGTACTTGTGCTCGTACGGCTCGTGCTTGAAGAGCAGCCCGCTCTCCTTGAGCTCCTCGACCAGCGGGGAGTTCGCCTCGCGGAAGAACATGCCGCCGACCAGGTCGATCTCCGGCTCGAACGTGCCGTCGCGGCGCACCGGGTTGACCATCGGCAGGCCGTAGGCCCGGCAACTGGCCAGGTCGTCCGCGCCGAACGCCGGCGACTGGTGGACCAGGCCGGTGCCGCTGTCAGTGGTCACGTAGGTCGCCAGGATGACGATGTGCGCGTCCGGCACGTCGACCAGCTCGAACGGGCGCTGGTACGTCCAGCGCTCCAGCTCCTTGCCGAGGAAGGACTCACCGGTCGGCGTGAAGCCCTCCGGGATCAGCGGCTCGGCGACGACCAGGCGCTCCCGGCCGTCGGTGACCACGACGTACGTCACGCCGGGGTGCACCGCGACAGCGGTGTTCGACACCAGGGTCCACGGCGTCGTCGTCCAGACCAGCAGCGACGTGGTGCCCGCGAGGGGGCCGGAGGTCAGCGGGAAGCGCACGTAGACCGACGGGTCGACGTCGATCTCGTAGCCCTGGTCGAGCTCGTGGTCCGACAGCGTCGTCTGGTCGCGAGGGCACCACGGGGCCACCCGGAAGTCCTCGACGAGCAGGCCCTTGTCGAAGATCTGCTGCAGCGACCACCACACCGAGTCGATGTACTCCGGGTCCATCGTCCGGTAGGCGTCGTCCATGTCGACCCAGTAGCCCATGCGCTGGGTGAGCTCGGCGAACGCGTCGGTGTGCCGGGTGACCGAGTCGCGGCACCGGGCGTTGAACTCGGCGATCCCGTACGCCTCGATGTCCTGCCGGCCGGAGAAGCCGAGCTCCTTCTCGACGGCCAGCTCGACCGGCAGGCCGTGGCAGTCCCACCCGGCCTTGCGGGCGACGTGGAAGCCCTTCATCGTCCGGTAGCGCGGGAACACGTCCTTGAAGACGCGCGCCTCGATGTGGTGCGCGCCGGGCATGCCGTTCGCGGTCGGCGGACCCTCGTAGAACACCCATTCGGGGCGGCCCGCGGACTGCCGCAAGCTCTGTCCGAAGACGTCACGATCCTCCCAGAAACGCAGGATGTCGTGGTCAAGGGCGGGAAGGTCGACCTGAGCGGGAACCGGGCGATACATGTTCCGAGACTTTACTCAGCCCCGCTCACCCGGCGACGCCGACCGCCCTGGTGGAGCATGCCGGGACCGGCCACGATGCCGATCGGACACGGTAGATGGAGCGTCGGCGATGCGCTTGTCCGGGGGCGATTTCGCCGTACGCGGGAATCGGGCCGGTTTTTGTCGGTGGGTCCCGCTAGTTTGCCGGGCATGACCGCCGATCTGTCGTTCGAGCAGCTCGCCCAGTGGATCGAGCAGGGCCGCGTGCGGCCGATCGCCGACGCCCTGACCACGATGGGCGAGCCGGCCCGCCGCGCGCTGGGCCGGCGGTTACCCGAGTTGACCGCCGTCCGGATGCCCTGCCCGGAAGGGATGGACCAGCACGCCTGGTGGCGCCTGATGGATCGGCGCAACGCCGCGATGCGGGTGGCCGGTGCCGGGTGCCTGACCGGCGCGTCCAAGGTGGTCAGCTGGCTGCGCAACTTCGGGACCGGCGACGACCCCGCGCTGGCCGCGACGGTGATCCAGGTGCTGGGCGCGCCCGGTCGCCCCTCGCTCGCCGCCGTGGCCCGGGGCATGGCTACCCGCCTGCGACCCAACCAGGTCGACCTGCAATGGCGGCTGATCAGCAGGTTGCTCGACGCGGCCGGCGAGCCGGTTCCACCGACCGAGGCGACGCTGCTGGGCTGGCTGCGTGAGACCGGGTGCAGCGCAGAATCCTTGAGAGCCGATTCGCGTACGGCGTATCTGCTCCCCCACGTCTTCACGATCCCGCGGCTCGGCGGCGAGGTGAGCCCGGGCGGCCTGGCCAACCTCACCGAGCAGCGGGCCGTGGTGCTCGACGGCTGCGTGCACCGGCTCGCCGAGGGTGACCGCCCGGGCGCGATCCGCTCGTTCGTACAGCTGCACCGGCTCCTGGCGCCCACCCCCGACGAGCTCGCCGAGCACCGGCAGACCTACCTGGGGATGCTCGACAGCCCGCACAGCACCGTCGTCGACGTCGCCCAGCGGGCGCTGCACGGCGTGGACGACCCCGGGCTGGTCGCCGACGCGTCGCTGTCGGTCCTGCCCCGTACGGAGAAGAAGCTGGTCCGCGCCCAGCTCGCCTGGGCTGACACGGTGCTCGCCGCCAAGCCGGATCCGGTCTTGTTCGAGGCGTTGCTGACCGGCCTCACCAACGAGTCGGTCGACCTCGCCGAGCGCACCGTCCGAGTGATCGCCAAGCACGTGGCGAACTTCGACACCGCCGCGCTGGCGCAGGTCGCGGAGGGGTTGACCGGTGACCTGCGACGCCAGGTGGCCGCGCTGCTGCCCGCCGACCCGGTCAGGGCTGCCGCCGGCACAACCCGCCGCGCCGTCGCCGGCACACCCGGTGGCCCCGCCGGATTCGCCGGCACGCCCGCCGAGCCGATGCCGGCGGCGCTGCGGTCGGTGCCCGAGGTCGTCGCGGTCGTCGGCACGTTGCTCGATCAGGCCGACCGTGACCCGGTGCTGCTGGAGCAGGCCCTCGACGGGCTGGTCCGGTTCGCGCACCAGGATCGGGCCGGGCTCGCCGTCGCCCTGGCGCCGAAGACCCCGCACTGGCCGGACCCGTTCTCCCGGCTGCTCCGGGCTGTCGTGGAAGGCACCTGGACGCCGTGGCGGCCGGACTCCTGGGAGCAGTGGTCGTCGCCGCCGTTCTGGATGCTTGTCGAACGGCTCGGGGAGATCGGCCGCCTGATGACCGGCTCCCCGCCGCCGGCGTTGCTGGCCACACCGGCCACCGTGGACGGGCACGTCGACCCGGCCCGCGTGCTGGATCTGCTCGTCACCGCCGACCAGGACGGCTGGCAGCCGGGGCCGTTCGACCTGTCCCAGGCGGTGCTGCGGCTGCCCCGCACGATCGGCCCGGAAATCCTGGCCGGCGCCGAGCGGCTGGTCAGCCCGGCCGGCCGGTTCTTCGCGACCTGGCTTCGCGGTGGTGGGCTGCCCGATCCCACGGTCGTCGTCGGCGAGGCGGTCTGGCACCGCTGTTCCCCGCCGGAGGTGTGCACCTGCCGGCGGCCGCGGCGGGTCCGCTGGATCAGCTCGTTCGAGCCGCCCACCCTGCCCGTGCCGGTGTCACCGGCCGCTCTCCCGCCGCCGGCCGACCCGCCGATGCATGTGGCGCTGACGCCGGATGCGCTCCCGGCGCCGCCGGAACCCACCGGCCTCCGCTGGACCACGCCCGGGCCACCCCGCACCCCTGACGACGCCTCGCGGGAGGAGTGGCCGGCGGCGGCGCTTCCGGCACTCGCCGTGCCGGAAGGGCTGCTCGGCATCCCGGTCGACCGCGGCCGCACGCCGAAGCGGCGGCACAACGAATCGGTGGTCGCCTGGCCCATGGTCCTGCCGGGGCACCCGGAGATCATCGCCGCGCACGCGCTGCCGGAGATCCTCGGGGCGATCGACGGCGATGACCGTTTCCACCTCGGTGTCCTGCCGGTCCTCGCGGCGTCGACCGGGCCGTCCGGGCCGGCGACAGCGCTCTGCGTCGCACTCGGACTCAGCGCGGACCAGGCCCCCGGCCGCGTCTTCGCCACCGACGCGTTCGTCGACCTGGCCGTCCGCGGAAAGCTCGACGCCGCTCTGGTCGGTCGCGAGCTGGCAGACCTTCACCGCGGCGGCCGGGTGACCGTCAAGCGGGTCGCGGCCTGCCTCACCGAAGCCGTGCGCGCGGGCCTGGCCGCCGAGGTGTGGGCCACCGCCCGCGAGATGCTCCCGGCCGTGCTCGCCGATCCGGGCCCCGGCACCCCGGATCTGCTCGCCGTCGCCGAAGCCGCGGCGGCCGTCGAGCACGCCACGGACGACCTCCCGGAGCTGTCCGCCGGCGCCACCCGCCCCGGCCGCAACCGCCTGATCACCGAGGCCGCGCGCCTCGCCCGAACCCTCGCCGACAACCGCTCGCCCGCCCCCGCCTGACATCCGGCCATTTCCGCTGCGCTGCCTCCTCCCGGCCGCCGTGCCCTGCGCCGGGCGCGGAGGGGCGAACTCAGCTGGCACTCAGGGCTGCCCGAACACCCGACAACGACGCCAGCACCAGCCGAACGAGCTCAGCTGGCACTCACGGCTGCAGCGCAGACCCGAAACAACCGCCAGCACCAGCCCAACAAGCTCAGCTGGCACCCACGGCTGCAACGCAGACTCGAAACAACCGCCACCACCAGCCGAACAAGCTCAGCTGGCACCCACGGCTGCAACGCAGACCCGAAACAACCGCCAGCACCAGCCGGCCGATCCGGACGGCGCTCGCGGCCGCGCATGCGGTGGGCGGCTGGTGTGGGTGTTCGCCGGGCTGCCCCGCAGTGGCCCCGGCTGCGGCCATCGCGCCGGCCGGCCAAGAGGCACGCACGACCCACGGTGCAGGGTCGTTGCGGGTGAACCCGTCGTCGAGGCCGGAGGTCATCGGCAGCCAGGGCGACGGGCCAGGAGGGTGGCCGGGTCAGGGCGCGCACGATGGTCGCCGCCGAGCTGCGCAGGCATGGTCGGCTGGGGGTGGAGTTGTGCGCCGGCCCGGAAACGGTCGCGTGCAGAATGGTCGGGTGAGCGCGGCGGCGGGGAACGGAACGGTCCCGGTGAGCGCGGCGTTCGTCCTGCTGAAACCCGACTGCTTGCGTACGGGCCGGGCCCCGTCCGTCGAGGCCGCCGTCACCGCCGAGGGGCTTGTGGTGGCGTACCGCCGGCCGGTGAAGTTGAGCGGGGACGACGTGCGCTTGCTGTGGTCGGAGTACACCGATGATCGGCACGTGCTGATGCGCGCCTTCCTCGACCGTTACCTGTGCGACGGCCCCTCGGAGGTGTGGCTGGTGACCGGGCCGGACGCCTTCGGGGCGGCCCGGCGGGTCAAGCGCGTGATCCGCTCCCGCTACGCGAACGGTCCGTTCGCGAACCTGGTCCACACCGCCGAGCGTCCCGGCGAGCTCGCCCGGCAGGGGAACCATCTGTTCGGCGACCGGTTCCCCGCGGGGAGTCCGGCGGCGAGCGCCCCGCGCCCGGCCGGACGGGACTTCCGCCGGGACGTCGACGTCGCCCGCCTGGTCGACGAGGTGTGGCCGTGGATGCAGCTCGCCGATCCGCCGGCGCCTGCCCCGCACCGGCTGGACGACGAGGCCGGCACCGTGCTGGTCATCGGCGCCGATCCCGCGCACTCGCTGGACTCGGCGGTCACCGCGGTCTGGTCCGCGCTGCCGGGGGTGACCGTGGGCCACGCCGTCATGCTGGTGCTCTTCGCGAGCCGGGCCGGTGGGTGTCCGATCGCGATCGGCGGGCGCCGGGCGGTCGAGCGCGCTCACCGCACGCTGCTCGACCACGGGTTCACCGCCTGCGGCGTAGGCCCGGCCCCGCGCTGAGAAGGGCTGAGAAGAAAGCCGCTACCGCGGCGTCAGGACCGGCGGATGCGCGACCGCGTCTTGTGACGCAGGAGCCGATTGCTGCGCGGGCCGCCACGCGACGGGCGGGCCGGGCGCGCGTTGGCGTGCGGGAAGACGAACCGCTTGAACGCCCACAGCCGGAACACCATGGCGAGCAGGGTGCCGAGGATGTTGCCGCTGATGAAGTCGGCGATCTCCTGCACCGGGCGGGTGACGTCCGGCACCTCGATGTGCAGCACGTAGCGGGAGATGGCGAGCGGGACCAGGTTCAGGCCGACACCGATCGCGCTGACCGCGAAGAAGAGCGCGGCCTCGTGATGCTGTTCACGGCCGCCGCGGCTGCGGAACGACCATTCGCGGTTCAGCACGTACGAGAGGATCGTGGCCACGATGGTGGCGAAGGCCAGTGCCGTGACCGGCTTCTGGTGCAGGACCGTGAGCTTCAGCAGGTAGTTGAGGACAACCGTGGCGACGAAGCAGACGCCCCCCACTATCAGGAATTTCGCCGCTTCGTGATGCTTTTTCCACAACTGCCTCAGCCACATCCGCGGGAGTTTATTAGGTCGACCCGGATCATGCGCAAGTGCAAAGGTGCCCGGCATGGACCTGGTACGCGGCACCCTTGACGAACACGGCTACACCGTGCTCACCCCGGACGGCTGGACCCGCGCGGAACGGTTACCCCTGGTCCTGGTGCTGCACGGGGCGAACTCGTCCGCCGACGCCCTCGTGATGATGCAGCCGATCATCGAGAGCAGCGATCTTCCGCGTACGCTCGTCGCCTGTGTCTCGACACCGACGGCGGGCGGGTTCTACCTGGGCCGGTGGGAGCGCCTGGTCGCCGAGGAGTTCCCGGCGCACCTGGTCACGGAGTTCAACGCCGGCCCGATCGCGCTGCTGGGCAGCTCGATGGGCGGTTACGGAGCGTTGAGGATCGCCTTCGCGGACCCGGGCCGGTTCACCGCCGTCGCCGCGATCTCTCCGGCGCTGCTCACCGCGGACCCGCGGCCGCGGAACACGCTGAGCGTGCTCGGCCAGTTCGCCGCGGAGATGCGGCCGCAGGACACGATCTTCAGCAGGCTGCGCGCCAACGCCGGCGCGGTGCGCGACAGTGGCCTGCCGATCCTGCTGCGCTGCGGCGACCGTGACGTCTTCGCCCTGCACGACGGCGCCGAACGGCTGCATCGCGAGCTGTGGGATCTCGACATCGCCCACGACTACCACCTGGTCCGTGACGCTGATCACCTGGGACCGGAGGCGGTCGACTCCCTCGGCGCGGCGTTCGCGTTCGTCGCGGCCGCCCAGCGCGCCGCCTCGCGGGACCGGGGCCTCGACGAGGCGTGGCTGGCCTGGGAGGCGTCCGGCAGGCGGGGGGATCCGCCCCGGTTCGACGCGTTCGGGCCGTCCGCGCCGACCGCCCTGCGGGTGATGATGGCCGGCGAGCTCGCCGAAGCCGCCCGCCTGGATCCGGACGTCTCGCGCCG
This sequence comes from Actinoplanes cyaneus, assembly GCF_016862095.1. Lineage (GTDB taxonomy): Bacteria > Actinomycetota > Actinomycetes > Mycobacteriales > Micromonosporaceae > Actinoplanes > Actinoplanes cyaneus. The sequence continues at coordinate 235,297 of NZ_BOMH01000002.1, forward strand.
CTACGGACGGCTGTCGTGACGCCGGAGCTGGCCCGAGCCCTCGTCGACTCGCAGTTCCCGCAGTGGCGCGGCCTGGCGCTGGAGCGGGTCGGCACGCACGGCACGGTCAACGCCGTCTTCCGCCTCGGCGACCACCTGACCGCGCGCTTCCCGATGCAGGAGCAGGACCTGGCGGCCGAGGCGGCAGCCGCCCGGGAACTGCTCGGGGCCAGCCGATTCGCCACGCCCGCGCCGGTCGCGATGGGCTCCCCCGGGCTCGGCTTTCCCCGCCCCTGGGCCGTGCAGACCTGGCTTCCCGGCGCCATGACCAGCGAGGATTCCCACAGCGACAACCACACTTTCGCGTACGACCTGGCCGAGTTCATCCACGGCGTCCGCGCTCTGGACACGCGCGGGCGGCCGTTCCGGGGCCACGGCCGCGGCGGTCACCTCCCCGACCACGACGCGTGGATCGAGACGTGCTTGCGCGAGAGCGAGGGCCTGCTCGACGTCGCGTCGTTGCGCCGGCTCTGGGCGCGGTTCCGTGAGTTGCCGCGCGAGTCCCCGGACGTGATGACCCACGGCGACCTGATCCCGGGCAACCTGCTGGCCTCGGGTGATCACCTCTCCGGCGTGCTGGACGTGGGCGGTCTCGGGCCGGCCGATCCGGCGCTGGATCTGATCTGCGCCTGGCACCTCTTCGACGCCGGGACCCGGGAGGTCTTCCGTCGCCGGGTCGGGGCGGGCGACCTGGACTGGGAGCGCGGGCGGGCCTGGGCTTTCGAGCAGGTCATGGGGCTGATCTGGTATTACCGCGAGACGAACCCGTTGATGGCGCGTCTCGGGCGCAGCACCCTGCACCGCATCACGACCGGCAGCTGAGCGGCACCGGAAGCACCGGCTACCGCATCGAGGCGGGCAGGCGGACCGTGAACGTCGAACCCAGCCCCGGCTCGCTGGTCGCGTTCACGCTGCCGCCGTGGTCCTCGACGATCCGGCGCGTGATCGTCAGGCCCAGGCCGGATCCGCCGGTGGCGCGCTGGCGGGCCGGATCGGCGCGCCAGAACCGGTCGAAGACGCGGGACACCTCCGCGGCGGTCATCCCGACGCCGGTGTCGGTCACGCTGAGGATCGCGGTGAGCGGGTCACGTGACACGCGCACCTCGATGCGCCCGCCCGCGTCGGTGTAGCGGATGGCGTTGCTGAGCAGGTTGCCGAGCACCTGCCGGATCCGGCCCGGGTCGGCGTGCACCTCGATCGGCTCGGGGGCGTCGATGACCAGGTCCAGACCGGCGTTGGCGGCGTTGGCGCGGTGCGCGGTGACGGCGGTGTCGGCCAGCTCGGAGAGGTCCAGCGGCTCCGGGTGGTACGCGAGGTCACCGGCCTCGGCGAGGGCCAGGTACTGCAGGTCGTCGAGGATCCGGCCGGTCAGCAGCGTCTCCTCGTGCAGGGAGGCGAACAACTCCGGGGCCGGCTCGATCACGCCGTCGGCGAGCCCCTCCAGGTAGCCGCGCAGATTGGACAGCGGCGTCCGCAACTCGTGGGCGACGTCGGCCACGAGCCGGCGCTGGCGTTCCTCGCTGCGCTGGATCGCCTCGGCCATCGCGTTGAACGACGACGACAGGAACGCCAGCTCGTCCTTGCCGCGGGTCTGCACCCGCACGTCGAGCTTCCCCGCGGCCAGCTGCAGCGACGCGCCGGTCAGGGCACGGACCGGGCGGCTGATCCGCCGGGCGATCCAGGCCGTGCCGATCGCGGCGGCCAGCAGCAGCCCGGCCGCGCCGATCACGGCCGGCTGGCGCAGGACGCCGCGGTCGAGCTGGCCGGCGCCGAAGAACACCCGCACCGGCACCGCCCCGGTGCTGGACATCGCCTGGGCGACCTCGTACGGCAGGCACTCCTTGAAGAGCACCATCGGCTGGACCCGGCAGCGCGCGATCGATTCCCACCACTGGTTGAGCCAGCCGAGGTCGGCGTAGACCTTCGCGCGGCCGGCCTCGGCGCACTCCTGGGCCGCCGTGAGCTGCGGGGGTGTCAGGTAGGGCGAGGTCACGGAACCCATCGCGGGTTGCGGCAACAGGTGTCGCTGGAACCCGCAGCGCACCGCGACCAGGGCCGCCCGGTACTGCGCGACCTGCAGGAACGCGGCGGCCTCCGGGGTGGTCAGCCCCGCGGTCGCCGCACTGACCGCGAACAGGTTCGCCGGCAGCCTCGGCCGGGGCGGCACGGGTCCCGACGGCAGGGTCCCCTTGGGAGTCTTGCGGTACAGGTCGGCGAGCCGCCGGCCGTCCGGGTCCTGCGCGGCGGTCGACGTCAGGGCGCTCGCCTGGCGGGCGATCTCCGGATCGAGCTCGGGGTACGGGTCGACCGTCGTGTAACTGGTCTGGATCGGCCCGACCGCCTGCTCGCGCAGCCGGTCCGAGTCGGTCAGCACCTCCTCGTCGGTCTCCACCCGGATGTGCAGGCCGGTGCGCTCGGACAGGTCCGCGACGACCCGGTTGATGCCGTTCCACCGGCCGTTGGTGAGGCCGAACTGCCGTATCTCGTCGGTGATCTCCGCTTCGTGCTGCTGCCGGGCGTCGTTGAGCCGGTCCACCTCGCGGGAGGTCAGGCTCAGCGTCAGCCAGGCCGTGGCGCCGATCGCCGTGCCGGCCACGATCAGGACCAGCAGGAAGATCCGCAGCCGGAAGCTCATCGCTCGCCCATCCGGTATCCGCGGCCGTAGACGGTCTGCACGTACCGCGGCTCGGCCGGGTTCTTCTCGATCTTGCGGCGCAGGTTGACGACGTGCGCGTCGACGGTGCGCTCGGAGACGTCGTTCTCGAAGCCGAACGTCTTGTCGATGATCTGCCCGCGGGTGAACACCCGGCCGGGCTCACGGGCGAGCAGCTCCAGGATCGCGAACTCCTTCGCGGTCAGCCGCACCGGATCACCGGCGACGCGCACCTCGAAGCGCGGCGCGTCCACCTCGAGCTCACCGACGCGCAGCACCTCACGGCTCTCCGTGCCGACGACCCGGCGCAGCAGCGCCCGGACGCGGGCGGTCAGCTCCCGCGGGCTGACCGGCTTGCTCAGGTAGTCGTCGGCGCCGATGTCGAGCCCGAGCAGCATGTCGCTCTCCGCCGACCGGGCGGTGACCAGCAGGATCGCCACGCCGGCCAGGCCCGGGTCCGCGTCGGCGCGCAGGATCCGGCACACGTCCAGGCCGTCGACCAGCGGCATCATCACGTCCAGGACCAGCAGGTCGGGGCGTCGCGCGCGGGTCTGCTCCAGCGCGGCACGGCCGTCGCCCACGGTGAGCACCTGGTGCCCCTCACGCTCCAGGTAGAGCCGGATGAGCTGGGCATGCTTCGGGTCGTCGTCGGCGACAAGGATACGCGCGGTCACGGCTCGCATTCTGGCGCAGGCAATCCAGCGGCCCAAGAATTGTGCGAAACCTATGAAGACCCCGACCCCGACTCCGCCGTACGCCGGGTGCGCCCGCCCGCCGTCACGTCACCGCGCTGACGAGGCTCTCCAGCTCGGGGATCTGCGCGGCCTGGGACAGTGACGCCTCCAGGACCCGGTCGTGCGCCGGCCGCGCCTCGGCGAGCAACCGCTGCCCTGCCGCGGTGAGCTCGGTGTAGATGCCGCGGCGGTCGTCGGCGCACAGGATCCGGGTGAGCAAGCCACGGTCCTCGAGGCGGGTGACGAGCCGGGTGGTGGCGCTGCTGGAGAGCGCTGCGGCGCGGGCCAGCTGCTGCATCCGCATGTGCCAGCCGTCCTGCCGGCTGAGCGCGTCGAGCACGGTGAACTCGACCACCGACAGCTGGTGGGCCGCCTGCAGCTCCTTCTCCAGCGCCGTCTCGATCAGGCCGTGCAGCGCGGCGAGGCGGCGCCAGCCCTGTGCGCGGATCTCCACCGCGTCGTTGCCGATCCCCATGTGGCTCACTCTACACTGCCTTGCGCCTATATAGCGCGCCTGCAACTATTGCACTCGCTTGATATTGCAAACGCTGGAGGATTTCCGTGCCCATCGCTCTGTACGCGCTGGCGATCGGCGGTTTCGGCATCGGCCTGACCGAGTTCGTCATCGCCGGCCTGCTGCCCGAGGTCGCCGCCGACTTCCACGTCACCGAGGCCGTCGCCGGCGGGCTGATCTCCGGGTACGCCCTGGCGGTCGCCGTCGGCGCGATCGCCCTCACCGCGGCCCTGACCCGGGTCGACCGGCGCACGGCGCTGCTCGCCCTGATGATCCTGTTCATCGCCGGGAACGTGCTGTCCGCGCTCGCCCCGGACTACGGGCTGATGCTGCTCGGCCGGATCCTCGCCGCGCTGTGCCACGGCGCGTTCTTCGGCATCGGCTCGGTCGTGGCGACCGACCTGGTCCCCGCCGAGAAGAAGGCCGCCGCCATCTCCGTCATGTTCACCGGCCTGACCGTGGCCAACGTCCTGGGCGTCCCGCTCGGCACATTCCTGGGGCAGGCCGCCGGGTGGCGCTCGACGTTCTGGGCCATCGCGGCCGTGGGCGTGCTCGCGTTCGCGGGCATCGCCGCGCTGACCCCGGCGACCCCGGCGGCCGCGGACGCGAGCCCGCTGCGCGAGTTCCGGGTCTTCGCCAGCGTGCAGGTGTGGCTGTCGATCCTGGTCACGATCCTCGGCTTCGGCGGGATGTTCGGGGCGTTCAGCTACCTGGCCTACACCCTCACCGGGGTCAGTGGGTTCCCGGCCGCCGCCGTGCCGTGGCTGCTGATCGTCTTCGGCGCCGGCCTGTTCGCCGGCAACATCCTCGGTGGCCGGGCCGCCGACCGGAACCTGCCGCGCACGCTGACCGTCCTGCTCGCGGCGCTGACCGTGGTCCTCGCACTGTTCGCGCTGACAGCCGGCAACCGATTCGCGGCCGTCGCCGGGCTGCTGCTCATGGGCGGGTTCGGGTTCGGCACGGTCCCCGGTCTGCAGATGCGCATCCTCGGTCACGCCCAGCAGGCGCCGACCCTGGCCTCGGGGGCGAACATCGCCGCGTTCAACGTGGGCAACGCCTTCGGGGCCTACCTGGGCGGGCTGACCATCAGCGCCGGGCTCGGCTACCGGTCGCCGCTGTGGGCCGGCGCCGCCGTGACCCTCGCCGCCCTGCTCGTCTACGTGCTGGCCACGCGCCTGCCGGCCGGCGAACACGCCCGCCCCGACCTCGCCACCACCACCCCCTGACCGCTCATGCTTCCCTGACATCCCAGCCCACTCACCGACCGGTCACGCTCGCCGCGCACACCCACCACCGGCCCACTCGCCCACCGCCGGCCGGTCACGCTCGCCGGCTGGTCCTCATGGGCGTTATGAGGCACGAATAACGCCCATGAGGACCAGCCGGGACCGGGCGCGCGGCACCACCGCAACCAGCAGCGGCCTCGCGCCACGACCTCACAGCACCACCGCAACCGGCAGCGGCCTCGCGCCACGACCTCACAGCACCACTCACCAACCAGCCCCGCCCACCACGACCCGATCCCGGCCCGGTCGGTGGTCGCTGGGCGGTCGCGCTTGGGGGCGTACGCGCGAATCGGGAACAGCGGGTGAAGCGGACCTGGCGCCGGGCGGCGTGGCGGGAGCACGGCAGCGCGGGGAAAGTCGGCCGGTAGGCCGGTGCGGGGCGGCGGGACGGCATGGAACAGTGAGCGCGTGAAGATCGAGCTGGGTCATGCTGTCGTGGCCGCGGACCTGGGGCGCTGACCGCGTGCGGGCCGGACGTGTGGTGAGTGTGGAGGCGCCCGGGCGCCAGGTCTCCGGCGCGTCGATCGCCGGGCGGCTGGTGCTGACCACGGCCGGCGCGGAGCAGGAGCCGGGCGGCGCGGTGACGGTGCGCCCGGCGGTGTCCGGGCGGCCGTTCGCCGGGGTGGTGACCTGGCGCGGGCCGGGCGGCGCGGCGCTGGTCCGGGTGGACGATCCGGCGTGGGTCGAGGTGGACGGGCCGGCCACGAGGTTCGGGCGGATCGTCACCGGGCGGCCGGGGTCGACGGTCGAGGTGTGCGCGTCCGGGGAGCCGGAGATCTGGCAGGCGACCGGCCCGGTGAGCGCCGACGGTGACCGGCTGCGGCTCGACGTCGGGGGTGAGCCGCCCGAGGGCGCCGTCGTTTCCCGCGATGACCTGCTGATCGGGATCGTCGCGCAGGACGGCGCGGTGATCACCGTCGCCGAGCTGTGCCGGGCGCCGGGCTTCCTCGCGGCGGTCGCTGTCCCGGCGTTGTGGCCGGTCGAGCTCGCCGAGGCGCACCTGACCGAACCGGATCAGCCGCGGTCGCCGGTGGCGCTGCTGCGGGCCGGCGCCCGGGTGGTCGGCTTCCGCGGGCGGCACGAGCTGATGGACGAGCTCGGCGCGTGGTGCTCCGGCGCCGGGTTCGCGGCGTTGCTGCTGCACGGGCCGGCCGGCGAGGGCAAGTCCCGGGCCGGTCACGAGCTCGCCGCCCGGCTGACCGCCGGCGGCTGGGCCACGCTGTGGCTGGACGAGACCGCGCCGGACGTGGTGGTCGCCGCGGTCGCCGACGTCGTGGCGCCGCTGCTGATCGTGGCCGACGCCGCGGAGAGCCGGCCGGAGCAGCTGCGCGCGCTGCTGCAGGCGTGTGCCCGGCACGACGGCGCCCGGCCGCTGCGGCTGCTGATGCTGGCCCGGACGGCCGGTGACTGGTGGCGGCTGCTGCGCGGCGACGCGCTCGCGGGGCCGCTGCTCGACGGCGCGTCGGTGGTGGCGTTGCCGCCGCTCGACGACGACGGCCTCTACCCGGCGGCGGTGCACGCGCTGGCCGCGGCGCTGCCGGGCGTGCCGGGTCATGCGGTGCATCACTGGCCGTCGATCGCCGCCCGGCTGACCGCCGAGCCGCGGGAGACCGCCGGCCGTGCGCTGACCGTGCAGACCCTGGCGCTGGCCGACCTGCTCGACGCGATGTGGCCGGGCCCGGCCGTGACCGCCGGCAAGACTCCCGAGGACCGGGTGCTGGCGCACGAGCAGCGCTACTGGTCGTTCACCGCGGCCTGGCACGGCCTGACCCTGGACGACGAGGTGCTGCAGGACGTGCTGGCGGTCGCCGCGCTGTTCGGCCCGACCGGCCCGGATCAGGCGGACCGGCTGCTCAGCGGTGTCCCGGCGCTCGCCGGAGCGCCACGGGAGCTGCGCGACGCGGTCCGGGCGTGGCTGGCCGACCTCTACCCCGGCACGGGCGGCCGGCCGTGGGGCACCCTGCAGCCGGAACGTCTCGCGGAGCGGTTCGCCGGTCGCCGCCTGGCCGGGTCACCGGTGCTGCCGGAGCCGTTGATAGCGGTGGTGACGGAGAGCCAGCGGCGCCGCATGCTGACCGTTTATGCCCGGGCCGCAGGGCACGCCGCGTCGCTGACCGACCTGTCGCTGACCGACCTCTGTGTCCGGCACGCCGACCGCCTCACCCAGGCCTGCGTCGAGACCGCGATCAGCGTCGCCGAGCCGGAGCCGCTGCTCACCGCGCTGCAGCGGATCAGCGCCGACCCGGACGTCCCGGTGGAACGCCTCACGTTGATCGCCGACCGCCTGCCCCGGCTCAGCCCGCTGGCGGTCCAGGTCGCGCAGCGGATCGCCGACCAGCATCGGCGCGCCGGGCGGATGCCGGAGCTGGCCACCGCGCTGCACAACCTGTCGATCCGCCTCGGCGACCTGGGACGCCGCGGCCCAGCGCTGGCCGCGATCGAGGAGGCGGTGCTGATCCACCGGCGGCTCGCCGGGGCGGCGCCGGAGACGTTCGAGGCCGACCTCGCCCGTTCCCTGGGCAGCCTGTCGGTCCGGCTCGGCGAGCTGGAGCAGCCCGAGCCGGCACTGGTGGCCGCCGACGAGTCGACAGCCCTCTACCGCCGGCTGGCCGAGCGGCAGCCCGGCACGTACCTGCCGGAGCTGGGGAAGTCCCTGATGAACCTGTCGCTGGGGCGGGGCGCGCTGGAACAGTTCCCGCTCGCGCTCGCCGCGATCGAGGAGTCGGTGGCGATCTTCGGGCATCTCGCCGGGCAGCGGCCGGAGACGTTCCTGCCCGACCTGGCCGCGTCGCTGAGCGTGCTCGGCATCAGTCTGGGCAGCCTCGACCGGGACGAGCAGAGCCGGGCCGCGGCGCAGGAGGCGACGGCGATCCGCCGGCAGCTCGCGGCGCAGCGCCCGGACGCGCACCTGCCCGGGCTCGCGGCGGCGCTGACCGACCTGGCGGTCCGGCACGCGGTGCTCGGCGAGAAGCCGGCGGCGGTGGAGGCGATCGCGGAGGCGCTCACGATCCGTCATCAACTGGCGGAGAAGTCACCGGCCGCGTTCGCCGCGGATCTGGAGTGGTCGCTGCACGTTCACAAGGTCGTACACGAAATGGGGTCATGACGCTGCGTCATCTCGGGCCCTCGCATCATGCGGAACCTGTGAAGAACTCGCACGCAATGCCGTGGCTGGGCGGAACCCCGCAGGATCCGCACAGGTTCTTCACGAGCTGACCCTACGGTCGCCTCCTCGAACAGGAAACGAGGAGGCCCGCGATGTGTGGTCTGAGTGCGTACTTCAGCAGCCGGTCCGACGCCGGACCGGTGGACGAGCCGACGGCGGCCGCGTTCGCCGCGGCGCTGGAGAGCATGCGGCACCGTGGACCGGACGACACCCGGATCGAGTACGGCGACGGTTACGTGCTCGGCTTCAACCGGCTCGCGATCATCGACCGTGACCACTCGGTCCAGCCGCTGCGCTACGGCGACCGCTGGTCGGTGGTGTTCAACGGCGAGATCTACAACTACCGTGAGCTGCGCGCCGAGCTGATCCGCGAGCACCACGCGAGCTTCGCCACCGAGGGCGACTCCGAGGTCCTCGCGGCCGCGTTCCACTACTGGGGTGAGGCGGCGCTGCCCCGGCTGCGCGGCATGTTCGCGTTCGTGGCCTACGACCACCGCACCGGCACCGTGCACGCCGCGCGCGACGCGTTCGGGATCAAGCCGCTCTACCTGCTGGAGACCGCGGACGGGCTGTGGCTGGCCAGCGAGCGCAAGGCCCTCGATCCGTTCGCCGCGCCGGCCGGCACCGCGCTGGACCGGGACGCGATCGGGCACTACCTGACCTTCCAGTACGTGCCGGACCCGATCACCCTGCACCGGCACATCCGCCGGCTCCCGCCGGGCCACCGGATGACCTGGACGCCGGGCGGCGGGGTCCGCGAGCACCGCTGGTTCCGCCCGTCGCTGCGGCCGCTGCGCCTGCAGCCGGAGGTCGCCCACCGGGCCATTCGGGACGCGTTGCGGGCCAGCGTCCGGACGCACCTGCACGCCGACGTCCCGGTCGGCACGTTCCTGTCCAGCGGCGTCGACTCGTCGGCGGTCGCGGCCCTGGCCGCCGAGGCACGCCCGGGCATCCACGCGTTCACCGCCGGGTTCGCCGCCGACGGCTACTCCGAGATCGACATCGCGCAGGACACCGCGAACCAGCTCGGCATCCCGCTGACCCCGACCGTGGTCAGCGACGAGCAGGTGCTCGCCGAGCTGCCACGGATCGTGCAGCTGCTCGACGACCCGGTGGCCGACCCGTCGCTGATCCCGCTCTACTTCCTGGCCCGCACCGCGTCGCAGTTCGTGACCGTGGTGCTTTCCGGGGAGGGCGCGGACGAGCTGTTCGGCGGGTACACGATCTACCGGGAGCCGCTGTCGCTGGCCGGTGTCGAGCGCCTGCCCGGCGGTGTCAAGCGTGGCCTCCGGCAGCTCGCGCACGTGCTGCCCGAGGGGGTGCGGGGCCGCTCGTTCCTGGAGCGCGGCACCACCCCGATCGAGCAGCGCTACTACGGCAACGCGCGGATCTTCGACCCGGACGAGAAGGCGCGCCTGATGCGGTTCACCTCCGAGCCGCACACGGCGATCACCGCGCACCTGTACGCCGAGACCGCCGACGTGGACGAGGTGGCCTCCATGCAGTACGTGGACCTGCACACGTGGCTGACCGGCGACATCCTGGTCAAGGCGGACCGGATGTCGATGGCGCACAGCCTGGAGCTGCGAGTGCCCTTCCTCGACCAGCAGGTCTACGCGGCCGCCGCGGGCCTGGCCACCGAGCTGAAACTGCCGCACGGCACGAAGTCCACCAAGGTGGCGCTGCGCGAGGCGATGCGCGGGATCGTCCCCGAGTCGGTGCGCGACCGCGCCAAGCTGGGCTTCCCCACCCCGACCCGGCTGTGGCTGCGCGGCGTGATCGGCGACTGGGTGGACCATCTGCTCGCCACCTCGCAGACCGGTCATCTCCTCGACCTGGAGTATGCGCGCGGCCTGCTCGCCGAGCACCGCGCGGGGACGGCCGACCGGTCCCGCAAGGTGTGGACCGTGGCGATGTTCTGCCTGTGGCACGCGATCACCGTGGAGCGCACGATCACGGTGCCGCGCACGGTCACGGTGCCGCCGCCGGCTCCGGCTTCGCCGGCGAACGAGCGCCTGCTGATGCCGTACGCCCGCTGAAGTCGCCCGGGAAGTCGCGGTCCCCGGATCGCGCCTCTGGACCGCGGCGCCGCCCGACCTCTCCCCGTGACGGCGGCGCCGCTCCCCCCGAGGACGTCAGCTCACGTACTCGCGCAGGTGCTGGGCGGTGAGCGTGTCGGACTTCGCGACCAGCTCGTGCGGCGTACCGGTGAAGACGATCCGGCCGCCGTCCTGCCCGGCGCCCGGGCCGAGGTCGACGATCCAGTCGGCGTGGGCCATCACCGCGAGGTGATGCTCGATCACGATCACCGTGTTGCCGGTGTCGACCAGCCTGTCCAGCAGGGCCAGCAGTTGGTCGACGTCGGCCAGGTGCAGGCCGCTGGTCGGCTCGTCGAGCAGGTACGTCGCCGGGGCCCCGCCCATGTGCACGGCCAGTTTGAGGCGCTGCCGCTCCCCGCCGGAGAGGGTGTTGAGCGGCTGGCCCAGCGTCAGGTAGCCGAGGCCGACCGCGGCGAGGCGCTCCAGGATCGTCCGCGCGGTCCTCTCGGTGAAGAACTCGAGCGCCTCACCGACCGGCATCGCCAGGACCTCGCTGATGTCCCGGCCGCGCAGCTTGTATTCCAGGACGCGGGCGGTGAAGCGGCGACCCTCGCACTCCTCGCAGACGCTCGCGACGCCGGCCATCATCGCCAGGTCCGTGTAGACCAGGCCGATGCCTTTGCAGTTCGGGCAGGCGCCCTCGGAGTTCGCGCTGAACAGGGCGGCCTTGACCTTGTTGGCCTTGGCGAACGCGGTGCGGACCGCGTCGAGCAGGCCGGTGTAGGTGGCCGGGTTGCTGCGCCGGGAGCCGCGGATCGCCGACTGGTCGACGACGATGACGCCGTCCTTCCTCGGCAGGGAGCCGTAGATCAGCGAGCTCTTGCCGGAGCCGGCCACCCCCGTGACCACGGTGAGGACACCGAGCGGGAGGTCGACGTCGACGTCTCGCAGGTTGTGGGTGCCGGCGCCACGGATGGCCAGCACACCGGACCTCTCCCGGCATTCGCCTTTGAGCCCGATCCGGTGGCTCAGGTAACGGCCGGTCAGCGTCGCCGCCGCCCGCAACTCCCGCACCGAACCCTGGAACTGGATGACGCCGCCGTGCGGGCCCGCGCCCGGACCGAGATCGACCACGTGGTCGGCGATCGCGATGGTCTCCGGCTTGTGCTCGACGACCAGGACCGTGTTGCCCTTGTCCCGCAGGCGCAGCAGCAGCCGGTTCATCCGCTGGATGTCGTGCGGATGCAGGCCGACGGTGGGTTCGTCGAAGACGTACGTGATGTCGGTCAGCGACGACCCGAGGTGCCGCACCATCTTGACGCGCTGCGCCTCGCCGCCCGACAGGGTGGCCGACTCGCGATCCAGCGACAGGTAGCCGAGTCCGATCTCGACCAGCGAGTCGAGCGTGTGCCGCAGGGTGCGCACGACCGGCGCGACCGACTCCTGCGTGATCGCGCCGAGGAAGCCGGCGAGATCGCTGACCTGCATGGCCGCGCACTCGGCGATGTTCTTCCCGGCGATGCGGGACTTCAGGACCGCGGGTTTCAGGCGGGCGCCACCGCACTCGGGGCAGGTGGTGAACGTGGCGACCCGATCGATGAACGCGCGGATGTGCGGCTGCGCCGACTCCCGCTCCTTCGCCAGGTACATCCTCTGGACCTTGAGGACCAGACCCTCGTACGTCGTGTTGACGCCCGCGATCCGCATCTTGACCGCGGGCTTGTGCAGGAAGTCGTCCCACTCCCGCTCGGTGAAGTCGCGCAGCGGCTTGTCCGGGTCGACGAGCCCGGAGTCGGCGTAGCCGCGCACGTACCAGCCGCCGAGGGTGAAGTTCGGGACCGTGATCGCGCCCTGGTTGATCGACTTCTCCCGGTCCACCAGGCCGTCGACGTCGATGCTGGACACCCGGCCGAGGCCCTCGCACCCCGGGCACATGCCCTCGGCGTTGAACGAGTAGGCCAGCGCGCTGCCGGCGCCCGGCTCGCCGAGCCGCGAGAAGAGAATCCGCAGCATGGTGTACGCGTCGGTGACCGTCCCGAGCGTCGACCGGGCATTGGCGCCCATCCGTTCCTGGTCCACCACGATCGCGGCGCTCAGATGGTGCAGCGCGTCCACGTCCGGCCGGGCCGGACTGCCCATGAACGACTGGACGAACGCCGGGTACGTCTCGTTGATCAGCCGCTGGGACTCGGCCGCGATCGTGCCGAAGACCAGCGACGACTTGCCCGACCCGGAGACCCCGGTGAAGACGGTGAGCTGATGTTTCGGGATGTCGAGCGAGACGTTGCGGAGATTGTTCTCGCGTGCCCCGCGGACCTGGATCAGCCGGTGGCCCTCCGGGTCAGCCAGCACGCCGGCGTGCCCTCCGCGCCGCCAGCTCGTCGCCCGCCGCGGGCTCCTCGGGGTGCTCGGCCGCCGGCTGCGGCGCGGCCGGCTCGGCCGGCAGGTGCGACAGCGAGCCCTGGATCTCCTTGAACGCGCCGCCGATCGCGATGCCGAACACGCCCTGACCACCCTGCAGCAGGTCGACGACCTCCTCCGGGGAGCGGCACTCGTAGACCGTGGTGCCGTCCGAGATCAGGGTGATGCCGGCCAGGTCCTCCACGCCGTGCGAACGCAGCGTGTCGATCGCGCGACGGATGTTCTGCAGGGAGACCCCGGCGTCCAGCAGGCGCTTGACGACCTTGAGGACCACCAGGTCACGGAAGGAGTAGAGACGCGACGTGCCGGAGCCGGAGGCGTCCCGCACGCTGGGGACCACGAGCGTGGTGCGTGCCCAGTAGTCGAGCTGGCGGTAGCTGATGCCCACCGCCTGGCAAGCCGTCACTCCGCGATAGCCGACCGAGCCGTCCTCGCCGACGAGTGGGCCTTCAAGAGGCTGCTCGTGCACGCGACTACCTCCCCGCTGCCCATGATCAACTGATCTGGGCGGTGCCGGTTCACCTGGACTTCACGAGCGTATATCTCAGTCACGGGTGAAACATGGAGGTAACGGCACGACACGCCGCGTTAGGACGAGCGACACGCCGACATGCCGTTACTCTCCGGCGCGTCCGGGGGTTTTCCGCCTGTTTCGACGCTTCTGCCGCACCGCCGGTCGGCGGTCTGCGCGCACCGGCACGGCTTCCGCGCGCCGAGACGCGCGTGGACGGCAGCGCGCGTCACCGCGGGCCTCCCCCGGAAACTCCTCAGCCCGCGAAATCCTCGGGACGCACCTGGTCGAGGAACTCACGGAACTTCTCGACCTCGTCCTCCTGCTCGTCCGGGATGACGATGCCGGCCTCGGTCAGCACCTGCTCGGCGCACCGGATCGGCGCGCCCACCCGCAGCGCCAGGGCGATCGAGTCGCTCGGCCGCGCGGACACCCGCAGGTTGTCGCCGATCAGCAGGTCGGCGTAGAACACATTGTCCTTCAGCTCGGTGATCTCGACAGCCTTCAGCGGCTGCTGCAGAGCCGCCAGGATGTCGCGCAGCAGATCATGGGTGAGCGGCCGGGCCGGTTTCACACCCTGCTGCTCGTAGGCGATCGCGGTCGCCTCCACCGCACCGATCCAGATCGGTAGGTAACGGTCGCCGTCGACCTCTCGCAGCAACACGATCGGCTGGTTACTGGGCAGCTCCACCCGGACCCCGACCACGCTCAGCTCGCGCACCGCCGCCTCCGTGTTCGTTGTTGTCGCCGCCCCCAGACGGCCCGCCCCTTACCCTGCACGGTACACGCACTCCCTGCCGATCCGCCCCGCGCGGGATACCCCGCACAGGGTAGGCCGAACACGGATCAACGGCCGAGTTCGCCGCGCAGTCCGGTGCGCACCAGCGCCGCGTGCAGCCGCTGCGACAGTGCCTGCAGCTCACGCGCGGTGTCGGTGGCCCGCGCCCGGGCCGCCGGGTCCTGCTGGCGCACCATCGGCGCGAGGAGCTGGCCGAACAGGCCCACCTCCCGGTCCGACGCGTTCTTGAAAGCGCGCAGGTGACGCACCTCGAGACCGAACCGGGTGAGACCCACCACGGCTTCGACGATGATCACTGCGTCCGGGTCGTACCACCCCGGCGGGCGCGCCACGACCAGGCCGATCTGCTCCAGCTCGGCCAGCAGCGCCTCGTCGATGCCGGTCCGCTCGACCAGATCGTCCTTCGGGATGCGGGCGTCGGCCGGGTCGGCGGCCCGCTGCGAGCCGACCGCCACCAGCGTCGGCCGCTGCGGGACCACCGGCTCCTGCTCCATCCGGTCCAGCTGCTCCCGGATCACCCGCAAGGGCAGGTACTGATCACGCTGGGCGGTCAGCACGAACCGCAGCCGGGCCACGTCGTTCCACGAATACTTGCGGTACCCGGAGGCGGTGCGTTGCGGGTCGACCAGACCCTCCGCCTCCAGGAACCGCAACTTCGAGATCGTGGTGTCGGGGAACTCGGAGCGCAGGTGGGCCAGCACCTCCCCGATGCTCATCAGCGCACCCTCGCGCCCGGCCTGGGGACGCGAAGCCCCCGGGTCGTGTGCGGCCGCCCCCGACGGGTTCACGCCCGGCCGCCCTCGCCCTCCGGCCGCGGACCGGCGATGAACACCAGACGGAACTTGCCGATCTGGACCTCGTCGCCGTTGCTCAGCGTCGCCGCCTCGACCCGCTCGCGGTTCACGTACGTCCCGTTGAGCGAGCCCACGTCGCGAACGGTGAACATGCCCCCGTCACGGTGGAACTCGGCGTGGCGGCGCGAAACCGTCACGTCGTCCAGGAAGATGTCACTGTCCGGGTGCCGACCGCTGGTCGTCACGTCGTGGTCCAGCAGGAACCGGGCGCCGGCGTTGGGCCCGCGACGGACCACCAGCAGCGCCATGCCGGGTGGCAGCGAACCGGACATCCGGGTCGGCACCACGTCGGTCTCGGGACCCTCGAGCACCTCGTCGAGGGCGCCAAGGTTCAGCGTGGACGTGACGTCGAGCGGGGGGAACTCGTCGTCTGGGCGCGTCATCGGACCACCTCACGGATCAGTTGGTCGTCGCCTCGACCGGCAAGGTCATGATGTTGCGACCTCACCGAGGCCGTCAGGCCCGGCGCGCGACTATCTCGGTTGGGACGGTTTCAAAGGAATAACGGTTCTACATGTGCCCCGCGAGCCTAGTCAGCGCCAATATCGCAGGGCAACCAGACTCGCGGGGCTTGCCGGAAGATCCGGGTCGATGCGCTCAGCTCTCGGTGAGCGCCTGGTACGCCGCGGCGTCCAGAAGACCCTCGAGGGCCGCCGGGTCCGCCGGGGCGATCTCCACCAGCCAACCGGCCGCGTACGGCTCGGCGTTGATCAGCTCGGGCTCGTCGCCCAGCGTGTCGTTGCGGGCCACCACGGTGCCGGCGATCGGCGCGTAGATCTCCGAGACACTCTTGGTCGACTCGACCTCGCCCATCGAGTCACCGGCGGCGAGCTCGGTCCCCTCCTCGGGGAGCTGGACGTAGACGATGTCGCCGAGCGCGTCCTGCGCGAAGTGGGTGATCCCCACCCGCACGGGGCCGGTGCCGTCGCCGGCCACCCACTCGTGCTCCGCGGTGTACCGCAGATCCTCAGGAATCAACACTTCCTCCGTAGTCACGAAACCGGACGTGCGTACTGCAACGCAGTCGCGCTGCGCACCGCGGTCACCTCGACCACGGCTCGCGAGTCCATGGTCACGCTACCGCCGTCGCTCTTCACCGACGCCACCACCCCGCCCGGGATCTGCAGCGCCGGCCTCATCGTCTCCGGAGAACCGATCACGAGCAGGCGGAACGGCCCGGACAACCGGTCACCGTCGGCGATGATGCCACCACCGGCCGCATCGACGAAGTAGGTGGACGCGACGATCCGCACGGACCCGCCGGCCGACCCGCTGATCTGCATCACCTCACCGCCCGAGCCGCGCAGCTCCTGCACCGTGTTCAGCACGTCGGACGCCTTCACCCGGTCCAGCACGATGTCGAGCCCGGGGCCACGGCCGGGAATCGTCCCGGCCAGCAGGCCCAGCTCCCGGCTGCGCTTGTTCGCCTCCTCCAGGGCCGCCTGGCGGCCTTCGACACCCGAGGTGAGCTGCTGACGCGTACGCTCCAGGGTCTCGATGTCGGTGTTGAGGCGGCTGTCCCGGGCCTCCAGGTCACTCAGGATCTGGACCAGATCCTCCTGACGCATGGTCGACAGGCCGCTGTCCGCGTCGTTGCTGCGCAGCTGCACCACGAGCGTGAACCCGAGCAGCGCCAGCAGCACCCAGATCAGCGTCCCGGCCGGTGCCGGACGTTTCAGGACCGCTTTCCGTTGCCTCGCCCCGCTGTTTTCAAGATCACTTCCGGCGCTAGCAGGCTCGGGCGTGTCGGACAACGACGAATCGGGTGACGTGGGCGAAATCTCCTCCACGACCAGGTCACCCGGCCGGGTGTCAGGACCGTCAGGATCAACGTCATCACTTCCCGGTACGGCGGCGGCAGGCGCGCCGGCATCGCCCGTGCTCGCCGGCACGTCGACGGCGGGCGCGCCGCGATCCCCCGCGCTCTCCGGCACGCCGATGGCAGGCGGCTTGCGGCCCGCCGTGGGCAGCTCGAAGTCCGCCGGCGTCCGGTCGCGGCCGTCATCCTCACGGTCGGTCATCGAGCCCCCACGTAGTCACACACACCCGGCGGTCGGAACGGACGGTCACGCGCGGAACAGGTGCCGGCGGATCGCCGCGACGTTACCGAAGATCCGGACGCCGAGCACGACCACGACACCGACGGAGAGCTGACTGCCGACGCCGAGCTGATCGCCCACGTAGACGATCAGCGCCGACACCAGCACGTTCGAGATGAACGACACCACGAACTGCTTGTCGTCGAAGATGCCGTCGAGCTTGGCGCGCAGCCCGCCGAACACCGCGTCCAGCGCCGCGATCACCGCGATCGGCAGGTACGGCACCAGCTCCAGCGGCACCGACGGATGGAACACGATGCCCAGCAGGACACCGGCGATCAGGGCGAGAACGGCGATCATCGGCCGCCTTCCGACGGTGAGAGGGTCGACGCCGGCCCCGCGGGGACGCCGGAACCGGCCACGGACGAGGCGCCCGACGGAGCGGGCGCAGGGGTGCTCGGCGACGCCGACCGCAACTTCAGCTCCGGCGCCGCGTCCAGGGTGACGTTGCGGACCTTGGCGGCCTCGAACGAGATCCCGTACGACTGCGCGAGGCTGTCGAAGAACTTGCCGGCATACCCGTCGCGGAAGTCGTCGGCCAGGCGATCGGGGCCGAGGGCGATCACCTCGTACGGCGTCGTCACCGGCCGCGTGTCGACCAGGATCGCCTCGCCGGCCTGCCGGATCGTCGAGGTCGCGGTCAGGCGCTGCCCGTTGATCGCGATCGCCTCCGCGCCGGCCGCCCACAACGCGTTCGCCGCGAGCTGCAGGTCGGTGTCCTTGACCCGGTTGGCGGTGCTGCGCTCACCGGTCACCGCGTCCACCGACGCCGGGCCGTCCATCAGCCGGACCCTCGCGCCGGAGCCACGCACCGCGGCCAGCCCGGCGGCCGCCTCCAGGTTGTCGAGCCGCGCCGTCGTGGCGCCGCCCAGCTCCTGCTCGCGCAGTTTCTCCACCTGGTCGGCGAGCGCGTCCGCCCGGACCTGCAACTGCTCGGTCTGGTCCCGGCGGCTCTCGACCTGCTTGATCAGGGCGTCCTTCGCCTGGGTGCGGCCCGGCTCGTCGGCCACCGTCTGCTGGTAGCCGATCACCAGCAGGAAGCCGATCGCGACCATCGTCACCGAGGCGACGGCCTTGGTGGTCGCCCGGCGCGCCCCGGTGCGGTGGTGACCGGCCGCCCGGCGGGCGGCGGCATCCGCGTACCCCGGATCCAGGGGGTTCTGGAAGAGCGCGGTGAGGAAGTCGGGGCCGTAGGTGCGCTTGCCCGCCGCGGTCCCGTCCGGGTCCGGGGTCGACGCCCGACGGGCCGCCGTGCCCCCGTCGGCTGCCTGCTCGGGCGTCGCCGCCCTCCGGGGCGCCGCGCCCCCGCCGGCTGGCTCCTCGGGCGTCGCCGGACGGGTCACGGCGCGACCGCCCGGGACGGGCCCGGGCCGGCCCGATCGGCACGCAGCAGGCGCGCGGCCTGGATCAGGTAGAGCGCGCCGGCCGCCCAGTAGAGCCCCAGCGCCCACCAGGCCAGACCCCAGCCGATCGGCTGCGCCCAGTTGTCGATGGACGGCACCGCCTTGGCGAGCAGGATCACCGGGAACGCCGCGAGCAGCACGAACGTGCCCGTCTTGCCGACGTAGTGCACCGGGGGCGGGCCGTAGCCGTGCCGGCGCAGGACCAGCAGCGCGACGCCGAGCACGGCCTCACGCAACAGCAGCGCGGCGGTCAGCCACCACGGCACGACGTCGCGGATCGTGAAGCCGACCAGCGTCGCCAGGATGTAGAGCCGGTCCGCGAACGGGTCGAGCAGCTCGCCGAGGCGGGACACCGAGTTCATCCGGCGGGCGACGTAACCGTCCACCCAGTCCGTCGAGCCGCCGACCGCCAGGACGATCACCGCGGCCACGTCGTGGTGCGGGCCGAGCAACAGGTACAGGAAGAGCGGGACACCGAGCAGCCGGAAGAAGCTGATCACGTTCGGAATCGTGAAGATGCGATCGGAGGTCTCGATGGACGACGCAGGCTGCTGCGGCATCTTCCTCTCCCCCTCTAGTGCGACATGCCTGTCGCACACGCTCGCCGAGCACTATAACCACCTGCCTACCGCGTGCCGTCGCGCAGTCACACTCGCCACACCCTCTAGAGTGTCCTAGGAGGCTAGGCAAGCGACCAGCGGCCGGTGTCAGGAGTTCTGGAACAGCGGCCACAGCGGCGCCGTCATCGGCAGCTCCAGCCAGGTCGTGGTGTTGATCACCCGGTTGTCCACGATGTCGAGCATCATCAGCGCGAACGGCACGTGGCCGCCCTCGCCGTCCGGCCGCAACTGCCAGAACGCCGGCTGCCCCGACGCCGCCACCGGCACCAGCCGGTGCCCGGCACACGCCGCCTCCGGCGCGCCCATCGCCAGCCCGATCTGCTCCCGCCCGAGCAACCCCCAGGTGAACGGCGGCATCGACGTCGTGGCGTCCTCGTGCAGCAACGACACCAGACCGGCGATGTCGTGACTCTCGAACGCCGCGCAGTACCGCGCCAGCAACTCCCGCTGCGCCCCGTCAGACGGGTCGAGCACGTCACCGGGCCGGGGCGCGACCGTCCGCAGCGTCGCCCGGGCCCGCTGCAACGCGCTGGTCACCGAGGCCGCCGACGTCTCCAGCAGCGTCGCGACCTCGGCCGCCGGCCAGCACAGCACGTCCCGCAGGATCAGCACCGACCGCTGCCGCGCCGGCAGATGCTGCAGCGCCGCCACGAACGCCAGCCGGACACTCTCGCGCCGCACCACCAGCGTCGCCGGATCCTGCGTCAGGTCCAGCACCAGCCGATCCGGGACCGGCCGCACCTCCGCCCCGGCCGCCAGCAACGCCCCGAACGGCTCCCCCGCCTTGCCCGGAACGCTCAGATCGATCGGCAACGCCCGCCGCGCCGACCCGCGCAGCAGATCCACGCAGATGTTGGTGGCGATCCGGTACACCCAGGTGCGCACCGAGCCACGCGCCGCGTCATACCGATCCGCGGCCCGCAGCACCCGCTCGAACGTCTCCTGCACGGCGTCCTCGGCGTCGTTCCCGGAGCCGAGCATGCGATAGCAGTACCCGGTCAGCTCGGTCCGCAGCCCCGCGAGCGCCTCCTCCACACCGGCGACCTTAACCAATCCCCATTCCCGACCCCTTTTCCCGTACGTCGTGAGCCCGGCCCCGCCGCGCGCGCCCGCAAGGCCGCCCGGGGCCGAGCTCGCCACGCGCCCCCTCCCCTCGGCTGGTCCTCACGGTGGTTATCCATCCCGACAACCACCGTGAGGACCAGCCAGAAAGCGCGACACGCCGGGTCAGCCGGGGCGGGCCGGGGGCGCGGCGGGCCATGGCGCGGCGGGCCATGGCGCGGCGGGCCGGGGGTGCGCCGCAGAGGGTCGCGGCGGACGGACGGGGC
Organism: Actinoplanes cyaneus; assembly: GCF_016862095.1. GTDB lineage: Bacteria > Actinomycetota > Actinomycetes > Mycobacteriales > Micromonosporaceae > Actinoplanes > Actinoplanes cyaneus. The sequence goes on from NZ_BOMH01000002.1 coordinate 255,763, forward strand.
CGGGCCGCTGCGGTCGCGGCGGGACGGACCGAACGGGCCGGGGTCGTGGCGGGACGGACGGGCCGAGGGTCCCGGCGGGACGCACGGGGCGGGCTCACGACGTACCGACGCCGGCGCAGCGATTAATCGGCGATGCCGCCGCCGTATCTCTTCCGGAGAGCGAAGCGGCGAAGCGCGCCGCGGGCGCCTGAGGAGGTACGGACCATGCAGACCGACGTGCGAAGTGAGATCGCCGCCCAGCGGACCGAGCTGGCGGACCTGCTCGCCGGGTTGAGCGAGCAGCAGTGGGACGCGCCCACGCTGTGTGCGGGCTGGCGGGTGCGGGAGGTGGTCGCGCACGTGACGTATCCGTTCCGGACGCGCGCGCCGCGATTCTTCCTCGACCTGGCGCGGGCGGGCGGGAGGTTCGACCGGATGGCGGATCGGGTGGCGCGGCGCGACGCGACGGCCATGAGCGCCGCGCGGCTGCTGGCGCAGGTGCGCGACAACGTGGAGCACCCGTGGTCGCCGCCGGGTGGCGGGGCGGCCGGGGCGCTGTCGCACGACGTGATCCACGGGCTCGACATCACTCTTGCGCTGTTCCCGGAACGGCCGGTTCCGTCCGGCCGGATGGCGGTGGTGCTCGGCGGCATGTCCCCTCGCAGCATCGGCTGGTTCGGCACCGACCTGTCCGGCGTCCGGTTGGTCGCCACCGACCTGGAGTGGACGTTCGGCGCGGGCGAGCCGGTCCGGGGCAGGGCTCAGGACCTGCTGATGGTCGTCTGCGGGCGACGGCTGCCGACGGGGCTGCTGACCGGTACGGCGGCGGCGCGGTACACCGGATGACCGAGGAGGAATCGCCCGATCGGGCAGGGGCCGACACGTCCGGCACGGTTGGCGGAGTGTCAACTGAAGGGTCAAGCTGTGTGGTGTGCGGTCTTCGACTTTTCATCTCACCGACGTGGACGAGGCGCGGGACATCCTGCGCCGGACCTTCTACACGATGGATGTGGAGGTGCTACGCCCGGTTCCGGACTGGACGGGACGGTTCGCGGTGGGCGGGGGCAAGACGATCACCCTGGGTGACCTGACGTTCGGGGTGGACGTGCGGGTCCGGGCCGGCGAACTCGGGGCCTACCACGTGAATCTGCCGCTGACCGGGGCGATGGCCTGGCACCAGGGCTCGCACGCGCCGCTGCGGGCCCGGGCCGGGCACAGCGCCGCCGTGTTCCAGCCGATCGGCGACACGGTCGTGGACAGCTGGGACGGCGACTGCCGGATCCTAGCCGTCAAGATCGGCCGCACCGAGCTGGAGACCCAGCTGGAGCGGATGCTGGACCGGCCGGTGCGCGGCCCGGTCGACCTCGGGCCGGAGCTGGACATCTCGGGTGGGCCCGGGGCGAGCTGGGCCCGTCTGGCCGAGGCGATCACCGCCGACGTCAGCGGGCCGGACGGGCTGACCGAGCACCCGGTGATCGGCGCCCGGATGAAGGAGGCGCTGATCACCGGGCTGCTGCTGGCCACCGATCATCGCTACCGCGGTCCGCTGGACAGGCAGAGCCCGGCGCTCGCGGCGCCGGGGGCGATCCGCCGGGTCGTCGAGGCGATGCGCGCGCAGCCGGGCCGCCCGTTCACCGTGGCCGATCTCGCCGGCATCGCCGGGGTGGGCTCCCGGGCACTGCAACAGAGCTTCGCGCGGTACGTCGGGATGCCGCCCATGACCTATCTGCGTCAGATCCGGCTGGCGCTGGTCCACGACAACCTGCGGGCCGCGGAACCGGGCACGACGACGGTGGCCCAGGTGGCGTACCGCTACGGGTTCACGCACCTGGGCCGTTTCGCCGCCGCCTACCGGGAGCGGTACAGCGTCTCCCCCTCGGAGACGCTGCGCGAGTGACCGGTCATCGACGGCCGCGCCGCGCCCGCACGTAGTCGTCGATGACGTAACGCCCCAGCTCGGCGGCGTCCGGGCTGAACACCCGGCCGCCGTTGCGCCGGGCGACCGCGTCCATGAACCGCTGCAGGCCCGGGTCGTCACCGAGCATGAACACGTTCATCGTGGCGCCGTACCGCGTGAGCAGGTCGACTTCGCGGACCGTGGCCTGGACCGTCTCCGGCAGCGGCGGCCACCAGAACATCGCCTCGCCGTCGTCCTCCAGGTGAGCGGTCGGCTCACCGTCGGTGACGACCAGGACGACCGGCTCGGCGCCGGGGTGCCGCCGCAGATGCCGGCCGGCCAGTTTCAGGGCATGCTGCAGGTTCGTGCCCTTCTCCATGGTCGGCTCGATCGCGGCGAGCTCGCCCTGCGACAGCGACATCGCATACTTCCCGAAGCCGATGATCTGCAGCGCGTCCTGCGGATACTTCGTGGCGACCAGATGCGACAGGGCCAGGGCCGTCTGCTTCATCGGGCCCCAGCGCCCGTCGGCGAACATCGAGTAGGACAGGTCGACGCAGAGCGCGACGACCGCCGACGCGCGCCGCTCGGTCTCGGCGACCTCGAAGTCCTCCGGCTCCAGCCGCACCGGGAGGGTGGCCGTGCCCCGCGAGCCGGCTCGGCGGCGGACCGCATTGCCGAGTGTGCGGACCACGTCGAGCGGCTGGTCGTCGCCGAACTCCCAGCGCCGGGACGAGCCGATCAGGTCACCGGCGGCGCCGGCGTCCCGCATGTCGTGCTCACCGCGTTTGCCGGCGAGGTCGTGGAAGATCTTCGACAGCGCCGACTGGCCGAGCCGGCGCAACGCCTTCGGCGACAGGGTGAGCCCGTCGTCGTCGCGCTGCACCCAGCCCTGCCGGCGCAGCTCCCGCTCCAGCTCGCGCAGCCGGCGCAGGTCGTCGGCGGCGGACCGGCCGAGCTGACGCTCCACCGCCTCCACGTCCACGTCGTCGAGCGTGGCGCCGGGATGTTCCTGGCCGAGCTGGTCGATCAGCTCGTCCAGGTCGCCGATCTCGCCGAGGGCCGCGGCGGCGTCGCCGTAGCCGAGGTCCTCGCCGCCGCGCATCCGCTCGCCACGACCCCAGTTCATGCCGGGCCGCAGCGCCTTGAGGTTGTCGGTCAGCTCGGACAACTGGCCGCGCAGCGGGCCGTCACCGAGCGCCTGGTCCATCAGGCTCTGCAGCTCCTCGCGCTGCTGCGGGCTCAGGGACCGCATCAGGCGCTCGGCCGCGGCGGCCTGGCGGGCCAGGGAGTCGATCAGCTCGTCGATGTTCTGCGGGTTGTCCGGGAAGAACTTCCCGTGCTTGTCCATGAAGTCGCGGAAGGCGTCGTCGGTGTCCTCGCCGCGGGCGTGTTTCTCCAGCAGCTGGTTGAGGTCGCCGACCATGGCCGACACCTCCGAGAAGTCACCGTTGCGCAGCGCGTCGCGCATGCCCGCGAAGCGCTGCTCGACGACCTCGCGTTTCAACCCGTCGAGAATCTGCTGGTAGAGGTCGCGCGCTTCCGGTGAGGCCCAGTTGTACTCGGACAGCTCCGAGATGGCCTGCGAGGTGGACCGGGGCAGGTTGTCCAGGACCGCCTCGTTGAACCGGGCGTCCAGGTCGTCGCGGGCGCGCAGCGTGTCCCGCTCGGTCGCCAGGGCCTGGTCGAGCATCTGCCGGGCCCGGGTGACGGCGCCGTCCAGGTTGCCCCGGCGCAGCGCCTCCTTGCGCAGCCGGCGGGCCCGGTCGCGCAGATTGTCGAGCCCGCGCCCGTCCCGCGGCCCGCGGCGGATCAGGTCACGCAGCGCGTCGCGCAGGCTGTCGCCCTGCATGACGCGCTCGCCCATCTCGTCGACGGCGGCGCGCACGTCGAACGGCGGGGCGAGCGGGTCGGGCCCGTCCCGCCACGCCCCGTACCGAAACACATGGCGTGCCATCGTCAGCTCCCGTAGAGGGTGCGGCCGTCGTCGGTCAGCTCCTTCGCCAGCCGGCGGGTCAGGTGCAGACCCTCCAGGACGAACTCGATGCCGGAGGCGGCCTGGCCCGGGCTGGGCGCGTCGCCGAGGCCGAGCCGTTCGAGGACCTTGGCCAGGCCGGGGACCGTGCCGATCTGGTTCAGCAGCTCCTCCGCGCTGACCAGGTCGCCGGTCTCGATGATCGCGCCCTCGGCGACCAGGTCGGTGAAGCCGGACAGGTCGAGGCCGGCGAGCCGGGCCCGGAACGTCTCGGCGGTCGCGACGCGCAGCAGGTGGCCGAGGATCTCGGTCTCGCGACCCTCCTCGCCGCTCTCGAACTCGACCTTGCCCCGCAGGGTGGACGTGACCGAGACGGTGTCGCAGATCCGGGCGACCGCCTCCCGCTCGCCGCGCAGGCCGGCCCGGCGCAGCGCGGACCCGGCCACGGTCTCGGCCGCGGCGATCGAGAAGCGCGCGGAGACGCCGGAGCGCGAGTCCACCGACGAGGACTCGCGGACCCCCCGCGTGTAGCGGGCGATCACGTCGATCAGGTGCTCCGGCACGGCCGCGACGAGCGCCGCCTCCTGCCGGACCAGGGCGGTCTCCAGCTCCAGGTCGACCGGGTAGTGGGTGCGGATCTCCGCGCCGAACCGGTCCTTGAGCGGGGTGATGATCCGGCCGCGGTTGGTGTAGTCCTCCGGGTTCGCCGAGGCGACCAGCAGGACGTCGAGCGGCAGCCGCAGCTGGTAGCCGCGGACCTGGATGTCGCGCTCCTCCAGCACGTTGAGCAGCGACACCTGGATGCGCTCGGCCAGGTCGGGCAGCTCGTTGACGGCGAAGATGCCCCGGTTGGTGCGCGGGACCAGACCGAAGTGGATCGTCTCCGGGTCGCCCAGGGCGCGGCCCTCGGCCACCTTGATCGGGTCGACGTCGCCGATCAGATCGCCGACGCTGGTGTCGGGGGTGGCGAGCTTCTCGCCATACCGCTCCGAGCGGTGCAGCCAGGAGATCGGCAGCAGATCGCCGGTCTCGGCGGCCAGCCGGCGGATCGCCGGGGTGAGCGGATGATAGGGGTGTTCGTGCAGCTCGGAGCCGGTGATGTAGGGCGTCCACTCGTCCAGCAGCCCGGTCAGGGCGCGGATCAGGCGGGTCTTGCCCTGGCCGCGCTCACCGAGCAGGACCATGTCGTGGCCGGCGAGCAGCGCCCGCTCGACCTCGGGCAGCACGGTGTCGTCGTAGCCGACGATCCCGGGGAAGCGGGGCTCGCCGCTGCGTAACTTGTGGAGCAGGTTGTCGCGCAGCTCCTCCTTGACGGTGCGGAACTCGTGCCCGGAGGCACGCAGCTCGCCCAGGGTGCGCGGCAGGTCGGCGGGGGTTTCGAGAATGATCGCGGTAGGACCCTCTGTCACCGCTGGAACGCTACTCCGCGGAGATGACAACCGGCGACTGTGATCGGGAACGCGGCCAGAGCCGCGGGATTGGCTTTTGCCCACTGTCGCGGCCGCGCGGCAGGCTTCGCTCATGACGACAACCACGATCCAGCGGTACGCGGCATTCACCGACTCGCCGGCCGGAGGCAACCCCGCCGGCGTGGTCCTCGACGCTTCCGCCCTGACCGACGCCCGCATGCTCGAGATCGCAGCTGAGCTGGGCTATTCCGAGACCGCGTTCCTGACCGAGCGGGACGGCGACCGGTACCGCGTGCGCTACTTCAGCCCGCTCACCGAGATCCCGTTCTGCGGTCACGCGACGGTCGCCACGGCGGTCGCGCTCGGCCCGGGCGAGCACCTGTTCGTCACGAACGCGGGCGAGGTTCCCGTGACGGTCGACACGCAGGGGACGGCCACGCTGACGAGCGTCCCGCCGGTGGTGTCCGCGCTGGGCGAGCCCGAGCTGGGCGCCCTGCTCGCGGCGCTGCGCTGGGATGCCGCCGAGCTGGACCCGGAGCTTCCGCCGCGGGTCGCGTACGCCGGTGCGTACCATCCGATCCTGGCCGTGACGAGCCGCGAGCGGCTGGCGGACCTGGACTACGACGTGCCCGCGCTGAAGGCGCTGATGACCGGGCGCGGCTGGACGACGGTCCAGCTGGTGTTCCGCGACAGCGCTGACACGTTCGACGTGCGGGACCCGTTCCCGATCGGCGGCGTCTACGAGGACCCGGCGACCGGTGCGGCGGCCGCGGCGTTCGGTGGCTACCTGCGCGAGCTGGGCCTGGTCGCCGACGACGCGACGCTGCACCTGCGGCAGGGCGACGACCTGGGCCGGCCGAGCCGGATCACGGTCCGCCTGGTCGCCAGTGAGCCCGGCGTGCGGGTCAGCGGGACGGCTGTGCCGATCCTCTGAGGACCGTCCCGTCCTGGGAGCGGCTCCAGGTGCCCTTGCCCTGGTGCTTGGCGGCGTACATCGCCATGTCCGCGTCGTGGAGCAGCGTGCGTACGTCGTCGCGCTCCTCGGCGCAGGCGATGCCGATGCTGGCGTTCGCGCAGACCGCGAGGTCACCGACGTCGACCGGCTCCCGCAACGACCGCAGGATGCGCTGCGCGGTCTGCTCGGCGTCGCGGACCGTGCAGTCGCGCAGCAGCACCGCGAACTCGTCACCGCCGAGCCGCGCCACCAGGTCGCCGGAGCGCACCGACTGGCGCAGCTTCTCCGCGACCCCGGCGAGCAGCAGGTCACCGGCCTGGTGACCGTGGGTGTCGTTGACCGCCTTGAAACCGTCCAGGTCGACGAGCAGCAGGGCGACGCTGCCGGGCCGGGCCCGCGCGGCGGCCAGCGCGGTGGTGGTCTCCTCGCGGAAGTGCGCCCGATTGGCCAGCCCGGTCAGCTCGTCGTGCAGCGCCTGGTGGCGGAGCCGCTGCTCGTGCTCGCGCAGCTCGGTGAGCGTGGTGTCGAGCTGGTCGATCAGGCGGGTGTTGTCGTGGAACGCGGCCAGCTGCCGGGCCACCACCAGCGCGATGATCGCCCCGAAGCCGGCCACCACACCCCAGAGCTGCGCGTTCGTGCGCCCCTGGCTGTGCGGCAGCACGTACAGCAGCGTCACGAAGACGACCAGGATCGAGCCGTACGGCAACAGGCTGTACGGCCTGCGCCGCCGCGACCCGAAGGCGGTCTCGTCGAAGCGGGCGATGATCTCCTGGGTGCGCGGCCCCATCGCGATCAGCAGCGACGGCATCAGGCGGACCACGTAGACGTACGCCGGCAGCGAACCGCCGGAGGCGGAGGGGGCCACGAACAGGCCCACGCTGTTGACCACCGCGGAGACGATCATCGGGATCGCGGCCGCCTTGTTCATCGGCGCGTTCCCGGACAGGACCAGTTTCACCGCGGCGAACGACGAGGTGAGCACGACCGCGCCGGCCGCGAGCGAGCCGACCAGGCCGGCGTTGGAGTCCTGGTGCGCCGGGTCGACCGCGAAGCACCAGGCCACCACCACGCCACCGACCAGGACCGTCGCCGAGTCGAGCCAGAAGGCCAGCGACTCGCGGCGGGTCCGGTGCGGGTGCGGATGGATCAGCATCCCGACGATGATCAGCGCGAGGCCGACCGCGAAGCAGGTGGACTGGACGGTGCCACCGGCCGTGGACCACTGGTTGCCGCGGGTCACCGCGAGCACGGTCTGCACGAGGTCGCCGGTCAGGAACAGGGTGGCACCGATGCCCATCAGCCGCCAGAAGCGGCGGATCGGGTGCCTGGCGACCCGGAACACCCGCCACGACGACCAGACCAGCAGCAGGTCCAGCGGCGGCTGGAAGATCCAGAACAGCCGGACCTGGGTGTTCGGGCCGTCGACGGTGAACAGCAGCACCGCGCCGAGCACGGTCCACGCGAGCGCGGCCAGCATCGCCGGGTCACGGCGCCACGCATGCCACGCTTCCCGCCCGACCGCCAGCCTTGTCACGGCCTGGTCATCGGCCGGTGACCGCCCGTCATGAGGGTTAAGGTCCGATCCTTGCGTAGGATGTCACCCCGATGAGCGCCACATTGATCGCCCGGGAACTCGCCGCTGGGCACGGCGACCGCAGCCTCTTCACCGGCCTGGACCTGGTGGTCGCGCCCGGGGACGTGATCGGCTTGGTCGGCGTGAACGGCGCGGGCAAGACCACCCTCCTGCGTACGCTGGCCGGGGTGCTGTCCGCGGAGAGCGGAAGCGTCTCGCTCAGCCCGCCCACCGCGAACATCGGCTACCTGCCGCAGGAGCGCGAGCGGCGCGCCGGGGAGACCGTGCGGGAGTTCCTGGCCCGGCGCACCGGGGTCGGCGACGCGCAGACCGCGATGGACGCGGCCGCCGAGGAGCTCGCCGCGGGCACGGCCGGCGCCGACGACCGGTACGCGGTGGCGCTGGAACGCTGGCTCGACCTCGGCGGTGCGGACCTCGACGAGCGCGCCGAGCCCCTCGCCGCCGAGTTCGCGATCGACCTGGACCTGCCCATGACGGCGCTCTCCGGTGGTCAGGCGGCCCGCGCGGGCATGGCGTCGCTGCTGCTCAGCCGCTATGACGTGTACCTGCTCGACGAGCCGACCAACGACCTCGACCTGGACGGGCTGGCGCGGCTGGAGAGCTTCGTGGCGGGCCTGCGCGCCGGCGTGGTGGTGGTCAGCCACGACCGGGAGTTCCTCACCCGTACCGTCACCAAGGTCCTTGAACTGGATCTTCACCAGCAACAGACCCGGCTGTACGGCGGTGGCTACGGCTCCTACCTCGAGGAGCGCGAGCGGGCGCGGGCCCACGCGCGCGAGCAGTACGAGGAGTACTCCGACAAGAAGGAGGACCTGCTCGACCGCGCCCGCATGCAGCGCGCCTGGATGGACAAGGGTGTGCGCAACGCCCGCCGCAAAGCCCCCGACAACGACAAGATCGCCAAGGCGCAGCGGGGCGAGACCAGCGAGAAGCAGGCCGCCAAGGCGCGGCAGACCGAGAAGATGATCGAGCGTCTCGACGTGGTCGACGAGCCCCGCAAGGAGTGGGATCTCCGGATGGAGATCGCCGTGGCGCCGCGCGCCGGCGCGGTGGTCGCCACGCTGCGTGACGCCGTCGTCCGGCGCGGGACGTTCGCGCTGGGCCCGGTCACGCTGCAGATCGACTGGGGCGACCGGGTGGCGATCACCGGGGCGAACGGCGCCGGGAAGTCGACGCTGCTCGCGGCGCTGCTCGGGCGGCTGCCACTGGACGAGGGCGTGCAGCACCTCGGGCCGGGCGTGGTGGTCGGCGAGGTCGACCAGGCGCGCGGACTGTTCCTCGGCCCGGTGCCGCTGGTCCGCGCGTTCGGTGACGCCGTGCCCACCTGGCCGGACGCGGAGGTGCGCACGCTGCTGGCCAAGTTCGGCCTCAAGTCGGCGCACGTGACGCGGCCCGCCGAGTCGCTCTCCCCCGGCGAACGCACCCGGGCCGCGCTCGCCCTGCTCCAGGCACGTGGGGTGAACCTGCTCGTGCTCGACGAGCCGACGAACCACCTGGACCTCGCGGCGATCGAGCAACTGGAGTCGGCGCTGGCGTCGTACACCGGTACCCTGCTCCTGGTCACCCACGACCGCCGGATGCTCTCCGCGGTCGCCACGAACCGCCACCTCGAGGTGGCCGACGGCAAGGTCACCGGCTGAACATGAGCACGATCATCACCTTCTACACCGCCGCCAACGACGACGCGGCGGAGGACCAGGGCCCCGGCCGGGACAAGGTCGTCCTCGGGAACTTCGACGTCTTCGCCAGCCTGGAGGAATGGGAGAGCCTGCTGCTCGACCGCTCGATCGACGACGTCGACGGGCCGGAGCAGGTCAACGACGAGGAGTCGCCGATCATCCTCGGCTTCCTGCCGGCCCTGACCAAGGCCCTCGCGGCGGCGAACCCGGCGACGCTGGCCGACCTGACCCAGCGCTGGGTGACGGCCCGCAAGCAGGACGGCGAAACCCTCGACCCGGCCCAGGCCCGCACGATCGTCGACGCGGTGGCGGCGCTGGCCCGGTCCCGGCGCAAGCTCTACTGCCAGGTCGCCTGAGCGGGATGCGGGCGCGGCTGGCCACCCTCCCGGCGTCGCCGCACCGCCCCAACGAGGACTTCGCGGCGGTCACCCCGGACGCGGCGGTCCTGCTCGACGGCGCCGGCGCGGCGGAGATGGACAACGGCTGCCGCCACGGCGTCGCCTGGTTCACCCGCCGCCTCGGCGCCGCCATCCTCGCCCGGGTCGGCGACGGCCCGCTGCGGTCGGTGCTCGCGTCGGCCGTCTCGGCGACAGCCGACGCCCACCGGGACACCTGCGACCTGGCGCACCCCGGCTCACCGAGCGCCACGGTGATCATCGTGCGGTTCACCGGTCCCGCCGTGGAATACCTGGTCCTGGCCGATTCGGTGCTCCTGCTGAGTACGGCGTCAGAACGCCCCGAGGTCATCACCGACCCCCGCGTCGAAGCCGTCGGCAACCGCTACCGCGCCCCGATGGACAGTCTGCGCAACGGCACCCCCGAACACGCCGAGGCGCGGCGCGCGTTCGTCCGGGCCACTCTCGGGCACCGCAACCGCCCCGGCGGGTACTGGGTGGCGTCGGCCGACCCGTCGGTGGCCGCCGAGGCGATCACCGGCTCGGCCGCGGTCACGTCACTCGCCCTGCTCAGCGACGGCGCCACCCGCCTGGTCGACACCTTCGCCCTGGAAACCTGGGAAGGTCTCCTGGCGTCCCTCACCTCGGCCGGCCCGGAGGAGCTCCTGCGCCGCACCCGTGCCGCCGAACTGTCCGACCCGGCCGGGTCGCGCTGGCCCCGGGCCAAACCCCACGACGACGCCACCGCGGTCCACCTGAGCGTCGAAGCCGAGCTCCGACCCCCTGCATGACGCTGCTCCGGGTCACGCCCGCGTCCTGCCGCTGCTGATCATGACCGGCGGTGACAGCCGCCCGCGCCGCCGAAGCACCCCATCCCGCCCGGACCAGTTTCCGCCGAATAGTCGCGCGCCAGGTTCCGCGCGGCGGACTGATCGACGGCGGGCGCGAGCGGTTCGTCGTTCAGCGAACGGCGTTGCGCAGGGTCCGGAAGAGTTGGCCCAGGCGCTGGCGATGGTGCAGGGCTATCGCGGTGGAGGCTTCGCCGACGAGGTGCCGGCGCGCGTTGTCGACCAGCACGGTGGTGTAACCGGCGATGAAGAACGCGGCGAGCAGCGTGCTGTCGCCGTCGAAACCCGGGTCGCGGTCGAGTTCGTCGGCCAGCACCTGCTGCAGTTCAGCGGCGAGCTCCCGGGCCCGCGCGATGAGCGGGGTGGAGCGGGCCACGGTGCGGAAGAACGGGACGGACTCGACGGAGGTGCCCGACAGCCCGTGACCGTCCTCGGCCAGCCGCAGCACCATGGCCTCCAGCGAGTCCAGCACGCCGGTGCCGGCGGGACGGTCGCGGACCGCCGAGCGCAGCAGCTGCACGGCGTCGTCGGCCCGGTCCAGCAGGAGATCTTCCTTGCGCGGGAAGTGCTTGAACACGGTGACGGTGGAGACTCCGGCCTCGCGTGCGACGTCGGCCACGGTGACGGCGTCGAACCCCTGGTCGAGGAAGAGCCGGGTGGCGATCTGCGAGATCCGAGCGCGTGTCTGCGGTCCCCCGCGAGCATCGGTGCGTGGCATGCGGCCCCCTCCTGAGTGCCGTCAGCATAGTGGTTGTGTCACTAGCTTTAGTCAGTTAACGTAGTGGTATGTCCACTCCTGAGGCGAGCCCCGCCGCTACGGCTCGATCCGAGTCGCTCGGTGCCAGATGGATCGCCCTTACCGGGTTGTCCGCGGTGTTCCTGTTCGAGATGCTCGACAACTCCATCCTCAACGTCGCGCTGCCGACGATCGGCCGTGAGCTGCAGGCGACGACGACCACGCTGCAGTGGGTGACAGGCGCGTACTCGGTCGTTTTCGGCGGGCTGATGCTGCTGTTCGGGGCGATCGCCGACCGATTCGGGCGACGCCGGGTCATGCTGGCCGGTCTGGTCCTGCTGGGCGCCGCGAGTCTCACGACCATGGTCGTGTCGACCACCTGGCAGCTCATCGCGGTCCGGGCGTGCATGGGAGTCGCGGCGGCGATGACGACCCCGGGCTCGATGGCGCTGGCCTTCCGGTTGTTCCAGGCCGACGACCTGCGCGTGCGGGCCATCACGGTGATCTCGACCGCCGGGCTGGTGGGTCTGGCGATCGGCCCGACGGCAGGCGGGTTCGTGCTCGCCGTCGCCCCGTGGCAGGTCCTGCTCCTCGTCAATGTGCCGATCGCGGCGCTCGCGTTCGCCGGGATCCGCCTCGGCGTCGCCGCGGACGAGCCGAGCGGCCTGCATGCCGATCCGCTGGACATTCCGGGCGCGGTGCTGGGCACAGCGACGATCATCCTGGCCCTGGTCACGCCGACGTTGTTCGTGGACGAGGGCGCCGGCTCGTGGGCGCCCTGGACGGCCGTGGCGGCAACGATCGCCGCGGCGGCGGCCTTCGTCCGGCGCGAGCGAACGGCACGTCATCCCCTGCTCGACCTGCGGCTGCTGGCATTGCCGCTGGTGTCGAGCGGCCTGGCCTACAAGGCCGCCGCCGGCCTCGCCGTCGCAGGCCTCGGCTACCTGGTGACGCTGCTGCTGCAGTTCGCCTGGGGCTGGTCGCCCGCGATGGCGGCCGTCGGCATGCTGCCGCAGGTCATCGTGCTGCTCGCCGGCGGTCGTTTCGTCGCCCCCTTCGTCCGGCGCGTCGGCCTGCAACGGGCGGCCTGGCTCAGCGCCGCGGCCGTCGTCACCGGTCTCGCCGCCTTCGCCGCACTGAGCAGGTTCGGCTACCCCGGGGTGGTCGTCGCGCTCGTGCTCGTCGCCGCCGGCATGCGCGTCGTCGGGGTGGCGGCCGGCACCAACGTGCTGCGCGGCCTGCCGGAAAACCGCACCTCGATCGGCGCGGCCCTCGTCGACACCTCCAGCGAGCTCGCCACCGGCGTCGGGATCGCCACCACCGGCACCATCCTGGCCGCCCTGTTCACCGGCAGCCTCACCGCCTCGACCTGGAGCCCCGCACAGGCCGGGCAGTTCCAGCAGGCGCTGACGATCGCGGCTCTCACCCTCACCGCTGTCGCGGCCGCGCTCGTCGCCTACGGCCTCATCCGCTCGCACACCACCATTGCGGCCAAGGAGCCCCACCATGTCTGACGTCCTGCCGCGCCCGCCGTTCGACCCCGAGCTCGACGTGTTCCTCACCGCCATGCACGAACGCGGCCCCTTCACCCTGACCACCGAGATGCTGCCGCGCATGCGGATGCTGGACACCACCGAACAGGCCCTCGACGAGCGGCTGCGGGCTCAGGGTCTGCAACGCCGCACCCGCACCGTTCCCGGTTACCAGGGCGCCCCCATCAACCTGGCCGTCATCAGCCGGATCGGGCACACCGGCCCGGCGACGTGCTTCTACACCATGCACGGCGGCGGCATGATGTTCGGCCACTACCTGGGCAACCTCGACTCCTACGACGAATGGCTGCTCACCCACGACGACGTGGTCCTCATCAGCGTCGACTACCGCCTCGCGCCGGAGTATCCCGATCCCTACCCGGTCGAGGACTGCTACGCCGGCCTTCTGTGGACCGTCGCCCACGCCGGCGAGCTGGGCATCGACCCCGCGCGCATCGTGCTGGTCGGGCAGAGCGCCGGCGGCGGACTCGCCGCGGGCACCGCGCTCCTGGCCCGCGACCGGCACGGACCACCACTGTTCGGGCAGATCCTGATCTCGCCGATGCTCGACGACAGCGACTCGACCGTCTCGACCCACCAGATCGATGGCGTCGGCGTCGCCGACCGCGCCATGACCCGCTTCGGCTGGACCGCCTACCTCGGCGACCGGCGCGGCAGTGACGACGTCTCGATCTACGCCGCCCCCGCCAGGGCCACCGACCTGACCGGCATGCCACCGACCTACATCGACTGCGCCAGCGCCGAAGTGTTCCGCGACGAAACAGTTGCCTACGCCAGCAGACTGTGGCACGCCGGAATCAACACCGAGTTACACGTCTGGCCGGGCGGATTCCACGGCTTCACCAGCATGATGCCCCAAGCAGCACTGTCACGGACCGCTACCACAGCGCTGACGACGTGGACCAGCCGACTACTCGCTGCATGACGTCGGCGACGCGCCATCACACCATGCCGCCCTGCACAGATGGCTGACCATTCGGGCCATGCCCCATCGGCTGAGTCGGCGGGGCGAGGCCGATGCGGAAACGACGCCCGAAAAGCGATGGTGCAGTGAAGTTCTCAACCACGAGGGGAGCGACTTCATGAACACGCTGACATGGGTAGCGGCCGCGGCGGCAGGTCTGGTCGCCGGTACAGCGATCGGGACGCACCCGGCGTCGGCCGCCGACACCGGCTGCCCGCCCTGGGACGTGGCCTGCCACGCCGCGCAGGGGGCGAAAGACCTGGGAGGCGACCTTTCCGACGCGGCGAAGAAAAGCAATCCGTTCGTGTGCAACGACGGGCGCGGCTGCGACAACGTCACCACCTTCGACGGTCCGCCCTCCGGCCCGACCCGGATTGTCAATGCCGGCGCCGTCCTCCATGGATTCCGCTCTCGCAACGCACCGACGATGTCGTGCGAACAGCGGGGCTCGCGGAGCTTCGACACCTTCGGAATCCCTTTGACGGTGACGAACGACAACGTCGCCACGATCAAGCTGTATTGGCGGAACTCGGGGGGAAGCCGGGTGTTCAAGCGGATTCTTCAGTCCGGCGACAGTGTTCGGTACACCACTTACGGAGGCAGTGTCTGGGAAGTCGCCAACTACAACGGGATGTGCCAACAGCAATTCGCCGTCAAGCCCGGCGCCAGCAGCGCCGAATTCACCGTCAAACCTTGAGGGCTCGACCGTGGCCTGGGCGGCCGCTGCCGCGGCCAGGTCGGCGGCGCAGGTGACCCGGGCCGCCGATCAGGCCGCCGGCGGGGTCAGCGCCGGGCTGAGCGGGCTCTCGTCGCCGCTGCGGTCGACGGCGCTCAGGCAGTAGGTGCTGTTCGCGGCCGGGTGCGGGTCGGCGATCTCGCTGCCGGCGCGGCCGGTCGCGACCAGGTCGGCCGGGCCGCCGCTGGTGCGGTAAAGCGCCCAGTTCGTCGTCGCCACCCCGCTCTGCGTGAAGATCAGCTTGCCGGACGCGTCCTTACGGGCCGCGGTCAGCTGCGGGGTCGCCGGAGTGGTGGCGTTCAGCCGGGCGAGGCGGGGCAGCAGCGCGGGCGCCGCGTAGTGCGCCTTCCGGTACCGGGTGACGGCGCCCAGCTTGTCGTCACGGACCTGGGCGGCGCTGAAATGGATCTCGCCCTGCACGCCGTACTGCCGATTCAGGGTCATCTCCCGGTCGAGCATGGCGGGTTTGCTCCAGTCGCCCTTCTCGCCCACCCGATAGTCGGCCATGCCGATGTAGAGCTGGACGTTCGTGCCCTTCATCAGCGCCGACCACCATTTCAGCAGCGTGGTGTAATCGGCCTTGTCGAATCCGATCGTCCAGTAGAGCTGCGGGACGATGTAGTCGAGCCAGCCGTTCTGCACCCAGGTGCGGGTGTCGGCGTAGATGGTGTCGTAGCTTTCCAGGCCGCTCGTGGCCGAGCCCTTCGGATCGGTCGCCTTGTTGCGCCAGATGCCGAACGGGCTGATCCCGAAACTGACCCACGGCTTCGTCTGCGCGAGCCGCTCGTGCATCTCGCGGACCAGCGTGTTCACGTTCTCGCGGCGCCAGTCGGCCTTGGACTTGCCGGCGCCGTACTTCGCGAACGAGGCGGCGTCCGGGAAGTCCTCCCCGCTGCCCTCCGGGTAGGGGTAGAAGAAGTCGTCGAAGTGCACGCCGTCGACGTCGTACTTCTGCACGGCCTCGAGCATCGAGTCCTCGACGAACTTGCGGGCCTCGGGGATTCCCGGGTCGAAGTAGAAACGGCCGGTCGTGCCGGACGGGTAGGCGACCCGCCATTCCGGGTGCAGGCGCAGCGGGTGGTTCGGCGCGAGTTTCGCGGCGTCGACGCCGACCCCACCGCCGGGGGCCGGCTGAGTTCCGCGGTACGGGTTGAACCACGCATGGAATTGCAGGCCGCGCGCATGTGCCTCGGCGACCATGAACGCCATCGGATCCCACCCGGGCGACTTCCCGTCGAAGCGGCCGGTGAGCCAGTTCGACCAGGGCGCGTAGTCGGACGGCCAGAACGCGTCCCCGCTGGGCCGTACGTGCACGAAGATGGCGTTGTGGTTCTGCGCGACCGCGAGGTCGAGCCACCCCTCGTACTCCGCCTTGACCTGGGCCTCGCTCAGGCCCGGCTTGCTCGGGAAGTCCAGGTTGTAGACAGTGGTCAGCCACATGCCGCGCAGCTCGCGGGTCGCCCGGGTGGGCTGCCCGGCGCACTGGCCGGTCGTTCCGGCGGGGGCGGCGGGCGCGGCGAACGTGCCGCCGCGGATCACCGGCGCCGCGGAGGCCTGGTAGAACGCCGCCCGGGCCAGCCCCGCGCCGATCGCCAGCGCGGCGATCAGCACGACCGACAGGATCAGCCCGAGGCGGAGACGTTGGACCCCGGTCACAGCACCGACCGGTAGACGTCGAGCGTGTCCTCGGCGATGCGCGCCCAGCTGAAGTGCTCCACGGCGCGTCGGCGACCGGCTTTGCCCAGCCGCTCGGCGAGCTGCGGGTCGTTCAGCACCCGGGTGAGGGTGGCGGCCAGGTCGGTGACGAACTTCTCCGGGTGCAGGGGGGTGCCGGTGCCGTCCTCCGCCTGCTCGATCGGGACGAGCAGACCGGTCTCACCGTCCGCGACGACCTCCGGGATGCCGCCGGTCGCCGTGGCGACGACAGCGGTCTCGCAGGCCATCGCCTCCAGGTTGACGATGCCCATCGGCTCGTAGATCGACGGGCAGACGAAGACGGTGGCGTGCGTGAGGACCTGGATGACCTCCTGCTTGGGCAGCATCTCCTGCACCCAGACGACACCGCCGGCATCGCGCGCCGCGCGCAGCTCGTCGGCCAGGGCGGTGACCTCCGCGGCGATCTCCGGAGTGTCCGGGGCGCCGGCCAGCAGGATGATCTGCGCCTCGGCAGGCAGCTCCTTGCAGGCCCGCATCAGGTAGGGCAGGCCCTTCTGCCGGGTGATGCGGCCGACGAAGACGACACTGGGCCGGTTGCGGTCGATGCCGAGGCGGTCGACGACGTCGGTGCCGGAATCCGGCTGGTAGAGGTCGGTGTCGATCCCGTTGTAGACCACCTTGATCTTGTCGGGATTCACCGTGGGGTACGCCTTCAGCACGTCCCGCCGCATCCCCGCGCTGACCGCGATGACCGCGTCGGCGTGCTCGATGGCCGTCCGCTCGCAGTAGGAGGAGAGTGCGTATCCCCCGCCGAGCTGCTCGGCCTTCCACGGGCGCAGCGGTTCCAGGCTGTGTGTGGTCATCACGTGCGGGATGCCGTGCAGCAGCTTCGCGGTGTGCCCGGCGAAGTTCGCATACCAGGTGTGGCTGTGCACGATGTTCGAACCGGCGCAGCCGTCGGCCATCGCCAGGTTCACCCCCATGGTGCGCAGCGCGGCGTTGGCGCCCGCCAGCTCGGCGGGCTCCGGGTACGCCGTCACGCCCTCTTCGGTTCGGGGTGCGCCGAAGCAGTGCACCCGCACGTCGGCGAGCCGCCGCAGGTCCCTGGTCAGGTATTCCAGGTGCACGCCGGCGCCGCCGTACACCTCCGGCGGGTATTCACGGGTCAGAAGGTCCACACGGAGAGCCACGCCCCGCAGGATAGCCCGCGCCCGGGCCGGCGGCATCGGGGAGACACCGCTGGAGAGAGCACCTTCACCAAAGTTCGCCGTGCTTTCCGGTGGCGAACGGAAGGCCGGGATATTAGCGTCCTTGCCATGGCTGTCAAGGTGCTTGCGATCGTTCTGGCCGGTGGAGAAGGCAAGCGCCTGATGCCCCTTACTGCGGACCGGGCCAAGCCCGGTGTCCCGTTCGGCGGCATCTATCGCATGATCGACTTCGTTCTCTCCAACCTCGCGAACGCCGGTTATCTCAAGATCGTCGTTCTCACGCAGTACAAGTCCCACTCGCTCGACCGGCACATCTCCAAGACGTGGCGGATGTCCACGCTGCTCGGCAACTACGTCACCCCGGTGCCGGCCCAGCAGCGGCTCGGCCCGCGGTGGTTCGCCGGCTCGGCCGACGCGATCTACCAGAGCCTCAACCTGATCAACGACGAGTCGCCGGACTACGTGATCGTCTTCGGCGCCGACCACATCTACCGCATGGACCCGAAGCAGATGGTCAACGACCACATCGCCTCGGGTGCCGCGGTCACCGTCGCCGGCATCCGGCAGCCGCTGTCGCTGGCCGACCAGTTCGGCGTGATCGACGTCGGGCCGGACGGGAAGAAGATCCAGGCGTTCCGGGAGAAGCCGCGCGACGCGAAGGGTCTCGCCGACTCCCCCGACGAGGTCTACGCGTCGATGGGCAACTACGTGTTCACCACCCGGGCGCTCTGCGAGGCGGTCTCCCGCGACGCGCAGAACCCGGACAGCAAGCACGACATGGGTGGCAACATCATCCCGATGCTGGTCGAGCGCGGCGAGGCGAACGTCTACGACTTCCGCGACAACGACGTGCCCGGGGCGACCGATCGCGACCGCGGTTACTGGCGGGACGTGGGCACGCTCGACTCGTTCTACGAGGCCCACATGGACCTGATCGCCACCCTGCCGATCTTCAACCTCTACAACCACGACTGGCCGATCTTCACCAACTACGGCTCGTGGCCGCCGGCCAAGTTCGTCCACGGCTACGACGACCGGCAGGGCCGCGCCATCGAGTCGATGATCTCCCCCGGCGTGGTGGTCTCCGGCGCCCTCGTCGAGCGCTCGATCATCTCGCCGAACGTGCGGGTCAACTCGTGGGCGCACGTGGAGGGCTCGGTGCTGATGGAGGGCGTCTCGGTCGGCCGCCGCTCGGTCATCCGCAACGCCATCATCGACAAGAACGTGACGATCCCGGAGGGCGCGCAGATCGGCGTCGATCTCGATCGGGATCGCAAGCTCTACACGGTCAGCGACAACGGCGTGGTGGTCATCGGCAAGGGCCAGCGAGTCGAGCTGTAACGCCCGGCCGCGCTCCGCTCGACCCCTCGACCAGGTCGAAGCTTGACCCTCGACCAGGTCGAGGCGGCACGCTCCTCCCCATGACAGAGCTCACCCTGGAGATGCTGGCGCCGATCCTGCGAGCGGCGTGGAGCCGGGACACCTGCGACCCGCACGACCTGCCCGTCTGGACACCGGCGAACCCGTCCCGCGGGCAGTGCGGGGTGACCGCGCTGGTGGTGCAGGAGTTGCTCGGCGGTGAGCTGCTGCTCGGCGAGGTCCTGGTCGGCGGGGTCAAGGTCGGGCACCACTGGTGGAATCGTCTGCCCGTTGGCCGGGACGTCGACCTCACCGCCGGCCAGTTCCGGCCGGAGGAGATCGTCACGGGGGCGGTGCCGTACCCGGCGCCGACAGCTGGACCGCGGCGGATCACGGCGCAATGGCAGCTGTTCCGGGGCCGCGTGATGGCCGCCCTCGCCGATCAGGAACGGTCAGGGACGCTGATCAGCGAGCGCGGCCGCTGATCAGGAACGGTCGGGGACGCTGACCAGCGAGCGCGGCCGCTGATCAGGAACGGTCGGGGACGCTGACCAGCGAGGCCCCTGATCAGGAACGGTCAGGAACGGTCGCGCAGGGTCGCGGACGGGGAGACGCCGAAACGGGCGCGATAGGCCCCGGCGAAGCGACCCAGATGCGTGAAGCCCCAGTGGTACGCGACCTCGCTGACACTCGCGGTGCCCGGGTCCGCGCGGGTCAGCTCGGCGTGCACGCCGTCCAGGCGCAGGCGCCGCAGGTACGTCATCGGGGACATGCCGACGTGCTGACGGAACGCGTCCTGCAGGACCCGGACCCCGACCCCGGCGATCGCCGCCAGTTCCCGCGACGTGTACGCCCGGGCCGGCGCGGCGTGCATGGCGTCCAGCGCGCGCTTGACGGTCCGCGGACGGTACGGCCCCTGCAGCCCGGCCGGCTCCTCGCCGTACGGGTGCTCGACCGTCAGCGCCAGCCCGCTGACCACCAGATCGCGCCAGCGGGCCGCCATCCGTGGCTGGCTGGCCAGGCCGTCCGCACCGCGCAACTCGGCGAGCAGCAGGCGGACCAGCGCCACCCACGTGCGCCCGGGCCCGTCGATCAGGTCGAAACTCGCGCCGAGCAGCAGCGGTGAGACCACCTGCTGGTCGAGCGCGGCGTCGAGCTCGCGTTCCAGGGCGGCACGGTCGACCTTCACGCTGAGCAGCCGGCACGAGCCGGGCCACTCCAGCTCGATGTGCCCGATGGGCCGGAAGACGGCGGCCCGGGTCGGGTCGGCGAGCACCATCGCGCCGTGGTGCCGGGAGCGGAGCACCCCGGTCAGCGGGACCAGCACGTGGTACGCCGTCTCCAGGTCCCCGATCGAGACCCTGATGTCGGTGCCGTAGCCGACCTCGCCGACCGTGATCGGCCCGAGCTCCACCACGTCGGCGCTGAAGTCGAACCGGCCGGGGTCACCGACCGGTTCGATCCGCAGTGGCGCGTAGTAGAGCTTGCGGCAGAAGGCGCGGGCCTCCTCCACGTCGGTGGTGTGCAGCGCGACGTGGACCGGGACATCGACCGGGAGGCCCGCCATCGTCCCACCCTAGACCGTCAGGAGCGTCCTTCCGGGTACGGCGTTCTCGGGCCAGGTGAACTGGGCGACCGCGCCACCGCGCACGTCCAGCTCGGTCAGCGGCTCGTCGCCGTCGCCCCAGACCGCGTACCGGCCCTCGGCGAGATTGTCGATGACCACGCAGTACGTGACGCCGCCGCGCACGTAGCGGGCCCGGACGGCGGCGTGCTGCCGCTGATCGGGGGCGCCGGCCGGGCTGATCTCGATCTCGTGGCCGTGGAACCGGGCCGGGGTGTCGATGATCAGCGCGCCGATCGTGCCGCCGATGTTCAGCATCACCGTCCCCTGCCCCGAGGGCGCGAGAGTGTGGTGGTGATGCGGATGCCCGTGGTCGTGAGAGTGCGTCATGCCGGCACCGAGAATCCGTCGAACGGCGTACCCAGGTAGGGGAACTTCTTCAGCAGGCCGGAGCTGACGTTCTTGATGCTCAGTCCCTGCTCGACGAGCGCGGCCGCGGCGTCCGGCTTGAAGTCCTTGTTCACCAGCGGCACGGTGACGCCGGCGATCGCCCGCAGCGAGATGGAGACCACGTCGTCGGCGATCCGGCGCCCGTTCGGGAAGCCGGCCACGTCCCCGCCGACCACGCCGAACGCGTTCTCCTTCTTCGCCGGCGGGATCGCCGTGTTCAGCCGCAGCATGTCGGCCTGCAGCTCGCCGGTGTTGTTCTGGAAGCCGTCGATCAGGCCGCTCGGGATGCCGGTGAGCAGGATCGCGAGCAGGTCCGCCCGGTCCTTCTTCTCCTTGTTGAGCGCGGCCAGGTTGTCGAACAGGCCCGGGTAGAGCACCGGCAGCAGCCCGCCCAGTTCCGGGGTGGCCACGAACTCGGCGAACTTCTTGTCCTCGCTCGGCGGCAGGCTGTTCCACTTGTCCTTCTGCGCCATCGGGACGATGACCTCGTTGAACAGCGGGTTGCCGAGCCGCGACACCTGGACCTGCGGGCCCACGTACACGTCGGCGTTCTTGTTGTCGCCGTTGCGGACCTGCACCTGCCGGCGGCTGGCCGACGTCCACACGCCGATCACCGCGCCGGCGTCACTGGCCTTGACCCGCTTCTTGCCGTCCCGGCGGACCATGTCCAGCGGGATCTTGATCGCGATGCTGTGCACGTTGGTCTGGTCGGTCGCGTTGACCGCCTTGCCGGCGTAGTTGAACAGCTTCTGGCCGACCAGGTGCTTGTCCTGGAACGGGCGCAGCGTGGCCAGGTCGAAGATCGCGCCGAGGTCGACGAAGAACGCGTCGGCGCGCTGGCCGGCGAAGACCGTCTCGCGGCTCTTCAGCTTGTGCACCGCGTCGGCGGCGAGCTTCTCGTAGTTCGGGATGGAGACCTTGCCGACGTTGCACGGCGGGCAGGGCAGCTTCTTGGCGAGCACGGTCTGCTTGCCGTGGCTGTCGACCTTGGTCACCGAGAAGAACTGCCGCCGGTTCCAGTTCTCGCTGTCCAGCGATTCGATCTGGCCGGTGTTGTAGAGGAACGTCCGGTCGTTGCGCAGCTCGGTCACGAAGCGGAACTGGTAGGTGACGTCCGGGCGGGCGTCGCCGTTCGCGTCGATGTGAATCTCGTAGAGCACGTCGTCGCCGAACTCGAAGAAGTTCGGGCCGCTCGCCGGAATCTGCAACGGGACGTAATTCGCGATGATGGTGACCGTGTCCGGATCGTCGGGGCTGACGAACGCGTACAGGTCGGAACTGTCGGCAACCGGGTCCTTGCTGATTTCCGGCGCTTCGCGGTGAGAAGACATTGTTGGTGTTCCTCCGGATCAGCGAGCGGCCTTGAGCAGCTGGGCAACGAGTTTCTTGTCGGTCACGGTCTTCTTCGAGCCGCCGGAGAAGACGTCGATCTCGCCCTTCTTGGCGTCCCGGACCGAGATGACCAGGGGGGATCCGTCCGAGGACGACGTGGTCTCGTTCTCCGAGGCGAGGCTGAGCCCGGCAACCGAGGCGGCCGACACGCCGACACCTGCGGCGGTCAGCGCGAGCATCCTCCGGCGATTGAACCGCGGGAACGCCTGGGCACGGTAGCGACTACGACTCATGCTGGGCCTTTCGTCTGTTGGGGGGCCGGACGGGCGTTGCATTGTCGACGCCGGTGATTACGTGATTGGAGATCCAGGAGTTCAAAACTTTTTCCAGGTACCTCTCAGGACCCCGAGATAGGGGCGTTATTGGCTGCTCAGAGCCCTGAACGCCGGCGACGGCCGACGAGCGCGACCAGAAGCGCGACCACCCCCGCACCTAGCGCTGCGCCGATCATCCAGTGACCCGCAGTGATCGAGGACTTCTCCTCCGGTGAGGTGGCCGCGGCGAGAACCGGGTCGGCGGTGGACTCCGCGGCCGGCTCGGCGGCAGGCGCGGCCATGGACGCCTCCGGCGCCGGGGAACTGGTCCGCACCGGCGCGGTCCGCACCGGCGCGGCCTTCTTGGTGGCCGCCGCCGACGGGGCCGCGGGCGCCGACGAGGCCACGGGCGCGGCCGGGAAGACCAGATCGGAGCAGGAGTAATAGGTGTCCGGGGTGCTGGAGGTCTCCCACACCACGTAGAGCAGCTGCCGCCCGGTCCGCTGCGGCAGCGTCACCGACATCCGGTACGACCCACCGGTCAGCGGCGGGTCGGTGAACGTCCCGATCGGCTTGCTCCCCAGGTCGTCCCAGGTCAGGCGCTTCGACGGGTCGTAGCCCGGCCGGGTCAGGAAGACCCGGAACTGACCCTGGTGCGGGATCGTTCCCTCGTACGAGATCGGAAGCTTCTGCCCTGACTTCACGCTCGTCGACGGGAAGTCGTCGCGGGGCAGGTCGAGTCCCTTGTAGTTGTCGAGACCGCCGCTGCACAGCTTGCCGTCCGGCACGGCCTTCCGATCGTTGCCGTTCACGTTCGCGATCCGCAGGTTGTCGAACGCCCCGATGAACCCGTTCGTGGCGACCTTGGCCGCCTTGCACGCCGCCGCCGACGTCTTGATCCCGTTGCCCGCGCAGGCGGCCGACCTGCTGATCGGCGTGATCGGGGCGCCGTGCGCCGAGGCGGGCGGGGACGGCAGGGCGACAGTGGCCGCCGCGGTGAGCAGAGCGGCGGCACAGAGGCGGCGGACGGACACGGGACACTCCCAGGCATGTCACACGACCGGGACGTTCCCGGTCACCCGGGGATACGCAGATCCGGCACCGCTCGTTCAGTGACGGCTGGGCTGTGATTGCATGGCTAGGCCAGTATCACCATCCTGGAGGATTCATGAACAAGCCCGACGTCGGTCACATCCCCGACGAAGCGCCCGCCGATCTCGTGATCGAGGACATCGTCGAGGGCACCGGCCCGGAGGCCAAGCCCGGCGAGTTCGTCAGCGTTCACTACGTGGGCGTCGCCCAGTCCACGGGCAAGGAGTTCGACGCCTCCTACAACCGCGGTGAGGCACTCGGCTTCCGCGTCGGTGGCCAGCAGGTCATCGCCGGGTGGGACCAGGGCGTCGCCGGGATGAAGGTCGGCGGCCGTCGCAAGCTCACCATCCCGCCGCACCTGGGGTACGGCGCGGCCGGCGCGGGCGGCGTGATCAAGCCGAACGAGACCCTGATCTTCGTGGTGGACCTGGTCGAGGTCCACTGACGCGGCAGTAGGTTCCGGCCCGTGGATCGCGACGCGTGATCCACGGGCCGTGAGCCTACGGCCGGGGGTCGTCCCCGGGCCCCTGCAACAACCCGGACAGTCCCTCGGCCGCCTCGGCCTCCAGCCGCGCGACGGCGGCCTCCTCCTCGGCGATCCGGGCCTCCTCGGCCAGGACCTCGGCGGCCACCTCGGCCACGTGCGCGTTGCGCCGCTCCGCGACCGCCTCGAGCAGCGACTCCTCGTAACGCCGCTTGGCCTCAGCGATCTCCCGGTCCATCCGCTCGACCTCGGACTCGTCCGGCCGGGTGTGCTGCCAGATCCGGTTCAGCTGATCCACCGAGAGATCACCCCGGCGGTACGCCTCCAGAGCCGCCCGTTCGACGAGCGTGCGGCTCTCGTCCTTCGGGCCGGTCCACGCGTCCCACCGCGCCTGCTGGTAGTGCTCCTCGGCCTCGTCGCGCACATCGTTCGCCTCGGTGGCCCGCTCCCGCGCCGCGTCCGCGGCCTGCACCGCGCGCTGTGCCGCAGCCCACACCTCGCCGGCGCCGCTCTCCAACTCCACCACCTCCGGAGCCGGCTCGGGCGCCGCGGGTGCGGCCGAGCGACGGCCGGCGACGATCGCCATCCCGCCCAGCGCTAGCACGGCGAACAGCAGCAGCGCCACCGAGATCTGCGCTGCCTCGATCCCCGTTCCACTCACGCCCCTCGACGCTAGTAGAAATGCGAATCAACCGCACATCGAAGGCGCACCCGTGAACTCCCGCGGCACGGGCCGGGCAGAGCCCCGGAACTCGTCCCGGGGCTCGGGTTCCGGGGCGGGCGGCCACGGCTCGTCGATCGGGATCACCGGGCCCCCTTCAGCGCGGCGCACCCGCCGGTCTCCTCCGGGAGCAGCGGACGGAACGTGACCCGCCACTGCTTGCCGCCGGAGGTCCACGGGGTGAGCTGGTTCGCCTTCTCGGCGGCCGCCTGCACGAGGTCCTTCGCGGCGCCGGTGACCGCGACGCAGTGCAGCCCGGTGCCGGGGTTCAGCTCCTCACCCGGCAGCGCCGGGCCGGGCCAGGCCCTCTCCTCCTGCTTCGCGTCGCCCGGCACATACTGTTCGACCAGGGCCACCAGGGTCACCGGCCGGTAGGCAGCCGGCGCGGGCGAACCGGTCTCGGCGGCGAACCCGGTCAGCGCGTCGGCGTAGGCGACGAGCTTCTTCCGGGCGGCACGCTGATCGGCGGTCAGGTTCGGGTCGTCGGGCCGCGCCTGGCGCAGGGCGTTGACCCGTACCGTCTCGGTCCGGCCCTGAGACGTGGCGGTGATCACCGTGTCCGGGATGTCGGTGATGCCGGGCGTCCCGAGATCGGCACCGGACTTCACGCCGGCCTTCAGGGCGTCGTCGGCCCACTGCTGAGCCCGTGCCGGAGTGATCTGCGCGACCAGCACGTTGGGCAGCGCCGGGCCCGGATGGATCATCGGCACCGGACCGTTGCTGATCACCCGCCCGTCCGCGTAGACGGTGATGTCGGGCAACCGGCCGTAGGCATAGTTGGCGGGGACGAAGCCGCCCTCCTGCGCGATGCGGACCAGGACGGCAGGGGTGGCGGCGGCACTCTCGGTGACCGGTTCGGCGGCGGAACCGGCTTCGCCCGGGCGGGCACACCCGGCCATCAGGATCAGGGGGACGGCGGCGGTCAGAAGGCCGCGGGTTCGGGTCATAACGGGTTCGACGAGACGATCCGCCCACCGGTTCCGCCCCGGCGCGACAAACCCGCCGAAAGGATGGATCTTGCGGCCCGGCTCATCCCCTGGAGAACCCGATCACGGTACGACGCGCGCACTCCTGCCGAGCACCGACACCACGTCGCCGGGGTGCAGCTGGCGTCCCCGCCGGGTGTCCACCTCACCGTTCACCGTGACATCGCCGGACGCGATCAGGATCTTGCCCTCGCCCCCGGTGTCGATGAGGTCGGCCAGCTTGAGGAACTGGCCCAGCCGGATCATGTCGCCGTCGATCGGCACGTCGCGCATCCGGACATCATCCGGCACCGCGGCCCGTGCTCCGACGGCAGGGCGGCGACCGTGTCCCCGGCCACGCGGCGGCAGTCCGGGCCCCACGGTCGTGCCCCGGCGACACGACGGGCGACCGCGCTGAAAAGAACTCGAAAACTTTCTGACGGCTGTTGAACCATCGGGGCCCGTGATCCGAACTAACCTCCGTGAGGTATTCGGTAACAGCGCTCACCTTCGTGACGGCCGCCGGGGTGCTCGGCGTGACGGCCGGCCCGGCGTATGCCGACGTCACCGTCAGCCCGGCCAGCGTGCCACAGGGCAGTGGGCAGAACCTGACCTACCACTACGTCAACGACGGTACCCAGCCGGTGTCGCAGGTGACGCTGCTGATCCCGGCGGACAGCCCGATCGCCGAGGTCTATCCGCTCTCGGTCGACGACTGGGCGCCGAAGATCGACTACCAGCAGCTCACCGAGCCGCTGAAGACGATCCACGGCGGCACCCCGGTCACCGAGGCGCCGAAGTCCATCACGTGGATCGCGATGGCCGGCAAGGAGATCAAGCCGGGCGGCGCGGCCGACCTCAGCGTCGCGCTGGGCCCCCTGCCCACGCTCAGCTCGATCACGTTCTCACTGACCGGCAGGTACGCCGACGGCAAGGACGCGCCCGCGATGACCACGAGCCTGGCGCTCACCCCGGACCCGGACGGCTCGATCGCCGCGGCCGGTCACGCGGCCCACGGCGACGCCGGCCCAGCCGCCGGCGAGGACGCGGTCTTCCAGCAGGCGGTCGCCGAAGCCGAGGACGACGCCCGCGGCGGTTCGGCCTTCGCCGTGGCCGGCTGGGTGGTCGCGCTCCTGGCGCTGCTCGGCGCCGGCGTGATGATCCTCCGCAACCGCCACCGCGCCGAGGAGCCCGACGAGTCCCCCGCGCCGGAGGACGAGAGCAGCTCGTCGGGCGGCACGCCCGACGCGGAGGCCGACTCCGGCAAGGAGCCGGTGGCGGCCGGTCGCTGGAGCCTCAAGGGCTGAGACAAGACTCCCCCGCAGGGCAGGGTCCTTGCAGCGGGAAACCTCACGCGGGTGGGCGTGAGGCAGTCGGGTGAGGCGCGTGGGGCGCTGATCACGACAGGCGGGTGGGGCCCCGGGCAAGGCCCGTGATCCGCACGACAGGCGGGTGGGGAGTCGACTCCCCACCCGCCTGCTTGCTCTGCGCTGCTGCTGGCCGCCGGACAGTTCCGAGCACATCCCCAGCCGCGACGCACTCTCCCCGGCCCGGGCTGGCGCTCACGGTCCTCATGAGTGACGGATAACGACCGTGAGGGCCAGCCGGGAGGGCGGCGGCGCGGTGGCGGCCCGGTGCCGGAGCGGCGTCGCGGTCCGGACGGACGGGACGCCGCCGCGTCCGTACCTCAAGGGTGGGTCAATCGTCTTTCAGGGCTGTCGCCACGTCGGCGAACATCGGCAAGTAGTCGCTGAGACCGAGCGTGTCGAAGAGGCGCCGGAGAAAACTGGACGGCGCCGCCAGGCGGACCCAACCGCCCCGCTCCATGGCGCGGCCGTGCGCGGTGACCAGCACCCCGACGCCCATGGAGTCGCAGAAGTCGAGGCCGGCCACGTCGACGACGACGCGCGGGGAGGGGCGTTCGACGAGACGGCCGAGGTTGGCCTTGAGCGCGGGCGCGGTGTCGATGTCGAGGGAACCGCGCAGGACGAGGACGGCCGTGTTGGGTGGATGGTGCGCGACCGATACCTGCATTGTGCTGTGAACCTTCGGGTCGGGGGGCGGACTCGTACAGGCAACCCTATGCGAGCCCGCCAACACCCGCAGTTTCTCAGATCGAGTTACGCCACTTACGACCGTTGCGTCCGATCAGCCGGTCCGCGTCGGCCGGGCCCCAGGAGGCGGCCTCGTACGTCGGGATCGGCGAGCGGTCGTTCGCCCAGTGCTCGATGATCGGGTCGACGACCCGCCACGACTGCTCCACCTCGTCGCTGCGGATGAAGAGCGACGCGTCACCGACCAGCGCGTCCAGCAGCAGGCGCTCGTAGGCCTCCGGGGACTCCTCGACGAAGGTCTGGTCGTAGGAGAAGTCCATGCTCGCCGTCCGCACCCGGAACGAGTGGCCGGGCACCTTCGCCCCGAAGCGCAGCGAGATGCCCTCGTTCGGCTGGATGCGCAGGACCAGGGCGTCGGCGTCGAGCTCGGTGAGCTGGCTGGTCGGGATCGGCAGGTGCGGCGGACGCTGGAACTGCAGCGCGACCTCGGTGACCCGGGCCGGGAGCCGCTTGCCGGTGCGCACGTAGAACGGCACGCCGGCCCAGCGCCAGTTGTCGACGTTGAGGCGCAGCGCCGCATACGTCTCCGTGCGGGACAGCGGGTCGACGCCGACCTCCTCGCGGTAGCCGGCCATCAGCTCCTCGCGGGTGCCGCCCCGCGTGTACTGCCCGCGCACCGCGGCGTCGGCGATGTCCCGGTCGGTGGGCAGCCGGATCGCCTGGAGCAGCTTCACCTTCTCGCTGCGCAGGCCCTCGCCGCCGAACGACGCGGGCGGCTCCATCAGCGCGAGCGCGAGCACCTGGAGCACGTGGTTCTGCACGATGTCGCGCATCGCGCCGGCCGACTCGTAGAAGCCGCCGCGGGTGCCGACGCCGAGCGTCTCGGCGACCGTGATCTGCACGTGGTCGACCCAGGAGCGGTCCCAGATCGGCTGGAAGATCGAGTTGGCGAAGCGCAGGGCCAGAACGTTCTGAACCGTGTCCTTGCCGAGGTAGTGGTCGATCCGGAAGACACTGGTCTCGTCGAACGCGGCGTGCACGACGCCGTCGAGCTCGCGCGCGGTGGCCACATCCCGCCCGTACGGCTTCTCGATCACCAGACGCGCGAACGAGCCCTCGGGCGCGTGGTTGAGCCCGGCGCCGTCGAGCCCGCAGATCACCGGCTCGAACGCGTTCGCCGGGGTCGACAGGTAGAACAGCCGGTTACCGGACGTGCCGCGCTGGGCGTCCAGCTCGTCGAGCGTCTCGGCCAGCCGCTTGTAGGTCTCCGGGTCGTCGTAGCCGCCCGAGACGTAGCGGATGCCGCCGGCGAGCTGTCGCTTCTCGCTCAGGCTGCGGCCGCCGAGGGCGCTCTCCGCGAACTGCTCGTCGGACATCGGTGTCCGGGCGACGCCGACCAGGGCGAACTGGTCGGGCAGCCGGTTGTGCCGGGCGAGGCTCTCGACCGCCGGCAGCAGCTTGCGACGGGTGAGGTCACCAGAGGCGCCGAAGATCACCAGAGTGGCCGGCGGCGCGCTGCGCTCCTGGATGAGCTGAGGTTGGTCCATCTTCTCCGTGTCCTCCGACCGGGTCGTTACCGTCCGTTTGAACCTTACGCAGCGGCCCCCCTTGATGGTTCATCGCGACGTGTGCCGCCGAGCACAATGCGACCGCTTCTCTCGATGCGACAAAGACCTAACCGATAAAAGTGGCAAAATGGGCGCAAAGGTCTGGCAACCGAGGGGGACCCCGTGAAGTACCGGCTCGTGACCCGCAGCGACTTCGACGGCCTGGTCTGCGCCGTGCTGCTGCGGCACCTCGACATGATCGACGACATCATGTTCGTGCACCCCAAGGACGTTCAGGACGGCGTCGTCGACATCACCGATCGGGACATCCTGACGAACCTGCCCTACGACGCCCGCGCGTACCAGGTCTACGACCACCACCACTCGGAGACGCTGCGTAACGAGGGCGACCGGAGCAACCACATCATCGACGCCGACGCGCCGTCCGCCGCGCGCGTGATCTATGACCACTTCGGCGGCCGCGAGCGCTTCCCGAAGGTCTCCGACGACCTGATGCGCGCCGTCGACCAGGCCGACTCGGCCGACTACTCGCTGACCGACATCCTCAGCCCGACCGGCTGGACGCTGCTCAACTTCCTGATGGACAGCCGCACCGGCCTGGGCCGCTTCCGCAACTTCCGGATCTCCAACTACCAGCTGATGATGCAGCTCATCGACGCCTGCATCGAGCACCAGGACGTCCACGAGATCCTCGCGCTGCCCGACGTCGCCGAGCGCGCCATGCTCTTCCACGACTGCTCGGCCCGCTTCGTCGAGCAGCTGCACCGCGTCAGCCACCTCGACGGCGACGTCATCGTCGTCGACCTGCGCGACGAGGAGACCATCGAGGCCGGCAATCGCTTCATGGTCTACGCGCTGTTCCCCGAGGCCCGCGTCTCGGTGCACATCATCTGGGGCCGCCAGAAGCTCAACACCGTCTTCGCCTGCGGCAAATCGATCCTCGACCGCACGTCACCGGTCGACATCGGCGAGATCATGCTCCGCTACGGCGGCGGCGGCCACATCGCCGCCGGCACCTGCCAGGTCCCGCACGACGAGTCCGACCGCGTCGAGCGCGAGATCATCGACGCCCTGCGCACCGAACGGGTCGTCCCGGTCTGAAGATCGGTTCAACGAGGCGAAGCTCAACGTCAAGATCACCATGTCCTACGTCCGCCGTGGCCGAGGTCCGCTGCTCCCGCGGGGACCCTTGCGGGCTTCGCAGGGCCGTGGCCGGCCCAGAACGCGAAACCCTCCAGGGCGGCCTCCGTGGCGGGGCACGGTCAGAGCACAACAAACCCGCGCAACGGCCCCGTCCGCGCGACCGCCCGGCGCGTGAACCCCCGCGAGGTTCGCGCCGGGCCGGGCTCGCGGCGCGGCTCACCCTTCCGGCTGGTTCTCATGGGCGTTATTCGTGCCTCATAACGCCCATGAGAACCAGCCGGAACCGCAACCCGCGCAGCGACACCGCCCCGGGACAGGTCGCGAACCCCATCCCCACGCGACCGGTCGCGGACCTGATCGGCCGGGACCGGTCGCGAACTGCGGAAGGGCGAGGCGGGGCGGCTGCTGATGCGGGGACGGCGTCGCGGACGGGTCAGCGGGTGGGAGCGGAGACGGCGTCGAGGGCGGCGACCGCGGCGCCACGGGCGCCGGCCATGTCCAGGTCCGCGACCAGGGCGAACGTGGCCGCCTTGGCCTGCTCGTCGCGCAGCTGCGTGTGCTCCCGGACGGTGTTGAGGAACCACTGGCGGAAGTGCGGGGCCGCCTCGACGACGCCACCACCCAGGAAGTACGCCGCCGGGTCGGTGAAGTTGGCCGCGATCGTGAACAGCTTGCCGATCGCCCGCGCCTGCTGCCCGAAGACCGCCATCGCGAGCGGGTCCTCCTTCTCCCCGTACCCCCGGAGCAGTTTTGCCGCCCTGCCGATCGGCTCGGCGGCGAGCGGGTGATCCGGGAAACGCTTCAGCCAGTACGGCAGGAGGTTGTTCTTGATCCCGGTCAGCGACGCGATCGCCTCGACGTCGCCGTCGAAGCCGCAGTTGCAGGCCGGCACGGGCTGATCGTCCTCCAGGACGCCGTGCAGCGGGATCTGCACGTGACCGAGCTCGCCCGCCATCCCGGCGGTGCCCTTGACGACCCGCCCGTTCTCGACGACGCCCCCGCCGAGGCCGGTGCCGACGATCGCGGCCACCGATGACGTCTCCAGCGCGGCGGCGCCGAAGTGCCGGTGGTGGGCGTAGAGCGCGGCGGCGTTGGCGTCGTTGTTGTAGATCACCGGCAGGCCCAGCCGTGCCTCGAGGGCGCCCCGGATGTCGAAGCCGTGCCAGGAGACCTGGTTGAAGTTGGTCGCGCCCTTGGACGAGATCACGCCGTTGGCGCTGGCCGGGCCGGGGGTGTCCAGGCCGACCGCGCGGACCAGGGACTTCGGCGTGCTGGTCAGCTCGAGGATGCCGGTGAACGCCTCGGCCAGGGACTCGACGGCCGACTCGGGCCCGTCGAGGACCCGGGACGGGTTCTCCACCAGGTTGTTCACCAGGAACTGCCCGGTCGCGTCGAGAACGGTGGCGTTGTTGCATGTCCCCCCGTTGTCGAGACCGACGACAACCCAGGACGACGGGGTCCGTACCGCTTCAGCCTGATCCACGAACGGAAGCCTACGTCCGGCATGTGTGTCCGGTCACGGGTGCGCCCGGATTGCGGACGCGTTAGTCACGGTTGCGGTCCCGACGACGTTTGACAGAGTCGTCGAAGGGAATCGCATGACGCTCACCCGACGTACTCTCCTCGCCGGAACCGCCGCCGTGACCGCCGGGTTGATCATGGAAGCGCCGGCGCAGGCCGCACCGGCCGCCGCGCAGGCCGCACCGGCTGCCGCGGGCGACCCCGCGCACCTGCTGCGCCGCGCCACCTTCGGGGCGACCCCGCGGTCCCTGGCCGAGTTCCGCAAGCTGGGCGCGCAGGCCTGGCTGGACCGCCAGCTCGACCCGGCCCGGATCGACGACGCCGCCTGTGACGAGCTGCTCGAGCGTCTCCCGCTGGCCGGCGCCTCCCCAGCCGCGGTCCGCGCCGCGCTGCCCAAGGACTCCTACGAGGCGTTCCGCCAGCTCGGCCTGGCCGCCGTCGCCCGGGCCGCCTGGAGCGAGCGTCAGCTCTTCGAGACGGTCGCCGCGTTCTGGGCCAACCACCTGCACGTCGCGGCGCCGTCGGGCGGCATCTGGGACACCCGGAGCGACTACGACGCCCAGGTGATCCGCAAGCACACGTTCGGCCGCTTCGCCGACATGCTCCGCGCCGCCGCGCGGCACCCCGCCATGCTCACGTACCTGGACCAGCGCTCGTCGACGAAGGCGCACCCGAACGAGAACTACGCCCGCGAGCTGATGGAGCTGCACACGGTCGGCCTGGTCTACGACGAGTCCGACGTGCAGGACGCGGCGCGGCTGCTGACCGGCATGACGGTGAGCAAGGCCGGCGGGTACGTCTACGACGCGTCGAAGCACGCCACCGGCCGGGTCGACATCCTCGGTTTCCGGCACGCCAACGATCACGCCGACGGTGAGTCCGCCGCCCTCGCGTTCCTGGACCACCTGGCGAAGCACCCGGACACGGCCCGGACGATCGCCCGCAAGCTCTGTGTCCGGTTCGTCGCCGACGAGCCCCCGGCCGCCCTGGTCACCCGTCTCGCGAAGGTCTACCTGGACAGCGGCACCGCGATCACCCCGGTCCTGCGGGCGCTGTTCACCTCGGCCGAGTTCGCCGCCTCCGCCGGGCAGAAGACGCGCACGCCGTTCGAGGATCTGGTCGCCGCCGTACGCGCTCTGGGCCTGGGCCCCGACAAGGACGGCGTGCAGGGCCTGGACGCGCTCTACGACACGCTCGTGCAGGCCGGGAACGCCCCGTTCCGGTGGGCGCCGCCGAACGGCTTCCCGGACGCCGCCGCGATCTGGGCGTCACCGTCGGGGTTCCTGATGCGCTGCAACCTGCACCTGAACCTGGCCGCGGGCTGGTATCCGAAGCAGCTGACCCGCCCCGCCGACCTGCTGCGATCGCTGGTGCCGGTGCTGCCGGCGACGTACGGCGGCCTGGTCGACGCCCTCGCGGTCCGGCTGATCGGGACCAAGCTGCCGGCCGCGCACACCGAGGCCGTGCTCAGCGTCGCGAAGAAGGTGCCGAACTCTCCCCTCGAGACCGGCGACAAGCATCTCGCCGGCCACGCCCCGTACCTGATCGCGCTCGTCCTCGACGCGCCGTCCTTCCAGCTGAGGTGACCATGAGAACTTCCCGTCGCACACTGCTCGGCGGAGCGCTGGCAGGGCTCGCCGGGACCACGCTGAGCACGCGGACGGCCTTCGCCGCGGAGAGCTGGTCCGGCGACACCCTGGTCGTGATCTCGCTGCGCGGCGGCTTCGACGGCCTCTCCGCGATCGTCCCGATCGGCGATCCCGGCTACTACGCGGCACGGCCGGCCATCGCCGTACCGAAGGAGAAAGTCATCGGCGGTGACGGGAGCTTCGGCCTGCACCCGGCGCTGAGCCCGCTCCTTCCGCTCTGGAAGAGCGGGAAGCTGGCCGCCGTGCACGCGGTCGGGCAGCCGAACCCGACCCGGTCGCACTTCGCCGCGATGGAGGCCCTGGAGAACGCTGCGCCCGGCACCTCGCTGCGCAGCGGCTGGCTGGACCGCATGCTCGGCCTGACCGGCGCCACCGCCCCGCTGGCCGGGGTGTCGCTGGGACACGCGATGCCCTCGCGGATCCTGATGGGCCCGGCCGCCGACGTGGCGATGACCGGCATCGACGGCTTCACGCTGGCCGGCGACGGGAAGCGGCCGATGGCGGCCGCGCTGCGTGCCATGTATGGGGACGACCCGGCGGCGAGGTCCGCCGATCGCGCGCTCGCCGCTGTCGCGAAGATCAAGGATGCGCCGTACGACGGGACGGCCGCCTACCCCGCCACCGAGCTCGGCAAGGCCCTGCGTGACGTCGCGCGCTTGATCAAGGCGAAGGCCGGCCTGGTCACGGCCGCCGTCGACTGCGGCGATTGGGACATGCACGAGGGCCTCGGCACCGCGGTCAAGGGCCAGCGGATGTACGACGAGCTGGCCGATCTGGCCGCCGCGCTGGGCGCGTTCATGACGGATCTGGGGGACGCGACCGCGAACGTGACGGTGCTGACGATCAGCGAGTTCGGCCGCCGGGTCCAGGAGAACTCGTCGCGCGGCGCCGACCACGGGCACGGCAACGCGATGCTGCTGCTCGGTGGCGGGATCCGCGGCGGCCGGGTGTACGCGAACTGGCCCGGCCTGTCCCCCGGCGCCCTGGTGGCCGGGGATCTCGCCGCGACCAGCGACTACCGCGCGGTGATCGGCGAGCTGCTGCAGAAGCGCTGCGGCGTCGGCGCGCTCGGCTCGGTCTTCCCGGGCGTCAAGCCGACCTCGTTCGGGCTGGCCACGGCCCGGTGAGGAAGACGCCTGGTAAAGCAATACGGGACCGCCACGTGAGGTGGCGGCCCCGTATTCCGAGGGGTTGATCGCTTACTTCGCGCCGGCGGTGCGGCGCTTGCTCCACACGTCGAAGGCGACGGCGGCGAGCAGCACGATGCCCTTCGCCAGCATGACCTTCTCGGTCTGCCAGCCGAGCAGGCCGGCGCCGTTGTTGATGACACCCATGATGAGGCCACCGGTGATCGCGCCGACCACCTTGCCGACACCGCCCTGGACCGCGGCGCCACCGATGAAGGCGGCCGCGATGGCGTCCAGCTCGAAGCTGTTACCGGCGGTGGGGCCGGCCAGGTTCAGGCGGCCGGCGAAGATGATGCCGGCGACCGCGGACAGCACGCCCATGTTGACGAACAGCCAGAACACGACCGACTTGACCTTGACGCCGGAGAGCGTCGCGGCCTGCAGGTTGCCACCGACCGCGTAGATCTGGCGGCCGAAGACCGCCCGGTTGGTGACGAACGTGTAGCCGACGACCAGGATCGCCAGCAGCACGAGCACCCACGGCAGGTTGCGGAACCGGGCGAGCTGCACGACCAGGAACATGACGAGCACGGCCGGGCCGGCGACCTTCAGGATGAACAGCCACATCGGGTCGACGGCCTGGTGGTAGCGGACGCGACCGGCGCGGGCACGCCACTGCACGAAGACCATGGCGACCACGACGAGGACACCGACGATGATGCTGAACAGGTCGGCGCCGCCGAGCCCGCCGAGCCCGATGTTGCCCAGGAAACCGGGGGTGAAGCCGTTGGCCAGGGTGCGGATCTCGTCCGGGAACGGGCCGATGCCCTTGTTACCGAGGATCATGTAGGTGATCGCCCGGAACAGCAGCATGCCCGCCAGGGTGACGATGAAGGCCGGGATGCCGAAGTAGGCGACCCAGTAACCCTGCCAGGCACCGATGACCGCGCCGAAGATCAGCGTGATGACCACGGCGAGCGGCCAGGCCAGGTGCCAGTCGACCATCATGACGGCGGCGAACGCGCCGGTCGCGGCGACGACCGAGCCGACCGAGAGGTCGATGTGGCCGGCGATGATGATCAGCACCATGCCGATCGCGAGCACCAGGATGTACGAGTACTGCACGATGATGTTGCTGAGGTTCTGCGGCGCCAGCAGGTCGCCACCGGTCGCCACGGTGAAACCCAGCACGAGCAGGGCCAGCGCGATGTAGATGCCACTCGACCTGATGTCGAAGTTGACCTTGCGCGTCGCCTTGTTCTGGGCACCGGCCGGTCCCTTGTCGACTGACAGATCGGCATTGGTGGGTGCGACGGTCACGGCGCCACCTCCTGTTCTTCCTTCGTCATGAGAGTCATGAGGCTCTCCTGAGTAGCCCCGGCGCGCGGCACCTCACCGGTGATCCGGCCCGCCGAGAGGGTGTAGATACGGTCGCAGATCCCGAGCAGCTCGGGGAGCTCGGACGAGATGACCAGGACGGCCTTGCCCTCGTCGGCGAGCCGGTTGATGATCGTGTAGATCTCGTACTTCGCACCGACGTCGATGCCCCGCGTGGGCTCGTCGAGGATGAGAATGTCCGGGTCAGTGAAGATCCACTTCGAGAGCACGACCTTCTGCTGGTTGCCGCCGGAGAGCTTGCCCACGATCGCCCCGACGTCCGGCGCCTTGATGTTCATGCTGTCGCGGAACTCGTTGGCAACCTTGAACTCCTCGTTGCCGTCGACCCAGCCGCCCTTGGCGAGCTTGGTCAGGCCGGCCGCGGACACGTTGCGCTTGATGTCCTCGATGAGGTTCAGGCCGTACCGCTTGCGGTCCTCGGTGGCGTAGGCGATGCCGTGGTCGATCGCCTCCCGCACGGACCGTACGTGGATCTCCTTGCCGTCCTTGATCAGGCGGCCGGAGATGTTCACCCCGTACGAGCGGCCGAAGACGCTCATCGCGAGCTCGGTGCGGCCCGCGCCCATCAGGCCGGCCAGCCCGACGATCTCGCCGCGGCGCAGCGTCAGGTTCGCCTTGCGGACCAGGGCCCGGTCGGGCTGGGTCGGGCTGTAGACCGTCCAGTCCTCGATCCGCAGGACCTCGTCGCCGATGGTCGGCTCGTGCTCCGGGTACCGGTGCTCGAGGTCGCGGCCCACCATGCCCGAGATGATCTTGTCCTCGGTGAGGTTCTCGATGTCGTTGGTCCAGATGGTCCGGCCGTCGCGCAGGATGGTGACGCGATCCGAGATTCCCATCACCTCGTTGAGCTTGTGCGAGATGATGACGCAGGTGATGCCCTCGTCACGCAGGCCTCGGAGCAGGTTGAGCAGGTGCGCCGAGTCGTCGTCGTTGAGCGCGGCCGTCGGCTCGTCGAGGATGAGCAGCTTCACGTCCTTGGAGAGCGCCTTCGCGATCTCCACCAGCTGCTGCTTGCCGACGCCGAGCTCGACCACCGGCGTGACAGCCTTCTCGTCCAAACCGACGCGGCGCAGCAGCTCGTCGGCCGCCGCGTTCGTCTCGTTCCAGTTGATCCAGCCGCGCTTGCTCCGCTCGTTGCCGAGGAAGATGTTCTCCGCGATCGAGAGGTTCGAGGCGAGCGCCAGCTCCTGGTGGATGATGACGATGCCCCGGTGCTCGCTGTCGCGGATGCCGGAGAAGTTGCAGGGCTGACCCTCGAACTCGATGGCGCCCTCGTAGGTGCCGTGCGGGTAGACGCCCGACAGCACCTTCATCAGGGTCGACTTGCCGGCCCCGTTCTCTCCGCAGATGGCGTGGATCTCACCCCTGCGTACCTCGATGTCGACGTCCTGCAACGCCTTGACGCCCGGGAACGTCTTGGTGATGCCGCTCATGCGCAGGATCGTGTCGGTCATGAAGACCCTCCTATGGGCCGATGAGCCCGCGCCCCGCCCGCGGTGGCGGGCGGGGCGCGGAGTCAAATCACTTCAGCTGGTCAGCGG
The DNA here is from genome assembly GCF_016862095.1 of Actinoplanes cyaneus. Classification (GTDB taxonomy): domain Bacteria; phylum Actinomycetota; class Actinomycetes; order Mycobacteriales; family Micromonosporaceae; genus Actinoplanes; species Actinoplanes cyaneus. Next base: position 293,629 of record NZ_BOMH01000002.1, read on the forward strand.
TGTAGTAACCACCGTCGACGATGACCTTCTGGTAGTTGTCCTTGTCGACGATGACCGACTGGAGCAGCTGGGCCGGGACGACCTTCTTGCCGTTGTCGTAGTCGGTGGTGTTGTTCGTCTGCGGAGTCTGGCCCTTCAGGATGGCGTCGGCCATCTCGCCGGTGACCTTGGCCAGCTGACGGGTGTCCTTGTAGATGGTGGAGTACTGCTCACCCTTGATGATCGACTTGACCGACGCGAGCTCGGCGTCCTGGCCGGTGACGGTCGGGTACTTGCCGTCGGTGCCGTAACCGGCCGACTTCAGCGCGGAGAGGATGCCGATCGAGATGCCGTCGTACGGGGAGAGAACGCCGTTGACCTTGGCGCCGGCCTTGTAGGTCGAGGTGAGGATGTTCTCCATGCGCTTCTGGGCCGTCTCCGGGTCCCAGCGCAGCGTCGCGACCGTCTTGAAGTCCTTCTGGCCCGACTTGACGACCAGCGTGCCGTCCTTGATGTACGGGTCGAGGATGCTCATCGCGCCGTTGAAGAAGAACGTCGCGTTGTTGTCGTCCGGCGAGCCGGCGAACAGCTCGACGTTGAACGGGCCCTTCCCGTCGCCCTTGCTGCCGTCGGCCTTGAGCACGCCGAGACCGGTCAGCAGCGAGGTGGCCTGCTGCACACCGACCTTGAAGTTGTCGAAGGTGGTGTAGTAGTCGACGTTCGCGTTGCCACGGATCAGCCGGTCGTACGCGATGACCGGGATGTTCGCGGCCTTGGCGTTGTCCAGCTGGCTGGAGAGCGCGGTGCCGTCGATCGACGCGATGATCAGGAGCTTGGCGCCCTTGGTGATCTGGCTGTCGAGCTGCTGGGTCTGCGTCGGGATGTCGTTCTCCGCGTACTGCAGGTCGACCTTGTAGCCCAGGCCCTCGAGCTGCGACTTGAGGTTGTCGCCGTCGTGGATCCAGCGCTCCGACGACTTGGTCGGCATGGTGATGCCGACCAGCGCGCCGGAGTTGTTCCCGCTGGACGCCTCCTTGTCCGTGGTCTTCTCCGCGGAGCCACAGGCGGCCATGGTCGTGACCAGCGTGGCGGCGCTGACTGCCGCCATGAGCCGGGTGTATTTCACGGTGGTTCTCCTCTTTGAGAGCGGTGTTACAGGGGGCGGGCCAGGCGGTGGTACGCCTGGTTCCACCGCACTCGATCGGCGAAGTCGTCGGTCGTGGTGCGGTCATCGATGAGCAGGAGCTCGGTCTGGGCCATCGTCGCGAAGTCCCGGAGGACCTCCGCGCCGACAGCCTGCGTGAGGACGGTGTGGTGGGGTCCTCCCGCGGTGAGCCAGCACTCGGCCGATGTCGACAGCGACGGCGCAGGCTTCCACACCGCACGGGCAACTGGCAAGTTCGGCAGCGGCTCGTCCGGCGGTACTACTTCGATCACGTTCGCCACCAGGCGGAACCGGTCACCGAGGTCGGCGAGACCGACGACGACACCGGAGCCGGGAGTGGCGTCGAAAACCAGGCGCACGGGGTCTTCGCGCCCGCCGATGCCCAGCGGATGGATCTCCACCCGGGGCCGCGAGGAGGCGATGGTCGGGCAGACCTCGAGCATGTGCGCCCCGAGGATCTTCGGCTCGCCCGGCCCGAAGTGGTAGGTGTAGTCCTCCATGAACGAGGTGCCGCGGCCGGTGCCGGCACCCATCGCCTTCACGGTGGCCAGCAGCGCGGAGGTCTTCCAGTCGCCCTCGCCACCGAAGCCGTACCCGTCGGCCATCAGGCGCTGCACGGCCAGGCCGGGCAGCTGGCGCAGACCGCCGAGGTCCTCGAAGTTCGTGGTGAAGGCCCCGAAGTCGCCCTCGGTGAGGAACTGCCGCAGACCGGCCTCGATCCGCGCGCCGTAGCGCAGCGAGTCGTGCCGCTCGCCGCCCGTCGCCAGCTCGGGGGCCAGCTCGTAGAGCTCGGCGTACTCCCCGACAAGGTCGTCGATCGTCTTCTCGTCGACCGCGTCGACGACGGCGACCAGGTCGTTCACCCCGTACGTGTTGACGGAGACACCGAAGCGCAGCTCCGCCTCGACCTTGTCGCCCTCGGTCACCGCGACGTCGCGCATGTTGTCACCGAAGCGGGCCAGCCGCAGGGTGCGCAGGCGCTGCAGACCGGTCGCGGCCTTCGCCCAGCCGTCGATCCGGGCGACCACCGACGGGTCGGAGACGTGCCCGGCGACCGTCTTGCGCGGCACGCCGAGCCGCGCCTGGATGAACCCGAACTCCCGGTCGCCGTGCGCGGCCTGGTTGAGGTTCATGAAGTCCATGTCGATGGACTCCCACGGCAGCGACGTGTTGTGCTGCGTGTGCAGGTGCAGCAGCGGCTTGCGCAGCGCGTCCAGCCCGGAGATCCACATCTTGGCCGGCGAGAACGTGTGCATCCACGCGATCACACCGATGACGTCGGGGTTCGCGTTCGCGTCCAGCATCACCTGCTTGATCGCGCCCGAGTCGGTCAGCACCGGGCGGGCGACCAGCTCGGCGCCGAGGCCGGCGGCCAGGGTGCGCTGGATCTCAGCGGACTGGTCGGCGACCTGCTGGAGCGTCTCCGGCCCGTACAGGTGCTGGCTGCCGGTCAGAAACCAGATCTGCGGTTTCATGGTGTTTCCTTTGGTGTCGATGGTGGTGCTGTCAGCGGACCCGGTCAGGCGTCACTGGTTGTAATCGTGCAGCACCGAACGCTCGGCGAAGAGCCGGACGTATATCTTGGCCGCCCACGGCTTGCTGTGCGGCCCGGCGAAGTCTCCCCAGAGGCCCCACCCTTGCGTCGCGCCGGACCTCAACAGCAACCGGGCGACGCCTCAGGAGCGTGCGACCGGCGCCGATGGCAGAGGCCATGATCGGCTCGACGGACATGGGTCTTAACCTCCACGGGGGGAGCTGGATCGTGGCAGGCGCCACACCCAGCGGGGAGAAACCCAGTGTTATCGCTAACAATTGGGCTGTCAACGGCTCTTGGCAACAACAAAGTAACGGCCGCTTAACCGGGCCCTGGGAGGGTCTCAGGCGGGCGGTGCCACGCTCTCACGCACCACCAATTGTGCCGGAACGATCACCGTTTCCGCCGCCCCGGTCTCGTCCTTGAGCTGACCCAGCAGGAGCGTCAGCGCGGCCCGGGCCACGTCGCCGAAGGACTGCCGCACCGTGGTCAGCGGCGGGATGAAGTACGACGCCTCGGGAACGTCGTCGAAACCGACCACGCTGACGTCGTGCGGCACCCGGCGGCCGCGCTCGTGCAGCGCCCGCAGCACGCCCAGGGCCAGGTGGTCGTTGGCCGCGAAGATCGCGGTCACCTCGGGCATCCGGGCCAGCATCTGGCCGGCGCGATACCCCTCGGCGGCCGACCAGTCGGCGCTCAGCAGCGGCGGCACCTCCCGCCCGGCCTCCTGCAGGGTCTGCCGCCAGCCCTGGATGCGCCCGGCCGAGTCGAACCACTCGGTCGGCCCGGAGACGTGCCAGACGGTCTCGTGCCCGGCCTCCAGCAGGTGCCGGACCGCGGCCCGGGCACCCGCCACCTGGTCCACCGTGACCAGCGACCGGCCGGCCGCCGGGTCGCCGTCGATGAAGACCACCGGCACGTCGGCCGGGATCTCGGCGAGCGCCTCGGTGGCCGAGGCGACCTGGGCGATCACGACCAGGCCGGCGACCCGCTGGTCCAGGTGGCGCTCGACGACCGCGGAGATCGAGTCGCGGTCCAGCTCGCGGACGCTGCCGACGCTGACCGCGAAACCGGCGTCGGCGGCGGCCTGCTCGAACTCGGTCAGCATCGACGCCGGGCCGTAGAGCATGCTGTTGCGGGCGACCACCCCGATGAGCTGGGAACGGCCGGTGACCAGGGCGCGGGCCGCCCGGTTCGGCCGGTAGTTCAGCTCGGCGATGGCGGCGCGGACGCGGAGGCGGGTCTGCTCCTTGACGTTCGGATGGTCGTTGAGGACGCGGGAGACGGTCTGGTGGGAAACCCCGGCCAGTCGTGCCACGTCCGTCATCGCGGGGGAACGGGATCCCTTGGTCTCCACTTGCGCACCTCGCCAGGTCCGGATCTGATGGAGCGTAGCGGCAGGCCGCGCGTCTCCCGTGTGGGAATGTTATCGATAACAATGCCCGCGCCGCGAGCCCCGCGGCGAGGGCTGCCGCAAGCCCCGTACTCTCGGCAGCGATGGACGCGACACCCACGGTCAGCAGCCACGTCGAGCTCGGCTCCGCGGACGACGAGGGCTTCACCTCCCTGCGCCGGCCCGCACGGCCGCGCGCCGAACGATACGAGATCGGCCGCTCGTTGCGCGAGCGGTCCCCCCGTTCGGAGATGGCGCACTGGCGTCCGGGCCCCGGCCGGATCGATCCGGTGCGGCAGGTCGTGGCGTCGCACGAGGGCCGCCTGCCGTGGCTGATCCCGGTCCGGATCGGCCGGATGATCGCCAGCCCGTACACGTTCCTGCGCGGCACCGCAGGTCTCATGGCCGACGACTTCGCCGCCCTCCCGCACACCGGCATCACCCCGGTCATCTGCGGCGACGCCCATCTCGGCAACTTCGGCTTCTACGCCTCCCCGGAACGGGAGCTGGTCTTCGACCTCAACGACTTCGACGAGGCGCACCCCGGCCCGTGGGAGTGGGACCTGCGCCGCCTGGTGGCCAGTGTCTACGTGGCCGGCCGGGTCAACGGCTTCCGGGAGAGCGCCTGCGCCGACGCGGTCCAGCACTGCGTCGCGGAGTACCGGGAGCAGATCGCGCACCTGTCCGACCGCCCGCTGCTGGCCCGCTCGTTCGAGCAGCTCAACGTCGACGCGATGCGCGGCGCCGCGAGCAAGGCCAGCTTCCGCGACGAGATCGAGCGGGCCGCCCGGCGGGCCCGGCGGCGCACCAGCGACCGGGCGCTGCCCCGGTTCACCGAGCGGCGCGACGGCACCCGCCGGCTCGTCGAGGAGCCACCGGTGATCACCCGTCCCTCGGCGGACGACCGGGAGCTGCTGGACGGGGCGCTCGACGGTTACCTCAACACGCTCAAGCCGCACTGGGCGCGCATCCTCGGCGGGTACCGGATCCTCGACGTCGCGCACAAGGTGGTCGGCGTCGGGTCGGTGGGTCTGCGGGCGTACGTCGCGCTGTGCGAGGGCTCGGATCCCGAGGACGTGGTGTTCCTGCAGCTCAAGCAGGCCCGCCGCTCGGTCATCGCGAAACACCAGCACGGTGCGCTGGCCTGGCACCGGCACCAGGGGCAGCGGGTCGTGGAGTACCAGCAGGCCCTGCAGACGGTCAGCGACCCGCTGCTGGGCTGGGCCACGGCGGGCGAGCACCAGTACTACGTGCGGCAGTTCCGCGACATGAAGGGCGCGATCGTCGTCGAGGACATCAACGCCGGCGCGCTCGCGGACTACGCCGGCATCTGCGGGTACCTGCTCGCCAAGTCGCATGCCCGCACGAGTGGGGCGTCGATCATCGCGGGGTACTGCGGGGGCAGCGACAAGCTGGACGACTCCCTCGCCCGGTTCGCGCGGCTCTACGCCGACCAGGTCGAGAAGGACCACGCGGCCCTGGTCGACGCGGTCCGCCGTGGTGAGCTTGCCGCCGAAGCCGCCTGAAATCATTTTCGCGTACGGATCACGCAACCGGGCGTGTCCGATAGGAACTGGAGATTGCGTGAGCGGCATCATTTCGCTGGAGTCAGCGGCGTTGCGGGAGTTCTGGACGGAGCGGCATCTCTGCACCCTGACCACGCTGCGTGCCGACGGCTCCCCGCACGTGGTGGCGGTCGGCGCCACCCTCGACCCGATCGCCGGGATCGCGCGGGTGATCGCCTCGGGCGGGTCGGCGAAGGTCCGGCACGTCCGCAACGGTCAGCAGCGGGTCGCCGTCTGCCAGGTGGACGGGCCGCGGTGGAGCACCGTCGAGGGCCTCGCCGTGATCCGGGACGACCCGGAGTCGGTCGCCGAGGCGGAGCGCATCTACGCCGGCCGTTACCGGACGCCGCGCCCCAACCCGGCCCGGGTCGTCATCGAGGTGGCCATCTCCCGCGTGCTCGGCTCGGCCTCGCTGGCGTCCTCCCCCGCCGCCGTCTGAGGCTCGCGTTCCCGGAAGCGCCGCCGCACGTACCGCACCGCCAGGTAGATCAGGTAGAGGGTGACCAGCGGCGCGCCCGGGAACTTCAGCGAGCGGACCAGGCCGGAGCCGTCCGGCAGCACCGAGAACGACGCCACGACGGTGAGCACCATGACCACCTTGGTGCGCCGGCCGGTCGCCGCCAGCAGGATCAGCGGCCACAGCATGTACCAGGGCAGGAACACCGGGGCCAGGGCGACGGTGGCGACGACCGCCGCGGCCGCGCCGACCAGCGCCACCCGGGCCGGGTCGGTGCGCTCCCGCAGCGCCCGCACCCAGATGGCCACCAGCGCGACGGCGAGCACCCCGTAGGCGATCGCGCGGACCACCGGCACCGCGTCGAAGTCCGGGTCGAACAGCTGCCCGGCGTACGTGATGGTCATCCCGACCGCTGTCGGCATCGAGCTGAACTGGACCAGCTCGCCACTGTCCCGCACGCCGGCGATCCAGCCGTAGTCCAGCCCGCCGGCCACGGTGATCCCGGCGAGCGTGGCAGCGGCCGTGCCGAGCACCCCGGCCGTGCCGATGACCAGGCCGCGCAGGTCGGCCCGCCCCCTGCGCGAGTACGCCGCGGCGACGATCAGCACGGCGAACGGGATCGTGACCAGCGCGGTCGCCTTCACCGCCACCGCCCCGCCGAGCAGCACGCCACCGACGGCGATCGCGGCCGGGTGCCTCGGGTGGCGGACGATCACGGCCAGACCGGCGACGAGCAGGCCCAGCATCGCGGCGTCGTTGTGCGGGCCGCCGATCAGATGCGCGCCGATCAGCGGGCCGGCCAGCGCCAGCCACAGCGCCCGCGCCGGCGGCACCCCGCAGCGCCGGGCCAGCACCGGCAGGCCGGCCGCCATCCCGAGCACCCCGGCGAGCGCGACCAGGCGGAACAGCACCAGCGGCAGGACCAGCGAGCCGAGCTGCGGGGGCAGCGCGTCGACCAGACCCGGCGCGAGCGGCAGGGCCTGCCCGGCGGCGACGATCGCGGCGGCGAGCAGGATGAACAGCGGCCCGTACGGCGTGATCGTGTCCCGCCAGATCGGCGGCACCGCCCCGATCCACGTGCAGGGCAGCGACTCCGCCGTCGACGAGTAGGGGCTCAGGCCGTTGGCGTACAACTCGCCCTGGCAGCTGTAGGAGTAGAAGTCCCGGCTGCCGACCGGCGGCAGGAACAGGAACGGCGCCGTCCAGAGCGCGATCGTGACGAGCACCCACCGCGGGCTGTGATCGCGGTCGCGGCCGGTCCACCACGCGTACCCCATCAGGGCCGTGCCGGTCAGCCACAGCGAGGTGACCACGAGGTTGTGGTTGCCCTTGGCCGGCAACGCCCCACCGAGCAGGCCCGCGACGAACAGCAGGAGCGCACCACCGAAACCGGCCCAGCGCAGGGCCCGGGAACTCAACACCGGCAGATGGTCCCGGCAGCGGGTGAGCAGAAGGCCGAGGCGGGGGAAACGGGAGGCGTCCACCAGGCGATGGGCCGATCCCGTTCGGTCGATGTTCATCCTGGCCTCATGCCCCCGTCAGCGCGCCGCCGGCCGGGTTCACAGCCGGCGATTGCAGGCTGTCATGACAACGCAAACCGCGGTGTGCCGCAAGTCGCGACGGACACCGCGGACGACCATCTGCCCCGGTTCAGGCAGCTTCGGCCCGCTCTCGCCTGATTTCCGGTACGGCGGTGAGCGGCCCGCCCAGCACCTGCGCATAGTGGTCGAGCAACTCGTCGCCGACCGCCGCCCAGCTGCGCCCGCCGATCGCGGCACGTCCGGCCGCCCCCATCCGGCGGCGCAGCATCGGGTCGGCGGCGAGCCGGGCCACCGCGTCGGTGAACCCGGCCTCCTCGTGCGGCGGCACCAGGAATCCGGTCCGGCCGTCCCGCACCAGGTCCCGCGGGCCGCCCTGGGCCGGCGCGACCACCGGGACGCCGCTGGCCATCGCCTCCTGCAGCGTCTGCCCGAACGTCTCGAACGGGCCGGTGTGCGCGAAGACGTCAAGGCTCGCGTAGATCCGGGCGAGCTGACTGCCGTGCCGCACCCCGAGGAACGTCGCGTGCGGGAGCGCCTTGCGCAGCTGCGCCTCGGCCGGCCCGTTCCCGACGATCACCAGGCGCACGTTCGGCAGCCGCGACACCCCGGCCAGGAGCTCCACCTCCTTCTCCACGGCCAGCCGGCCGACGAACCCGGCCAGCACCTCGCCGTCGCGGCAGAGCGCCCGGCGGACCCCGGCGCTGCGCCGGCCCGGCTGGAAGCGGACGTCGTCGACCCCGCGGCGCCACAGGTGCACCCGCTCGACGCCGTGCCGCCGCAGCGCCTCCATCGACCCCGTGGAGGGCGCCAGGGTGCGGGCAGCTCCGTTGTGCAGGCGCCGGATCCACTGCCAGGACAGTTGCTCGGCAACGCCGAGGTTGCGGACCCTGGCGTAGGCCGCCACGTCCGTCTGGAAGACCGCCACCGCGGGCAGCCCCAGCGACGCCGCCGCGCTCCGGCCCCACGCGCCCAGGAAGAACGGGCTGGCCAGGTGGACGACGTCGGCCCGGTGCGCCCGGATCGCCGCGCGCACCGCGGGAACCGGCAGGCCCAGGCGGATCTGCGGATACCCGGGCATGGGGATCGACGGGATCCGCACGACCGGGTACGGCAGCGTGAGGGGCATCGGCCCCGGTGCGGGCACCGGCGCGATGACGATCGGCTCGTGGCCGGTGCGGACGAGGTGCTCCGCGGTCCGTACCACCGAATGGGCTACGCCGTTGACGTCCGGCATGAACGACTCTGTGACCAGCGCGATGCGCATGCCCCCAGGGGACCGGGCGGGCCTGGACCGGCGGGCAACGCTCCCGTGACGCGCGGTTTAAAGGTGGCTGACATCACTGATGTTCGTCTCTGCGTTGCCTGCCCGTGGCCCTACGCGGTCCGGCCGGCGCTCACGGTCCGGCGTCCGCTCCCGGACTGTTCGGGACCACCGCGGTGTGATGATCTGGGACGGTGACCCCCTGGGAGTACCTGCGTGCCGTCGCGGAGGCGCTGGAGGCCGCCGGCGTGGCCGTGGCGGACTGGCGGGCCGACGACGACGAGGGCTGGATCCCGTTCGACCGCGCCCGCCCGTCCGCCGTGACGTGGGACTACGACCAGGCCGGGCTCGGCTGGTCCGCGCAGACCGGGTGGTACCTGCTGCTGATCACCTCACCGGGACGCCGGGTGTCCCGTCCGCTGCCGGCGACGGCGACGGCGGAACCGTCAGTGGTGGTGGCCGCGGTCCTCGATTGCCGGTAGGCGGAAGTCGCACAGAACGGCGTTGACGGGGTGCCGATCCGGGCGCAAGGTCGGAGAAAGGACACCGCCTCGGAGTCGCCTTGACCCTCTTGGACGCCAGTCGCATCGCACTGATCATCGCGACGCCACCGCTGGTCATCGTCGTTGCCCAGCGCACGCCGCGATGGTGGCGCGCGCTCGCCGCCCGGGTCGAGCAGCGACGGCCGGCGCGACCCCGGCCGTACGGGCTGCCGATCGAGCGGCTCGCCGCCGACCTGCGCCGGCTGCTGCGCCTGCACGGGGAGCTGACCGCGTCCGCGCGGCCGGCGCTCTGCGCCCACCGGGTGTGGGCGGTCGAGGCGGCGATCGGGGCACGGGCGATCGAGGCGGCCGTCGCGCTCGGGGTGCCGCCTCCGCGGCCGGACGGTGCCGGGCTGCTCACCCGGGCCCAGCTGTCGGCGCTGCTCACCGACCTCGCGGCGGCCGGGCTGGTGCTGCCGGCCCGGGCCTGCCCGTTCACCTCGGACGGCCGCATCTGACCCGGCAGGCTCGGCACCGCCCGCCCGCAGGACCACGCCCGCCCGTAGGACCACGCCCGCCGGTAGGACCACTCCCGCCGGTAGGACCACGCACGCTGGTGAAGCCACGCCCGCCTGTAGAACCACGTCCGCCCGTAGGGACCACGAGAACGGCGGCGGGATTGCTCCCGCCGCCGCCTCCTGTCCCGGCCTGGTGGGCCCTGATCCGCCGAGCGCCCGGAGAGTTGGGGGGCAAATCCCGGGCGGGTCGTCCATGGGCACCGGTGCAGCGGCCGCCGGATAACTGGGGGGGCGACGACCGCTCGGCCGGGGGGCTCGTGGGCTGTGCTGCCCGCCGCGGACCCGTGGGCCGTGGCAGGGCGGCCGGTCCGCAGTGGATCTGGCCGCTCACCAACCGTGCCAGGCCGGACCCCCATGATCCGCGGAACGCAAGGGTGTCCTTCGCCACGTTCCGTCACCTGTTCAGGGTCACCCGCAAGTCCTTGGCTTTCCTGAAATGGACCTTAAGTAATGCTTAAATCGAACGTCCCGCCGTAACCGGAAAGCAATCATCCGGGTTGATGGGAACGAGTTCCGGCGCGCCTTCCGGGCCCCCGCCGAAATCCCGGCATAGTGACTGCTCACAACATTGAACCGGGAGCCGTCGGCGGACGTATCTCTCTTCGACCGAGCACACCCGGCGGGCTGCGGCGCCGGGCCGGTCACCGCTCGCGGCACCTGCGCGAGTCCGGTAAGGGGGACCCGCAGGGCGGTGGCGCACCACGCAAATCCGTGATTAACCTTCCACATCCACCACGTGGCGGCGGGTGATCCGGGTGCGCGAGGGGCGGGCACCGGGGGGCGCGGAGGTGGTCCAGGGTGAGGACGGTGGCACAGATGCGGCGATGGGGCGGTGGGAAGTTCCCCAGCCGTAACGGAGCCGCGTCATGAGCTTCGAGGACGACGAGTACTGGGACGAGGAGTACAACGAATACTCCTTCATGCCGAAGTACGCCGTGGCTCAGGAGCGCCATTTCGAGAAACGGACGGCGCCCGATCCGGTCATTCCCACGCGACGCCCTGCGGAGGGTGACAAACCGGCTGCGCGGCGTTCCGGCCGTAACGGGGAGAAACCGGCCGTCGCGTTCGACGACAAGCGTCCGAGCTGGCTCGACGACCCGAACTTCGTCCCGATCGACACGTCGGTCGACAACCTGTCCGGGAACTACTTCGACGACGTCGACTTCAACCGTCCCGAACTCGGGATGGACTTCGACAAACCGGACTTCCCGATCGTCGACCCGGCCGCCCTGCAGAACCCGGAACGCCAGCGGCGCCGGCCACAGCCCGACGGACGCCCGGCCGGCCGGTACGGCGCGCGCCGCCACGACGACCTCACCGACGACCGCGGGCGCGCCCGGGACGATCGCCGCGACGACTCCCGCGGGCGGCACCCCGCGGAGCGGCGCGACGAACGCTGGGCCGACGACCGGCGCGACCCGCGACGCGAGACCGACCGGCGCGACGGCGCCGGCCCGCGCCGGCAGCCCGCCGAGGCCGGCCCGGAGCGGCGACTCCCCGACACCGGGCTCGAGCGACGACTTCCCGACGGCGGGCCCGACCGGCGGCTTCCCGACAGCAGCCCGGACCGGCGGCCTCTCGACGGCGGCCCGGACCGACGGCTTCCCGACAGCGGCCCGGACCGGCGCTGGAGCGAGGACGAGCGTGGCCGGCCCGGCGAGCGGCGTGGCGGTTCGGCGGATCGTCCGGCCGCTCGGCGGGACTACGTCGACGAGCGCGACTCGCAGCCGTGGCAGGAGGACGACTTCGGGCCGATCCGGCCGCCGGGCGGACGCCGGCCGCGACGCGAGGACGAGGAGCCGCGCCGCGGTCCGACTGGGCGCCCGGAACGTCCGGCCGCGGCCGGGCGGGCGACGGTCCCGGGCGACGACCGGTACGACGGTCGCGGACGGCCGCAGGACGTGGAGGCCGCTCACGGCAACGGTCACCTGCGCGACGACGATCTCCTGCGCGGCAGCGATCTCGTGCGCGGCAGCGAGCGGGTCCGTGACGACGAGCTGATCCGGGCCGACGAGTTGGTCCGTGGCACCGGCCGGGCGCGCGACGAGGACCTGGTCCGCGGCACCGGGCGAGCGCTGAACGACGAACTCGTCCGCGGCACCGGCCTCCCTCGCGACGAGGACCTGGTCCGTGGCGGCCGCGGGCACGGCGACGCCGATCGCGAGAGCGTCGACCGGGACGGCTACGGGCGGGACGACCTCGCCGCTGGCCGGGCCCGGGTCCGGGACGACGAGTCCGCCCGCCGGCAGGGTTGGGACGACGAGCCCGTCGACCTGCAGGCCCGCGAATGGGACAAAGCACCCGCAAACGCGGACTGGACCGGCGGCGAACGCACACCCGAGGGCTGGGCGGCCGACGAGCAGTCCGCGCATCGGGACGACCGTTCCAGGAGCCGGGACGATCACGACGAGCACCCGGTCGTGCTGGACGGCGAGTACTACGAGACGCCGGACGAGCCGGCCACGCCCGGATCACCCGGCGACGACAAGCCGCGTGTGCTGCGGCGTGCCGACCCGCCCGTACAGCCGAAGGTCGTGAGCCGGGCCACGCCGCCGCCCACGCCTCGCGTCATCAAGAACGCGCCGCCGGTGACCCCGCGGGTGGTTGCCGCTCCGCCACCGGCCGCTCCGGCCCGGGTGGTCGGCCCGGCCGGGCCTCAGATCCCGGCGGCCGCCGCTGCCACTTCCGCTCCGCCGCCCGGTTCCGCGCCGGGGACGGCTGAGGTCTCCCTCGATCCGCGTACGGCCATGGCGCCGCACGGCGAGTCGGCTCCTCCGCCAGCTCCGAGCGCTCCCTCGACGGCCGCGAACCGTCCGGTGTCGGGCACCCCGCAGTCCCCGGGCGCTCCGCAACTCCCCATCGGCCACCAGGCCACCGGCGTTCCGCAGTCTCCGTCGGGCCAGCACTCTCCGGTCGGCCCGCAGTCCCCGGTGGGCCAGCACTCCCAGGTCGGCCCGCAATCTCCGGTCGGCCAGCACTCCCAGGTCGGCCCGCAGGCCCCGGCCGGCCAGCAGTCCGCTGGTTTTGCGCAGGCAGCCGGCCCTCAGCAGACGCCGAACGCTCCGCAGGCGCACGAACCAGGCCCGTCACAGGCCGCCGGCATTCCGCAGGAGCCGGGCCCGTGGCAGTCCGGTCCGCCGCAGGCCGTCCCGCAGCAGCGCACCGGCCGCAGTCCGCGAACCGCGCACGTCTTCCTCGCCGACGGCGACGGCCCGTGGGCGATCGTCCCGGACGACGTGCCGCCGATGCCTCCGCACCCCACGGGCCGCACGGCGAGCCCGGCCCGCGGCCCCGTTCCGGTCGACGCTCGAGCCCCGATGCCGCTGGACGCCCGCGGCCCGATCCCCGTGGACGCCCGTGGCCCGATGCCGGTCGACGCCCGCGGCCCGATGCCGGTCGACCCGCGTGGTCCGATTCCGGCCGACAGTCGTGGCCCGATCCCCGTCGACGCCCGCGGCCCGGTTCCGGTGGACGGTCGTGGGCCCACAGCGGTCGGCCGACCGACCGTTCCGGCTCCCGGGGCTGGTCAGACGCCGGTGCAGCCGGGTGTTCCCCGCACGGGTCAGCCCGTCATGCCCCCGCCCGGACTGATCGCACCGCAAGCGGTCACGCCGCGGCCGGTCGTGCCCCAGACGGCCACGCCTCCCGGACGAGTGCCGCCCCAGCCGGCCGCGCCCCCGCCGGGGCTGGTCGCGCCTCAGCCGGCCGCGCCGCCGCCAGGGCTGATCGCATCCCAGCCGGCCGTGCAGCCGGGCGCCCCTGTCCCGGGCAATCCGCCGGGGAACACGTGGGATCCGCGCCAGACCCCGCAGGGACGGCCGAACTCCCTCGCCGAGCACCAGGAATCCGCACTACCCCGCCGCCCGCGGGGCGACACCGTGCGGCCCGTCTCCCCTGCCGCGCAGTGGGCTCCAGGGCCCGGCGACGCGCGACCGGTCTCCGCGCCGACCGCACAGTGGGACCAGGGCCGGCCCGCGCCCGCCCCGTTGTGGGACCAGGGCCAGCCGGCAGCGCCGGACGCAACACGGCCCGTCTCCTCCCCCGCCGCCCAATGGGGGCAGGGACAACCGCCGACGCCCGACACCGCACGCCCTGTCTCCGCTCCCGCGGGACCGTGGGGACCGGCCGCGGGCCGGCCGGTGTCGCCCGCCGGCCAGTGGACCCATGCCCAGCCCGGAAACGGGCAGGCTGGACACGCTCAGCCCGCGCACACTCAGCCCGGACAGCACCGCATCGCGCCGCCGCACGCTCCGGCCGAGACGTCTCAGGCAGCGCAGTTGCAGCCCGGACAGGCTGTCGGCCCGGTCGTTCAGCAATCCGGCGCCGGGCATCGCCCTGCAGGCGAGGCGTCGACCGGGCACCCGGGCGCGGCGCACGCGCCGGTGTCGCCGGGCGGGTTCCTCGCCGGTGACGGGCCGACCGGTGAGCTGCCGCAGGTGGCGCAACCTGAAGACGACGGCTGGGGACCCCGGGCCGGTCAACGGCCGGTCTCACCCGCGCCGGGGCAGGCACCGGCGGCGACAGCACCGACCACGCCCGCGCAGCCCGCCCCCGCCCAGACGGCGCCAGCACCGACCATGCCCGGGCAACCCGCGCAGCCGCCGACAGCACCGGCCACGCCGGGGCAACCCGCGCAGGCACAAACGGCGGCGACAGCACCGACCACGCCGGGGCAGCCCGCGCAGACGGCGACAGCACCGGCCTTCCCCGGGCAAACGGCGCAGCCTGTGACAGCACCGGCCTCCCCGGCACAGCCCGCCCCGGGGAAGACCTGGCTGCCCGCCCCACGTCCGGGCGGCACGCCGGTTCCGGAAGCGCAGGCACCGGCGATCAGCGACGGCCCGTCCCCGGGAAGCGCCTCACCGGCCGACGGGGCGGTCAGCGCCGTCCCGGTGCCGGCGCAGCGCCACCCCGTCGACGAGCCGTCGGCGGGCCCTGACGCCGAGCCCGTGCCGTACATGGACCCGGACGGCACGCTGCACAACCTGAAGCCGATCGCCCGCCTCGCGGTGTCCGGTCCGGATCAGGAGCCGCGGCGTTACTCCGACCCCGCGTTCGGCAGCGGCTGGTTCGTCGCCAAGACCCCCGCGCCGGACGAAGCGCCCAAGACGGCGCCCGAAGCGGCACCCGAGGAAGGGCCCGAGGCGGCGGCCACGGAGACGACTGAGGGAACGACTCCGGAAGCGGCCGGCGGGAAGACCGCGGCCACGGACGAGCCGGGCAGTGACCGTACCGCGGAGGGGAAAACCGGGAAGCAGAGCGCGCCGGAGCCCCGGAAGCAGCCGGAAGAGCTCGGGAAGCACCTGCCCCTCTCGGCCGCCGACCTGGACGCGATCCGCTGGCGCCTGGACGGCGGGACGCTGCGGGAGGTCGTCGACGACCGTGACGCCCTGCGTGAGCTGGGCGAGCGCCTCGACGGCCCGCTCGCCGACGAGGCCGACAACATCGTCAAGGCGGGTCTGCTGAGTGTGCGCGCGGAGGTCTACCGCCTGCTCGGGGAGCTGGGGATGGCGGCCGCCGCGAGCCGGCTGGCGCTGGCGCACGCCGAGTCCGCGAAGGACGAGCAGTCGATGGTGATCGCCCAGGCGGAGCTCGCGCACGTGTTGCGCCTGCGCGGCGACTGGAGGGAGGCGGACCGGCTCTTCCAGCGGGCGGTGGACTCGGACGTGTCGACGGCGGTGCGCAGCGTGGTGCACGAGAACGCCGGGCGCAGCGCGTTCGACCAGGGCCGGCACATGGAGGCGCTGGATCACTTCGCGCGGGCGATCCGGCTGGGCGCGTCGGACGACTCGGATCTGGTGGAGCGGGTCGGGGTGTGCCTCGAGGCGGTCTACATCCACGTGTTGCGGGACGGCTGGGGTCCGTACCCGCGGCGGCCGGAGGAGATCCTGGCGCCGCTGAGCGGCCGGAACGCCGACGAGCCGGCCGGGGAGCAGAGCGGCGCGCTGGACGAGACGACCGCCGAGCAAAGGGTCGTCACGAAGCGAGAGTGACCATCGACGTACGGCCTCGTCCGCCGTCCTTCGCCTGGTAGAGCGCCGCGTCCGCGACCCGTTGCAGGTCCTCGGCGGCGCTCGCGTGGTGCGGCGCGACGCCGATGCCGATGCTGACCTGGGGTGGCCCTCCGGGCAGGCCGGCGGTGGCGGCGAGCGTGGCGCGGGCGCGCTCGGCGTACCGGAAGGCGCCTTCCGGGCCGCCGCGGAGCAGCACCGCGAACTCGTCCCCGCCGAGCCGTGCCACCAGGTGCCGCGTCTCGGCTCCGGCGGCGCGCAGCGCGTCGGCGACGGCCCGCAGCGCCCTGTCGCCGGTTCCGTGTCCCCAGGTGTCGTTGATGCTCTTGAAGTGGTCGACGTCGATCAGCACGAGCGCGGCCGGGTCGCCGCCTCGCACGGCCTGCCGCACCGCCTCCCGCAGCTCCTCGTCGAAGGCCCGCCGGTTCGCCGCGCCGGTCAGCGCGTCGGAGCTGGCCTGTTCCTCGAGGACCGCGCGGAGCTGGTCGTTGCGCTGGTTCAGGTTGATCACGACCCAGGCGGTCATCACCATGGCGACGGACATGGCGATCCAGTCGGTGAACGCCTGGACCGGCGGCGCGTAGGTGAAGACGACCGAGGCGTGCCCCGCGGAGATGACGGCCGTGACGAGGTAGGCGACGCGCCGACTCAGGAATCGGGCGGAGTAGAGGAGCGGCCACAGGTAGAACAGCTGGGCGGCGGTGCCGGCATCCTCGGTGGCGAAGTTCAGCCCGGTCACGACCCCGGCCGTCAGGAACGGGACGAGCAGCCAGAAGTAGGCCGGCAGCGCCTCCGGGCGACGCCAGCAGACGATGCCGACGACGAGCAGGGCCGCCGCGGTGATCCCGATCGCGGCCAGTTCCGCGGGAGGGGCGCCGAGCTGCATCAGGACACCGGTGACGAGGTTGTACGGCGCGCCCGCGAGCATCAGATAGGCGACGGCACGGGATGCGCCGTGCTGGTCGCGTAACTGGAACGGCAAGGCGGTCCTCCTCCGGGTCCCGCCTGACCCCTTCGGTTCGGTCCGCCGGGATCTGAGCGATCAGGGCCGGTCCCGAGCCGGGACGGCCGGCTCCTCCCGCACGGCCGGCGTGCGGCGCGCGAGCGTCACGCCGACGCTGGCGAGGGTGACCAGCAGGAGGGCGGCGACCTCGATCGGGCCGAGCCGCTGCCCGAGCACGAGGAGGCCGGCCAGGGCCGCGGCACCCGGTTCGAGGCTCATCAGGATGCCGAAGACCCGCGTGGGGATCCGGCGCAGGGCGTTCAGTTCGAGCCCGTACGAGATGACCGACGAGAGCAGCGCGACCGCGACCGCCCCGAGCAGCAGGTGCGGGTGGCCGAGGACGGCGCTCGCCCCGGTGAGACCGAACGGGGCCACGATCAGCGCCCCGATCGCGAGCGACACGGTGAGGCCGCCGGTGCCCGGGATGAGCGCGCCGACCCGGGCGCTGAACACGATGTACGCCGCCCAGCACAGCCCGGCGAGCAGGGCCAGCAGCAGCCCGCCGATCGGCGCGCCCCCGCCGGAGCGCAGGCCGAGCAGCAGCACCCCGGCACCGGCCAGGGCCGCCCAGAACAGGTCGAGCAGCCGCCGTGTCTGGGCCAGGGCGAGCAGCAGCGGGCCGAGGAACTCGACGGTGACGGCGGTGCCGAGCGGGACGGACCGCAGGGCGTAGTAGAAGACCAGGTTCATGCTGCCCATCGACAGCCCGAGCAGCGCCGCGGCCCGCCAGGCGGCGAACGACCAGGTCCACACCCGGGGCCGGGTGAGCGCGCCGAGGATCAGGGCGGCGATCGCCAGGCGCAGGAACGTGACCCCGGCCGCGCCGAGGTCGTCGAAGAGGGTCCGGGCGATCGCGCTGCCGAACTGGACCGAGGCGATCGCGGTCAGGACGAGGATCGGCGCGGGCACCCGCTTCATCTGTTACTCCGTTCGCAGGGCCACCACCGGGTCGAGGCGGCCGGCCCGCTGTGCTGGGACGACGCCGAAGATAATGCCGACCGCGGCGGACACTCCGAAGGCCAGGGCCATGGACCACCAGGTGAGCGCGGCCGGCACCGGGCTGAGCGCGTCCACCAGCAGGGCCGCGCTCGCGCCGAGCAGCATGCCGAGCACTCCCCCGGTCGTGGTCAGCAGGACCGCTTCGAGCAGGAACTGGACGCTGATGTCGCGCGGGCGGGCGCCGACCGCCTTGCGCAGGCCGATCTCCCTGGTCCGCTCGCGCACCGAGACGAGCATGATGTTGGAGACGCCGACCCCGCCGACCAGCAGGCTGATCCCGGCGATCGCGGCGAGCACCCCGGTCAGCACGCCGAGGATGTCGCCGAGCACGCCGAGGATCTGCTCCTGGGTGACGGCGCTGAAATCGGTGTCCGGGTGCCGGCCGGTGAGCGCCGCGACGACGTCGGTGCCGAGCTGGTCGATGCGGTCGCGGTCGGGCGCGCGGATCGCGAGGCCGTCGATCCGGTCGGTGCCGAGCAGCCGTTGCGCGGCGGTGACCGGCACGTGCACCTCGTTGTCCCGGTCGACGCCGAGGCTCTGCCCGAGCTGCTCGAACGTGCCGATCACCCGGAACCGGACGCCGCCGATGGTGATCTGCCGGCCGATCGGGTCGCGGTCGCCGAACAGTGTCCGGGCCACGCCGGCGCCGAGCACGGCGACGCGGCGGCCGGTGCTGACGTCGGTGCGGGTCAGGTAGGCGCCGCGGCTGAGCTTGCGGACGAAGACGCTGGGCGTGGTCTCCAGGACGCCCTGCATGCTGGCGAAGGCGGAGAGCTTGCCGGCCCGCACGGTCTCCCCCGAGGCGATCGTCACGGCGACCCGCGACCGGTCGCCGACGATCCGGCTGACCGCGTCGGCGTCGTCCAGGGTCATCGGTGAGCTGGTCGGCGCGGCGCCGGCGGTCAGCTTCCCGGGTACGACGATCAGCAGGTTGCTGCCCAGCCCCTCGACCTGTCGCTCGATCTGCTGTTTGGTGCCGGTCCCGATGGCGACCAGGGCGACCACCGCGGCGACGCCGATGACCACGCCGAGCATGGTGAGCAGGCTGCGCAGCCGGTTGGCCCGCAGCGCGTCGAGCGCGACCCGCCACGCCTCGGCCACTCTCATCCGACGATCAGCCCGTCCCGCATGACGATCTGGCGCCGGGCCCGCGCCGCGACCTCCCGGTCGTGGGTGACCAGCACCACCGCGACGCCGTCGGCGTTCAGCGATTCCAGCAGGGCCAGGATCGACTGCCCGGTCGCGGAGTCCAGGTTCCCGGTCGGCTCGTCGGCCAGCAGCAGCGACGGCCCGGTGACGAGGGCCCGGGCGATCGCCACCCGCTGCTGTTCCCCGCCGGAGAGCTGGTTCGGCCGGTGGGTGATCCGGTGCGCGAGCCCGACCCGTTCGAGCATCGCGGCCGCCCGCGCCCGGCGCTCCCGGCGCCCGATCCCGCGGTAGACCAGCGGCAATCCGACGTTGTCCTGGGCGGTGGTCCGGGTGAGCAGGTGGAACGACTGGAAGACGAACCCGATCGTGCTGTTGCGCAGCTCGGCCAGCTCGTTCGGGGTGAGCGCGGCGACGTCGCGCCCACCGAGCAGCAGGGTCCCGCTGGTCGGCCGGTCCAGGCCGCCGAGCAGGTGCATCAGCGTCGACTTGCCGGAGCCGGACGTGCCGACGACGGCCACGTAGTCGCCCGCCTCGACGGTGAGCGAGACCCCGCGCAGCGCCGGGACCGCGAAACCGTCCAGCTGGTAGGTGCGGGTCACGTCGGTGGCGACGATCGCGGCGCTGGTCACGGCACCTCGCCGCCGGGCTGGACCCGGTCGGTGCCGGCGACGACGATCTGCTGACCGGCGGAGACCCCGGAGAGCACCTGAACGGTCTCCTCCCCCTGCACGCCGAGCCGCACGGGCACCGCCTGATAGCGCCCGTCCTGGACCGCCCACACGGTGTCCCGCCCGTCCGCGCTGACCACCGCCGAGGCGGGCACGGTGACCGCGTCGGCGGCTTGCCGTACCTTCAGGCGGATCACGGCGCTCATCCCGGGCCGGGGTGCGGGCGCCGCGCCGCCGCCGTCGGTGAGCTCCCCGGCGCCCAGGTCGAGCCGCACCCGGTAGGACACCCCGCCGCGCGCCGACGTGGTCGGGAGCAGGTCCACCGAGCGTACGGTCGCCGGGTAGGACGCCCCGGTCGCCGCGTCCAGCTCGACGTCGGCCTTCACTCCGGGCTTGACCAGCAGCACGTCGGTCTCGTCCACCTCGGCCGACAGACCGAGCTTGCGGACGTCGACCACGGTCAGCAGCGGGGTCCCGGGCGTTACGTAGGCGCCCTCGAACACCGACGAGTCGACCCCCTCGGAAGGGGTGGTCGCCCCGGTCAGCGCGGACAGGCCGGCGGGCGCGGCGGGCGCCGGGCCACCGAACTGGACCACGCCCGCGACCGGCGCCGTGAGAGTCAGCGCGTCGACGGCCGCGTCGGCGAGGTCGTACGCCTGCTGGGCCTGGAGCCGCTGGGCGGCGGAGAGGGAGCTGATCGCCTGGCCGAGCGAGGAGACACCGCGCTGCACGGCGCGGACTGCGGCGGCGGCCGCGTCGGACGCCGCCTGGTACTGCTCGCGGGCCGCGCTCACCTGCCGCTCGAACGCCTCCCGCAGCACCGGGTCGGTGATCTTGCCGATCGAGGCGAGCGCCTCGTCGAACGCCTTCGCCGCCTTCCGGTCGGTGGTCGTCCGCACCTGGGCGAAGTCTCCGGGGGAGGCGCCACCGCCGGACGGGATCGCGTCGAGGGCCTTCAACGCCGCGTCGCGGCGCTGCCGCAGCTCGGGCGAGTCGATCACGGCGAGCACGTCGCCCTTGGTGACCCGGGCCCCCGGCTCGACGCGCAGCTCGCCGATCGTGCCGGGGGCGGGCGCGGAGACGGTCGCGGCGCTCCGGGCGGTGACCGAGCCGGGCGCCTCGACGATCTCGTCGACGGTGCCGACGGTGGCGGTGCCGAGGCGCACCCCGGGATCGTCGTCGTCGCAGGAGGCAGCGGTCAGCAGGAGCAGCACCAGGGTTCCGCCGGCGACCAGCGCTCCCCGGGAGTGGGTGCGAGACACAGAGGACACTCTATGTCGGCAAGAAGCGGCACGGGATGTCGCGAGAAGCGGCACGGGCCGCCCCGCGGAAGGGACGGCCCGTGCCCGGCATCGATGGATCAGGTGCCGGGACGACGCCCGATGACCTTCACCGTCGAACCGATCTTGCCGATGCTGTAGTACTTGGCGGCGTCCTGCTGGAGCAGGTTGACGCAGCCGTGCGAACCACGCCACTTGTCGTGGATGTACGTGGTGGTCTGGTGGAACCCGCGGCCGCCGATGAAGCGCTGCCAGTACGGGAGCCAGACCTTGTACGGGTCGGACCACTCCTTGCGGGTCCGCTTGTTGATCTTGAAGGTGCCCGCCGGCGTCCGGTAACCCTTCATGCCGGTACGGGTGACGGTCGGCTTGACGTAGACCTTGCCGTCCTTCATCACCCACGTCGTCTGGTTGGTCAGATCGACGCAGAAGGTGACACCCTTCTTGCTGGCCTTGCACGCCGCGGTCTTGGTCGCCGCGAGCCGCTTGGCCACGTCGTACGTGGTCGGGCCGGCCAGGCCCTGGGCCGGCTGGATGCCGAACCGCTTCTGGAACTTCTTGATCGCGGTACAGTCCGCGGCCGACTGCTTGCCGTCGACCGAGACCGTGCCGTAGCCACCGATCTGCTTCAGGTACGTCTCGACCTGCTTCTGGTACTTGCCGGTCGCACAAGACGCGGCGGCCGCCTTGGTGACCACCGTGGTGGCCACCGGCGCGGTACGCACCGCGGCGCCGGCACTCGCCGGCGTCAGGGCGAACGCGCCGAGACCGCCGCCCACCACGGCGGCCATGACCGCTGTCGCGAGACGTGCGGTAACACGTTTCACTGCCAAATCACATCCTCCCCAGGAGTGTCGTCCGCACATCGAAGCACAACGGTCCCGCGAAAACGATCGAGGGAGGGACCGTGACATGAAACCGGGATGCCGATCGGCATCCCGGTTGCGTGCTTGATGTGTTTCCCGCTCCGGGGAGTTGTGGCCGCGCCGCCGCGCGGAGGCGGGCCCTCTACAACGGGCTGGCGAGCTCCTGGACCCAGTACGGAACGCGCTTGGCGTTGATCGCCAGCCCGATGCCCATCTGGTGCAGCCGGCAGTTGAGGATGTTCGCCCGATGCTCCGGGCTGGTCATCCAGCCGGCCACCACCTCCCACGGGCTGTCCTGGCCGAGGGCGAGGTTCTCGCGGTAGAGACTCCAGCGGTACCCGGCCCCGGTGACCCGCTGGCCGGGGTCCTGTCCCTTGCGCGAGGTGTGCTGGAAGTGGTTGTTGCGGGCCATGTAGGAGGCGTGCCGGTTGGCCGCGACGATCAGCCGGCGATCGACGGTGACCCGGGAGCAGCCGGCCCGCACGCGGTTGTGGTTGACCAGGGCGAGGACCTGCTGCTGGACCGGGGAGGCCGGGCTGGGCGAGACGCTGGCGGCGGTGACCGCGGTGCGGGAGGCGGCGATCGGGTCGGCGACCGCCGGCTCCCGGGCCGCCACGTGGGTCGTGACCAGCCCGCCGGCGACGGTCACCACACCGAGCACCACCAGAGACTTGCGCATGACGTCGTCGATCCCGTTCTCCTCGCGCGCGCCCCGCCGGCTCCGGGGCGCCCCCGAGGTTGACCAACGTCACAGGCGGGCCGCGGTCACTTCACCCCAAGATCCGCGGCGGCACCCCACAAGATCGACGAACCTTTGCCCGTACGGCCTGAGCAGCGCAAAGGTGGAGCACGCCCCCAGCACGGCCGTCGCACAATCGCACCGCATTCCGGCAGACTTCCCGCTATCGGGGTAATCCGGTAAGGCGGTCTTGTAAGCCGACCGACCGTGTCAGAAGCGGACATCACGTGGCTACGGTTCCCCGGTGCGCAACCGATACCTGGATCTGCTCCGTGCCGCGGCAATCCTCCGGGTGATCGTCTACCACCTCTTCGGCTGGTCCTGGCTGTCGATCGTGATGCCCGCCATGGGTGTCATGTTCGCGCTGGCCGGGTCCCTGACCGCGGCCTCACTGGAGAAGCGCCCGGCCACCGGGGTCGTGACGTCCCGGCTGCGCCGGCTGCTCCCGCCGCTGTGGCTGCTCGGGCTCCTCGCCGTGCCGGTCATGATGGCCCTGGGCTGGGCGAACGAGGAGGACGGCGAGCACCCGTTCACGTGGTGGAAGCTGGCCTTCTGGATCCTGCCGCTCGGCGACCCGCCCGGCAGCGAGCTCGGCGTCGACGCCTGGGAGCCGCTCTGGTACATCCGGGCGTACGTCTGGTTCATCATCGCCTCGCCGGTGCTCTGGTTCCTCTGGAAGAGGCTGGGCCCGGCCTGCTGGCTGCTGGTGCTCGCGCCGTTCGTGGGCATCGCGGTGCTCGACCGGTCCGGCTTCGAGCTGCCGGAGACGGCCGACGTGGTGATGTGGGACTTCGTCACCTACGCGGCGTGCTGGATCACCGGGTTCGCCCACCGCGACGGCCGGTTGCGCAGGCTGGCCCCGGCCACCGTGGTGTTCCTCGCGGTGGTGCTGGCCGGCGTGGCGCTCTGGTACCAGCGCGGCCACCAGGGCGAGGACGCCTGGGACCTGAACGACGTGTCGGAGTCGCAGTCGCTCTACTCGCTCGCGTTCGTGCTGCTCTTCCTGCGCTGGCAGCCGGGCATGGCCTGGCTCGGCAGGCTGCGGCTGCTCGACCGTGCGGTGACCCTGCTCAACGCCCGCGCCGTCACCGTCTACCTCTGGCACAACCTGGCGATCGCCGCGATCTGGCCGATCCTGACGTTCCTGGCCTTCGACGAGCTGGGCCACCTGGAGAAGCCGGTCACGCTGACGATGACCGTCGTCCTGACCGCGGCCGCCGTGCTGCTCTTCGGCTGGGCCGAGGACCTGGCCGCTCGGCGGCGCCCCCGGCTCTGGCCGGACACCCTCCCCGCACCGGCCGTCTCCAGGCCCGGCGAGCCCGCCGCCGGCGGTGCCGCCGAGCCGGTGCCCTCCGGCAGTCCCGTGCCCTCCGGCGAACCCATGCCCTCGGGCGGCCCGGTTCCGGCCGGCTGGCCGGAGGTCGGCCGGGACGGGTTGCCGCACGCCGGATGGGCCGAGGTCCGCGACGGCGAGCCGGTCGCCGGGCGGCCACCGGCCCCGGCCCGGCACAGCGCCGCGTCGGCCGGCGCGCCGACCGAGAAGCTCGACCTCCCGAAGGGCAAGAAACGTGACGAGAACTCCCTGATCCCCACCTGGTGGGCCACCAAGGAGTAAGGAGACGCCGGCTCCGGCGGGCGGCGGGCGGCCGCTCGCCGGAGCCGGTCCGGGCCTCGCGCCCGCCGGAACGAAAAGGTCTGTCAAAGCGAGCAAAGCTCGCGAAAGCGAAGAGTTCCCTCGCTAGCCTGAATCCGTGGGGCAGCAAGGGGCTGGGGTGGACGCGCTGGTCTTCCGGGCCGGGTCGCTGTTCTGCGCGTTCCCCCTCACCGAGGTCATCGAGACGATGCGCCCGCTGGCGACCCGCCCGCTGGCCGGGACGCCGCACTACGTCCGCGGCCTGACCATCCTGCGCGGCGAGCCGGCGCCGGTGATCGACATGACCCGGCTGCTGACCGGGGTGACCGGCGAGATCGAGCGCTACATCGCGGTGCGGGCCGGGCGCGGGCCGGTGGCCTGCGCGACCGGGCCGGTGCTGGGCGTGCAGGCGGTGCACGCGACGCCGCCGGAGGGTCCGAGCACCATGTTCACCGGGGCGTCCCGGTCACTGGTCGCCGCGGTCGGCCGGTTCGGCACCGAGCCGCTGCTGGTCCTGCGCAGCATCCGCACCGTCCCGGAAGAGGTCTGGCAGGCGGCGGCGGAGGAGACCGGGGCCACCGCGGGAGCGGCGGCGTGAGGGCCGAGCCGCCCCTGGCACGGTTCCGGGGCATCCTCGAGAAGCGGCTCGGCTGGACCACCACGGACATCGAGGCGGTGCCGATCCTCCCGGTGCTCGCCGAGCGGGCCGCCGCACGCCGACTGTCCGAGACCGATTACCTCAACCGGCTGGCCGGGCGGGAGTGGCCGGAGGAGACGACGGTGCTCGCCGAGCGCCTCAGCATCACCGAGACGTACTTCTTCCGGCACGGCGACCAGTTCCGCGCGCTCAGCCGGCAGGTCCTCCCGGAGCGCCTCGCCGCGCGGGCCGGGCAGCGGGTGCTGCGGCTGCTGTCGGTGGGCTGCTCGTCCGGCGAGGAGGCGTACTCGCTGGCCATCACGGCGCACCAGCTGCGGCCGGCTCCGGACTGGATCATCTCGGTGCAGGGCGTCGACGCGAACCGGGAGATGCTGCGGCGTGCCGGCCAGGCGCAGTACTCCGAGTGGTCACTGCGGGAGACCCCCGCCGACGTGCGGGAACGGTGGTTCCGCCGTACCGGCGCCGGGTTCGACGTGGTCGACGAGGTCGTCGCGTCGGTGCGGTTCGCCGAGCACAACGTCGCGGGCCCGGACGAGCCGCGCGTCTGGCAGCCGGGGCGCTACGACGTGATCTTCTGCCGCAACCTGCTGATGTACCTGACCCGGGAGACCGTCGCCACGCTGCTGGGCCGGATCACCGACTCGCTCGCCGAGGGCGGCGCCCTGTTCCTCGGGCACACCGACACGCTGGGCAGCCACCCGGACGGGTTCACCGTGGAGCAATTCGGCGACACCGTCTACTACCGGCGGGTGGCACGCAGGCCGGCCCCCGCCCCGGAGCCGCGCCCGCGGATCCCGGAACGGCCGCGGCGGGCCCGGCGGCCACCGGAGGACCCGCGCACCCGGGCCCTGGAACTGCTGGCCGGCGAGCGGTTCGCGGCGGCGCTCGACATCGTCCCCCCGGACGACCTGCTGCTGCGCGGGGTGCTGCTGGCCCAGCTCGGCCGGCTGGAGGAGGCCCGCGAGGTGGCGCAGCGCCTGATCGACGCCGGCGTGCCGAACCCGGACGCACACCAGCTGCTCGGCGTCTGCCTGGAGCCCGGCGACCCGGAGCCGGCGCAGGGACAGTACCGGCTGGCGGCCTACCTGGACCCGTCGTTCGCGATGCCCCGGCTGCGGCTGGGCCTGCTGGCCCGGCGCCGCGGCGACGCCCGGGAGGCGGCCGACGAGCTGTCCGCGGCGCTGGCCCTGCTGCCGCGCGAGACCGAGGAGCGGATCACCCTGTTCGGCGGCGGGTTCGGGCGGCTGATGCTGAGCTCGCTGTGCCGCACCGAACGGGAGGCCGCGATGTCGCGGGGTACCCGGCGATGACCGACCGCATCAGGTCCCGGGTCGAACGACTGCGGGCCGATTTCGATCACTCCTTCTCGGTGCCGCTGCGCACCCTGGACGACGACTCGGTGGAGTTGCTCGCGGTCGGGGCGGGCGGCCGCCCGTACGCGATGAGACTGTCGCAGACCTCGGGCCTCTACCCCGACCGGCCGGTGACGCCGCTGCCCACCTCGGTGCCGGCACTGCGCGGGCTGGCCGGGTTCGCCAACGTGGTGGTGCCGGTCTACGACCTGGCCGCCCTGCTCGGCCACCCGATCGCCGACGAGCCCCGCTGGCTGGTGCTGGCCGCCGGCACACCGCCGCTGGCGCTCGCCTTCCACCAGCTCGACAACCACGTCCGCGTGCCGGCCGCCGACGTGGTGGCGGGTTCCGGGGCCGCCGAGCCCCGCGGCTGCCTGCGCGGCATGGTGCGCCTGCCGGGCGGCGACCGCCCGCTCGTCGACGTGCCGGCGACCCGCGCCCTGGCCCACCGGATGGCCGGGCACGACCACACGGAGGGGACCACATGATGCAGGGGTACACATTCGGCCGGAAGATGGGCTTCGGGGTCGGCATCACCGGTCTCCTGACGCTGGTCTCGGTCGTCGTCGCCGTGCTCTGCCTGCTGTTCGTGGTGCACGCCAAGGACCGGGTGCTCACCGCGTCGAACCAGCAGCTGACCGGCGCGGTCAACCTCAACGGACTGATGGAGAAGCGGCTCGGTGACTACCGGGCGTACATGCTCTACGGCACCGCCGAGTTCGAGAACGGCACGGCACAGGACCGCATCGACTTCCGCAACGAGCTCGGCGCGATGCGGCCCGGTGCCACCTCGGCGGTCCGGGGCCTGCTCGACCGGGTGTCGGCCGCCGAGGACAAGCACGCCGGGTGGGTCGACACGGTGATGGCCGAGCGCAAGCGCACCGGCGATCCGATGGCCGCCGCGAAGCTCAACAGCGATCAGGCGATCCCGCTGCGCAAGGAGGTCCAGGCGGCGCTGGCCGACCTGATCACCCGGGTGCGCGCCGACGTCGAGGCCGACCGCCGGGATTCGTCGCGGCAGGCGAACCTCGCGATCGCGGTGATCATGGCGCTCGGCGCGGTGACCACCGGCAGCGCGATCCTGGTGGCCTGGCGGCTCAGCCGGGACCTGCGGCGCGAGGTGGGCGCCGCGGTCGGGCACATCCAGAGCTCGTCGGCGGAGCTGGAGGCGGCGGCCGCGCAGCAGGTCAACGGTGGCCGGGACCAGGCCAGCGCGATCAACGAGATCACCACGACGATCAACGAGCTGCTGATCACGTCCCGGCAGATCGCGGACAGCGCCCAGCGGGTCTCCCAGATCGCCGAGGAGACCGAGGCCGCGGCCCGCAACGGCGACCACACCATCGACCAGACCCGCGCGTCGATCACCGCGATCCGCACCCAGGTCGACCAGATCGTCCAGCACATGCTGGCGCTGGGCGAGAAGTCCCAGCAGATCGGCACGGTCGTGGACCTGGTCTCGGAGCTCGCCGAGCAGACCAACATCCTGGCCATCAACGCGACCATCGAGGCCAGCGGGGCCGGCGAGTGGGGCCGGCGGTTCGCGGTGGTGGCCGAGGAGATCCGGAAGCTGGCCGACCGCACGGCGGCGTCGGCCAAGGAGATCCGGGCGCTGATCGAGGACGTCCGCGGCGCGGTGAACACCACGGTGATGGCGACCGAGATCGGCGCCAAGGCGGTCGACGCCGGGTCCCGCCAGTTCGACGACGCGACCAGCAGCTTCCGGGAGATCGCGCAGCTCGTCGCCACCACCAACGACGCGACCCGGGAGATCGAGCTCTCCACCAAGCAGCAGACCACCGCGGTCGAGCAGGTCAACGTGGCGGTCTCGGACACCGCCCGGGTCTCGCGGGAGACCGAGAGCAGCGCGGTGCAGACCAAGCAGACCGCGGCGCACCTGAGCAACCTCTCCGGCGAGCTGTTGGACATGGTCGGGACCCGGAGCCACTGAGATGCCGGAGAACCGGGATCCCCTGCGCTACTTCCGGATCGAGGCGCGGGAGCTGGTGGAGCAGATCAGCTCGGGGGTGCTCGACCTGGACCAGCGGCCCGGCCCGGAACCGGTGGCGAAGCTGCTGCGGATCGCGCACACGCTCAAGGGCGCGGCCCGGGTGGTGCGGCAGAAGGAGATCGCGGACCGGGCGCACGAGTTCGAGGAGATCCTGGTTCCGCACCGGGACGACCCGGCCGGGCTGGCCGCCGACGAGATGCGGGAGTTGCTGCGGCTCAACGACGCGATCAGCGAGCGGGTGGCGGCCCTGTCCCAGCCCCCGCCGAGCCCGGACTTGGGTCCCGCCGCGGCCACGCCCACAGCGGTCTCCCCCGCCGTTCCGGCCTTCCCCGCCACTGCCGCCGTCGCCACGCCGGTCCCCGTCGCCACCGCGTCGCCATTCGCCACGGCCTCCCCGGTCGACGCGGCCTCGCCGGTCGCCGCCTCCCTCGTCGAGGAGGCGTCCGAGCGGATCGCGCCGCGGGCGGCCACCGAGGACCTGGACGACCTGCTGGACTCGATCGGCGAGGCGAACGCGCGGATGGCACCGCTGCGGGCGGGCTGCCACACCCTGGAGCAGTTGCACCGCACCGCCGAGACGCTCGCCGAGCAGATGCGCGGCGGCCGGACCTCGGCCGGCCTGACCCGGGCGGCGGCCCAGCGGCTCGCCGGCGAGCTGGGCACGGCCGGGCGGCGGCTGATCGACGCGGTGGACCGGGTCGAGCGCGAGCTCGACGACGTCCGGGCCAAGGCCGAGGGCCTGCGACTGGTGCCGGCCGGCACCATCTTCACCGCGCTGCGCCGGGCGGTCCGCGACGCGGCCGACAGCGAGGGCAAGCGCGTCCGGTTCAACGCCTCCGGCGCCGACGTGAAGATGGGCGCGCACCTGCTCGGCCCGGTGAGCAGCGCGTTCCTGCACGTCGTCCGCAACGCCGTGGTGCACGGGCTGGAGCCGGAGCCCGAGCGGCTGGCCGCCGGCAAACCCGCCGAGGGCACCATCTCCTTCGGCGTGGAGCGTCGCGGCCGGTTCGCGGCGTTCCACTGCACCGACGACGGGCGCGGCTTCGACGTGGCGGCACTGCGTGCCAAGGCGCAGGCCCGGGGCCTGACCGCGACCGCCGAGGCGGACGTGCTCGACCTGGTGATGCACGGCGGGCTGAGCACCTCGGCGACGGTCACCGAGGTGTCCGGCCGGGCGATCGGGATGGACGTGCTGCGGGACACCGCGGCGCAGCTGCACGGCGAGGTGACGATCCGCAGCACGCCCGGCGCCGGCGCCACCGTCGAGCTGACCGTGCCGCTCGCCCTGCTGAGCATGACCGGGTTGCTGGTCGAGGCCGGTGGCACCATCGCGTCGCTGCCGCTGGACTCGGTGCGCGCCTGCGTGCGCCTGAGCACGCACGAGGCGGCGACCGCGGCGGCCACCGGCAAGCTGGTCTACCAGGAGACCGCCGCGCCGTTCCGGCCACTGGTCGAGACGCTCTTCACCGGGCGGGTGGCGCCGGACTCGGCCGGGCCGGGCGCCGCGGTCATGCTCCAGGCCGCCGGCGGCACCGTGGCGGTCGGCGTGGACCGGCTGCTCGGCACGCACGCCCTGGTCTCCCGGCTGCTGCCGGAGCTGGCGCCGTCCACCCGGGCGGTCGGCAGCGTCTCGGTGGATGCCGACGGCAACCCGCGGCTAGTGCTCGACCCGGAGGGGCTGGCCGCCGAGATGCTGCGCACCGAGGCGGACGGCGGACGGACCGTGCCCGCCACGGTCGCGCCACCGCTGCCGATCCTGGTCGTGGACGACTCGCTGACCACGCGCATGCTGGAACGCAGCATCCTGGAGTCGGCCGGTTACGAGGTGGATCTGGCCGCCTCCGGCGAGGAGGGGCTGGAACGGGCCCGGTCCCGGGGGTACGGCCTGTTCCTCACCGACATCGACATGCCCGGCATCGACGGCTTCACGTTCGTCGAGCGGACTCGGGCCGACCCGGAGCTGGCCGTCGTCCCGGCGATCCTGGTCAGCTCGCGGGCGAGCGCCGAGGACCGGGAGCGCGGGATGCGGGCGGGAGCCAGCGCGTACGTCGTCAAGGGCGAGTTCGACCAGGAGGAACTGCTCGCGCACATCCGGCGGCTGGTGGTGCGGGCATGATCCGGGTACTTGTGGTCGAGGACTCCCCCACCATGCGGTACTACCTGCGCGACGCGCTCACCGAGGACCCCGAGCTGCAGGTCGTGGGTGAGGCGGTGACCGGCGAGCAGGCCGTCGAGCTGGCCGGGCGGCTGCGCCCCGACGTGATCACGATGGACATGATGCTGCCCGGGATCAGCGGGCTGCAGGCCACCGAGCACATCATGGCCGAGCACCCCACCCCGATCCTGGTGGTCTCGTCGGCGGATCGGCAGGAGCTGTTCAGCACGTACAACGCGCTCGCGGCAGGCGCGGTGGACGTGCTGGAGAAGCCGCGCGGGGACGATTCCGACGCGGACTGGTCACCGCGGTTACGGCGTACCCTCCGGATGGTCTCCCGGATCCGGGTGATCACGCATCCGCGGGCGCGACTCGACGGCCGCGCCCGGACCGCCGCGCCGCCGCCCCCGGCACCGGTGGCCGCCGCCCTGCTGCCCTCGAACGCGTTGGCGGTGGTCGCGATCGGCTCGTCGACCGGTGGCCCGGCCGCGCTCACCGAGCTGCTGCGCGAGCTGCCGCCGAACTTCCGGACCCCGGTGCTGTGCGTGCAGCACATCGCGGCCAGCGAGCAGTTCGCGGTGGCGTTCTCCGACTGGCTGGCCGGGCAGACCGGGCGCAACGTGCGCTACGCGACCGAGGGCGTGCCGGTCCGCACGCTCGGCGGGCAGGTGCTGCTCGCCCCGCCGGACCGGCACCTGTTCGTCCGCGACCAGATGCTGCGGCTCTCCGACGGCCCGCCCCGGCACTCCTGCCGTCCCTCGGTCGACGTGCTGTTCGAGTCGATCGCCGCCGAGTACGGCAACCTGGCGGCCGGTTGCCTGCTCACCGGCATGGGCCGGGACGGCGCGACCGGGCTTCTGCAGATGCGCAACCGCGGCGCGACCACGTTCGCGCAGGACGAGCAGAGCTGCACGGTCTACGGCATGCCACGGGAGGCGGCGCTGATGGGCGCGGCCATGCACGTGCTGCCGCCGGGCCGGATCGCGCAGCGGCTGGCCGACCTGCATCCGGCGGTGACCCGGCGATGAGCCCGACCGTGCTGATCGTCGACGACAGCCTGACCGTGCGGATGGATCTCAACGACGCGTTCTCCGACGACGGGTTCGCCACCATCCTGTGCGCGACCGGCGCGGAGGCCCGGACGGCGTTCACCTCGGCCGTGTTCGACGCGGCGATCCTGGACGTGCTGCTGCCCGACGCGGACGGCCTGGAGCTGCTCACCGAGCTGCGCGGCTCGGCCGAGCACGCCGGGGTGGTGACCATGCTGCTGTCGGTGGAGAGCGAGGTAGCCGACCGGCTGGCCGGGCTGCGGATCGGCGCGGACGAGTACGTGGGCAAGCCGTACGACGCCGGTTACGTCGTCGCCCGCACCCGGCAGCTGCTCGGCGACCACCACGTGACCCGGACCGGTGACGGCGGCCCGGTGATCCTGGTGATCGACGACAGCGTGACGTTCCGCGAGCAGTTGCGGGACCTGCTGGAGCCCGAGGGATACGCGGTGCTGACCGCGTCCGGCGGCGAGGAGGGCCTGCGGATGGCCGCCGACCGCAGGCCGAACGCGGTGATCGTCGACGGCGTGATGCCCGGCATCGACGGCGCCACGGTGATCCGCCGGATCCGGCTCGACCCGGCACTGCGCGACACCCCGTGCCTGCTGATGACCGCCGCCGACGACTACGCCACCGAGATGCAGATGCTCGACGCCGGCGCCGACGCGTTCGTCCGCAAGCAGCAGAACCTCGCGGTGGTGCTGGCGAAGCTGGCCGCGGTGCTGCGCCAGTCCGCCGAGCAGTTGCCCATCGAGGCGATCGGCAGCCTGCACGGGCCCGGCAAGGTGCTGATCGTCAGCCCGGGCCGCGACACCCTGGAGGAGTGGGCCGACGCGCTGCGCGCCGACTCGTACGACATCGTCTCCTGCACCACCGTCGACGACGCGCTGGAACTGCTCGGCGAGCAGGCCGCCGACTGTGTCGTGCTCGGGCTGGACCTGCCGGGGGTCCCGGAGGCGTGCCGGCGGATCCGGGAGGTGCCGCAGGTCGGCGAGGTCCCGCTGATCGTGACCGGCAAGGAGGACGCGATGCTGGACTGCCTGGCCGCGGGGGCCGACGACTACGTGAAGACCACCGACGTCCCGGAGGGCCTGCGCGTGCACGTGCGCGCCCAGATCCGCCGCAAGCAGACCCACGACGAGTCCCGCCGGATCCGCGAGGAGCTGATGCGCCGCGAGCTGGACGCGGCCGAGGAGCGGGCGGCCCGGCAGCTCGCCGAGACCCGGGCCGCGATGGTCGAGGAGCTGGAGTGGCGCAACCGGGAGCTGGAGGCGTTCTCCGGCTCGGTCTCCCACGACCTGCGCGGCCCGCTGCAGGTGATCAGCAGTTTCGCCGAGCACATGCTGGACGAGGCCGACGACGAGGAGCTCGGCGAGCAGACCCGGCACCGGATCACCCGGATCCACGCGGCAGCGCTGCGGATGGCCGATCTGGTGGAGTCGCTGCTGATCCTGGCCCGGGCCAGCCGTGGCGAGCTGCGCCGGGCCACGTTCGACCTGACCGAGACGGCCCGGCAGGTGTGCGCCGAGGTGGCCGCCCGCGACCCGGAGCACAAGGTGGAGTTCAAGGTGCAGGAGGGCATGTCCGCGGACGCCGACGAGGGGCTGGTCCGGGTCATCCTGGAGAACCTGGTCAACAACGCGGTGAAGTTCACCCGCAAGGTGGAGCAACCCGTGATCACCATCGGATGCGATCAGCGGACCTACTTCGTCCGCGACAACGGCGCCGGCTTCCCGGCGGGCAAGGCGGGCGAGCTGTTCCGGCCGTTCGCCCGCCTGCACGACGCGCGCGACTTCCCCGGCACCGGCATCGGCCTGACCACCGTGCATCGCGCGGTCGAGCGGCACGGCGGGGAGATCCGCGCCGAGGGTGAGGAGGGTCAGGGCGCCACGTTCTGGTTCACCCTGCCGTCGGCCGAGCCGAGCCCCGGGCCGGAGCGGCGAGGCCAGGCCCGCCGCTCCGGGTGACTGTCAGCTGACGTAGGCCAGGCCGTCCGCGACGACGGTCGGCCGCCCGCTCGTCCCGGCGACCACGACGACGACGGTGTGCTTGCCGGCCTTGAAGGACTTGCTCCACAGCGCCTGCCGGTACTTCGACCCGGTCGACTTCGTGTCGACGGTCGCGACCTTCTTGCCGTCCAGGAAGATGTCGGCCTTACCGGTCGTCCGCGCGCGGGAGAAGATCAGCGACGCCGAGCGGCCGGTGAAGGCGTACGTCAGCTTGGTGTTCTTCTTCGTCGCGGCGAGCGCCCGGCCGCCGAGGTGGCTGCCCGACTTGCGCACGGCCCAGGTCCCGGTCTTCTTGCCCGCGGTCTCGGCCACCAGTGTCGTCTTCGTGGTCACCGCCGAGGTCCGGCCGTTGAGCGACGCGTCCCGCGCGGTCAGCGAGTAGGTGACCTTCGCACCCGGCCGCGCGGTGGTGTTCCACGCCGTCCCGGTGGGCACGAGGTTCACCCGGGCCGGTTTGGTCGCGGTCACCGTGTAGAGCTTGACGGCGTCGCTCGCCTTGTAGACCACCGCCATCGGCACCGCGGTCGTCGTGACCGTGCCGGTGCGCGTCACGATCGACGGCCCGGACAGGGCGGGCGCGGTCACGTCGGCGACCACCCGGTACGCCCCGGTCAGCGCGGTGCCCCCGGCCACGTGCGTAGCCTGCACCCGGACCCAGTGGCTGCCCGGGGTCAGCGCGATGCCGCCGCTGCTGCGGGCGGTGCCGGGCAGCGTGGCGACGGTCCGGCCGTCGACCTGGACGTCGAACCTGGCGATCTGCGCGGACGGCGTCGAGACGACCCAGTCGAAGGTCACCGCGTTGCGCACGTAGAAGACGCCGCCGATCGAGAGGCCACCGGCCAGCGACTTGCCGGCCAGCCCGGTGATCTGCTGCGCCGACCGCGCCCGGATGGTGTTCAGCTGGGAGTAGAGGTTGGTGCCGGGGCACTCGGTCAGATAGTTGCCGCTGGTGCCCTTCTCGCCGTCCTTGTGCCCGGAGATCCGCGGGAACGAGACGCTGGCGCCCTGTTTCCAGTAACGGCCGGTGACGCCCTCGACCATCGTCGCGGTGCTGGTCGGGCTGTAGTTGTACGCCCCGAGGCGGGCCGCGGCGACCTGCGCGATCGTGGTCATCGCCGCGTCCGAGACCTTGAGCTTGGTGTAGTCGCCGAGCAGCGCGATACCGACCGACGCGGTGTTGAAGCCGACCGTGTGCGCGCCGATGACGGCCTTGCTCACCCCGCCCTTACGACCTTCGTAGAGGGTGCCGCACGCGTCGACCAGGAAGTTGTAGCCCATGTCGGACAGGCCCTTGACCTTGACGTCGTTGACCTGGATGCCGCGGACCACGGACGCAGCCTGGGCGCAGGTGTAGTCGTTGCCGAACCCGGTGTGGTGCACCCACACCATCCTGGCCTCGCCGGCGACGTCGATGGCGTACTTGACCAGGCTCTCGTCGGCGTTCCAGCCGGCCCTGGACACGTACGCGGGGAGCTGGGCCTTGACCGGGACCGTCGAGGTCGGCACCGGCACCGTCGCGGTCGCCTCCGGCGCGGGGCTGGTGGTCGTCGTGGTGGTGCTGACCGGCGGAACCGTGGTGGTCGGCTCGGCCGCGGTCTGCGAGGGAACGGGCTCGATGGCCGGCTCCGTGGGCACGTCGGACACCTGCGGGTCGGGCGACTCGGTGATCTCGTCCTCGACCGGCTCCGTGCTCTCGGAGGCGGACGGCTCGGCCGACGGCGAGGGCTCGCCACCGCCCTGGCCGCCCTTGGCGTCGGTGTCGATCAGGTTGATCTTCAGCGCGGCCGGGAGCGTGCCGCCGCCGGCGATCCGGGCGGCCACCCCATTGGACTCCCCGGTCCAGATCGCGTCGGTGGCGCCGTGCGTGCGGGCCACCTCGTCCGGCCGATCCGCGGCGGCCTCGGCCACGCCCAGCGTCCGCCAGGCGGACCACGTGCCGGTCCTCGCGCCGCGGGTGCGCACCTCGATCGTGCCCTGCGGGGCGGCCGCCGGGTCGTTCCAGGAGACGCTGACCATGCTGAACCTGCGGGTGTCGCGCTGCGGCAGCTCGGCGCCACCACCCGCGGCGGCCGTCAGGTCCAGCGAGTCGAGCTCGGCGTGCAGCTCGGGCTGCTGGGCCGCCGGGTCCGGCGGGATGCTGGAGATGCTCACCTCGGCTGCCCGCTGCCCGTCATCCCCGGGCCAGAGCAGGGCGGTCACGCCCCCGGCCGCGGCGAGCACGGCCACCGCCGTGCCCGCCGTCAACGACTGCCGCCGATTCATCCCCGTACCCCCGCACGATCATCCATTGGCGGGCGTGAGGGTACCGGACCGTCGTGGCTATTCGGTACCGAGGGCGGTCACCGGGCTGACCCGCGCCGCGCGCCGGGCCGGCAGCACCCCGGCGAGCGCGGTCAGCGCCACCAGCGCCAGGAACGCCACCACCAGCTGCCACACCGGCACCGCCAGCGGCGCGTTCACGCCGATCGCCTGAACGGCCAGCCAGGCGTACGGCACCCCGAGCGCCAGCCCGAGCACCGCGCCGATCACCCCGTAGAGCGCGGACTCGGCGGTGAGCATGGTCCGCAGGCCGCCCCGGGACATCCCGATCGCCCGGAGCAGCCCGGACTCCCGGGCGCGTTCCACCACCGACAGCGCGGTGGTGGCGCCGACCCCGACCACGGCGATCAGCACGGTCAGCCCGATCAGGCCGAGCGCGATGCCGAGCAGCGTGGCCAGGTCGTTGTTCAGGTCGTCACGCTGATCGGCGAGCACGGTCACGGTGAAGTCGCTGTCCCCGGCGCCGGCCGCGCGCATCGCCCGCAGCGCCTCGGTGCGCGCGTCCTCGCCGGAGCCCGCCGCGTCGGCCAGGATCCCGGAGTACGCGGTGCTCGCGCCCAGCGCGGTGAGGTCGCCCGGCGTCACCAGGAGCCCGGAGTGCAGGGGCGCGTCGTCGCCGAGCACCGCGGCCACCGTGAACGTGACCGTCTTCGTGCCGTTCTGCACGGTCACCGGGTCGCCGGCCTTGATGTCCGCCATCTCGGCCAGGTAGTGGGCGAGCACCGCGGAGCCCGGCTTCAGGTCGTCCAGCGACCCGGTCCGGACGTCCAGCTCCTTCAGCGCCGGCAGCGCGTGCGGGTCCAGGTCGGTGATCGCGGTGTTCTCGAACTGCGCGATCTTCGCCTTGTCCAGCCGCCGGTACGGCGTGACGCGCGTCAGCTCCTTGCTCGCCTTCGCCCTCTCGACGACCCCGGCGGGCAGGGTGGCGCCCTCGCCGCCGGTCAGCTCGAAGTCGGCCGGGGCGGCCGCGGCCAGTTCCCGGTTGCCCAGCGCCTGGATCGACGCGCCGCCGACCAGCACCCCGGCCACCAGGGTCACGCCGAGCGCGACCACCACCGAGACCGCGGCGGCCCGCCGGGCGCTGCCGCCGACTCCGCCGACCGCGAGCCGGCCGACCGGGCCGACGCGCCGCAGCGGCCAGCCGGCGACCGCCAGGACCGGCCGGACCAGCACCGGGCCCAGCGCGATCAGCGCCACGAAGGCCAGCGCGCCGGAGGCGACGACGGCCAGCAGCATCGTCTGGGCGTCGTAGTTCTCCTCGTTCGGGGCGGGCAGGTTGGTGTAGACGTACCCGGCCAGGGCCAGCGCGCCGGCCAGCGGCAGCAGCCCGGTGATCCAGCGCAGCACGCCGATCCCGGTGCGGGCGCCGGTGCCGGCCGCGGTCCGCAGCGCCTCCAGCGGCGCGACCCGGGAGGCGGAGACCGCCGGAGAGAGCACGGCGACCACCGAGATCACCACGGCGAGCAGCACCGTGCCGACCGCCCAGAGCAGCGGGAACCCGGGATTCTTCACGGCGCCGATCCCGAGGCCGCGCAGCGCCGCCGGAACCAGATAGCCGGCGGCCTGCGCCGCGACCACCCCGACGGTGCCGGTGACCACCCCGGTCAGCGCGCCCTCGGCGGCCAGTGCGCGGAACGTGGCGCCGCGGCCGGCGCCGACGGCCCGGAGCAGGGCAAGCTGGCGCATCCGCTGGGCGAAGACGATCCGGAACGTGCTGGCCGCGATCAGCCCGGCCGCGGCCACGGCGATCCCGACGAACATGCCGACCACCGCGAACAGCTGGTCGACCTGGGAGGCGGCGCGGCGGGCCTCCTCCAGCCGGACGTCGGCCCCCGTGGCCACCTCCGGCCGCTCGTCGGCCTTGGCGCCGGCGAACAACGCGTTGATCTTGTCGGCGACCTGACCGGCGTCGGCTCCGGCGTCCACGTCGATGTCGACCTGCTGGAGGTAGTTGTCGTTGGTCAGGGCGAACACGGTGGACGCGGGGGCGAACGCGTCGTAGCCGAAGTCCTCCGGCGCGTCGACCACGCCGACCACCGTGAGCGGCACCTTCTTACCGGTCCCGGGGTCGATCGTGGCGGTCGAGCCGACCGGCAGTGCGAGCAGCTGCACGGTTCGCGGCGTGACCGCGATCTCGTTCGCCGCTGACGGATAGCGGCCCTGGGTCACCGTGACCAGCGCCAGTGGCCCGCTGCCCGGGTCGGCGGTGATGTTCAGGTACTGCCCGCCCATCTGCCCGCCCATCCCCGTCCGGGGCGCGGTCCGGGAGACGCCCGGCATCGCGGTGATCGCGGCGAGCTGCTTGTCGTCGACGAGGCCGTTGCGGACGATCAGGTCGACCGCCTCCGGGGTGCCGCTGAGCCCGTCCAGGATGCTGCGCTGGGTGATCTGGTTGGCCAGCACTGTCGCGTAGACCACGAACGAGGCGACGAGCACCGCCAGGCCGGTGAGGAGCAGGCGCGCGGGGCGACGGGCGACGCCCGCCAGTTGCGTACGCAGAATGGTGTTCATCGGGCCGCCGCCAGGGACTGCAGGGCGTCGGTGACCGAGGCGATGTCCGGCTGGTGGATCTCCCCGGCGAGCCGGCCGTCGGCGAGCAGCACCACCCGGTCGGCGTAGGCCGCCGCGCCCGCGTCGTGGGTGACCATCACGATCGTCTGGCCCAGGTTGCGCGCCGAGTCGCGGAGCAGGCCGAGCACCTCGGCGCCGGAGCGGGAGTCCAGGTTGCCGGTCGGCTCGTCGGCGAAGAGCACCTCGGGCCGGGAGACCAGCGCCCGGGCCAGGGCGACCCGCTGCTGCTGGCCGCCGGAGAGCTCGCTGGGCAGGTGGCCGAGCCGGCCGCCGAGCCCGAGCGTGGTGACCAGCCGGTCCAGCAGTTCGGCGTCCGGCTTCTTGCCGCCCAGGTCGAGCGGCAGGGTGATGTTGCGCGCGGCGGTCAGCTGCGGCAGCAGGTTGAACGACTGGAACACGAAGCCGATCCGCTCCCGGCGCACCTTGGTGAGCACCCTGTCGGACTGCTTGGTCAGGTCGCTGCCGCCGAGCAGGACCTGCCCGGAGGTGGCCGTGTCCAGGCCGGCCAGGCAGTGCATGAGGGTGGACTTGCCGGACCCGGACGGTCCCATGATCGCGGTGAACCGGCCCCGCTCGAAGCCGACCGTGACCCCGTCGAGGGCACGTACCGCGGTGTCGCCGGAGCCGTACACCTTCACCAGGTCGACGGCCGCGACCGCCGCGAGGGCGTCGTGGCCGGCCTGTGGGGACTGCGTCTGCATGGAAAGCTCCAAGAAAGCTGGGAACCGGACGACGAAATCCTGATCGATCGGCCCCGGTCACCACATCGGCTCACAGGCAGGCTTCAGGTTCCCGCGGCTCTTACTTTCGGCCGATGGAGATCCGTCCCGGTCCGCCTACGCTGGGTCACGATGAACCGCATTCTCGTAGGTGTCCTGCAGGTCGCCGGGCTGGGCGTGATGGCCCTGCTCGGCCTGATCGACGTGGGCACCGGGCTGCTCGACAGCCCCGTCTTCCCGGTCCAGGTCGCGCTCGCGGTGGCCGTCGCCGCGGTCTGGCTGCCGCACTACCGGCCGCGCTCGACCCTGCTGCCGCTGGCCACCATCGGCATCTCCGGCGTCTCGCTGCTGGTCAGCGCGGGCCTGGCCGTCACCGACCCGTACGGCGGGCTGTGGGGCATCGCCGAATCGGCCGCACTGCTGGTCCTGCTGGTGCTGGTGGCCCGCAAC
This sequence comes from Actinoplanes cyaneus, assembly GCF_016862095.1. GTDB lineage: Bacteria > Actinomycetota > Actinomycetes > Mycobacteriales > Micromonosporaceae > Actinoplanes > Actinoplanes cyaneus. Next base: position 333,225 of record NZ_BOMH01000002.1, read on the forward strand.
GCCCGGCCCGACTGGGCGGTGCTGGCCCTGGTCACCGCCGGCGCCGCGGTCAGCGTGATGCCGCTGCGCGCCGGGCACACCGTCATCTACGGCACGTTCTGCCTGATCCAGGCCCTCGCCGCGGCCGGCGCGATCGCGCTCGGCGTGACCCTGCGGATGACCGCCACGAACCGGCAGCGTGCGCTCGACTCGGTCCGCGCCGAGCAGCGCGCCGAGTTCGCCCGCGACCTGCACGACTTCATCGCCCACCACGTGACCGGCATCGTCGTGCAGGCGCAGGGCGCCCGGTTCATCGCCGAGCAGGACCCGAAGCGCGTGCTGCTCGCCCTGGAGCAGATCGAGCAGGCCGGCTCCGAGACGATGGCGTCGATGCGCCGGATGGTCGGCGTGCTGCGCGACCCGCAGTCGAGCCCGGACGCGCCGCTCGCCCCGGTCTCCGGCGTGCCCGAGCTGGTCCCGCTCGCCGAGCAGTTCACCGCCGCCGGGGGGCCACCGGCCCGGCTGCACCTGGAGGGCGACCCGCACGGGCTGCCCGTCGAGATCTCCACCTCGGCGTTCCGGGTGGTGATGGAGGCGCTGACCAACGTCCGCCAGCACGCGCCGCAGGCCACTGCCGTCGACATCTGGGTGCGCCACGCCCGGGATCAGCTGCTCATCCGGGTCGCCAACGACGGCCCGGCGCCGCGTCCGTCGCTGGACCGCCCGGGGTACGGTCTGGTCGGCCTCACCGAACGGGTCCGCGCCGCCGGCGGCCGGATCAGCTCCGGGCCGGGCGTCGACGGCGGCTGGGTCGTCGACGCCGTGTTCCCCCTCTCCTAGGAGTCACCCACCGTGATACGCGTGCTCGTCGCCGACGATCAGGCAATGGTCCGCACCGGCTTCGGCATGATCATCGGCGCGCAGCCGGACATGGAGGTCGTCGGCGAGGCGGCGGACGGCGTCGAAGCCGTCGAAGCCGCCCGGCGCCTGCGCCCCGACGTGGCGCTCTTCGACATCCGCATGCCGAAGATGGACGGCCTCCAGGCGCTGCGCCTGCTCGCCGGCCCCGGCGTCACCGACCCGATCAAGGTCGTCGTGGTCACCACGTTCGACCTGGACGAATACGTGCACCAGGCGCTGCGCAACGGCGCCGCCGGCTTCCTGCTCAAGGACTCCGGCCCGGCGCTGCTGGTCGAGGCGGTCCGCGCGGCGTACTCCGGGGACGCCCTGATCAGCCCGTCGATCACCGTCCGGTTGCTGGAGCATCTGTCCCAGCCCGCGCCGACCGGCGACGACGGCGGGCTCTCCCCGCGCGAGTTGGAGGTCGTGCGGCTGATCGCTCGCGGACGCACGAACGCGGAGATCGCCGCCGAGCTGTTCATCTCGGTCGGCACGGTCAAGACCCATCTCGGCAGCGTCCAATCCAAGATCAGTCTCCGCAACCGCGTCGAGGTCGCCGCCTGGGCCTGGGAACGCCGCCTGGTCAGCTGAATCCGGCCGCAGCGTCCCGCCGCCGGGGCCCGCGGCGAGGCTGTCGGTCCGGGCCCTGCCGCGCTCCCCCGCCCGGCTGGTTCTCATGGGCGTTATTCGTCCCTCATAACGCCCATGAGAACCAGCCGGAGCCTCGCCCGCGCCGCGTGCCTGCCGTGCGCCGGCCTCGCGTGGGCCCGGCCGGACGCCAAGCCGCGGTGGGTCCCCGCAGTGACGCGGTCACGGTTGTCAGCTGGTTCTCATGGGCGTTATTCGTGCCTCATAACGCCCATGAGAACCAGCTGGGGCCTTGCCCGCGCCGCAACCCGGACCACAGCGGACGTCGCGAGCGGGCCACGGCGGGCGTGGCCAGCGGGGCGGCGGACGTCGGAGCGGGCGGGCGCGGCGGGTGGGGTGGTGGTGGGGTGGTTGATCAGGTTACGGGGGCGAGGGCTTCGGACGGGGTACGGGTGGGACGGGTCGACAGCCAGCAACCGGCGACGATCAGGAGGAAGCCGGCAACCGTGCCCACCCCGACCGGCTCCTGGAGCAGCGTCACCCCGAGCAGCGCCGCCACGACCGGGTTCACGTAGGTGACCAGGCCGGCCTTGTTCGACCCGGCCAGCGCGATCAGCCGGTAGAACGCCAGCAACGCCAGCGCCGTGCAGAGCAGGCCGAGCCCGGCGAGGGCCAGCCAGGAGTCCGCGCCGACGGCGCCCGGGGACGGCAGCCGGAACACCGCGAACGGGAGCAGCACCACCGTGCTGATCGTGGTGGTCGCCGCGGTCAGCGCGTCCGGCGGCACGTCCGAGAGCCGCTGCTGCACCAGCTTCGTCGCGTAGGCGTAGGAGAGCGCCGCGAGCAGCACCATCCCCGCGCCGATCAGCCCCCAGCTGTCGCCGGAGACGTCCAGCCCGACGAGCACCACCACTCCGAGGAACCCGGCGACGAGACCGGCGACCCGGATCCCGGTGATCGGCTCGGCGTTCGCCATCAGCAGTGCGATCACCACCGGCTCGATCGCGATCAGGATCCCGGTCAGCGACGAGCTGATGTGCGTCTCACCGTACGTGATCAGCAGGAAGGGCCCGACGATGTGCACGGCCGCGAGCCCGGCGACCGGACCGAGCCGCCCGCGCAGAGCGCCGAGGCTTCCGCGGAGCAGGGCGACCGGCACCAGGGCCGCGGCGCCGATCGCACACCGGCCGGCCACGACGAGCAGCGGCGACAGGTCGTCGATCGCGATCTTGATCAGGAAGTACGGGATGCCCCACAGCACGGACACGAGCACGAAGAGAAGCCAGGCAGGACGATTCACGTGGACCAGCCTTCCCCCGTACGGTAGTTAGCGGTAGTGGTGACTTGGCGAAGACGTACTAAGGAAAACTGATGATCGACTCACGGCGGTTGCAGGTCCTCTCGTACGTCGCCCGGCACGGGAGCTTCAACCGGGCGGCCGCTGAGCTGCGGCTCACGCCGTCCGCGGTCAGTCAGCAGATCAGCGCTCTGGAGCGGAGCCTGGGCACGCCCGTGGTCCGGCGCAGCACCCGCGGCGTGGAGCTGACCGAGGCGGGCCTGGTCCTGATCGACGCCGCCGAGGCGATCAGCGCCGAGCTGCTCACCGCCCAGCGCGAGATCGACCGGCTGGCGACGGCCCGGACCGGGGTGCTGACCGTGGCGACGTTCACCAGTGGCGGCCAGCGGCTGCTGCCGGCCGCGCTGACCAGCTTCACCGCGGCGCACCCGGGTGTCGAGCTGACCGTGATCGAGAGCGAGCCGGAGCAGAGCCTGCCACTGGTCCGGTCGGGCGCCGCCGAGCTGGCCCTGGCGTACCACTTCACCGGCCCGCCCCCGATCACCGAGGGTGACCGTTCGGGTCTGGTGTGGACGCCGATCCTGGACGACCCGATGTTTATCGTGATGCCCGCCGATCACCGGCTCGCCGGCTCCTCGTCGCTGGGCATCGCGGAGCTCGCCGACGAGCGCTGGGTGCACGGCTGCGCCGGCCAGAGCGACATGATCGAGCACTACGCGGCGCTGGCCGGCGTCGAGTTGCGCGTCGCCTGCCGCGGGACGGATTACCAGTTCGCGCAGTCGCTGGTCCGCGCCGGCGTCGGCATCAGCTCGATCCCGGAGGTCGCGGTGACGGCCGACCCGACCGGGCTGGCCGCGGTCCCGATGCGGCCGCCCGGCCCGTGCCGCCACATCGGCGTCGTCACCCCGAAGCGCCGCCCGTCCGCCCTGGCCCTGGCCCTCGTGCGCACGTTGCGCGAAGCCGTGACCCAGCTCCCGCCCAACCCTTTGACCTGCCGCTGACCCACGGGAACCGGCTGACAGCGTACGGACGAATCGGCTCTCAAAGGGTGATCCAGTAACGCTTGATCGTGCCGATCTCGGTGTCCCGGATGTCCTCCAGGACGCCGCCGGCGTTCTCGATCGTGCGCGCCGACCCCACGTTGTCGACGTTGCAGGTGATCAGCACGCGGCCGAGCCCCAGCCGCCGCGCCTCGCCGAGCATCTCGCCGAGCGCGAACGAGGCGAGCCCGCGGCGCCGCGCCGAGGGTCGCACGCCGTAGCCGATGTGCCCGCCGGCCCGCAGCAGGAAGTCGTTGAGCTCGTGCCGCAGCCCGACCGCGCCCAGGTAGCGATCCCCCTCGACGATCCACCGGAACGTGCAGTGCACCCAGCCCTCGGGCACCGGCAGCGCGTGGTTCTCGGCGGCGAGCAGCCCGTCCACCCACGCGGCGAAGCCCTCGGGCGTGTCCAGCTCGAGACCGGGCCGCAGGCCGGCGCCGTCCTGATGGACACCGGTGCCCCATTCGTCGCGCGAGGCGAGCCAGCTCTCCCGGAGCCGCACGGTGGGGCGGATCAACTCAGGCATGCCGCCGACCCTATCCGCCGGCGGCCAGCCGGAGCAGCCGCTGGATCTGAGCCTGGCGCGTTTCGATCATCCTCGTGGCAAGCTTTCTCGCCGGCGGGTACGACCCGGACCCGGACTCCATCCGCAGCGTCTCCATGCCGTTGTGGAGATTCCCGAGCAAAAGGCTGATGAGCGTACGGTCGAAGTCCGCCCCCTGCGCGGCGGCAAGCTCCCGGCGATCCGTGTCGCGCAGCGCGTGCAGGTCCCCGTGGCCCGCGTGCGCCCCCGCCGACGGGTCGGCCGTGACCGGTTTCGCCCAGCCGAGCAGCCAGCGTTCCATGGTGCCGCTCTCGCTCGCCCATTGACCGTGCAACTCGTCGGCGATCGCCCGGATCTGCGGGTCGCCGGCGCGCGCCGAGGCGAGGGTGACCAGTTCCTGCCCCTCGGCGATCTGCGCGAGCCCCATCTGCAGGAACATGATGTCGACCTCGTTCACCGCAGGAACGGAGTTCACCGCCGTGGTCTCCGGCGCTTTCTCCGCCGGGGCGGAACAGCCGGCCGCCGCGAGCAGGATCAGGAGCCCGGCCAGGGCGGCCCGGCGGACCGGACCGCCCCGATTCCCGAGGAAGGTCATGACTACAGCGCGGTCCACAGGGCCGGCACGTTCGGCGGCTCCCACCCGTTCAGTGCGGTGTGCGTCTGCCGGCACCGGTACGACCGGCCGGCGTAGGTGACCACGTCGCCCGGCTGGTAGGTCGTCCCCGCCGCCCACGTCGTGCTTCCCGAGGTCGGCGGCGGCGTCGTCGGCGTGGCGGTCGGCGTGGGCGAGGCCGTCACGGTGGGGGTGGGCGCCGGTGTCGATCCGCCGCCGATGTTCAGGTCCACACAGGAGTAGAACGCGTTGACCGTGTCCGCGATGTTCCACCGGGCAAGCACGGTCTGCCGCCCGCTGAACCCGCGCATGCTGACCGTGTGCGACTTGGTCGCGCCCGGCTGCGCCCCGCCGTCGTTGAACGACGCCAGCAGCGTGTTGCCGATGAAGTACTCCCAGGTCGCGGTCGAGTGCCGCGCGGTCAGCACCCAGTTGAAGGTGACCGTCTGACCGACACTCGCCGCCGGCCAGTTCCTGCTGTTGTCGGTGAGCACAGTGAAACGGCTGCCGCCTCCGTTGCACTGCGTGGACCCCTTCGGGGCTTCGACGCTCTGGGGTTCGTAGACGATGTCGCCGCAGTTCGCGACCGCGCCACTGGCACAGTTCGCCTGACGGCTGGGCGGGGAGGAGATGTAGCCGTGCGCGAACGCCGGGGAAGCGGCCACGAACAGCGATCCGAGGACCGCCGCGACGGTCAGCGCGGGTAGGGAGAAACGACGTCTCATCAGGCGCTCCTTGCTGAGAACGGGGGACGACGTGTTCATCAACGTAAATGAAATCCACTTAACAGTAAAGACTGTTAAGGATTCTTTAGGGCAAGACCCAAACCCGATCAAAAGCCCTTTCCCGTACGTCGTGAAACCGACCGCCCCGACCCGCGTCACCGTCTCAGATGTCCCGCCGCCGGAAGGTCACGAACGCCGCGACCAGCAGAGCCCCGGTGGCCGCCGCCAGGACGGCGAACCCGGGCCAGGGATCTAGCATCGCCGGGTCCCGCGTCGTCGCCAGGATCCGCAGCCCCGCCGCCGTGGGCCAGTACCCGATGACGAACCGCGCCAGCACCTCCGGCATGGCGTTCGCGAACACCGGAACCAGCAGGCCGCCGACGATCACGCTGGTCACGGCCGCCGCCGTGGACCGCGTCAGCACCCCGGCAGCCAGCCCGAGCAGCCCCGCCGCGCTCAGGTACAGCCCGGCGCCCGCCACCGCCCGCAAGGCCCCGGGATCGCCCAGCGAGGCGTGCGGGACACCCTGACCCGCGATGGCCGCCTGCCCGGCCAGGAAGGCGAACAGCGCTGCCACCACCCCGGTGACCAGCACGAACCCGGCGACCAGCAGCGCTTTCGCGGCCAGCATCCGGGCGCGGCGCGGTGCGGCGGCCACGGTGACCCGCAGCGACTCGGTCGTGAACGCCAGCACCCCGAACACCGCCGCCGCGATCTGGGCGACGATCACCCCGGTGAGACCGGCCCGGACCGGGTCCCACGGTTGCGCGCCGTCCCACTGCCGAGCTTGCGCCGTCGCGATCATCCACCCGAACAGCACGGTCACCCCGAGCAACGTGATCAGGCACCAGACCGGCGACCGCAACGACCGCATCTTGATCCACTCCGACCTGATCATCGCGGGCTCCCGTACTCGACCGCGTCCGCGGTGGCCGACATGAACACGTCCTCCAGCGACCCGCGCCGCGAGCTGAGCTCGGTGATCACAACCTGCTCGGCCAGCGCGATCCGCCCGACCGCGGCCGCTTCCAGGCCGCCGACCAGCAGCGCCCCGTCCGGCCGCTCCCGGACCACGGCCCCGGCCGCCCGCAGCGCCCGCGCGAAGCCCACGGCGTCGACCCGGACCAGCAGCTCGGCCGGCGAGGCCCCGTCCAGGAACGCCGCCAGCGACGTGTCCGCGATCAACCTCCCCCGGCCGATCACGACGAGGTGATCCGCGGTCAGCTCCATCTCGCTCATCAGATGGCTGGACAGCACCACCGTCCGGCCCTCCCCCGCCAGCTCCCGCATCAGCCCGCGCGCCCAGGCGATACCGGTCGGGTCCAGCCCGTTGATCGGCTCGTCCAGCAGCAGCACTCCCGGATCCCCGAGCAGCGCCGCGGCGATCCCGAGCCGCTGCTTCATGCCGAGCGAGTACGTCCCGGCCCGCCGCCCGGCCACCTCGGCGAGCCCCACCCGGTCGAGCACCTCCGCGACCCGTTGCCGTGGCAGCCGGTTGCTCGCCGCCAGCGCGCTCAGATGCGCCCGCGCCGACCGGTTCGGATGCACCGCCTGCGCGTCCAGCAGAGCCCCGACCTCCCGCATCGGCGACGCGCAACCCGCGAAGTCGCGGCCGTTCACCCGTACCCGCCCGGCGGTGGCCCGCTGCAACGCGAGCGCGACCAGCATCGTGGTGGTCTTGCCCGCGCCGTTCGGACCGAGGAACCCGGTCACCCGCCCCGGCTCGAACGTGCATGTCAGACCGTCAACCGCGACGGTCTCGCCGTACCTCTTGGTCAGCTCCTGGATCTCCAGCATGAACCGACGGTGCCCGGTCGTCCTGACCGTTCCCGCAGACTCCCTGAGCGTGCTCTGAGTGCGCCGGCAGCGACACCCGGAACAGGGCGCCGCCGCCGGCCGCGTCCCGCACCTCGGCGTCGCCACCGTGCGCGACGACCAGCGACCGCACGATGGAGAGCCCCAGCCCCGACCCGCCCGCACCGCTGCGGGCGCGCGAGGACTCCCCCCGATGGAACCGCTCGAAGATCCGCTCCCGCTCCGCCTCCGGAACCCCGGGCCCACTGTCCGCGATCTCCAGAATCGCCCGGCCCCCGGCACACCCCACCCCGATCCGCACCGGCCCGTCCGCCGGCGTGTGGGCGTGGACGTTGCCCACCAGGTTGACGACGACCTGCCGCAGCCGCGCCTCGTCCCCGAGCACCGGCGCCGCCCCCGGTGGCCCGGCGCCGCCGACCCCGGTCAGCGTCACCGCCCGACCCGGCTCCAGCGCTTCCAGCTGGTCCCGGGCGTCGGCGGCCAGCGTCCGCAGATCCATCGGCTCGCGGTCCAGCACCGGCCCGGCGGCCGGCTCGTCCAGCCGGGCCAGCAGCAACAGGTCCTCCACCAGCCGGGTCAGCCGCCGTGCCTCGGTGTCGATCCGCCGCATGGTCCGGTCGATCTCCCCGGGCGAGGACGACTCGCGCATCAGGTGCAGCTCCGCCGACCCGGCGATCCCGAACAGCGGGGTCCGCAGTTCATGCCCCACATCCGCGACGAACCGCCGCATCCGCGCCTCGGACGCCGCCCGCGCCCCGAACGCCCGCTCGATCTGCGCCAGCATGTCGTTGAGCACCGCGGTCAGCCGTGCCACCTCGCTGCCCGGCGGCCCTCTCACCGGCACCCGCCGCTGCAGGTCACCGGCGGCGATCGCGGCCGCGGTCCGCTCGATGGCCCGCAGCGGCCGCAGCGCCGCCGGCACCCCGAACCACCCGGCCGCCCCGAGCACGACGACCAGCGCCGCCTCGGTCAGCGCACAGAACACCAGCAGCCGGGTGAGGATGTCGTCGACGGCCGCGAGCGAGGCGCCCACCACCACGACGCCGCCGCCGGCCCGGGGCAGCACCGCCAGGCGCCAGGCCGAGCCGTCCTGGCCCGTGGCGCCGAACACCGGCGCGCCGCTCCGGTCACGCAAGGCCGCGGCCGGCGGTGGCGTGCTCCCCGACCGTCCCGCCTCCGCCGCGCCGGCGACCCGCCCCGACTCGTCGAGGTAGGTCACCGCGAGATCGTCGATCAGATCCAGCCCGCCGAGCAGCTGATCACCGCGCTCGGCATCCGACCGGCTCAGCAACTGCGGGTTCAACCGGGCCATGAGCTGCCCGAACGCGGAGACCTGGCGATCCACCCGATCGACCAGATGCACCCGCAGCTCGCGCAGCACCAGCACATCGCTGATCAGGATCCCGACCGTCAGCAACCCCAGCGCCACCACCAGCAGCCGCACCCGCAGCGAGCCCCGGAACCTCACGGGCGCGGCCCTCGCAGCACGTATCCCGCCCCGCGCCGGGTCTGGATCAGCTTCGGCTCGGCGGTGTCCACCTTGCGCCGCAGATAGGACATGTAGGTGTCCACGATGCTGGTGTCCCCGGCGAAGTCGTACCGCCAGACCCCGGCGAGGATCTCTGCCTTGGACACCACCTGACCGGCGTTGGTCATCAGGAACTTCAGCAGCCGGAACTCGGTCGGCGACAACCGCACCGGCTGCCCGCCCCGGCTCACGTCCTGGGTGTCCGGGTCGAGCGTGAGATCGCCGACGACCAGCGCGCCGTCCCCGGACCGGCGCAGCACCGCCGTGATCCGCGCGATCAGCTCCCGCAGGTGGAACGGCTTGGTCACGTAGTCGTCGCCACCCACCGTCAGCCCGGCGATCTTGTCGTCCGGGGCGTCCTTGGCGCTGAGGAAGAGCACCGGAACGCGCACCCCGGCAGCCCGGAGCCGCCGGAGCACCTCGAACCCGTCCATCCCGGGCAGCATCACGTCCAGCACGACGAGGTCGGGCGGCTCCCGGACCGCGGCCGCGACCGCCTCGGCCCCGGTCGCCGCGGAGCTCACCGCGAACCCGGCGAAGCGCAGCGCCTCGGAGAGCAACTCGCGCACGGTCGCCTCATCGTCCACAACCAACAGCCGCCGCATGCCCGAACCCTATGGCGGCTCCCCGGTAAAACCCGGCCATGCTTGGAGAACTCTCAGACTCCGCCCTGGTTGTTCAGCGGCGAAGCATCCGGGAGCCGGAGACGGCGACCAGGATCGCGGCGGACGTGACCAGGCCGACCAGCACGGCGACGGTGGGCCAGACCCTGAGCGCGGCGGCGGTGAGCAGCGGCGGGACGGTCATGCCGGCGTAGGCGACGAGGAAGACTCCGGCCAGCGCCTCGCCTCGCCGCTCCGCGTCGGCGACCGCGGCGACGGTGCCGAGGGCGGCCCGGAACAGGATGCCGATCCCCGCGCCCGCCACCCCGCCGCCGGCGAGGAACAGGGGAAGCGAGGCGACGACGGCGGCGACCCCGATGAGCCCGAGCCCGAGCGTGGCCAGCCCGATGGCATACCCGATCTGGGGGCGCGTCGCCATCCGCGCGGTGACGACCTGCGCGAGGGCCGCCGCCATGAAGACGACGAACGGCGCCAGGCCGGCGAGCAGGTGCGAGTGCCGCCCCAGGAGACCGACGAGGAAGGTCGAGGACAGCCCCATGAACGTGCCGAAGACCGCGAACGCCCCGAACGCCGCCGCCGCGGCCGCCCAGAACGTGCCCCGCCCCGCCGCCGGCACCGCGACGCGCTGCGGCCGGTAGGCGTGCCGCTCCGCACGGCGCTCGACCGTCTCGGGGACGAACGCGACCAGGATCCCCTCGACGGCCAGCAGGACGGCGAAGGCCACGTAGGGCGTGACGAGCGGTCGCGGGGACCAGGTCGCGGCGAACCCGCCGATCAGCGGGCCGAGGCCGATGCCGCCGAGGTTCGCGAAGGTCGACACCAGCGTGACGCGGCCTCGGGCGTGACCGGCCGCGGCACCCAGCTCGGCGAGGTACGCGGTCGCCGTCGCGGTGAGAACGCCGACCCCGAGCCCGCTGACGAAGCGGGCCACGATGAGCCCGGCGACGTCGTCACGGACCAGGAAGAGGAGCGCGGCCACCAGGTTGAGCAGGAGCGAGCCCAGGATCACCCGCCGGCGCCCGAGCCGGTCGGAGACATGGCCCGCGAGATACAGACTCAGCATGACCCCGACCGCGTACGCCGCGAAGATGACCGTGAGAACGATCGTCGGGAAGCCGTCACGCTGCTGGTAGATCGCGTAGAGCGGGGTCGGGACGGCGCAGAACGCCAGCTCGGTGCCGAAGGCGAGCGCGATGATCCGGAACCCCGCCCCGTGCGGGAGTCGTCGAGTGGCTGAAGGTTCGGCCGGAGCCGCGGTGGTGGTCACTACTGCATGCTCGGCGGCCCGCTGTCATCGTGTCCAACGCATACTCTTGTTCACTGTCATCGACCGGAACGATGGAGCGGCAGGCGAAACGATGGAAACCCGACTGATCCAGTACGCGATCGCGGTCGCCGACGAGCTGAGCTTCACCCGCGCGGCGCAGCGGGTCTACGCGGCGCAGTCGACCGTCTCCGCCGGTGTTCGCGCCCTGGAGCGGGACCTCGGCACCGCCCTCTTCGAGCGGGACCAGCGCGGGGTGCGGATCACCCCCGCCGGGGAGGCGGTGCTCCCCGCGCTCCGAGCGCTCGCCGACGCCGAGGCCCGTGCCCGCACGGCAGCCGACCCGCGCGGCGAACTGCGGGGCGAGCTGCGCATCGGGGTGTTCTCCAGCGTCAGCTACCTCGCGATCCCGCGCGTCATCGGCGCCTTCCACCGCGACCACCCGCTCGTCGACCTGCACCTGCGCGCCTCCCCGTCCGGCTCGGCGGAGCTCGCCGACGCCGTGCGGCGGGGGCGGCTCGACCTCAGCCTGTACGGGCTCCCGGCGGCCACCGCCCCGGGCCTCGCCGTGCACCGGCTGGCCACCACTCCCTACGCGGCCGTCCTCCCGGTCGGCCACGAGCTGGCCTCACGCGCGTCGATAACGCTGGCGGACCTCGCGGACGAGCACTTCGTGGACGCGCCGGCCGGTTTCGGCAACCGGGACGTCCTCGACGCCGCGCTCGGCGCCCGCGGGATCGTGCGCGACGTCCGGGCCGAGGCGACCGAGACCAGCGCGATCCCGGTCTTCGTCGCGAACGGCCTGGGCATCGCGCTGCTTCCCGAGCTGCTGATCCCGCCCAGCGAGGGCGTCGCGGTCGTCCCGCTGACCGAGCGCATCACCTGGGACTTCAGCGTCGTGACCCGGACCTCGATCGGCGAGGCGACCGCCGCGCTGCTCGAGCAGTTGCTCGCCGCCTATTGACCCGCTCCGCCGGCTGGCTCCACCGTTCGAGCGGACTTTCCGTCAGGCCGGCCGGCTCCACCCCGCGACAAAGCTCGCTCACCTGCTCGAGTCTTCTTGTCGGCGGCCGGATCACACCACCGACTCCAGGCCTCGGAACACCGTCACGCCCCATGGGCGACCGTGCCGTGGCCGGCTCCCGGTCATGCCGATGTGAGTGCGGTGAAGCCAGGTGAAGGTTCGGTGATGCCCATTTACTTCCGGCGCAAGTGATGACCGATCTCGGCCGCTACGCCGATCGGTTCACGCTTGTGTCGAGTCGAGTGGCTTCCGTAAAACGTAGTTGAAGCCGAATTCAGTCTCGCTCGTGCGTACGTCCACATATCCCAATCGCTGGTAGAACCCGTGCGCGGTGATGCTTGCGCCGGTTTCCATGTAGTCGTATCCATTCTCCACAGCCAGCGCCTCAATGTGCTGCATGAGGCGCCGCCCCACGCCGTGGCCGATCATCCGCGGCTGGACGAACATCGTGAAAACCTTGTTGCCGTCACGGGAGACCGTGCCGACAACAGCGCCCTTGTCAACGGCAACGAACATCTGTCGCTCCTCGGCAAGTTGCTCTATCCGCTCGGCGGAGAAGTGCGCAGACATACGCGCGATGATCGCTTCCGAGTAATCGCGACTGTTGACCTCCTGCAGGCATCGCACTATGACGTCGCTGACGGCGGCACTGTCGCCGGCTCGGAACAGGCGGATTTCAACCATTCCCGCATTCTGCCGTTCCTCCGGGTACGAAGGAAGTGAGCAGGCGGGACAACCGTACTCACATGCCGCAGATCCGAGCGGGCGGTCGTGGGTCCTCGTCTGCCGCTGAGCGAGCGATGCCGGCCGTGTGAACGGTGCCGCTCGCGGTCACGGTGATGGTGGCGGGCTCGCTGCTGACCCGCGGCCGGGTGCCCGTGGACGTGGGCGCGACGATGCTGGCGGCTGCACGCCCCGGGAGTCTCTTTAAAGAAACTTTAAGGAACGCTTGCTCAGCGTCATGAACTGCTGCCACATCATCGCTCGTATCTCTCGGCACAAGCAGTACCGAAACGAAGAGGAGCCGTGCATGTATCGACGCGGAGTCAGCAGCCGGACGCGCAAGCTGGTGATTGGAGGTGCCGCCGCAGCACTGCTCGGCTCGGCGCTCGCGGTCGGCACGGGGATGGGCCAGGCCGCCGTCCAACCCGGAGCCGACGCGGGCCAGGGCAACGCCGGAGCCAGCGCCGGCAACATCAACGCTCTGGTGCCGGCGCTGGGTTTCAGCCCGGGCAATCCGAACGCGACGGCCGACCGCGTCGGCCCTACCGGGGTGAACGTTCCCGGTCGCTGCCCACCCACTCAAGCCCAGGTGAACGCGCAGGTAGCGCTCAAGAACGCGAACCTCCCGAGTGGAACGGACCTCGAAAGCCGCATCCAACGGTTCGAGAAGACCCTGTCGGCGATTCAAGACTTGAAATGCCCCGCATCTTCCACGACTTTGCTGGGCCGCTTGAAATCCTTGACCGCGCTGCGCGGAAACGCGAACCGCGATAACATCCTGCGCGGTTTGGGCTTGAACGAAACACCAGCGGACAAAGCCGCGGGAAATGCGGCGCCGCAAAACGCGCCAGCGAAATGAGCGGCGCCGCGGACAACGGCAACCTGATCCTTCGCGGATCCTGATCCACCGCACGGAACCGCCTCGCCGGAGGCCCTCGAACCAGTGGGGGTCTCCGGCGCGTCCGTGTGTGGGCCATGCGCGCGGTGACCGAAACCACGGTGGCGGCCGGCCCGACGCCGGCCCGGATCAGGCGCGGCGCTCCAGGAAGTCGTACACGTCCCGGTTGTCGACGCCCGGGAACGTGCCCGGCGGCAACGCCGCGAGCAGGTGGGAGTGCACCCGCGCCGACGGCCAGGCGTTGCCCGCCCACCGGTCCACGAGCTGCGCCGGGGGACGCCGGCAGCAGTCGGGGTCGGGGCAGTGCGAGACGGTTCGCCCGGAGACGTCGCCGCCCCGGAACCAGCGGGCATGCTCGTACGGCGTCCCGACCGTCACCGAGAACTCCCCGGACCGGGTCGACTCGACGTGGACCGTGCACCAGTACGTCCCCGCCGTCGTGTCGGTGAACTGGTAGAACGACGAGTACGGGTCCTCCGCCTCGAACACCGTCCGCGACGCCCACTTGCGGCAGACCGGCTGCCCCTCGATCGCCCCGGTCACGTCGGAAGGGAAGCGCACGTTGTCGTTCTCGTACGCCTTGTAGACGATGCCGCTCTCGTGCACCCGCGCGAAGTGCACCGGGATCCCGAAGTGCTGGGTGGCCAGGTTGGTGAACCGGTGGGCCGCCGTCTCGTACGACACCCCGAACGCGTCCCGGAAGTCGTCGATCGCGAGGGCCCGGTCGGCCTTGGCAGCGGTCAGGAAGTCCACGGCGAACTTTTCCGGCATCAGCAGCGCCGCCGCGAAGTAGTTGACCTCGACGCGCTGCCGCAGGAAGTCCCCGTAGTCGGCGGGATCGTTGTGCCCGAGCACGAAGTGTCCGAGGGTCTGCAGCACGACGCCGCGCGGGTCGTGTCCCTTCCCGCTGGCCACCTGCGGCAGGTAAATTCTGCGGTTCTTCAGGTCGGTGACGGAGCGGGTCGAGCTGGGCAGGTCGTTCACGTAGTGCAGGGTGAACCCGACCTGAGCGGCGATGTCGAGGATCCCGCGCTGTGACAGCGGGCCGGTCGGGTGCCGTACGGACAGCAGGATCTTGTTGGCCGCGGCTTCGATCTCGGCGAAGTAGTTGTTGCGTTTACGCATGTCAGCCCGCAGTTGTGCGTTGGCGCGCCGGGCCACCTCGGGGGTGGCGCTCTGCTCGGTCAGCACGCGGTTCAGCTCGCGGTGCAGCCCGATCAGCGACTCCAGCGCGTCCGCCGGCAGCCGCCGCCCGCCCTTGACGACGGGCAACCCGAGAGCGGAATAAGCCGGGTTCTTCTGCAGGTGGGTCAGCTCGATCTCCTGCGCGGCCCGCCGCGACGGCGCCTCGGCCCGCAGCAGGTCCTGCATCGTCACGTCGAGCGCGCCCGCGATCGCCTGCAGGACCGAGAGCTTGGGTTCCCGCTTGCCGTTCTCGATCAGGGAGAGCTGGGACGGCGCCCGGCCGACCGCCTCGCTGAGCTGGTCGAGGGTCATGCCTTTGACACGTCGCAAATGCCGCAGACGCTGACCGAGGGTCACAAGGTCGACAGAGTCCGAAGATGAAGCCGTCACGGGTTTCACGCTAACAGAATTTTCGCACTTCTTCTTCTCACAAAGGTCTTCAGAGGGGCTGGTGGGATCCGTGAGAGTGAAGTTCTTCCAAACGGAAGACGCGACAGGGTACGAAAGGGATCACCGATGACTGAGCTTGCCGAAACCAGGGGCGGTACCGCTGCGGACCTCACTCAGGCGTGGGCCAGCGACCCCCGTTGGGCGGGTGTGAAGCGCACCTACACCGCGGAGGACGTCGTCCGGCTGCGGGGCACCCTGCAGGAGCGCCACACGCTGGCCGAGCGCGGCGCCGCGAGACTGTGGGAGCTGCTGCACACCGAGGACTACATCAACGCCCTCGGTTCCCTCACCGGTGGCCAGGCGACCCAGATGGTGCGCGCCGGCCTGAAGGCGATCTACCTGTCCGGCTGGCAGGTTGCGGCGGACGCGAACCTCTCCGGGCACACCTACCCCGACCAGTCGCTCTACCCGGCGAACTCGGTTCCCGCGGTGGTCCGGCGGATCAACAACGCGCTGCTGCGCGCCGACCAGATCGACACCTCGAACGGTAAGTACGAGCGCGACTGGTTCGCCCCGATCGTCGCCGACGCGGAGGCCGGCTTCGGTGGCCCGCTCAACGCGTTCGAGCTGATGAAGGCCATGATCGCGGCCGGCGCGGCGGGCGTGCACTGGGAGGACCAGCTCGCCAGCGAGAAGAAGTGCGGCCACCTGGGCGGGAAGGTCCTCATCCCGACCCAGCAGCACATCCGCACCCTGAACGCGGCCCGCCTGGCGGCCGACGTGGCCGGCGTGCCGACGCTGGTCATCGCCCGCACCGACGCCCTGGCCGCGGACCTGCTCACCACCGACGTGGACGAGCGCGACCAGCCGTTCCTGACCGGCGAGCGCACCGCCGAGGGCTTCTTCCGGGTCCGCCCGGGTGACGACGCGGCGATCGCCCGCGGCATCGCCTACGCCGAGTACGCCGACATGCTGTGGGTCGAGACCGGCAAGCCGGACCTGGAGTTCGCCCGCAAGTTCGCCGAGGCCGTGCACGCCGTGCACCCCGGCAAGCTGCTCTCCTACAACTGCTCGCCGTCGTTCAACTGGAAGAAGAACCTGGACGACGCCGACATCGCCCGCTTCCAGAAGGAACTCGGCGCGATGGGCTACAAGTTCCAGTTCGTCACCCTGGCCGGCTTCCACGCGCTCAACCACTCGATGTTCGAGCTGGCCCGCGGTTACGCCGAGACCGGCATGACGGCGTACGTGAAGCTGCAGGAGGCCGAGTTCGCGGCCGAGGCCGACGGCTACACCGCGACCAAGCACCAGGCCGAGGTCGGCACCGGTTACTTCGACGCCGTCTCCACCGCCCTCAACCCCGATTCGTCCACCACGGCGCTGTCCGGCAGCACCGAGGCCGAGCAGTTCTGATCCACCGACAGGGCAGGGAGATCTGATCATGGGTGCCGAAGAGATCACCATCACCGGAACCACCGCCGACCGATACTCCGAGATCCTGACCCCCGAGGCCGTCGCGTTCGTGGTGGCCCTCGACCGGGAGTTCGGCGCACGCCGGGTGCAGTTGCTGGAGCGCCGCCGGCGCCGCCGCGCCACCCGCACCACCGACCTGGACTTCCTGCCCTCCACCCAGCACGTGCGGGACGACCGGTCGTGGCAGGTCGCCCCGCCGCGACCGGACCTGATGGACCGCCGGGTGGAGATCACCGGGCCGCCCGAGCGCAAGATGACCATCAACGCGCTGAACTCGGGCGCCCGGGTCTGGATGGCCGACTTCGAGGACTCCACATCGCCCACCTGGGAGAACGTGATTCTCGGCCAGGTCAACCTGAAGGACGCGCTGGACGGGACGCTGGGCTGGACCGCTCCGGACGGCCGTGAGTACCAGGTCGGCGAGCGGCTGCCGACGATCATGGTGCGCCCGCGGGGCTGGCACCTGCCGGAGTGCCACCTGCGGATCGGCGGGCGCGCGGTCTCCGCGTCGCTGTTCGATTTCGGCCTGTACCTGTTCCACTGCGGCCGCAAGCAGATCGATCGCGGCTCCGGCCCGTACTTCTACCTGCCGAAGCTGGAGTCGCACCTGGAGGCCCGCCTCTGGAACGACGTCTTCGTCTTCGCCCAGGACCTGCTCGGCATCCCGCGCGGCACGATCCGGGCCACGGTCCTGATCGAGACGATCAACGCGGCGTTCGAGATGGACGAGATCCTCTTCGAGCTGCGCGAGCACTCGGCGGGCCTGAACGCCGGCCGCTGGGACTACCTGTTCAGCATGATCAAGAACCGGCCGGACGTGGTCCTGCCCGAGCGGTCCCAGGTCACGATGACCGCGCCGTTCATGCGGGCCTACACCGAGCTGCTGGTCAAGACATGCCACCGCCGCGGCGCGCACGCGATCGGCGGGATGGCCGCGGTCGTCCCCAGCCGTGACCCGGTCGCCGCGAAACGCGCGCTCAACCAGGTCCGGCAGGACAAACGCCGCGAGGTCGGCGACGGCTTCGACGGCTCCTGGGTGGCGCACCCGGGCCTGGTCGACACGTGCCGCGAGGTGTTCGACCAGTGGCTCGGCGACGAGCCGCACCAGATCGTGCGCAAGCGTGACGACGTCCGGGTCGGCGCCACCGACCTGCTCGACGTCAAGGCCGCCGACGTGTCGGTGAGCGAGGTGGCGCTGCGCACCAACGTCAGCGTCGCCCTGCGCTACATCGCGTCGTGGCTGGGCGGGCGCGGCGCCGTCGCGCTCGGCGGCCTCATGGAGGACGCCGCCACCGCCGAGATCTGCCGCGCCCAGCTCTGGCAGTGGATCTCGTCGGGCACCCCCACCGACTACGGCGTCCCGGTCACGGCCGCCCTGGTCACCCGGATGCTGCGCGAGGAGCTCGACGTCCTCAGCGAGACCGGTGCGCTGGACGAGGAGGCGGCCCGGCTCTTCGGCCAGGCCCGCATGCTCCTCACGGTCCTGCTCACCGAACGGACGTGCCCGGAATTCCTGACCCTGCCGGCATATCTACGGCACCTGTCGGGAGGGTCGGTTCCGGTCACCGCCCAGGCTACTGTCGCGGCCTGACGCGGTGAGGTGAAGCCGGGGCAGCCCTCCGACCTGCCCCGGCTTCACCGCAGCCTTTCACCGGCCGGCGTCTCCAGTGAGACGCCGGCCTTTCCCGTGCCCGGAGATCAACGTCAAGATCTTCATGTCCTACGTCCGCCGTGGTCCGGGCCGCCG
>NZ_BOMH01000003.1 GCF_016862095.1 Actinoplanes cyaneus
GAACGCGAAGCCCTCCAGGGCGACCTCCCTGGAGGGGCACGGTCAGAGCACAAGAAACCCGCGCAATGGTCCCGCCCGGGCGAACGCCCGCCCGTGAACCCCCGCAACGCCTCACGTCGTGCGACCGCCCGGCGCGTGAACCCCCGCGAGGTCCGCGCCGGGCCGGGCTCGCCGCGCGCCTCACGCTCGCGGCTGGTGCTCATGGTCGTTATGAGGCACGAATAACGACCATGAGCACCAGCCGGACAACCGCGCCCCGTGCCCCGCCCCGGCCCGGTGGCCGCCGGGCCTCGCGCGAGGTCCAGCACGGTCCGGGCCGGCACGCGACTCCGGGTCCGGGCTGGGCGTCACGGTGGTCATCCGTGCCGGATGACCACCGTGAGGCCCAGCCGGTCACCGCGAGACGCATCGCGCCGGAGGTGATCACCGGGCGGGTCAGAGGGCGGCGACGGCTTCCACCTCGAGGAGGAACTCCGGGCGGAGCAGGCCGGCCACCCGGATCAGGGTGCTGGTCGGCGGCGCGGCGACGTTCACGAACTCGTCCCGCACCGCCCGGACCACCGGCAGCTCGTCGGTGCCGACCACGTAGAACGTCAGCTTCACCACGTGCTCCCAGCTCGCCCCGGCTGTCTCCAGCGCGGCGCCCAGATTGCGGAACACCTGGCGGGTCTGTTCCTCCCAGCCGGACGGCACCACGCCGTCCGGCCCGGCGGCGACCTGCCCGGACGTCCACACCAGACGGGCGCCCGAGTCGATGGTCACGACGTTGCTGTACCCGTTCGGTGAACACTCACCGGGGAAGTCGAAGGGGACCATGAGCCCACCCTACGGACCCTCCACGGCTTGCGGGGAGACAGCACCGCACGCGTCATCACGAGCAGGCAGAGCGTGCCGTTGAGGAAGGACGACACCACGTCGCTGGGGTGGTGCATGCCGCGGTAGAGCCGGCCCAGCGCCACGGCCACCGGCACCAGCACGAGCAGCCAGCACAGCGCCTTCAACCAGCCCGGCCGGGCCAGGGACGCCAGCAGCACCGCGAGTCCGACGTAGAGCGCGAACGCCGCCGAGGTGTGCCCGGACGGGAAGCTCGACGTGGGCGGGGACGCGTCGAGGCGCTGCACGTCCGGGCGCTGCCGGTCGATGGCGAGCGTGGTGAAGAAGAAGACCAGCGCCTGCGCGATCACCACGAGGCACAGGAAGATCGACTCCCGCCAGCGGTGCAGGGTCAGCCGGAGGACGACGGCCATCACCGCGGTCACGACGATGACCGACGACGTGTTCCCGATGAAACTGAACCACCAGGACACCTCGGTCTCGTCACCGGTCCGGTGACCGGCGAAGTACCGATTGACGCCGTCCTCGACGCGGAACGGCCAGTCATGCTCGAACACGTGCGTGACCAGCAGCCCGATCCCGATCATCAGCACCAGGATCGCGGCAACCGGGAGAACGATGCGCGTGAACGCCTGTTTAACGAATGTGGGCACGGCCGCTCTCTACCCGAACGCGGCGTCCTTGGAACACTGCCACGGTGATCGCGGGCACGGCCAGCCCCAGCAGCAGCCCCGCCACGACGTCACTGATCCAGTGAACACCGAGGACAACCCGCGCGTACGCCGTGATCAGCGGCACGACCACACCCGCCGCGACGAGGGCGGCGCGCGTGATCCGCCCGCGGGTGCGGGGCAGCAGCACCAGCAGGAGCACCGCGGTGCCGAGGGCCGCGTTCAGTGCGTGCCCGGACGGGAAGGAGTAGCCGGTCGCCCGCGCCACCGGGTCCAGGAAGTCCGGCCGGTGCACCCCGAACAGCAGCTTCAGCACCCCGCCGAGCACTCCCCCGCCGGCCATCGTCGCCACCACCCACCACGCGAGCATGGTCTCCCGCCGCCGGGCGAGCCAGATCGCCAGCACCAGCGCCGCGAGCCGGAACGTGTTCGGATGCAGCAGCAGACTCCACCACAGCATCGCGTCGGTCAGCCCCGGATGCGCTGACGCCGACTCGTGCAGCCGGTCGGCGACGCGCTCGTCCAAGTCGTGCAGCGCGCCGGCCCGGCCCACCACGAGCCCCGCGATCACGCCGAACGGCACGAGCGACGCCACCGCGGCCACGGCGGCTCGGGTCGTGCGTACCCCGAGAGAGATCCGGGCCCCGAGAGAGATCCGTGACCCGGGAGAGTTCTGTGCCCCGGGAGAGTTCTGCCGCATCCGCGGCTCTATACCCGGCGTCCCCGCCACGATGCATGGCGGGGACGACTCGGGCGCCGGGTCAGCGGGCGGCGTGCTGGCGAGCGGCCTCGTCGGCGGCCTTGTGGGCGGCGGCCTTCATCTCGGCAGCGACGTCGGCGAACTGGTCCAGTGCCGGGTTCTGGCCGACCAGCGTGAACTCGCGCTCGACCACGATGAGGTCGGCTCCCCAGATGTCGCCGACGACGCGGCGGAGGTAGTCGGTGTTGTGGTCCCAGCCCTCGCGCGGGGTGCCCGGGCCGTACGACCCGCCGCGGGTGGTGACGACGATGACCGGCTTGCCGTCGAGGTACTTCTCGCCGTTCTCGCCACCGGCCATGGCCAGGTCGAACCAGGTCTTGACGTGCTGCGAGACGCCGTAGTTGTAGAACGGCAGGGCGAGGATCGCGCCGTCGGCGTCGCGCAGCTCGGCGGCGAGCTCGGCGGCCAGGGCGACGGCCTGCTTCTGCGCGTCGGTGCGGTCGGCCTCGGGGACCCAGCCGGCGGTGGCGGCCAGCTGCCAGGCGTTGGACGGCAGCGGCTCGTTGCCGATGTGCCGGCGGACGATCTTGGTGTCCGGCGCGGTCTCGAGCCAGGCGGCCTCGGCGATGTCGGCGAGCGCGCTGCTCGCGGAGTTCGGGCCGAGGATGCTGGCGTCGATACGAAGAATAGCCATCGGTACTGCTCCCGTTGCATTCGGACTTGAACCGTCAACTCAAGGTAGGCCCCCATGACTTGAACCGTCAAGTCGCATGAGTTGACGGTTCACGTTGAATGGGTCACTCGGAAAGTCGCCCCGCCACGCTAAGGTGGTCGCCATGCACACCGAGGAGCCGCACTGGCTGGACGCCGACGAGAGCGCCGCCTGGCTGGCCCTGCACCGCATGTTCGTCAGGCTCCCGGCGGCACTCGACGCCGACCTGCAGCGCAACGCCGACCTCTCGTTCTTCGAGTACCAGGTGCTCGCCGGTCTCTCCATGAAACCGGACCGCAAGATCCGGATGAGCGACCTCGCCGAGTTCAGCGCCAGCTCGCTGTCCCGGCTCTCGCACACCGCCCGCCGCCTGGAGTCCAAGGGTTGGCTCTACCGCACACCCGACCCGACCGACGGGCGCTACACCCTCGCGGTGCTCACCGACGCCGGGTGGGACAAGGTGGTGGCCACCGCGCCCGGGCACGTCGCCGAGGTGCGCCGGCTGCTGATCGACGCGCTCACCAAGACGCAGCACAAGCAGCTCAGGCAGATCAGCGAGCGGGTCAACGAGGCGATCGGCACCGAGCCCTGCCTGGGCGAGCACAGCAAGGGTCAGTGCTAGGCGACCCTCCCGCTCGGCGGTTACCGGGGAGTAGGGTTCCGGCGTGACCCACGAGGTGTTCAATCAGGCGCCCCCGCTGATCGGATTCGACGTCGCCGCCGACGCCGCGCTCCTCGCGGCGCTGGAGCGCGAGGGCGCCGGCTGGGCCGCCCCTGACCTGCACGAGCTGGGGCGGCGTGCGGGCAGCGCGGAGACCCAGCGCTGGGCCGAGGAGGCGAACCGGAACGAGCCGCGCCTGCTCACCCATGACCGGTACGGTCACCGGATCGACGAGGTCGACTTCCACCCGTCCTGGCACTCCCTGATGCGGGTCGCCGTCGAGGCGGGCCTGGCCGGGGCCGCGTGGGCCGATCCGCGGCCGGGCGCGCACGTGGCCCGGGCCGCCGGCTTCTTCGTCTGGTCGCAGGCCGAGGCGGGTCACGCGTGCCCGATCTCGATGACGTACGCCGTGGTCCCGGCCCTGCGCAACAACCCCGCGCTGGCCGCGGCCCACGAGCCGCTGCTCACCAGCCGCTCCTACGATCCGGGGCTGCGCACGCCCGCCACGAAGACCGGGCTGCTCGCCGGCATGGGCATGACCGAGAAGCAGGGCGGGTCGGACGTCCGGGCCAACACGACCAGGGCGGTTCCCGGCCCGGACGGGACCTGGCGCCTCACCGGTCACAAGTGGTTCACCAGCGCGCCGATGTGCGACCTGTTCCTGGTGCTCGCGCAGGCCCCGGGCGGCCTGTCGTGCTTCCTGGTCCCGCGGGTGCTGCCGGGCGGCGAGCGCAACACGTTCCGCATCCAGCGTCTCAAGGACAAGCTCGGCAACCGGAGCAACGCGTCCAGCGAGCCGGAGTTCGAGAACACCGTCGCCTGGCTGGTCGGCGCCGAGGGCCAGGGCGTCCGGACGATCATCGAGATGGTGTCGATGACCCGCCTGGACTGCGTGATCGGCTCGGCGTCCGGGATGCGCGCGGCGCTCGTGCAGGCGATCCACCACGCGCGGCACCGGTCCGCGTTCGGCGGGCCGCTGATCACCAAGCCGGCGATGAGCGCCGTGCTCGCCGACCTCGCGCTGGAGTCGGAGGCCGCGACCGTCCTCGCGATGCGGCTGGCCGGCGCGGTCGACCGGGCCGTCCGGGGGGACGCCGCCGAGCAGGCGTTCCGGCGGCTGGCGATCCCGGTCGGCAAGTTCTGGGTCTGCAAGCGGCAGCCGGTCGTCGTCGGCGAGGCCCTCGAATGCCTCGGCGGCAACGGCTACGTCGAGGACTCCGGGCTGCCGCGCCTCTACCGGGACGCGCCGCTCAACTCGATCTGGGAGGGCTCCGGCAACGTGCAGGCGCTCGACGTGCTGCGCGCGATCCAGAAGGCGCCGGAGAGCCTGGAGGCGTTCTTCACCGAGGTCGGCTCCGCGCCGCGGCTCGCCGGCGCGGTGCGGGACCTCAAGATCCAGTTCAAGGACCAGGACCATCTCGAGGTACGGGCGAGAAGGCTCGTCGAGCGCATGGCGCTCATGCTCCAGGCGTCCCTGCTCGTCCGGCACGCCCCGGCGGCCGTCGCCGACGCGTTCTGCGCGAGCCGCCTCGACGGGGACTGGGGTCACACGTTCGGCACCCTCCCGCCCGGAACCGACACCGCGGCGATCGTGGAACGCGCCGCCGCCTAATTTCTGGCCCGTCCGGACCGATGACAGGACGTGCGGAACAAGCGGCCCCGGCTGTGGGCGGTGTGGCTGGTCCTGGCGGCCGTCGCCGCGCTGTGCTTCCCGTTCCTGCCCGACGACACGCCGCCGACCAAGGTCTACGTCAACACCATCGGGGTCTCCTCGGTCCTGATGGCGTTCCTCGGCGTCCTGCGGAACCGGCCGGAGCACCGCGGGCCGTGGCTGCTGTTCGCGTCCGGCATGGCGCTGATGGTCTCCGGCGACATCACGTACGACATCACCGAACTGCGCCTCGGCGAGTACCCGTACCCGTCATGGGCCGACGCCCTGTATCTCTGCGCGTACCCGTTCCTGCTGGTCCCCGGCATGATCCGGCTCAGCCGCGGCAACCGGGACCGCGATCGGGGCGGCCTGATCGACGCGGCCGTGGTCTCCACCGGGATCGGCCTGATCTACTGGGTGTTCGTGGTCGGCCCCACCCTGGCCGACAACGGCACCCCTGTGCTGGACCGCTTCGTCACCATCGGGTACCCGCTCTGCGACGTGCTGCTGACCGCCGCCGTCGCGCGCATGTTCACCCGCCCGGAGAACCGCACCCCGAGCCTGCGGCTGCTCGGCCTCGGCTCGTGCATCATGCTGACCGGGGACCTGTTCTACACGACGGCGTCCAGCACCGCCGAGTACACGGGTGGCTTCGTGGACTCGGGCTTCCTGATGGCGTACATCTGCTGGGGTGCCTCGGCCCTTCACCCGAGCATGCGGCAGCGGCCGCAGACCGACCTCGACCCGCACCGGGTCGGTGGTCGCCGCCTCACCGTGCTCGCCGCCTGCACGCTGCTCGCGCCCGGCCTGCTCTTCCTGCAGGGCGTGCGGAACCCGGCGGAGATCGCCTGGGCCGGCATCGGCACCGGCGCCATGGTGCTGTTCCTGCTCGTCGTCGCCCGCACCTGGGGTTTCGTGAAGCAGGTGCAGCGGCAGGCCGGCCGGCTCGAGGACCTGGCCATGCACGACGAGCTGACCGGGCTCGCCAACCGGCGCGGCTTCGAGCGCCAGCTCACCACCGCGCTGGCGGCCGGCTCGCCGCACGTGCTCCTGCTCGACCTGAACGGCTTCAAGGCGGTCAACGACCGGTTCGGGCACGCGGTCGGCGACGAGCTGCTGGTGGTGATCGCGCACCGGATCGCCGGCACGCTGCCGCCCGACGCCATGGTCGCGCGGATGGGCGGCGACGAGTTCGCCGTCCTGCTGCCGGCCGGCTCCCAGGACCGGTGCGACGAGCTGGCCGACCGGTTGCACACGACGATCCGCTTCCCGGTGCACGCGGGCGGCCAGGACCTCCTGGTCGGCGCCAGCATCGGCATCACCGGCAGCGACGACCGGTGCGTCGACCAGGACGAGATGCTGCGCCGCGCCGACGTGGCGATGTACGCCGCGAAGGCCGCCGGCGGTCGCCGCCACCGCTGGTACGCCTCGGAGCTGGACTCGCAGGCCGGTGAGGAGGCCCGTCTCGGCGCCGACCTGCGCACCGCCCTGAGCACCGGCCAGTTCCACCTCGTCTACCAGCCGATCGTGGCGCTGCCGGCCGGTGACGTGGTGGGCGTGGAGAGCCTGGTCCGCTGGCGGCACCCGGACCGCGGCCCGGTCAGCCCGGCCGACTTCATCCCGGTCGCCGAGCGCAACGGACTGATCATCGAGCTGGGCCAGTGGATCCTGCGGACGGCGTGCGAGCAGTACCGCACGTGGCAGTCCCGCGGGGTGGCCCCGGCCCACGTCGGCGTGAACGTGTCCGCGCGCCAGCTCGCCGAGCCGGGCTTCGTCGACTCGGTGGCGGCGGTCCTGGCCGAGACCGGGATGAGCCCGCACGACCTCGTCGTCGAGATCACCGAGACCACGGTCTTCGGCGGCGGCGTCGCCGTCCGGGCCGTCCAGGAACTGCACGAGCTGGGCATCGCCATCGCCCTGGACGACTTCGGCACCGGCCACTCGTCGCTCGGCGTCCTCCAGGCCGTCCCCGTGAAGATCCTCAAGGTCGACAAGTCGTTCATCGACAACGTGACCGTTTCCGATCGGCACGCGGTGATCGCGTCCTCGCTGATCCAGCTCACCGGCGGCCTCGGCCTGATCGCGATCGCCGAGGGCGTGGAGACGGCCGAGCAGGCCGAGGCGCTGCACCGCCTCGGTTACCGCCGGGCCCAGGGCTACCACTTCGGGCGCCCGGTCGCCGACCCGTTCGCGCCGCGGTCAGACGTGGCCGCGCAGGTCGCGTACCGCGGCTAGCAACTCCTGCTGGGAGATCGGGTCGGCGGCGCCCGTCCGGGCCTCCTGCATCGCCTTGGTCATCTGGACGCGGCGCAGCACCTCCTTGATGTCGGCACCGGTCATGCCGGTGCTGGCCACGCCGAGCGCGGGCAGGTCCAGGTCCGGCGCGAACATCCGGAAGCCGCCGCGCTCGTGCGCCGCGGCCAGACCCTCGATCATCTTGCGGAAGATCTCGGCCCGGCTCACCTCGTCCGGCCGGGGCACGCTGATCTTGATGTCGAAGCGGCCGGAACGGATCAGCGACTCGTCGACCCGCTGCGGGAAGTTCGTGGTCGCCACCACGATCACGTTCGGGTTCGCCTCGAACAGGTCGTTCATCTCCTGCTTGAAGATGCCGGCCACCGCGTTGAGCGCCTGGCTGGCCGCGTCGCCGCCGGCCCCGGCGTAGCTGACGATCGAGTCGAACTCGTCGAAGAGCATCAGCGTCGGCACCCGGTAGCGCCGGGCGTCCCGGAAGATCTGCTTGATGTTGCGCTCCGAGCCGCCGAGCCACTTGTCCAGGATCTCCGGGGTGCGGATCTCCCGGAAGTCGGCGCCGATCTCGTTCGCCAGCGCACGGGACAGCATCGTCTTGCCGGTGCCCGGCGGCCCGTACATCAGGATGCCCTGCGGGCGGCGGGCGCCCCACCGCGCCATCGCCTCCGGATGCCGGAACGACACGGCGATCTGGCGCAGCTCGCCGACCAGATCCGCGAGCCCGCCGACCATGTCGAGCGTGACCTGCTGGGTGGTGACCGGCGCGGGCGGCGGTGTCGCCTCGCGGCTGAACACGTAGCGCCGGCCGCGCAGCGCCTCCGGCTCGGTCAGCTCGGTCACCGCCTGCAGGGTCAGCGTCACGAACGCCCGCAGATGGTTCGCGGTCGCCTCGTCGCGCGGCACCTCGGAGCGCAGCCGGATCACGTCCCCGTCCGCCTCGTGGGAGACCTCGGCCTGCAGGCCGACGCCGGCGTCCGCGAAGACTCCCGGTCCGCGGTGCGGCGCCGGGCCGCCCGCCTTGTCCAGACCCAGTTTGCGGTACGCCGCGGCGGCCGCCGACCCGACACCGTCGACGATCCGGGTCGCGACCGGGTCGCCCTCCGCGATGCGCTTCGAGAGGAGCACGCCGATCGGGTCGCGGCCCAGCACCAGCTTGCGCATCCGCTCGGTGCTCATCGGCTCGGCGCCGGCGTGGACGCGGGCGACGAACACGTGCATCGGGCCGGCCGTGGTGTCCAGGCTCGACACGGTCACCTCGACCCGCTGGACCGGCGAGGGCCAGTCCGCGTGGTGGACCAGCTCGACCGGGTTGACCCGCGCCGCGGCCAGGACCGTGGACGGGTCGACCAGGGAGACGGTGGCTCCGGCGTACTCAAAAATCTCGTCGTGCATGGATTTCCTCCGCTTTCCGACTTTCCCCAGAGTGACACGGCGGCGCTTCCACCCGGGCATTCATCTCGGCTAATCTGCGGACGCTGATCACCCTCGATGTCGTGGGCGCGGCCGGCGACCCCGGCGGCGGCTCACGGCCGTCGTAGTCGTCGAATGTGGAGGAAGAACGTTGCGGAAACGGACACTTGCCGTCCCACTCGCTGCCGCTCTCGTCGTCTCGCTGGTTCCCCAGCAGGCGAGCGCGGTGGACGAGGTCAGCACCAAGAAACTGCGCGACGCCGTGACGGTGGCCGGAATCCTCGGCCACGAGCGCGTCCTGCAGCGGATCGCGACCCAGAACGGCGGCACCCGCGCCTCCGGCACGTCGGGCTACGCGGCCAGCGCCGCGTACGTCTCGAGCGTGCTCAAGAAGGCCGGTTACAAGGTCACCGAGCAGAAGTTCACCTTCCCGTTCTACCGGGAGCTCACGCCGGCGCAACTCACCCGGGTCTCCCCGGCCGGGCCGGCCTACACCACTGTCACCTACGACTACTCGGCCAGCGGTGACGTGACCGGCCAGGTGGTTCCGGCGCTCAACAACGTGCTGCCGCCGACCCCGGAGCCGAGCTCGACCGCGGGGTGCGCCCCGGGCGACTTCGCGCCGGCCTCGGCGACCGCGCCGCAGATCGCCCTGATCCAGCGCGGTGGCTGCGACTTCGCGGTGAAGGCCGCGAACGCGGCTGCCGCCGGGTACGACGCGGCGATCATCTTCAACGAGGGCCAGCCCGGCCGGACCGAGCTGTTCCAGGGCACCCTGGGCGGGCCGGGCGCGATCCCGGTCGTCGGGCTGAGCTTCGAGGACGGCAGCGCGCTCGCCGCGCAGGCCGCGGCCGGCGTCGTGACCCTGCGGGTGCAGACCAGCACCGAGGTCAACGTGAACGCCACCACCAGCAACATCATCGCGGACTCCCCCGGCGGCAACCCGGACAAGGTCCTCGTCGTCGGCTCGCACCTGGACTCGGTCGTCGAAGGGCCGGGCATCAACGACAACGGCAGCGGCTCGGCCCAGAACCTGGAGATCGCCGTCCAGCTGGCCAAGCTGAAGATCAAGCCGCGGCAGAAGGTGCGCTTCGCGTTCTGGGGCGCCGAGGAGTCCGGGCTGCTCGGCTCCGAGCACTACGTGGCGAACCTGTCCGACACCGAGCTCACCACGATCTTCGCGAACCTGAACTTCGACATGGTGGGCTCGCCGAACTACGTCCGGTTCGTCTACGACGGTGACGGGTCGGCGACCGGGGCGTCCGGGCCGTACGGCTCGGACCAGATCGAGTCGCTGTTCACCAAGTACTTCGCGAACCAGGGGCTGGCGACCGACCCGACCGCGTTCGACGGGCGCAGCGACTACGGCCCGTTCATCGAGGCCGGCATCCCGGCCGGTGGCCTCTTCAGCGGCGCCGAGGGCGAGAAGACGCCGGAACAGGCCACCGTGTACGGCGGGGTGGCCGGAGCGCCGTACGACTCCTGCTACCACCAGGCCTGCGACGACATCAACAACCTCAACCCGACCGTGCTGTCCCAGCTCAGCGACGGTGCCGCGCACGCGGTGCTGACGCTGGCCCTGACCAAGACCGGCTTCTACCCGGACGGCAGCCTGCGCGCCGCCGCCCGGGCCGCCGCGCCGAAGCTCCCGTTCCAGGGCGACCACCTCGCCCGCTGACCCCTGTTCGCGGACCCGGCCCCCGTCACACCCGGCGGGGGCCGGCCCGCTTTCCCGGGGCGGCCAGCAGGATCACCGCGCCCGCGATCGCCGCCCCGATCACCGTCTCCGCCCCGCGGTCCCACAGCAGCTGGCCGATCGGCCGCGGCGCCGCCACCTGATTCATCAGCAGCGCCAGCGGCGTGATGAACACCATCGCCAGCCCGTAGTGCCGCCCGATCACCAGCTCCGCGCCGACCTGCAGGACCGCGAGGACCAGCACAGCCGGGTACGGGCCGAGGCCGAGCGCCAGCACCCCGGCCGCCACCGCCAGCCCTGCGAGAGTCCCGCCGATCCGGTGCGCGGCCCGCAGCAGCCGGGCGGATCGGCCGGGCACGCTCAGCGGGGCCACCGCCGCGACCGTCGCCCAGTAGGGGTGACCGATCCCGATCGCGGTGGCGAGAGCGCCGGAGACCCCGGCCGCCAGCCCGCACCAGGCCGCGTCCCGCACGTCCACCGCCCGCAGCCGGTGCCCCACGGGCCCGGCCGCGTCCCGCACGTCCACTGTCCGCCGCCGGTGCCCCACGGGCCCGGCCCCCGGCGGCCGGCCGAACCGGACATTGCCGATCAGGAGCGAGAAGACGGCACTGGCCAGGGCCACCCCCACGGCGAGGGGCACGTCGCGCACGTGGTGCGGGACCGACGCGACCGCACCGAAGGCGAACGTCAGGAACAGTGCACCGGGCGGATGCCACTGCTGCGCCGAGGCGACCGCCGTCCCACCCGCGGCGACCAGCCCGGCGACCGCGACGGCCGGCCAGTTCCGGACCTCGAGGGAGCCGATCAGCACGCCGAGCAGCACCGTGGTGACCAGGGCGGCGGCCGCGCCCGACTGCATCACCAGCCGCGCCCGTCCGGTCAGGTTACGGCCGTAGAGCGACGTGAACGCCCCGAACGCCGCGTACATCGACCACTCGGGCCGGCCCGCGACGAGCACGACCAGCAGCGGAACCGCGACACTCACCCCGGCCCGGAGCGCCGCCGGGCTCGCCGCGCGCAACGACGGCGGCATCAAGTTCAAGATCCTCATCCCGTACGCGCGATATGCCCGCCCGCCGGGCGCCTGCCGCGCCTTCCTTCCGGCCAGCGGAAACGTGACGCAGCTCGTAAAGAGGTCGCCGCCGGCGCCGGCAACCGCCAGGATTCCGGCATGGACGACATGACCACCGAGATCGTGACCTACTACGAGGACCGGTACGAGGAGGCGAGCCGCCTGGACCGCCGCCCCCAGGCACGGCTGGAACGGATCCGCACCCTCGAGCTGCTGCGGGAGCTGCTGCCCGCCGCGCCGGCGCGGATCCTCGACGTCGGCGGCGGCCCCGGGGCGTACGCCCGGGAGCTGATCAATGACGGTCACCACGTCCGCCTGGTCGACATCGTGCCCAGCCACGTCGAGCAGGCCCGCGCCGGCG
Organism: Actinoplanes cyaneus; assembly: GCF_016862095.1. Classification (GTDB taxonomy): domain Bacteria; phylum Actinomycetota; class Actinomycetes; order Mycobacteriales; family Micromonosporaceae; genus Actinoplanes; species Actinoplanes cyaneus. The sequence goes on from NZ_BOMH01000003.1 coordinate 12,022, forward strand.
AGCCGCCGATCGACGCGGTGGTCGGCGACGCGCGCGAGCTGCCCGAGCCGGACGCCTCCCACGACGCCACCCTGCTGCTCGGCCCGGTCTACCACCTGCACGAACGTGCCGACCGCGTGCGCGCCATCCGGGAGGCGGCCCGGGTGACCCGGCCCGGCGGCCCGGTCGTGGTCGCGGCGATCGGGCGCTTCGCCGGCCCCGTCGACTTCGCGGCGACCGCCCGCTTCGACGACCGCACGACCGCCGAGGCCCGCCGCCTGATCACCGACGGCGTCAACGACGCGTCGATCGGCTTCACGCACGCCTACTTCCACCGGGTCGCCGAGCTGCGCGACGAATGCCACGAGGCCGGCCTCACCGACGTGGTTATCCACGGCGTGGAGGGTCCCGCCTGGCCGGCGGCCGAGGCGGCGCGGACCGGCCCGGACGCCGGCCCGGTCTTCGACGCGGCGCTCCGGCTCGCCCGCGTCTACAGCGCGGAGCCCGACCTCGTCGGCGTCAGCGCCCACCTGCTCGCCATCGCGACGAAACGCCGGTAAGGCGTCACTGAACGTCCACGGCGTCGGCCCCCGCTTCGGGCCGGCCGGTCCGGTCCTGCGCCGGCGTCGCGGTCACCGCTGGTCGGCTGTTCCCGCATCTCCTCCTGCCGCGACAACGCGGAGGGCCGTCGCCAGCCAGTGCAGGTGCTCCGAGGAGTCCGGCACCCGGTGCTGCCCGCGGACACCGGCGACAAGCCGGAAGTACCTGTCCGCGTCCGCTTCGATCCCGGCATCCAGGGAGCGGAGCACAGCGGTCAGGTCCGCGGTGCCGAACAGGTCGGCCACCAGCTCGGCCGCGGCGGGCCCGTCCGGCCGGGCTCCGGCTCGGCGGGCGCCGTCGACGGCTTCGACCACCTGCCTGGTCCACCAGATGTTGGACCCGGGCGGCTTGGCCCGGCCGGGCGCGGGCGTGTTCAGTTCCAGGAAGACCCGCATCCGCGCGCGGAAGTCCGGGTCCTGGATCAGCTCGGCCAGTTCCACCCAGGCGTCCACCTGCTCAGGGGTGGGATCGTCGGGCAGCTCGATCCGCAACTGGCGCACCTTCTCCCGCACCGGCGGTTCCAGTCCGAGGCCGCCCATCACGTCCAGCTTGAAATCGTCGATGATCTGCATCCGTTCGGCGGCCGACAGCCGCGCCAATCGGTTCATCAGTGCTGTCTCCTCAGCGGTGGAATCACGTTTCGACACGGTCGACAACACCGCCCTGCTGACCTTGAGGGAACGGATCTGCGCGTCCAGCGCGGCCACATGCGCCTCGGCGACCTCGGCCACCGTGGCCCGGCCGTCGAGGACCCGGCGCACGTCGTCGAGCGCGAAGCCCAACTCCCGCAGCGTGCGGACGAGTTCGACGCGGGCCACACCCGCGCCGTCGTAGAGCCGGTATCCGCCGGCCGACCGGCCGGCCGGCGGGACCGCTCCCTCGTCCGACCAGAAGCGCAGGGTCCGCACGTCAATGCCGGTGCGGCGCGCGAGCTGGCCGATGGTGAGCAGGCCGGAGTCGTCGTCCATGGCTGAATCCTCGACGTTCCAGCCGCTGGAGAGTCAAGCCCCCGAATCGGATCACCGGCCGGCAGCTCGGACCGGAGTGAACGTCCAAACGGCGGTACTCCTCATCCGTGCCACCCACACCGCCGCGCCCGCGCCGCCCGCTCGGTAAGGGCGAGCTCCCCGGTTTCGGCCTGCTGCCGCTCCTTCCATCCCCGGACCACGGGGCACTTCGACCTGCTCCTTCACCGCGGACGAGCTGCCGCTGCTTCGGCGGAGGATTCCTGTCGACCGGGTCGTCACGACGGCCCCGTGCCGTCATCGAACGTGACAGTTCACCTCGACGTCGGCGAGACCAGCGGCCGGCACGATGACATCGCCCTCCGCCTGGCATAGCCCGGTGGGATTACCAGCCGGCGTTGCGGTGACCCGGTAAGTGCCGACCGGGACGGTCAGACTGAACCGTCCGTCCGCTCCTACGTCGACCGAGGTGACGACAACGCCCTCGGCGGACTGGAAGTGCACTGTTCCCGCGATGCTCCGAGGGCCGGCGCCTACCGGCCCGCCCACCTGGTGCAACGTCCCCGACACCGGGACGCTGGCCGTCGGCACGGCCACGGCCGGCTGACGGGCGGGGCCCTGCTGGCCCCGCGGGCCGAGGTTGTCAACCATCAATGCCGTACCCCCTGTCACGGCCGCGATGAGCACCACTACGCCGGCGGCCGTCCCGGAGCGCCGTCGCCTGTCCCTCGCCGCCAGCAGTTCGGCGAACTCCGGCGCTCGTGCCGGTTGCAGTCGTTGTGCCTCGGCCGCTAGCAGCTTGCTGATGTCAGACATGGAAGCTCTCCTCTCGGAGCAGGGGGCCCAGGACAGTGCGTGCCCGGCTCAACCGGGATTTCACGGTTCCAGCAGCGATCCTCAGCTCTTGGGCGATCTCGTCGGTGCCGAGTCCGAGCAGGTAATGCATGACCACTACCTGCCGCTGCCCGACCGGCATCCGCTGCAGTGCGCGGGCAATGTCGACGTGATCCGGCTCGGGTGCCGGTTCGACTGTTGGCGGCCCGTGGCGAAGGAGCACTTTCAACCCGTTGCGTGCATTACGCCGCCGGTTCGACAGCAGCCGTAGTGCCACCGTCCGCACCCAGACCTCGGGTGACTCGAGCTGCGATACGTGATCCCACCGATCGAACGCTTTCAAAAACGCTTCCTGCACGCAGTCCTCGGCGTCCGCCCTGCTGTCCGCAGCCAGTGCGACAGTGCCGACCAGCCGGGCATAGCAGTCGCGGAAGAGATCGGCGACGGCGTTCGAGGCTGTGGACGAGTGGCTCATGCCTTTAATCACCCCCCACTACACTCACTGGTTCCCTCCGATTTGCGGATCCTCTCCGCACCGACGCACCCCATACGTCGAGCCACTGTCGTGGGAGGTACCTCGGGCGGAGATGCACCTGCCGTTGATACCGGACCCTTGCTCTGCGGGTCGGGGGACGGGATCCTCGCGAGGCTTGGCGCCGGTGGCCTCGGCGACGGCGTCGACGTGGCGGCGCGAACTCCGGAGACGGACATGCCGGCGGCCGCGGCGAGGTCGCCAAGGGCGTAGGGGGCTGGACGAGCTCGCGGCGCGCAGGTCACGGACCACGGTGATGGCCGTCAGCGCGCGCCCGGATCATCGGCCCTCGTCGGACCCGCTCGTCGCATCGCCGCCGCAGGAGGCCGGCTCAGTCTCTGCCATGCATAGATGGTGGCGTATGGTGCACGGACAATGCGCTAGGTCCGGCCGCGGCGGCCTCGTCTGATGCCGCGGGCCGCGGGGATCCGGGCCACCAGGTGGTCCGGCCAGGTCACCTTCACGGTTCCCTGGGCCTCCCATTCGGCGGCCAGCTCGGTCAGGGTCCGCCCGGCCCGGCCGATGTGCTCGTCGGTCCACGGGAACGGGTCGGTTCCGAGGCTGTTCCAGGCGTTGCGGAGCAGGACCGGGAGGCGGTCGGCGGCCTCGTCCTCGACCGCGCGGTGGACCACCCCGGCCAGCAGCTCGGCCATGGTGAGTGTGGGCCGGTGCGTGTCGAGGATCCGCTTGCTGCGGGCGGCCGCGTCGTGCCGGGGTTTGCCGGCGACCACACGCATGGTGTCGAACACTCCGCCGGCGGCGATCGCGCCGAAGACGCCACCGGAGATCTCGAACTCACGCTCGGTGGCGAAGTGCGCGAGGTCGTGCGGGACGCGGAACTTGCGGTCGTTGCCGGGCAGCAGCAGGGACACCCCGTCGGCGCGGTGCACGGTGGCGACGGTCGTTCCGGTGGGCCCGCGGACGAACACGACGTGCATGGGCGCATCGTCGCACCGAACCCGTGAGTAGGGAACCGGGCGACCGTGCCTGCCCGGAACACGTGAGCCGGAACGAGCGACCGCGCCTGCCCCGAACGCGTGTGCCGGAACGGACGTCGCCCGGTGGCAGGATCGACGTCATGGCTACCGCATCGCGACACGTGACCGAGCACATCGAGCGCCCCGCCCAGGCCGTCTACGAGTACGCCCGCGACCCCGCCAACCTCGCGCACTGGGCGCCCGGCCTCGGTGGCTCCGTGCGGCAGGAGCAGGGACGCTGGTTCGTCGACGTGCCCGGTGGGGGCGGGCGCGCCGAGGTGGTGTTCACCGCGCGCAACGACCTGGGCGTGCTCGACCACGAGGTGCGTCTGCCCGGCGGCGTGGTCGTCCACGTCCCGTTCCGGGTGGTCGCCGACGGCGAGGGCGCGGAGGTGGTCTTCACCGTGCGGCGGGCGCCCGGCATGACCGACGACGAGTTCGACAGTGACGCCGCGGCGGTCGCCGCCGACCTGGCGACGCTGAAGCGGATCCTGGAGGAGCGGTCAGCCTAGGCGCTGCTCCAGCACCTGGCCGGGCCAGGTGGTGTCGCCCTGCGGGACGGTGAAGCTCTGCGTCGCGGTGAAGCCCTGGCGCTCGTAGTAACCGACGAGTGCCCGGTCGCCTCCGCCGTAGCAGTCGACGCGCATCACGCCGGCACCGGACGCGACGGCGAGCCGCCGGGCGTAGGCGAGCAACCGGCGGCCGAGGCCCTCACCGGCGTGATCCCGATCGGTCACCAGCAGCACGATGTAGAGCTCGGGCTCGGCCGCCGGCGACACGTACTCGGGCGGCTGGCCGACGCCGAGGGCGCCGATGACAGCGTCGCCGCGGACCGCGAGGTGCAGGCCCCCGTCGGCGGCGATTCCGGAGATGAGCGTGGTGAGGCGCCGGCTGTCGGAGAGCGGCTCGCTGCCCCACTGGCCGGTGCGCCCACGGGCGGTGAGCCAGGCCACCGCGCCGTCGAGCAGCGCCATCACGGCGGTGACGTCGTCAGGGCCGCCCCGCCGGATGTCCGTCCACTCTGTACTGTCACCCATCTTTCCCATTACACCCGGAAACGGTCCCGACGGGAAGAACCGCGGGTTCAGTGACAGTTGTCGCCGATGTCAAGAGCATGGTCGGGCTTCGCCAGCGAGTCCTGATCCTCGGTCTGCGTCACCGTCCCGCCGCCCTTCGGCGTGGGCGCGAGCAGGCCGCGGCGCGCCCCGTCGCAATCGAGCCAGGCGCCGTAGCTGTTCGCGGCGCCGACCCACATCCCCCGGTCGTCAGTCCGCAGATTCTTCGTCGCCGGGAAGTTCCAGACGATCTCGTCGTGCTTCACCGCGAGCGGCCGGTCGAGGAATTCGCCCTGGAACGCGTACACCCAGACGAAGTTCGTGGTCACCCGCAGGGTGTGGATGCCGTCGTCGACCACCGACTTGTACGTGATCCGCCCGCTGACGCGCGGCTGGTTGGCCGGGTCCAGCTTGACCTTGGGGTCGATCCAGGTCGCCACGCTGCCGAAATCGCCCGACGCGAACCACTTCGACACCTCGGTGCGGGAGGACGGCGCCAGCAGCGCGAGGAAATCGTCCGGCCGGTGGTCCACGGTCATGTCCTGGTCGAGCCGCCCCGCCACCAGTGCGTCGCGCACCCTCTTCAGCGCCGCGCCGACCTCGACCGCGGTGAACCCGGTGACCGCGGTGGCCTTCGGCAGCGTGATGCCCTGCGTCCCGATCGGATAGCTCGCGGCCGCGGTTCCGTCGAACGGGCCGGTCGGCTTCGCACTGGCCGACGTCGTCGCGGTCACGCCGTCGATCGTGGGGGCGGGCGCGGCGGCCGTCTTCCCCTCCGGCCACACCGAGCGGATCAGCGGGATCGCGGCCACGATCAGCGCCACGGCGACCCCGGCCATGACGACGTACCGGAGTTTCGCCGCGAAGCCGCCGAGACGCCGCTGACGCCGCACCTTGCGCTCGGTCTTGCGGGCCCAGTCCTCGAGACTCGCCAGAGGATCGCTGTCGTCATGCTGATTCATATTGTTGTTTCCCCGTGTCACACGTACGCCCGAGCGATCTCAGTATGGACGACCGATCGATCGAGCGGAATGCACGCTCAGCGACCGGCTTCGATCATGTGATCGCGCCCTCCCGGCGGGGAACGTGGAGCTGCGGAAATGTCGCCGCGCGGCCTTGCTCCGTACGCCTTCCCTCCACCAAGCCTGCCCATGATCCACCAGCGTGGGCCGGTCACGGCGCCGCAGAAGGAGGAACACAGTGCGTACGCTCCATCGCTCGGTCGCCGTCGCCGTGGCGGCCGTCACCATGACCGCGGTCGCCGCCTGCTCGCCGCCCGAGAAGAAGTCGGACGACGCCGGGAGCGGCGGATCCGGTGCCGCCACCGCGACCAGCGCCCAGGACCTGGGTGGCATGGACGCACTGGTCGCCGCGGCCAAGAAGGAGGGTGCGCTGAACGTGATCGCGCTCCCGCCGACGTGGGCGAACTACGGCGAGATCATCAAGGCGTTCGGCGACAAGTACGGCATCAAGGTGAACTCCGCGCAGCCGGACGGCTCCAGCCAGGACGAGATCAACGCCGCGGACCAGCTCAAGGGTCAGGACACTGCGCCGGACGTGTTCGACCTCGGCGGCTCGGTGGCCACCGCGAACACCGCGAAGTTCGCCCCGTACAAGGTCGCCACGTGGGGCGACATCGCCGACGGGCAGAAGGAGGCCACCGGTCTCTACGTGAACGACTACGGCGGCTACATGTCGATCGGGTACGACAGCGCCAAGGTCCCCGCACCCACGAGCGTGGCCGACCTGCTGAAGCCCGAGTACAAGGGCAAGGTCGCGCTCAACGGCGACCCGACCCAGGCCGGTTCCGCGTTCGGCGCCGTGCAGGCCGTCTCGATCGCGCAGGGCGGCACCGCCGAGGACATCGCGAAGGGCGTCGACTTCTTCGGCCAGCTGAAGAAGGCCGGCAACTTCCTCCCGGTCGACCCGACCGACGCGACCATCCAGTCCGGCCAGACCCCGGTCGTCTTCGACTGGGACTACCTGAACGCCGCGCAGACCGCCAAGGTCCCGACCTGGAAGGTCGTCGTCCCGGCGAACGCCGTGCTCGGCTCGTACTACAACCAGGCGATCAACAAGGGCGCCCCGCACCCGGCCGCCGCGCGCCTGTGGGAGGAGTTCCTCTTCTCCGACGAGGGCCAGAACCTGTGGCTCTCCGGTGGCGCCCGCCCGGTCCGCGCCGAGGCCATGAACAAGGCCGGCGCGATCGACAAGACCGCTTTCGCGGCGCTGCCCGCGGTCTCCGGCACCCCGGTCTTCCCGACCGAGGAGCAGACCAAGAAGGCGAAGGACTACCTGACCGCGAACTGGGCCAAGACTGTTGGCTGAGATCGCCGGAACCGCCCCGCGGCGCGTGTCCTCCGGGGCACGCCTGCGGGGCGCCGCCTCCCTGCTCGGCACGGTCCCGTTCTTCGCCTACGTGACGATCTTCCTGATCATCCCCACCCTGGTGGTCGCGATCGGGGCGTTCACCGGCGACGGCGGCCACGGCTTCACCCTGGACAACCTCGGTGCCCTCGGTGACGCGTACATCCTCGCGGCCTTCGGCCGATCGGTGGTGCTCTCCGCTCTCAGCGCGCTCTTCGGCGCGGTTCTGGGAGGCCTGCTGGCGTACGCCGTGAGCACCGCCAGGCCCGATGGCCTCCTGCGTCGCGTGGTGACCGCCCTCTCCGGCGTGCTCGCCCAGTTCGGCGGCGTCACGCTGGCGTTCGCGTTCCTGGCGACCATCGGTCTCTCCGGTTTCGTGACGGTGTGGTTGCAGGACCACACCGGGGTGAACATCTTCGAGAACGGCGTGTGGCTGTTCGAGCTGCCCGGGCTGGTGCTGGTCTACACGTACTTCCAGATCCCGCTGATGGTGATCGTGTTCCTGCCCGCGCTCGACGGCCTCCGCCCGCAGTGGCGGGAGGCGACCGAGAGCCTCGGCGGCACCACCCGGGAGTACTGGACCCGGGTGGCCGGCCCGCTGCTCGCCCCGGCCTTCCTCGGCTCCGCGCTGCTGCTCTTCGCCAACGCCTTCTCCGCGTACGCGACAGCGGCCGCCCTGGTCAGCCAGGGCAGCCCGATCATCCCGTTGCAGATCCGGGGTGCGCTGACCAGCGAGGTGGTGCTGGGTCAGGCGAACGTCGGCAAGGCCATGGCGCTCGGCATGGTCGTCGTCGTCGCGATCGTGATGACGCTCTACTCCCTGCTGCAGAAGAGGACGTCGAAGTGGCTGGGGTGATCGCCCGCCGAGCGCGCAGGCAGCGCGCCTTCCGCTGGGCCGTGCTGGTCGTGCTCGGCGTCTTCTTCGCGCTGCCGATGGCGGCCATGGTCGAGTTCAGCACCCGTACGCCGGGCACCTGGTCGTTGCTGGCGAACTGGTCGCGGCTCGACGAGACGTACCCGGCCCTGGCCGAGGGCATCGTCGCGTCGCTGGAACAGGCCGCGCTCACCGCGCTGCTGATGCTGGTGCTGCTGGTGCCGACGGCGATCTGGGTGCGGCTGCGGCTGCCGCGGATCCGCCGGCTCGTCGAGTTCCTGTGCCTGCTGCCACTGACCATCCCGGCGATCGTGCTGGTGGTCGGGCTCGCGCCGGTGTACGCGTGGGTCAACTACCTGGTCGGCGGGTCCGCACTGACGCTCGTGTTCGCGTACACCATCCTGGTCCTGCCCTATGCCTATCGCGCGATCGACGCGGGACTGTCGGCCATCGACGTGACGACCCTCGCGGAGGCCGCCCGCGGTCTCGGCGCGGGCTGGCTCACGGTGATGTGGCGGGTGGTGCTGCCGAACATCCGCTCGGCGGTGCTCTCCGCGGCGTTCCTGACCGTGGCGCTGGTGCTCGGCGAGTTCACCGTCGCGTCGCTGCTGCACCGCACGAACCTGCAGGTCGCCATCGAGTTCCTGGGCAAGAGCAGCGCCACCGTGTCGGTCGCGGTCTCGCTGACCGCGCTGCTGCTCGCGTTCGTCCTGCTCCTGTTGCTCTCCCTGGCCGGTTCCTCTCGAAGGGCGAAGAAATGAGCGGCGTAGCCGTCCACCTCAAAGGCCTCCGCCGTACGTTCGGCAGTGTGCACGCCCTCGACGACCTGGATCTGCGGATCGCGCCGGGCGAGTTCATCGCGCTGCTGGGCCCGTCCGGCTGCGGCAAGACCACCGCGCTGCGGGTGCTCGCCGGGTTGGAGGAGTCGGACTCCGGGCAGGTCCTGGTCGACGGCAAGGACGTCACCCGGCTGCCGGCCAACAAGCGGGACATGGGCATGGTGTTCCAGGCGTACAGCCTGTTCCCGCACCTGACCGCGCTGCAGAACGTCGAGTTCGGCCTGCGCCTGCGTGGTCGCAGGAAAGCGGCCGGGCGCGCCCGGGAGATGCTCGACCTGGTCGGGCTCTCGACGCACGCGAACCGGTACGCCGATCAGCTCTCCGGCGGCCAGCAGCAGCGGGTCGCACTGGCCCGGGCCCTGGCGATCGAGCCCACAGTGCTCCTGCTCGACGAGCCGCTCTCCGCCCTGGACGCCAAGGTGCGGGTGCAGCTGCGCGACGAGATCCGCCGGATCCAGACCGACGTCGGCACGACCACCCTGTTCGTCACGCACGACCAGGAGGAGGCGCTCGCCGTCGCGGACCGGGTCGGCGTGATGAAGGCCGGCAGATTGGAGCAGCTCGCCGCTCCGGCCGAGGTCTATCTGCGCCCGGCGACCGCGTTCGTGGCCGATTTCGTCGGTCTGAGCAACCGGCTGCCCGGCACTGTCGACGGCGATCGGATCGAGGTGCTGGGCAGCAGGCTCCCGCTGGTCGCACCGCACCCGGGTGGGGCCGCCACGGCGCTGGTCCGGCCCGAGTCGGTCGGCGTCGTGCCTGATCCGGACGGTCCGGGGCGTGTGCTGACGGCCAGCTTCCTCGGCCCGACGAGCCGGGTCACGGTCACCGTCGGTGATCAACTGGTGGTCGCCCAGGTGTCCGGAGGCGAGTTGCCCGACCTGACCCCGGGCACCGCGGTGCGCCTGGAGCTGCGTCCGGTCCCGGTCGCGACGGAATGAATCTACATAGGGCTTGACCCGGGCGTATCCACGTCTACCGTTTGCTTATGGACGGCGAGGAGTTCATCCACACGGCCCTCGTCGTGGCGTTCACGGCGGACTCGGGTCACCCCCGGGGCCTCCAGCACGCCATTGACGAGATCTACCGGCTGTTGCACGAGGCCCCGGCGGGTCACCCCGACCTGGTCATCGGCTGGGGAGTTCTCTTCGACCTGCTCCAGGAGCGCGCCGAGGCCTCCGGGGACCTCGCCGACTGGGATGCGCTGGTGGACGCTGCCGGGTGCATGGTGCTCGTCGCCGACCCCGGGACCGAGCTGGCCGTACGGGCCTGGCGGCGGCAGTGGCAGTCGCTGCTGCTGCGCCACCAGGTGACCCGGGACCCCGCCGACCTCAAGGACGCCACTGTGGCCGCCGCCGCCCTCGCCGCGGCGACCGCCGCCGTTCCCGCCCCCGTTCACCAGCCACGACCGCGCCGGCCGTGGCGATGTGATTGATCCGGGGGCGATGTTTACACGTATCTGAGAGCGAGTTACAGTCGTCACCCCGCATGGGAGCGCTCCCATGACCTTCCCCCAAAGGTGACGAAGCGTTGAAGCGTAGTCTGAAACTCATTCTGGCCTCGGCGTTCGCCGTCGCCACCGTTTCCACAGTGGCGTTCTTCGCCCTGCCGGCCAGCGCGGAGGCCGCCTCGTTCACGGTGACCAACTCGTGGAGCTCGGGATACCAGGGTGAGGTGACGATCAGCAACCCCTCGTCCTCCTCGATCAGCACCTGGAAGGTCGAGCTGACCCTCCCGGCCGGTTCCACTGTAGGACAGGCCTGGAACGCGACGCTCGCGAGCGCCGGGCAGACGTTCACGTTCACGCCGGCCGGGTGGAACGCGACGATCGCCGGTGGGGCGTCGGCCGGCTTCGGCTTCGTGGTGAACGGGACCGGGCGGCCCACGTCGTGCACGGTCAACGGGCAGGCCTGCACGGGGCTCACCGGGTCGACAGCCCCTTCTTCCCCGGCCTCCCCTTCTCCGGCCACGTCGGCCTCCCCCAAGCCTTCTGCTTCTCCGTCCGCGACTTCTCCCTCCGCGACCACCACCTCGGCCTCGCCCCGACCGACCGCCACCTCCGCGGGCAGCACGCCGCTGGCGATCAACGGGCAGCTCAAGGTGTGCGGGACGAACCTGTGCAACGCGGCCGGCAAGAAGATCCAGTTGCGCGGCGTGAGCAGTCACGGCATCCACTGGTTCCCGAGCTGCTACACCGGCTCGGCGCTCGACGCGCTGGCCACCGACTGGAACGCCGACCTGTTCCGGATCGCGATGTACGTCCAGGAGGGCGGGTACGAATCCGACCCGACCGGCATGACCAGCAAGGTCAACAGCCTGGTGGACCAGGCCGAGGCGCGCGGGATGTACGCCCTGATCGACTTCCACCTCCTCAACCCCGGTGACCCGAACTACAACCTCGCCCGGGCCAAGGAGTTCTTCGCCAAGGTGGCCGCCCGCAACGCGACCAAGAAGAACGTCATCTACGAGATCGCGAACGAGCCGAACGGCGTCTCCTGGGCGAGCATCAAGAGCTACGCCGAGCAGGTCATCCCGGTCATCCGCGCGAACGACCCGGACGGCATCGTGATCGTCGGCACCCGTGGCTGGTCGTCGCTGGGCGTCTCCGAGGGCTCGTCGTCCGCCGAGATCGTCAGCAACCCGGTGAACGCGTCGAACATCATGTACGCGTTCCACTTCTACGCGGCGTCGCACAAGGACAACTACCGGGCCGAGGTCTCGAAGGCCGCCGCGTCGCTGCCACTGTTCGTCACCGAGTTCGGCACGGTCAGCGCCAGCGGGGACGGGGCGGTCGACACCGCGAGCACGAACACCTGGCTCGATCTGCTGGACCGGTTGAAGATCAGCTACGCCAACTGGAACTTCGCGGACAAGAGCGAGGGCAGCTCGATCCTCAAGCCGGGCGCGTGCGCCGCCGGGACGTTCTCGGGCACGGGCGGGCTCACCGAGTCCGGCCAGCTCATCCGCTCCCGAATCCGGACCGCCGACGACTTCTGACCCGCCCTCCCCTGCGCGGGTCATGTAGGAGGCGGGCCGGGGCCCTACACCCCGGCCCGCCTCGGGCTCCGGCGGGTCAGGCTCACCGCCGCGGCGCGCTGTTGCCGGCTGGTTCTCATGGTCGTTGTTCATCCCTCATAACGACCATGAGAACCAGCCGGGCCTCGCGCCGTATCGCTTCCGGGACCGGCGGCGGACGTCGCGGCTTCTCTAAGTAGGTTCTTATATAAGTCTCTTCTGATAGGGTGCTGTTTGTGCATGCGTTCGACGTGCTCGGCGACCCGGTGCGGCGCCGGATCCTGGAGCTGCTCGCCGACGGTGAGCAGACGTCCGGCGCCGTGACCGAGGTGATCCGCGCCGAGTTCGGCATCTCGCAACCGGCCGTGTCGCAGCATCTGCGGGTGCTGCGGGACAACGGTTTCGCCACCGTCCGGCCGGCCGGAGCGCGGCGGCTCTACGCGGTCGACGACACCGCGCTGCGCCAGGCCGACGAGTGGCTGAGCCGATTCCGGCGATTCTGGACGCCGCACCTCACCGCGATGGCCACCGAGGTCGCCCGCGGCAAACGACTGCGGCGGCTGGCCGCGCCCGACGACGTGAAGGAGCATCGATGATCGACGTGACCGAGCAGATCAGCAGCGTGCAGCGCACCCTCGGCGACACGACCCTGGAGGCCGGCGAGGCCCGGGTGCTGACCATCAGCCAGGTCTACGACACCGACATCGACGACATGTGGGACGTCGTGACCGTCGCCGACCGCATCGAGCGCTGGTTCCTGCCGATCTCCGGTGAGCTGCGCGAGGGCGGGAAGTACCAGTTCGAGGGCAACGCCGGTGGCACGATCACCGCCTGCGACAAGCCGCGCTCGTTCGCCGCGACCTGGGAGTTCGGCGGCGGCATCAGCTGGATCGAGGTGCGCCTCACCCCCGAGGGCGACGGCCGCACCCGCTTCCTGCTGGAACACACCGCGCACGTCGACGACCACTGGGACCAGTTCGGCCCCGGTGCCGTCGGCGTCGGCTGGGACTCCGGCCTCCTCGGCCTCGCCATGCACCTCGCCGCGCCCGAGGCGCCGCGCGACAACGACGCGATCATGGCGTGGATGGTGTCCGACGAGGGGAAACGCTTCCTCGAGTTGAGCAGCTCGGCGTGGGCCGCGGCCGACATCGCCGCGGGGACCGCGCCGGCCGAGGCGGAGAAGCGCGCTGCCGCGACGTACGCCGCTTACACCGGGTCCTAGATTCTTGCGCGTACGGGGTGGGCGCCGCCCGTGACCCGCCCGACCTCACCGGTGGGCACGGTCCGCAGCGCGCTCCCGCCCGCCGGGCTGGCGCTCAGAGGTGCATCCAGCCCCGGAAACACCTCCCACCACAAGCTGACGGCCGCCGGCTGGCGCTCAGCGGTGCATCCCGGTCCGGAAACACCTCCCACCACAAGCTGACGGCCGCCGGCTGGCGCTCAGCGGTGCATCCGGGTCCGGAAGCACCTCACAGCACCAGCCGGCGGGCCTCAGCCGGGGCGGGAAGACCTCCGAGCACCGGCACGATGCCGTGTCGGGGTTGATTCCGCGGGATGGATGCCGTAAGCCCTGCGGTATGGACGGGGAGAAACTGCGGCAGCACTGTCTCGCGAAGCCCGGCGCCTGGCAGGACGAGCCGTGGGAGGGCGACATCGTGGTCAAGGTCGGGCCGAAGATCTTCGCGTTCCTCGGCAGCACGGGCACGACAGTCGGCGTGAAGTGCGGCAAGGGCCGCGACCTGGCCGACGAGTGGCTGACGCGGTACCCGGAGGACGCCTCGGCCAGCGCCTACATCGGCCGACACGGCTGGAACACGCTGCGGTTGCAGGGCGCGATCCCGGAGGACGAGATCCTGGAGGCGGTCGACGCCTCCTACGACACGATCGTGGCCTCGCTGCCCAGGAAGGACCGCCCGGCCGGCGAGTGACCGGCACTGAGGCGCGGCGCCCGGCCCACACGATCGTGGCCTCGCCGCGCAGCAAGGACCGCCCGGTCGGCGAGTGACCGGCACTGAGGCGCGGCGCTCGGCCCGCCTCCGTGGCCCGTTCGTCGTCCCGGCGCACGGCAGAGCCCACCCTCCCTCAGGGGGACCACCACCCTGCGTCCATGGTGGCGTATTCGGCCAAGATCATGCCCGTGGCCTGTGGACAACCCCGCAGTGTGGACAACCGGAATGTGGCGCCGTCGTGGGCCTAGGCTCGGGTGGACGAGAGGACGAAATCGACCAGGGCGGTGGCGTATTCGTCGGCGCCGGCCGCGACCTGGTCCCGGAGGTGGGGAGGGGTGGCGAGGACGTGGTTCAGGACGCCGCCGCACACGCAGTCGAGGAGGAGAGTGACGCTGGTGTCAGGGCGCAGCTCACCACGGTCGATGGCCCGGCGGACGATCGCGCGCGCCGCCAGGACCTGTGACTCCTGGAGGCGCTGCAGGTGGTCGCGGACCTCGGGGACCCGCTGGGCGTCGACGCGCAACTGGAGGGCGGCTCGGCCGGACTCGCCCAGGTAGGAGCGCTGGATCTGCTGTGCCAGGCTGATCAGGTCCTGACGGACGGTGCCCGTGTCGATGTCTTCGATGCCGTTCAGGCGTGCGGCCAGGGCAGCCGCGAGGAGCGCTTCCTTGTTGGGCCAGCGGAGGTAGATGGAGGCTTTGCCCACGCCGGCCCGGCGGGCGACCGAGTCGACGGTGAAGCGGTGCCAGCCGTTCTCGCCGAAGACCTCGGCGGCAGCCCGGGTGATCCGGTCGTCGACCTCGGGGTCGCGCGGACGACCTTGCGGACCTGCCGACAAGTCACGCGGACGGCTCTGTGGAGTTGCTGACATCGGGCCGCCTTTCGTTGCCGCGTGGTCTTGGCCAGCATAGTGTCGGCTTCCTAGACAGGAGTCGTCTAGGAAGTGGGGTTCGGATGGCAGCGATGACCCGCGCGAGTGGCGACGCGATCGTCGTGACCGGTGTCGCGCAGCGTGAGGCCTGGAAGGCGCGCGAGCTGCCGCCGGTCGAGCACCTGGCCGGCGGCGTCTGGGCGGTGCCGGGTGCCGCGCCGAGGGACGGCCTGCCCGCGGCGGGGCGGCTGGGCGGCGGAATCTGGTCGGTGCCGGTGCCGATTCCGCACAATCCCTTGCGATACACGTTGTGCTACCTGATCCCGGGTGACGACGGGCTGGTCGTGGTCGACCCGGGGTGGGACAGCGACGAGGGCTGGGCAGCGCTGGAGAGTGGGCTGCGAGCGGCCGGGGCGACCCCTGACGACGTGCGGGGTGTCGTGGTCACGCACGTGCACTCGGATCATCACGGGCTCTCGAAGCGGCTGCAGCAGTCCGGCGCCTGGGTGGCCATGCATCCGGCCGAACGGGACGCGCTCACCCCGAGCGGCTCGCCGGTCGACTGGCTGCGGGCGCATCACGTGCCCGAGGACGAGTTGGCGGTGCTCGCCGGGACGATCGGGCGGCATCGGCTGACCGCGCCGGCGCAGCCGGATGTGCTGCTCGACGACGGGGACGCGGTGCCGGTCAAGGGGCGGAGGCTGACGGTGGTGTGGACCCCGGGGCATACGCCGGGGCACATCTGCCTGCTCGAGCCCGACGCCGGGGTGCTGCTCACCGGCGATCATCTGCTGCCGAGGATCAGTCCGAACATCGGCTTGCAGCGGCCCAGCTCGTCACCCCTCGAGGCGTTCCTGGAGTCGCTGGTGGCGGTGGCCGCGCACGACGGGCTGGAGGCGCTGCCCGCGCACGAGTACCGGTTCTCGGGCATCGCGGCCCGCGCCCGTCAGCTGCGGGCGCATCACGACCAGCGTTGTGAGGAGATCGTAGCGACGGTCGAACGGCTGGGATCGCCGGGGATCTGGCAACTGGCGTCGGAGCTGACCTGGTCACGGCCGTGGGAGGAGATCGGGCCGATGCGGGTGGGCGCGGTGGCCGAGACGATGGCGCACGTGCGCTACCTGGCCGACCGGGGCGCGCTGACCTGGTCCGGCGACGTGGTGACCCGGGCGACCTGAAACCAGTGATGACCCGGGCGGCTTGAAAGCAGTGGTGACCCGGGCGGCCTGAACCAACGGTTACCCGGACGACCTGAAAGCGGCGGTGACCCGGGCGGACTGCAAAGCGGCGGTGACCCGGGCGGGCTGAGACCGCGCGACAGCGGTGAGACGGGGCCGCCGGACACGACGGCCACCGGCTGGACCACAACCGCCGCCGGCGCGCGAGGCACCGGCGGCGGCCGGAGACGGTCAGGCGAGCTTCTTGGACTTCTTGATCGCGGCGGTGAGCGCCTCGAGCAGCGGCGCCGCGCCGTTCCAGGAGTAGATCGGGACGGCCTGCCACGGGAAGACCTGGTTGGCCTTGACCGCGGGAAGCGCGTTCCACGACGGCTTGGACGTCAGGTCCTTCGGCTGCAGCGTGCCGGTGCGGGCGTCCAGGAAGATGATGTCCGCCTTGTACTTGTCGGCGTTCTCCCAGCTCAGCGACTCGTAGTAGTCCTGGCCCTTGACCTCGGGCATGATCAGGTCGACGCCGAGTTCCTTGAAGTACATCAGGTCGGAGCTGACCGCGGCGCTGGAGACATAGAAGATGTCCGCGGCTCCGGAGCCGAAGAGCACCTTGATGCCGCCGGACGCCTTGGCGGCCTCGGTCAGGTCCTGAGCGGCCTTCTCGAAGCGGGCCTTGGCCGCGGTGACCGCCGGCGCGTTGAGGTCGGCGCCGAGCGACTTGGCCAGCTCGGCGTAACGCTCGATCGGCTTGTTCAGCGGCACCCGGCCGACGGTGATCAGCGCGTTCGACGGCGCGACGGCGAGGATCTTGTCCTTCGACTCGTCCGGCACGTACCACCAGGCGCCCGGGTCGAACTGGTGGGTGACCAGCAGGTCCGGGGTGAGCGCGGCGTACTTCTCGACGGAGAACTCGCCCCACGCGTTGCCGACGATCTGGACCTTGTTGACGTCGAGCGAGCCGGCCTGCTCCTCGGCGGTGCCGTCGGCCTTCTTGGTCTCGCCGAAGACGCCGACGATCTTGTCCTGCAGGCCGAGGTCGACCAGGGCGGCGGCGGTGCCGGTGAACGCGACAATCTTGGACGGCGCCTTGTCCGCCTTCAGCTCCTTGGGCTGGTCGTCGGTGAAGGTCCACGGGCCGGACGCGGCGGCGGCGGACGAGGCCGGCGAGGACGTGTCGTCCTCCTTACCGCCGCACGCGCTCAGCATCGCGCCGGCGACGGCGGCGCCACCGGCGGCGAGCAGGCCGCGACGGGACAGGGGCAGGGACGAAAAAGACATGCTCACATCTTTCGCAGGACAACGGGCCGGTCACTCGACCGACTGAATGGTTAGGCTAACCTAACGAACCGGACGCGCGTCAACAGGATCCGCCGGAAGCGAAAGGGAGCCCACCACTGTCCACCATCGACATTCTCCCTGAGCAGCGGCCTGATCTGCGGCTCCGGCGGGCTGCCGGGCTCGTTGTCGCGCTCGCCGTTCTCGCTGTCGTGCTGGTGCTCGGCATCGGGTTCGGGGCACGGTTCCTCTCCCCCGGCGAGGTCTGGTCGGGGCTGACCGATCCCGGCTCGCAGTACTACCGGATCGTCCACGAGATGCGGCTCCCCCGGACGCTGCTGGGCCTGCTCGTCGGCCTGGCGCTGGGCCTGGCCGGGGCGATCATGCAGGCGCTGACCCGCAATCCGCTGGCCGACCCGGGGCTGCTCGGGATCAACGCCGGGGCGTCGGCAGCCGTCGCCACGTCCGCCGCGTTCTTCGGCGTCGCGACGTTCTCCGGGTACGTGTGGTTCGCGCTCGGCGGGGCTGCGGCGGTCACCGCGCTGGTCTATGCCGTCGGCGGCGGTCGCGCGGCCACCCCGGCCCGGCTCGCACTGGCGGGGGCGGCCCTCAACGCGGCGCTCTACTCGTACGTCAGCGCGGTCCTGCTGGGAAATACCGCCTCGATCCAGAAGGTACGATTCTGGACGGTTGGATCCCTGGCCAGCGCGGACTTCGACACGCTGAGGCGGCTGACCCCCTTCGTCGCGGCGGGCCTGGTCATCGCGCTGCTGGCCGCCCGCCCGCTGAACGCGCTGTCGCTCGGTGACGACGCGGCGCGCGCGCTCGGCGCCCGGCCCGGCCTGATCCGCGCCCTGGTGATCGTCGCGGTGACGCTGCTCTGCGGCTCGGCGACCGCGGCGTGCGGCCCGATCATCTTCGTCGGCCTGCTGATCCCGCACCTGGTCCGCCCGTTCACCGGGCCGGATCTGCGCTGGATGCTGCCCTACACGGCGGTGCTCGCGCCGGTGCTGCTGGTCGGGTCGGACGTGCTCGGGCGCGTGCTCGGCAGCCCCGGCGAGCTGCAGGTCGGCGTCGTGACCGCGGTGCTGGGCGGCCCCCTGTTCCTCTACCTGGTGCGAGTCGCGAAATGAGCAAGGTGATGGTCATCCGGCCTCGGGCCGTCGTCATCGGCGCCGGCGCGCTGCTCGCCATGACCGCGGTGGCCGTGCTCACGCTGGGCACCGGCGACTTCCCGATCGCGCCCGCCGACGTGGTCAAGACCCTCGCCGGCCAGGGCAACGCCGCGCAGACGTTCATCATCAACGAGCTGCGGCTGCCCCGGGTCGTCACCGCGATCCTGGTCGGCATGGCGCTGGCCGCCGGCGGCGCAGTGTTCCAGTCGATCACCCGCAACCCGCTGGGCAGTCCCGACATCCTCGGCATCACCAGCGGGGCGGGCGCCGCGGCGCTCGCCGTGGTGATCCTCGGCGGCAGCAGCACCGCACTGTCGCTCGCCGCGATCACCGGCGGCATCGGCACCGCCCTGCTCATCCAGCTGATCGGCGGGCGGCGCGGCCTGCAGGGCTACCGGTTCATCCTGATCGGCGTCGGCATGACCGCGATCCTCAACGGGATCATGGGCTGGCTGCTGACCAAGGGCGTGCAGATGGAGAACGCCCGGGCCCTGCTCTGGCTCGCCGGCAGCTTCGACGGCCGCGGCTGGGAGGAGGCGTTGCCGCTGCTCGGCGTGCTGATCGTCACCATCCCGATCCTGGCGGTCGTCTGCGGGCCGGGCCTGCGGATGCTGGAGATGGGCGACGACGTGGCGGCCGGGCTGGGTGTCCCGGTGAAGCGGCTGCGCAACGGCGCGCTGCTGGTCGCCTCGCTGGTCGTCGCGTGCGCCGCGGCGGCGGCCGGTCCGGTGAACTTCGTGGCGCTGATCGCGCCGAACATCGCCCGGCGGGTCACCCGCGCGCCGGGCCCGAACCTGCTGCCGTCGATGGCGATCGGCGCGCTGCTCACCGTCGCCGCGGACTGGCTGGCCATGCACTCGGGCTATCCGCTGCCGGTCGGCGTCGTCACCGGCGGGCTGGGCGGCGCCTACCTGGTCTGGCTGCTGATCAGCGAACGCAAGGCCGGGCGCATCTGACCATGAATCACACAAGGGCCATGAATCACGCAGGAGCCATGAACCACACAGGAGTACGAGAATGAGCCGACTGAGCGGCACCGGACTGACCCTGGCGTACGACAAGCGGGTCATCGCCGAACAGCTGAGCGTCGAGATCCCGGACGGCTCGTTCACCGTGATCATCGGCCCGAACGCGTGCGGCAAGTCGACCCTGCTGCGCGCGTTGTCCCGCCTGCTCAAGCCGGCCGCCGGGACGGTCCTGCTGGACGGCGGCGACGTGCACTCCCTGCCGACCCGCACGGTCGCCAGGACGCTCGGCCTGCTCCCGCAGTCGTCGACCGCGCCGGACGGGATCACCGTCGCCGAGCTGGTGGCCCGCGGCCGCTACCCGCATCAGGGCCTGCTGCGCCGCTGGTCGGAGCGGGACGAGCAGGTGGTCACCGAGTCGATGGCCGCCACCGGCGTCGGCGACCTGGCCGACCGCAACGTCGACGAGCTCTCCGGCGGGCAGCGCCAGCGCGTCTGGATCGCGATGGCGCTCGCCCAGCAGACGCCGTTGCTCCTGCTGGACGAGCCGACGACGTACCTGGACATCGCCCACCAGATCGAGGTCCTCGACCTCTGCGCCGAGCTGCACGAGCGGCAGGGCCGGACACTGGTCGCGGTGCTGCACGACCTGAACCACGCGGCCCGCTACGCCACCCACCTGATCGCCATGCGCGACGGGAAGGTCGCCAGGTCCGGCCCACCCGGTGAGGTGCTCACCGCGGCGCTGGTGGAGGAGGTCTTCGGGCTGCCGTGCCGGGTGATCGACGACCCGGAGACCGGGACACCACTGGTCGTACCGGCCGCCCGGCGGAAAACCTCAGTCCAGGCCGAAGTCTGACGAAAGGGGTGGCAACACCCCCTGTTCGCGGACCCGGGAGTTCATCGATGTCCTCCGCCGAAACCGCCCGGAACGGCAACGTTCTGGCCCGCTGGTTCACCGATCTCCGGGTCCGGAGCAAGATCCTCGCCTCGGTGCTGCTCATCGCCGTCGCCGTCACCGGCGCGTGCATCCTGGCGATCGTGCGGATGGGCGACATGGACGAGCAGCTGGCGACCGTACGCAGCCAGAACATGACGAACATCGACCTGCTCGGCAAGATCCGCGGCACCCAGGCCGAGATCGCCCACTATGCCGCGATGTCCGGTTCGGCCGCATCGGACGCCGACCGCGCCGCCGCCGGGCAGGGCACCGCGAAGGCCGTGCAGGCGCTCGACGACACGCTCGAGCAGTACAAGGCCCAGGAGAAGAGCGCCGAGGCGGCCGCCGCGACCGAGGAACTGATCACCTACGTCACCACGTTCGAGCAGGCGCTCAGCGACGTGCAGTCGGGCAAACCGGTGGAGACGTCGGTCTTCAACACGTCGGTCGGCGGCATGTCGGAGTCGGTGGCCGAGCTCGCCCGCGTCGAGACCGAGGGCGCCGTAGCGGCCCTGGACAAGGCACACGACAACTACGTCTCGGCGCGCCGCGACGTGATCGTCACGCTCGGCCTGGCGCTGCTCGCCGGTATCGGGTTCGCGCTGCTCGCCGCCGGTTCGATCACCCGCCGCCTGCACCCGG
The DNA here is from genome assembly GCF_016862095.1 of Actinoplanes cyaneus. Lineage (GTDB taxonomy): Bacteria > Actinomycetota > Actinomycetes > Mycobacteriales > Micromonosporaceae > Actinoplanes > Actinoplanes cyaneus. The sequence continues at coordinate 33,042 of NZ_BOMH01000003.1, forward strand.
TCGCCGAGGCGATGGAGGCGATGGCCGGCGGCAACCTCAACCTCGAGGTGCCCGCGTCCGGCCGCGACGAGATCGGCGCGATGGCCCGCTCGGTCAACAAGGCCACCACGTCCGTACGGGAAACGGTCTCCGCCCTTGCCGAGGGCGCCCAGCTCCTGGCCCACAGCTCCCAGGAACTGGCCCGGGTCAACGACCAGACGGTCGCCGGCTCGCGGGCGGTCACCGATCAGGCCGAGGCCGCGAACGGCTCCGCCGCCGAGGTGTCGTTCAACCTGCAGACCGTCGCCACCGGCGCCGACGAGATGGCGATGGCCATCCAGGAGATCTCGCAGAGCGCCACGGCCAGCGCGGGCGTCACCATGGAGGCCGTCTCGGTCGTCGCGCAGACCACCGAGACGGTCAGCAAGCTCGGCGCCAGCTCCCAGGAGATCGGCGCCGTCGTCAAGACGATCACGTCGATCGCCGAGCAGACGAACCTGCTCGCCCTCAACGCGACCATCGAGGCCGCCCGCGCGGGCGAGTCCGGCAAGGGTTTCGCGGTCGTCGCCGGCGAGGTCAAGGAGCTCGCTCAGGAGACCGCGAAGGCGACCGAGGACATCTCCCAGCGCGTCCAGGCGATCCAGGCCGACACCGAGAGCGCTGTCGCCGCCATCGCCCGCATCGGCGAGGTCATCGAGAAGATCGACCAGTTCCAGACGACGATCGCCTCCGCCGTCGAGGAGCAGTCCGCCACGACCGCCGAGATGAACCGCAACGTGGCCACCGCCGCGGCCGGGGCGTCCGAGATCGCCCGCAACATCAACGGGGTCTCCAGCGCGGCCGAGCAGAGCACGATGACCGTGGCGGCGGCTCAGCAGGCCGCGTCGGAGCTGGCCACGCTCGCCGGCGACCTCAACCAGCTGGTGAGCCGCTTCACCTACCGGTGAACACCGCCCCGACCACGTGCTCGGCGATTGCCAGGGAGGAGGTCGCCGCCGGCGACGGGGCATTGCGGACGGCCGTGACAGAGCCCAGCCGGTGGATGCGGAAGTCGTCGACGAGACTGCCGTCGCGATCGAGGGCCTGGGCGCGCACACCGGCCCCGGCACGCACGACGTCGGCCGCGCCGATCTCCGGGACGTACCGCATCGCCTCGGCCATGTACCGGCTCTTGGACAGCGAGCCGCGCACCTCCTTGACGCCGGTGCGCCAGTGCCGTCGCGCCATCCGCCAGGCGCCCGGCCAGGCGGCGAGCGCGGCGAGATCCGGGACGGAGACGCTCGAGCGCTTGTAGCCCTCCTTCGCGGTGGCGAGCACCGCGTTCGGGCCGACCTCGACGACCCCGGTCACGCGGCGGGTGAAGTGCACGCCGAGGAACGGGTACCGCGGGTCCGGAACCGGGTAGATCATGCCCCGGACCAGGTCCGCCTTCGCCTTGGTGACCCGCATGTACTCCCCGCGGAACGGGATGATGATCGGCTCCTGCTGATCACCGGCCAGCCGCGCCACCCGGTCCGAATGGATCCCGGCGCAGACGATCAGCCGGTCCACGACCAGCCGGCTCTCCCCCGAGGTGACCTCGATGCGGCCGGCTCGCTCGCTGATCCCGTCGACCGGCCAGCGGAGGCGGACCTCTCCCCCGGCCGCGACGATGTCGGCGGCGAAGGCCCGGGCAACCCCGGGGAAGTCGGTGATCGCGGTTTCCGGGGAATGCAGAGCGGCCAGCCCCGCGGCGTGCGGCTCGATCTCCCGGATCCCCGCGGGATCGACACGCCGCAATCCGGGTACGGCGTTCTCCCGCGCCCGCACCTCGAGATCGTCGAGCCGCCCCATCTCGTCGGCCCGCACCGCGACGACCAGTTTGCCGCACTCGTCGTAGGCGATCTCCCGTTCCCGGCAGTACTCCTTGAGCAGCGACCGCCCGCGCGCGCACAACCGCGCCTTCAGGCTGCCCGGCGTGTAGTAGATCCCGGCGTGCACCACCCCGGAGTTGTGCCCGGTCTGGTGCAGCGCGACGTCGTTCTCCTTCTCCAGCACCACGACCCTGGTGCCCGGCCGCCGGAGGGTGATCTCCCGGCCGATCGCCAGCCCGACGATGCCGGCCCCGACGATCCCGACGGTCTCGTCAGCCATCAGTGTCCCCCTCTGTCCCCGATCGTTGCGTCCCGCCGAAGTGGACCACGAACGTCGCGACCGTGGGGGCGCGTCCCCGTCGCCGTCGTGTGCGCGCCGGGCATCGATCCACCCCGGAACTGCGAGAATCGGTGCCGCTCGGGCATGATGAGTGGCCGGAACCGGCCGCGACAGGAAGACCACGAGTACCGATGGCGTCTGAGCACGACACCGAACGGCGAGCGGCGCGCGTGTCCGCCCCGACCACGGCGGCCCAGGCCCGCGATGCGCTGCGCGACGCCATCCTGCGCGGGGAATACCTGCCGGGCGAGCGCCTGGTCGAGGCGCAGCTCTGCGAACGTCTCCAGGCCAGCCGCTTCAACGTCCGCGCCGCCCTGCAGGACCTCGCCGCCGAGGGCCTCGTCGAGGTGCAGCGCAACCGCGGCGCCCAGGTCCGCAAGGTGTCGCTGGCCGAGGCCGTCGAGATCACCGAGGTCCGCATGGTCGTCGAGGGCCTGATCGCCGCCCGCGCCGCCGAACGCGTCACCCCCGAGCAGGCCACCGAGCTCGACGAGATCGCCGTCCTGATGCGCCGCGCCGTCGAGGCCGGGGAGCACCGGCGGTACAGCGACCTCAACGTCCGCCTGCACGCGCTGGTCCGCGACATCGCCGGCCATCGGACCGCCGACCGCATCGTCGAGACCCTCCGCGGCCAGCTGGTCCGCCACCAGTACATGCTGTCGATGCTCCCGGGGCGCCCGCAGGCGTCGCTGCCGCAGCACGAGCGCATCATCACCGCGATCCGCGACCGCGACGCGCGAGCGGCCGAGGCCGCCATGCGCGACCACATCTCCAGCGTCATCGACGCCCTGCGCTCCATGGACTACCTCGGCCCGGCCTGACCATTCAGCCACCGGGATCGACAGCTGCGGATCAAGACCGGCAGGGCACCAATCAAGATCAAGTTCTTCATGTCCCCTCTCCGCTGTGGTCACCCTTCGCTG
>NZ_BOMH01000004.1 GCF_016862095.1 Actinoplanes cyaneus
GGCGAGGCTGTTGTTGTCGGGCGGGCGGGGCTCAGGTGGGGAGGCGGAGGGTGAGGACTGTTCCGGGGGTGGCGGGCGCTGCCGCGACAGTGCCACCGTGCTGGGCCGCCGTCTGCGCCACGATGGCCAGGCCCAGCCCGGAGCCGGGCATCGAACGGGCGGCCGTCGCGCGGTAGAAGCGGTCGAACACGTACGGCAGATCCTCCTCGGCGATCCCCGGGCCGTTGTCGGTCACGGTCAGCTCCGCCCAGCCGGGCTCCGCCGCGGAGAGCCGGACCTGGACCGTCCCGCCCGGCGGGCTCCACTTGGCCGCGTTGTCCAGCACGTTCACCACCATCCGCTCCAACTCGCCGGGGCGCCCGGACACGGTGACGGAGTCGAGCGCCGCGTCGTACGTCAGGCCGGGCGCCCGGATGCGCACCCGGTCCAGCGCCGCCGACACGACGTCGGCGAGGTCGACCGGCTCGACCGTCTCGCGGGTCGCCTCCTCACGGGCGAGCTCGACCAGTTCCGTGGTGAGCGTCGCCAGCTCCCGCACCTGGGCGTCGAGGTCGGCCAGCAGTTTGGCGCGTTCCTCGGGCGGCAGCCGATGGGCGAGCTCGGGGCGGCGTTCCAGCTCCAGCAGCAGCTCCACATTGGTGCGGATGCTGGTCAGCGGCGTACGCAATTCGTGCCCCGCGTCCTCCACCAGCGTCCGCTGCGCGCGGCGGGACGCGTCGATCGCGGCGAGCATGGCGTTCACCGAGCGACCCAGCCGGGCGATCTCGTCGTCGCCCTGCACCGCGATCGGATGGTCCAGGTCCTGGGTGACGGCGACGTCCTCCACGGACGAGGTGAGCCGTTCGACCGGGGCCAGGCCGGCGCGCGCCACCGTACGCCCGAGGAAGGCCGCCCCCGCGATCCCTGCCGCACAGCCGAGCGCGAGCAGCGCCGCGAACGCGGTCAGGACCCGTGAGCTGGAGTCCTCGTCCATCCCGACCTGCACGGCCCCGCCGTCGGCGAGCGGGAGGGTGAGCATCACGTACGAGTCCTGCCCGAGCGTGATCTTCTCCTGCACCGCCCGCTGGACGGAACCGGCCGCGATCTGCTTGGCGGTGTCGGTCACGGGCAGGGTGGTGCGGCTGCCACCGGCCGCGGCGCCGGTCGCGTCGAGGATCTGCCAGCACGGCCCGATCTCGCGGCCGTGACCGCCCGGGCCGCCCCGGCCCCACGGCGGGTGACCGGTGGTGTCGCGGGTGCGGGACGACTCGGTCGCCAGCCACTGGTCCGGGTTGGCCGCGATCGACGCGGCGTCGCTGCTCAGTTCCTGGAGGACCTGGTGCTGCTGGATCTCGCGCACGGCGATCCACGCGCCGGCCGCGACGAGCAGCACGGCGGCCCCGACCGCGCCGGTGACCAGCAGCGACAGGCGGGCGTGCAGGGTGCGCGCCCGCCACCAGCGCCCCGGGAGCAGGGTCACAGCGGCTCCTCACGCAGCACGAAACCGACCCCGCGGACGGTGTGCAGCAGCCGCGGCTCGCCGTCCGACTCCAGCTTGCGCCGCAGGTAACCGAGGTAGACGTGCAGGCTGTTGGACTGCTCGCCGAAGTCGTAGCCCCAGACCTGCTCGAACAGCGCGGCCCGGGTCAGCACCTGCCGGGGGTGGCGCAGGAACGCCTCGAGGATGTCGAACTCCGTCCGCGTCAGCTTCAGGGGTCGCCCGCCGCGCTGCGCCTCCCGCGTGCGGGGGTTGAGGCGTACGTCGGAGAAGGTGAGCCATTCGGTCTCCGCCGGGACGCCGCCGGCCGGCGTGGTCAGCGCCGAGCGGCGCAGCAGCGCACGGATGCGCGCCAGCAACTCCTGCAGGGCGAACGGTTTCACCAGGTAGTCGTCGGCGCCGGCGTCGAGCCCGGCGACCCGGTCACCGACGCTGTCGCGGGCGGTGAGCATCAGCACCGGCAGCAGCACGCCGTCGGCGCGCAGCCGCCGGCAGGCCTCCAGCCCGTCCATCCGCGGCATGCTGACGTCGAGGATCAGCGCGTCCGGCTCGCCGGAGCGGACGGCGTCGAGGGCCTGCACCCCGTCACCGGCGATGTCCACCTGATATCCCTCGAAGCGCAGGGTGCGCGCGAGCGAGTCACGCACCGCCGCGTCGTCCTCCACCACCAGGATCCGCATGCCCTCCACCCTGCCAGCACCCCCGGCGATCAGGACAGGTGGGCGGCGTCGAGCGCGGACTGCAGCGACTCGAGGTAGCCGTCACTGGTGACCGTGGCGCCGGAGACGGTGTCGATCTTCGCGCTCTGCGCCGACAGGGTCTCCTGGACCAGGGTCGGGATCGCGGAGGCGTTGATCTCCTGGTCACGGCGGTTCTCGGTGGGGTACACCGGCACCGTGACCGCGGTGATCCTGCCGTCGGCAACGGTGATCTGGACCTGCACGTCGCCCCAGCGGGTCGACGCGGTGTCCCCGGTGTAAGTGGTCCCGCTTGCGCCTGTGTCCGTCGACACAGCCGCGGTCGTGGCCGCCGCGGGCGCGCTGTTCGTGCTGGTCCGGTAGCTGAACAGCAGCACGAGCACGGCGACGGTGGAGAGCATCCACAGAGTGATGCGGCGCATCAGAGTCCTTTCACCAGGAGAAGAGTTCGGTGTGCAGCCGGTCGGCGCGGACCCCGGCGGCCTGCGCCGCGGCGCAGGCCGACTCGGTCCAGGCCTCGGGCCCGCAGACGTAGACGTGGGCGCCGGCGATCTCCGGCGCGATCCGCTGAAGGGCGCCGTCGTGCCCGGCGAGGGTCCCCGGCAGCCAGGAGGGCTGGGCGCCGCGCGGCCCGAGCAGGGTCACGATCCGCACCCCGCGATGCGTGGCGAACCACTCCAGCTCGTCGCGGAACGCCAGCTCGCTCTCGGTCCGGGCGCGATAGATCAGCGTCGCCTCACCCGGCGCGTACGGGAGCTCGCCCAGCAACGACAGCAGCGGCGTCACCCCGATCCCGCAGGCCATCAGCACGACCGGCCCGCCGGTGTACGTCTCCCCGGTCAGCTTCCCGTACGGCCCCTCGACCAGCACCTTCGTCCCCGGTCGCAGGCCGCCGACCCGTGAGCTGCCGTCGCCCAGGTTCTTCACGGTGATCCGCAGCCGGTCGCCGTGCGGTGTGGCGGAGAGCGAGTACGGATGGGCGCGGGTCCACCCCGGCCCGTCCAGGAACCGCCACTGGAAGAACTGTCCCGCCCGGGCCGGCAGCTCGCCGAGCCGCCGGCCGGTCAGGTGGACCGAGGTCAGTCCCGGCCCCTCGGCGACGACGTCGGTGACGACGAGGCGGTGCCGCCAGTTGCGCCAGGCGGGAAGCCCGATCCGGTACGCGAGGACGGCCCCCGCCGACACGGCGTAGAGCGTCCACCAGTAGGCCCGGGACACCGCCGACCCGACGAAGTCCGTGCCGGTCCAGAGCTGGTGCGGCAGGGCGAGCCCGACCCCCAGGTACGCGTAGAGGTGCAGCAGGTGCCAGGACTCGTACCGCAGTTTGCGCCGCGCCACCCGGATCGACGTGACCACGACCAGGACCAGCAGCACCGTGCCGGCCGTGGCGAGCAGCATGCCCGGGTACGTCAGGATCAGGTCCCCCAGCTCGGCGACCGCGTTGGCGTGCGACGCCGCGGCGTACCCCAGCGTGATCGTCAGGATGTGCACGACCATCAGCCAGAACGACGTGAACCCGGTCCACCGGTGCCAGCGGGCCAGCCGGTCCTGCCCGAACGCACGCTCGACCAGCGGGATCCGGGCCATCAACAGCACCTGGAGCAGCAGCAGGTCGGACGCGATCAGCCCGGTGAGCCGGCCGGCGGAGGTCAGCCCGAAGTCCTGCAGGCCGCGGTTGCCGACCCAGAGCGCCACGACGATCAGCAGGCTGACCGCTGCCGCGACGCCGCCCACGTCGGCGTACCACCGCGGCGTGGAGCGGGGCGGGGCGGTCTGCGGGGGCGCTGCTGTCGTGGTCATGACGACCAGATTCGGTACCGCTCCTAAGACCAGGACCAGGTGAAACGTAAGGAATCCCTAAGAACGCCGGTTCCGGGTACGGCGCGATCACCGCCGGCGCGATCGCGCTGACCGCCCCCGTCGACGGCGTCAGCCCGGTCACCACGTCGTCGACGCCCGTGCCGGTCGCCGTCCGCGAGCACCCGGGTGGTCCCGCCCCGGCCGCGCTCCCGCTCCCGGCTGGTTCTCACCGTGGTCACTCGTCCCGCGTGACCACGGTGAGAACCAGCCCGAAAGGCGGGGCGGGCACGGTCAGCGGTCCGCGATGACCACGCCGGGGTTGGCCCGCAGGAACGAGGCGACCCGGTCCTCGGCGACGGCGGTGAAGAACGGGCCGACCGTACCGGGAAGCTGCTCGCCCTGGTAGACGCCGCCCTCGAAGAGTGCTGAACCGGGCAGTCCGACCCCGGTCATGTCCTTGATCCGCAGAACCTTCATGGCCTGCGCCCAGTCCGCGATCCCCCGGCCGCCGCCGACGAACGTCAGCGAGCTGCCGACCGACGCCGTGACCTGCGCCAGCCGGGCCGGGTCGCTGATCACCGTGCGCTTGAGCTTCTTCGCGAGCGCCTTCACGAACTGCCGCTGGTGGCGCTGGCGGTCGTAGTCGGAGCGCGGCAGCCCGTAGCGCTGGCGGCAGAAGTCGAGCGCCTCCCAGCCGGTGAAGTGCACCGGATTGTCGCTTCTGGGGTAGGCCTTCTGCGCCCCGATGTACGGCCGGTGGCAGTTGTCGTGTCCCGGGCACTGCGGCATCCGGTCGCGGAGGCTGCCGTCCGGTTTGCGGTGCTCGGAGACGACGTCCTGGTCGACCGGGACGCTGATGCCACCGACCGCGTCGACGAACTTCCGGAAGCCGCCGAAGTTGAGCACCGCCCCGGCGTCGAACCGCCGGATGCCGGTCACCTCGCTCACCGTCTGGGCGAGCAGCTCGAAACCCTGGGCCGCGCTGTACTTGCGCTCGCCGATCCGGCTGCCCAGCGCCATCGCCGCGTTGATCTTCGCGCGCTGGGCCGGGCTGCCGGACTTCGCGAACGCCGGGATCCGGACCACCAGGTCGCGTGGGAGGGAGAACAGCACGGCGCCGCTGCGGTCGGCGGGAATGTGCGCCACGATGATCGAGTCGGCGAGCGGCGCGGTGTAGTCGTTACGCGGGTCGATACCGACCAGCAGCAGGTTCACCGGGCCGGCCGGGACGGCGGCGGCCACCGCGGCCGGGGCTGCCAGGAGGCACCCGGCCACCACCGCGAACCACGCCCAGAACCGTCGCCTCATCGCCCGTACCTCCGGTTTCGCCCGACCTGCCGCCTGTCGAAGCTACGCGGCTTTTGGGCGCCGATGGGCGTTTTCCGGCAATCAGGCCCCGAGAGCGGCGCGCTCCGCCTCGATGGTCGTGTCGGCGCCGTGACCGGTGTGGACGACCGTCTCCCCCGGCAGCGCGAACAGCGTCGCCCGGATCGAGGCGACGATCAGATCCGCGTCCGAGTACGACCGGCCGGTGGCCCCCGGCCCACCCTGGAACAGCGTGTCGCCGGTGAAGACGGCGGTCAGCTCGGGCGCGTGCAGGCAGACCGCGCCGGGTGCGTGCCCCGGGGTGTGCAGGACGGTCAGCGCGGTCCCGGCGATCTCGACGCGGTCGCCGTCGGCCAGGTCCTTGTCCCAGCTGACGCCGGGGCCGTGGGTCAGCTCCCACAGCGGCCGCTCGGCCGGGTGCAGCAGGATCGGCGCGCCGGTGCGCTCACGCAGGGCCGGGGCGACCCGGACGTGATCGTCGTGCGCGTGGGTGCAGACGATCGCGGTGACCCGCCGGTCGCCGACGACCGCCAGGATCGCGTCGACGTCGTGCGGCGCGTCGATCACCACGCACTCGGTGTCGTCGCCGATCACCCACACGTTGTTGTCGACGTCGAAGGTCTGCCCGTCGAGGCTGAACGTCCCACTGACCACACCATGATCGACCCGTGCCCGCTGCATGCCCCGATTCTGCCCTGCCCGCGATGACCCGGCCCGGCCGCCCCGTGAGCGGGGCGGCCGGGCCGGCGGGAATCAGCCGGCGCAGGCGGCCTTGAGCTCCTTGACCGCGGCGTCCAGCTTCGCCTTGCTCGGCGCCTTCTTCGGGTTGGCGTTCCAGGCCTCGTCCAGCTCGTCCATCGCGCCCTTGACCTTGTCGGCCGCGGCCGCCACGTCGGGAGCGGCGCCGATGGAGTACGCCGACATCGCGGTCGAGCCGGCGATGTACTGGGTCGAGACCGCGATGTAGCCGGCCGGCGGGCCGATCTTCTCCGATGCCGCCGCCTGCTTGGCCGTCTCGTTGACCGCCTTGATCAGCTTGGTGCAGGCTGTCTTGGTGACGGCGTCGTCGGCCGGAGCCGTGGATGCCTGGGTCGTGACGGCCGCCGGAGCGGACGCCGCCGTGGGCGCGACGGGCGCGGCCTTCGGCTCGGTGGCCGGGTCACACGCGGTGAGCGCGGTGACGACCAGAACTGCTGACAGTGCTACCCCGTAAATGCTTCGCACTACATTCCTCACACTCAATACGTCGCTGTGCGGGGCGAGCGTAACGAGCGTGATTCCTGCTTATATACCGCTTTCGTGCCAACCGGAGTCCCTCGGGGACGCGGCCGGCACCTGATTCGCACCCGAGCCGCTCCGGACACGCACCCGCGGCTCGGCACTGTTGCGCCATGAGCAACGCCGTGAGCGCGGTGGCGGCTCGGCGTGTCGCGGCATGGCACCTCTGCCTGGGCGCCGCACCGATCGCCATCGCCGCGTACTACCTTCTCGTCCACCTCGGGATTCTGCCGGGCACACAGGTCGCCCTCTACGTCAGCGCCAACGCCGCCTTCGCGGGTGCCGCCCTGGTCGTCGCCCGGCGCGACCGCGAGCTGCGCCCGATCATGCTGCTGCTGGCTGCGTCCGGGCTGGCGAGCGTCGCGGCCGACATCACGTTCTACTTCCTGGCCCTGGTGGACGGGGAGGTCGCCTACCCGAGCATCGCCGACGTCGGCTATCTGGCGGCGTACCCGCTGATGGCGGCGGGGCTGTTGCTGATCATCCGGCGGCGCACGCCCGGCTGGGACGGCGCCAGCGCCATCGACGCCGCGATCGTCGCGGTGGGCGTCGGCTATCTGGTCTTCGAGCACATCGTCGCGCCGACGATCCAGGTCACCTCCGGCACGTTCACGCAGTTGGTCTCGGCGGCCTACCCGGTCGGCGACCTGATGCTCATCATGGTCGGGGCCCGGCTGATCCTCGGGGCCGGGCCGCGCAGCTCCGCGCTGCGCCTGATCGGCGGCTACCTGGGGCTGGTGCTGTTCGCCGACACCATGTACAGCATCCAGTCGCTCGCCGGCACCTATCACGTCGCGAACTACCTGGACGCGATCTGGATGACCTCCGGTTTCCTCTTCGCCGCCGCGGTGCTGCACCCGTCAGCCCCGAAGCTGATCGCCCGGTCGAACGCCGTCACGCCCGACGCGACCACCGGCCGCCTCGTCGTGCTGGCGGTGGCCGCGGTCACGGCGCCGGCGTCGCTGCTGATCCAGCACCTCGGTGGGCGGCGGCCGCACGTGGTCGTCGCCGCGGTCGTGTGCATCGGGCTGTTCCTGCTGGTTCTGGCCCGGATGGCGGGACTGGTACGGCTGCAGCGGCTGGCCGCGATCACCGACGGGCTGACCGGGCTGCGCAGCCGCCGCTACTTCGAGGAGACCCTGCGTCACGAGGTGGACCGGGCGGCCCGGCACGGCGACCCGGTCGGGTTGCTGCTGCTCGACATCGACCACTTCAAGCAGGTCAACGACACGTACGGCCACGGCGGCGGGGACCGGGTGCTGATCGAGGTCACCCACCGGCTGCGGGCCCTGGTCCGGCCGGGCGACCTGGCGGCGCGATACGGCGGCGAGGAGTTCGCGGTGCTGCTGCCCGGCGCGACGCCCGAGGAGACCCTGGAGGTTGCCGACCGCATCCGGCGCGGCATCGGCGGCGCCCCGATCGCGGTCAGCGACGGTGTGCTCCGCGCCGTCACGGTCTCGGTCGGCGCCGCCGGCGTGCCCGCCCTGCGCGACGCGGACGAGCTGGTCCTGGCCGCGGACCGGGCGCTCTACGCCGCCAAGAACGCCGGCCGCGACCGCGTCGCCTCCGCCGCCTGACCAAGGCCGCAACCGCGCAGTCTCAGCCGCTCACCATCGGCCGCGACCGTGCAGCCGATCGGGCGGCGTCGAGGCGCTCCAGGTCGGCAGGGGCGCCCCCGCCCGCCGCGACGGACGCGGCCGATTGCCCGCACCGGGCCGCTGGGCGGGTCCGGGTTCCGGCTGGTGCTCATGGGCGTTATTCGTCCCGAATAACGCCCATGAGCACCAGCCGGAGAGGGTGACGCGCGTCGCCGGCCCGAGCGAGTGCGGAGTTCGCGGTCCCGGCTGGTTCCGGCGGTGGTCACGAGGCACGAATGACCACCGCCGGAACCAGCCCGCAAGAGCGGGACGCGCCGCTTCGTCCGTGGCCGCAAGATCGCGGGGTCCTTTTGAGCGGGACCACCCATGGAGGCCGCCCTGGAGGGCTTCGCGTTCTGGCCGGCCACGGCCTGCGGAGCCCGGAAGGGTCCCCGCGGGAGCTGCGGACTGGGACCACAGCGGACCTGGGACCTCAAGATTCTGATCTTTATCGGTCGCCCCAGACCTCCGCGGCGGTCTCGACGATGAGGCGGAGTTTGGCGACCTGCTCGTCGTAGGTGAGGACGTTGCCCTCGACCGTCGACGAGAAGCCGCACTGCGGGGAGAGGCAGAGCTGGTCGAGCGGGACGTACTTCGCGGCTTCGTCGATGCGGCGTTTCAGGGTGTCCTTCGATTCGAGGGCACCGCTTTTCGTGGTGACCAGACCGAGAACGACCATCTTGCCGGGTGGCACGAAGCGGAGCGGGGCGAAGCCGCCGGAGCGGTCGTCGTCGTACTCCAGGAAGAAGCCGTCGACGGCGAGCTCGCTGAACAGCGCCTCGGCGACGAAGTCGTAGCCGCCCTCGGCGGCCCAGGACGAGCGGAAGTTGCCGCGGCACATGTGCGTGGTGACGCGCAGCCCGGCCGGGCGGTCCTGGATCGCGGCGTTGATCTGGCGGATGTAGCGCAGGTGCTGGTGGTCCGCGTCGTCGCCGCGTTCGGTGAGCTGGCGGCGCTGGTCGGGATCGTTGAGGTAGGCCAGGCTGGTGTCGTCGAGCTGCAGGTAGCGGCAGCCCATCCCGGCGACGCGGCGGACCTGCTCGGCGTAGGCGGCGCTGAGGTCGGCCCAGAACTGCTCCTCGTCGGGGTAGACAGCCGGATCGATGGCCGCGCGGCCACCGCGGTAGTGGACCATGCTCGGCGACGGGATGGTCAGCTTGGCGGTGATGCCCTCGCCGACGGCTTCCTGGAGGAACGTGAAGTCCTGACCGAAAATGGTCTCCGTGAGCCGGATCGGCGCGTCGACGGCGAGGGCGGCGGACTCGAAGTCCAGCTCACCGCCCGCGTTCCGGAAGTGGACCTGGATCTTCTCGTCGGTCGGCCGGATGCCGCCGAGCCGATAGATGAAATCCATGTGCCAGGCGGTCCGGCGGAACTCACCGTCGGTCGCCGAGCGCAGGCCGGCGGCGCGCTGCATCCGGACCACATCCCGGATCGCGTCGTCCTCGATCGCGCGCAACTGCTCGGCGGTGATCTCGCCGGCGGCGCGCTTGGTGCGGGCTTCGAGCAGGTGGGGCGGGCGGAGCAGGCTCCCGACATGATCCGCCCGGAACGGTGGCGTCATCCCCCCACTCAACACCCTGGATCACAGATTGGAAAGAACTCGATCGATCTGTCCGAGCGCCAGACCCATGCCCTCCTGCATGCCCATCTTGATCAGGCGGTCGAAGGTGTCCGCGTCCGGGAAGTGATTGACAACGGTCATGCGGGTCTTCCCGCCGACCTCGTCGAGGGTGACGACCGCGTGCACCGGCACGTCGCCGGCGAGCGGCTCGCCGTTGTCGTCGGCGAACCCGTCGTCGTACTCCAGGCGGTAGGGCGCCTCGATCGTCGTGATCGTCCACCAGCCGTGGGCCTTCGTGCCGTCCGGGCCGGTCATGTAGTAGCGCGCGGAGCCGGTCGGCACGAACTCGTGGCGGACGAACGTGGCCGGCCAGGTCGGCGGGCCCCACCAGCGCTCCAGCTTGCGCGGATCCGCCCAGACGCCCCAGACCTGCTCGATCGTGGCGTCGAACTCGGTGACGAAGGTGAGCGTCAGCTCCTCGGTGTTCCGGGTGGTGCCGGTGACGGTCATGACTGTTCCTCCAGGATTCTCGCGATCCGGCCGGCCCGTTGCCGCCAGATCTGCTCATACGCGTTCATCAGCCCGTCGACGGTGCCGCGCAGCGTGTCCGGGACGCCGTGGACGATCTGCTCGCGGCCGCGCCGCTCCTTGGTGACCAGACCGGCCTGCTCCAGGACGGCGACGTGCTTCTGCACCGCGGCGAAGCTCATCGGATAGAGCCGTGCCAGGGCGGAGACGGACATCCCGGCGCCGAACACGCGGGCCAGGATGTCGCGACGGGTGGCATCGGCGAGCGCGTGGAAGACGCGATCTTCACTGCCCTCACCTACAACCATGTGGTTGTACGTTAGTCGCGACCTGCCGTGATCACAACCCTTCACCGCATTTCCCCACCCCATTTGCTCGTACGTGTTTTGTACCTTTTAATAACTATTGTACGTTTCGGAATCCGGCGTCCGACCGGCTGACGCCCTTCGGATAACGTGCGCTCATGACGTTCTCGATCGTGGGCCGGTCAGCGGACGGAACGGCCCTGGGCATCGCCGTGGCCAGCAAATTCCTCGGAGTCGGCGCGGCGGTTCCGGCGGCGCTGGCCGACGTGGGCGCGGTGGCGACGCAGTCCTACGCGAACCTCGCCTATCGCCCGCAGGGGCTCGCGCTGCTCTCGTCCGGAGTGCCGGCCGACTTCACGGTCCGGGCACTGATCGCCGGTGACGACGGGCCGGTCGGGCACCGCCAGGTCGGGGTCGTCGGCACGACCGGGAACGGGGCGACGTTCACCGGCGACGACTGTCACCCGTGGGCCGGCGGGACGGCCGGGGACGGGTATGCGATCCAGGGCAACATGCTGGCCGGCGCCGCGGTGGTGGGTGACATGGAGAGCGCGTGGCTGGCGTCGGCCGGCGAGTCACGGCTGGCATATCGGCTGGTGGAGGCGCTGCACGCCGGGGACAAGGCGGGCGGGGACCGGCGCGGGCGGCAGAGCGCGGCGTTGCTGGTGGTCGCCAAGGGACTGGGGTACGGGGGCACGAGTGACGTCCTCGTCGATCTGCGGGTGGACGATCACCCCGACCCGGTCGCGGAGTTGGCCCGGCTGCTGACCATGCACACGCTCTACTTCGAGCGGCCCGATCCCGCGGTGCTGATCCCGTTGACGGGTCCGGTCGCCGCCGAGGTCGCCGAGCGCCTGGCCTCCCTCGGCCATCAGGATCCCGACCTCGACGAGGCGCTGGCATCGTGGGCCGGGATCGAGAACCTGGAGATGCGGATCGTTCCGGGATCCATCGACCCGCTGGTCCTGGCACAACTACGCGCCGCCACTGTTTCCGGCAAATAGCGCATCCAAGTCTTTCCGTCCTGGAATGATCATTTACGGGGACGTAAAGGTCAGGGAACGGTGGGACAAATGGGATTCGAGGATCGATCAACCGCGCCGGTGATGAACCGGCGCGCCATCATCACGCTTGATTTTCCGGGTACGGTGCCGGCCGTCTGCCGGCTCGAGCCCGTGGATGCCGCCCCGGAGAGCCGATTCGTGGTGCGGCGCGACCTCGCTCCCGCGCAGGCCGGGGTCCCGATGATGTTGCGCGTGCGGGTGCTGGACGCGGTGGACCGGCCGCTGCCCGGCGCGGTCCTGGAGATCTCCCACCGGGCGCCGGGCGCCTCCGACCCGGCGCTCCACGGCGCGCAGGTGACCGATCCGCACGGGTACGCCGAGTTCAAGACGGTCTTCCCGGGCTGGGAGCCGGACGTCCCGGCCGGGATCGACGTGACGCTGCACCTGGCCGGCTCGCGGGACACCGGACGGCTGCACTTCCCGGCACAGGTGACCAGCCAGGTGGCGGGGCTGCCCGCCTACCGCGGAAACCCGGCGCCGCCATCGCCGACGTCCGCCGGGGTCCCTCACGTGCTGCCGCCGCCGGCCGCCGGAATCCCTCACGTGGTGCCGCCGACGCCGGCCGGGATCGCCCACGTGGTGCCGCGCGACCGCTATGACCTGACCGCCGGCCTGCTCGTCACGATCAGCGCTGTCACCGAACACTGAGCCGCAAGTGCCTGCGGACCAGCGCTGTCACCGAACACTGAGCCGCCACCCGCGAGCGGACGGTTGCCGTCCCACCACCCGCGAGCTGACCATTGCCGTCCTGCCACCCGTGAGCGGATCGTTGCCGTCCTGCCACCCGCCGACGGGCAACCTCGAGCCTCGCTCTCTCGCGTCAACCGCGCAGGTAGGCCAGGACCGCGCGGACCCGGCGATGATCATCGGCATCCGGCGGCAGGTCCAGCTTGGTCAGCAGGCTGTTGATGTGCTTGGCCACCGCCGCGTCGGTGACCACCAACTCCCGCGCGATCGCGGCATTCGACCGGCCCTCGGCCATCAGCCCCAGCACCTCACGTTCCCGGGCGGAGAGGCGGTCCAGCGGCCCCTGCCGCCGGGCCAGCAACTGCCGGACCACCTCCGCGTCGACGATCGTCCGCCCGGCGACGACGGCGTTCAGCGCGTCGACGAACTCGGTCACCTCGCCGACCCGATCCTTGAGCAGGTAGCCCAGGCCGGAGGACGGCCCCGAGTCGAGCAGCTCACGGGCGTAGGTCTGCTCGACATACTGACTGAGCACCAGCACCGGGAGCTGCGGGTTCGCGGCCCGCAGGGTGAGCGCCGCCTGCAGCCCCTCGTCGCTGAGCCCCGGTGGCATCCGGACGTCGGTGACCACCACGTCGGGCTGATGCTCCGCGACCGCCTCGATCAGCTCCTCGGCGTTGCCGACCGCGGCCACCACCTCGTGCCCGAAGTGCCGCAGGATGCCCGCGACGCCCTCCCGGACGATCACCCCGTCCTCCGCGATGACGACCCGCAGCCCGCCGTTGCTCATGACCCCGCCGTTGCTCATGACCTGTCTCCGTCCCGCACCTGCTGCCGCTCGCCGCGGACCCCACCGGTCACCTCGGTCTCCCGGACGAGGAGACCGTCGTTCTCCACGCGCCGGCCGGGACGGGGATCTCGACTCGCAGTGCCGTCGGGCCGCCGGGCGGGCTGGCGATCGCGACCGTGCCGTCGACGACCGAGACCCGGTCGACCAGGCCGAGCAGGCCCGAGCCGGCGGCCGGGTCGGCGCCGCCGCGGCCGTCGTCACGGACCTCGACGATCAGGCGTCCCTGGTCGACGCGGCCGAAGACGCTCGCCCGGGTGGCGCCGCTGTGTTTCGTCACGTTCGCCAGCGCCTCGGCGATGACGAAGTAGGCGGTGATCTCCAGCGCGGGCGGCAGGCGATCGGGCAGCGAGACGTTCAGGTCGACCGGCAACGGCACTGTCGACGCCACCTCACCGGCCGCCGCGGCCAGGCCCCGATCGGTGAGCACCTTCGGGTGCACACCACGGATCAGCTCGCGGATCTCGGTCAGCGCCTGCTTCGCCAGTTTCTGTGCCTCGACCAGGTAGGACATGGCCGGGCTGTCGGGCGGCAACTCCAGCCGGGCCATGCCGAGCTGGATGTTCATCGCCACCATCCGCTGCTGGGCGCCGTCGTGCAGATCCCGCTCGATCCGGCGGCGCTCCACCTCGAACGCGTCGACCAGGCGGGCCCGGGAGCGGGTCACCTCGATCAGTTTCTCGTCGGCGTCGTGTGCCCGCGGGGCCAGGATCGCCCGGGCCATCGCGGCCCGCGCGCCGGCCCAGGCGGTCACCGGCCAGGCGAGCACCAGGGTCAGTGGCACCCCGACCGCGGCCAGGGCGAGCCGCGAGGTCATCGGCTCGTCGTTCATGTAGAACGGCGCCCCGAAGGTCGTGAGCACCTCGTAGAAGACCCCGCCGACGACCAGCGTGTCCATCCAGCAGAGCAGGCTCGCCGAGAGCGTCGCATAACCCAGCTCACGCCACGTGGCCTGCTCCCGCAGCCGGGTGGCCAGCCAGGCCCGCATCCCGGGCCGGGGCACCGGCCGATGCGGGTCGGGCAGCTCCTCCAGGTCGACCAGGCGCACGCGCCGGCGCTCCATGCGGGCCACCACGACACCGCACAGGATCGTCGCCACATAGGCCGCCAGCCCGATCACGACGATCGACAGCACGGCGCCGACCAGGATCAGGGCGATGACCGCGAGCAGGGTGGCGAACCCCAGGAACGCGCCCCCGCTCAGGTAGACGAGTGAACGCCACGGCCAGGCCGAGCGCAGGAACTCGGTCGGCCGGAGCGTGAGCGCTTCGAGCGCGTTGCGGACCGGCATGAGGGGCACGGTACCGCCGGGGCGGGCCGCTGACAGTAGTGCTGGCGTTACCTCTGGGACTCACCCCTGCGTGAATGTGCCGGGCTCCCGAAACCGGTTGGCTGATCCGCATGACGACGCGAGCAGACAAAGCCGCCGTGGCAAACGCAGCCGCCGTAGCAAACGCAGCCGCCGTAGCAAACGCAGCCGCCGTAGCTAACACAGCCGCCGTGGAGATGCGTGCGGTCACCAAGCGCTACGGCCAGGGCGGCAACACGGTGACCGCCCTGGACGCGGTGGATGCACGATTCGCCCCGGGCACCTTCACGGCGGTGATGGGCCCGTCCGGCTCGGGCAAGTCCACCCTGTTGCACTGCGCGGCGGGTCTGGATCGGGTGACCGCCGGCGAGGTCCTGATCGACGGGGTGCCGATCGGAGGGCTGAACGAGCGGGCGCTGACCCGCCTGCGCCGCAAGCGGGTCGGTTTCGTCTTCCAGGCGTTCAACCTGATCCCGGCCCTGACCGCGGCGCAGAACGTGGTACTCCCCCTGCGCCTGGCCGGTCGCAGGCCCCGGGCCGGCGAGGTGGCCGCGATGCTGGGCGAGGTCGGCCTGGCCGAGCGGGCCGGGCACCGGCCCGCGGAGTTGTCCGGCGGCCAGCAGCAGCGGGTGGCGATCGCCCGTGCTCTGGTCACCCGGCCGGCGGTCATCTTCGCCGACGAGCCGACCGGCGCGCTCGACGCCCGTTCCGGAGCCGAGGTGCTGCGCCTGCTGCGGGCCGCGGTCGATCGGCACGGCCAGACGATCGTGATGGTCACCCACGATCCGGTGGCCGCCGCGCACGCCGACCGGGTGCTGTTCCTGGCCGACGGCAGGGTCGTCGACGACCTCGCCGGTCCGGTCGGCGCGGAGAAGATCGCCGTGCACACCGCCCGGCTCGAGGAGTCCGCCCGATGATCGCGTGGGCGATGGTCCGCCACCGGTTCGCGAGCTTCGCCGGCACGTTCGTGGCGATCGCGCTGGGTGTGGCAGTGGTGGCCGGCTCGGTGACGCTCTACCTGTCCTCACGGCCGCAGCCGCCCGAGCGGTACCGGGCGTCGCCGGTGATGGTGCAGGCGCCGTCGGTGGGCACCAACAACTACGGCGAGCCGGAGATCCGCTCGTGGACTCCGGCCGAGCTGACCACGATCTCCGCGACGCTGCGGCAGGATCCGCGGATCACGGCGGCGATCCCCGATCCGTTCTTCTACGTGCAGAGACAGGGCAGTGAGGACCCCGGGTCGGCACAACTGGACGGCCACTCCTGGTCGTCGGCCGCGCTCGGTGGTTACCGGCTCACCGCGGGCGCCGCACCGGCGAAGAAGGGCGAGGTGGTGGTCGGGACACTGCCGGGGAGCACGACCGGCGCGGAGGTGACGCCCGGCGGCACGATCCGGGTGCTGACCTCGATCGGGCCGGAGACCTGGACCGTCAGCGGGACGACCGACGGGCCCGGCTACTACGTGACCGGGGGTGACGCGCTGGCGCGGGCTTCCGGCGTACGGGCGATGGGTCTGCTCGTGCAGGGTGACCAGGCGCAGGTGGCCGGCGCGGCGCAGACGCTGCTCGGAGCGTCCGGCACGGTCCGCGCCGGGCCGGACCGGGCCGCCCTGGAGCCGGCGGCCGTCACCCGGATCCGCTGGCTCGGCGGGCAGCTGCTGATCGCGATGGTCACCCTCGGCACGTTCGCCACGGTCTTCGTGGTCGCGTCGACGTGCGCGCTGACCGCCGCGCAGCGACGGCGGGAGCTGGGCCTGCTGCGGGCGGGCGGTGCGACGCCGGGACAGGTCCGGCGCATGATGTATGCGGAGACGGCGCTCATCGCCCTGCTCGCCGGCCTGACCGGCGCCCCGCTGGGTGCCGCGCTCGCCCCGCTGCTGGCCGGCCCGATGACCGATCTGGGCCTGGAGCCAGCCGGCTTCGAGGCGACCTGGCAACCGCTCGCCGCCGGTGGCGCCGTCCTGCTCGGGCTGGTCGTCGCGCTGGCCGGGGTGGCCGTGGCGGCGCGCCGGGCGAGCCGGGTCCCGCCGTTGGCGGCCCTGCGGGATGCGGCCGCCGAGACCCGGTCGATGACGCCGTCGAGGTGGATTCTCGGCCTGCTCAGCGTCGCCCTGGGTGCGGCGCTGCTGGTCGCGATGCCGTCGATGGACACCAATGTGAAGACGACCGCCGGGATGGGCGCGGCGATGCTGCTGCTGACCGCGGGCGCGCTGCTCGCCCCGGTGGTGATCGGTCCGCTGGTGCGCCTGGTGACCGGCCCGTGGCGCGGCTCGGCGACCGGAATGGTGGTCCGGGAAGGCACCCTGACCGGGGTGCGGCGCGTCGCTTCGACGGCCGCGCCGGTGCTGGTCACGGTCGGCATGACGGTGCTGCTGACCGGGATGGTGGCGACCATCGACG
The DNA here is from genome assembly GCF_016862095.1 of Actinoplanes cyaneus. Lineage (GTDB taxonomy): Bacteria > Actinomycetota > Actinomycetes > Mycobacteriales > Micromonosporaceae > Actinoplanes > Actinoplanes cyaneus. The sequence goes on from NZ_BOMH01000004.1 coordinate 16,920, forward strand.
AGGCGTCCGGGATCGACGAGGCCGCGAAGATTCCGGCGGGGACCGTGCTGGCGCCGCACGGCACCCCCGGGCTGAGCGAGGCCGCGGTTCGTGCGCAGACCGGCAGTTCGCGGCTCGGCACCCGGGTGCTCGTCGAGCACGGGACGGCCGTCACCGGTGAGGACGCGACGGGCGTCGACGGCGCGCCGGTCACGCTCACCCCGGAGGCGGCGAAGAGGCTGGGCGCTTCGGCCGGATCGCCGATCAGCTTGCGGCTGGCCGACGGCACGGTCACGTCTGTCGAGGTACTGAAGGTGGACGCGCACGCCGCGGCCCCCGTGGTCCTTCCCCGGGAGCTGGTGCGCCGGCACGATCCGGATGCGCTGACCGGTGTGGTCATGCTGAGCGGTGAGCCTCGGGCGGCTGCCGGGGCCAGGGCCCTGACCGCCGGTGACTACGCGCGGGAGCTGGTGGCGGAGGAGGGTGACCTCGTCGATCTGTTCCTGTGGGTGCTGATCGGCCTGACCGCGGGATACACGGCGATCGCCGTGTCGAACACGCTGCTGATGGCGACGGCGGCGCGACGGCCGGAGTTCCGGGCGTTGCGGCTGGCGGGCGCGGGGCTCGGGCACGTGCTGCGGGTCACCACGGCGGAAGCGCTGCTCGCGACGTTCGTGGGGGCGCTGCTGGGTGGCGCGGTCGGCGGATTCTCGCTGACCGGGGTGCGGGCCGCTGTCGAGCAGGAGCTGGGCGTGCAGGTGGCCCTGCACCTCCCGTGGAGTGCGGCGATCGGGGTGACCGCCCTGTGCGCGCTGCTGGCGGTGATCGCCACGGCGGTGCCGGTGCTGCGCCGGACCGAACTCGCCCGCTGACCCGGCGCGGTCAGCCGGACCGCTGCGGCGGCGCGGTGAGGTGGGCTTGCTCGCTGGTTTGCCGGAGCGTGCGGGAAGCGGCTCCGGCAGGGTGATCAACGACGACGTTTGGGGTTGAAGCGGTGCGCGGCGGTGAGGGTGAGCGTGGACCAGCGCATGGCGTCCAGGGCCGGGACGGCCAGGTCCTCGGAGCCGGGTTCGCCGGCTTCGTAGGCGCGGACCGCGTTCAGGACCTTGCCGAGGCGGCCGGTGCCGTGGGTGAGGGCGTCCGAGACGTCAGCGGTCAGGGGCAGGTGCTCGACCATCTGCTCCGGGCTGAAACCCATCAGGCGGCCCATGCCGGTGACCAGGCCGGCCACGAAGGCGGCGCCCGGGTCGGCGCTGAAACGCTGGGCCAGGTTCTCGCAGAGGCGGGCCTGGGTCAGCGCGGTGAGCAGCTGCTCCTCGGGCGCCTCGGCGACGTCGTCGACCACCATGAGCGTCGCCCAGCGGCGGATCCGGGTCAGACCGACCAGCATGACGGCCTGGCGCACCGAGGAGATCCGGCTGACGACGCCGGCCGCGACCGAGTTGCTGACCCGCAGGACACGCATGGCCAGGGCCGGGTCGCTGACGATGATCGAGGTGATCTTCTCGAGCTGGACGTCCGGGGACATCAGGGCCGCGACCAGCTCCAAGCGGCGCAGCCGCGACGGGGACAGGCTGGGCGCGGTCAGCACCTGGGGGCGGCTCAGCGCGTACCCCTGGCGCAGTTCCATGCCGTAGCGGTCGGCGATCGCGATCTGTTCCGCGGTCTCCAGCCGTTCCGCGACGAGCTGGATCCCGGCGAACTGACGGCAGGCAGCGACGATCTCGTCGAGCCGGCTCAGGTCGCCGTCGAGCAGGTCGAGCTTGACGAAGGAGGCCAGCCCGAGCAGCTGCTCGTGACCGGAGCCCCAGACGAAGTCGTCCAGGGCGATCCGGTAACCGGCCTCGGCCAGCGCGGTGATGCCCTCGATGACCTCGTCGTCGACCTCGACGGTCTCCAGAACCTCAAGCACCACCTGCTCGGGGCCGAACGGCAACGGCAGCCGCCCGGTCACGAACTCGCGAGTGAGGTTGATGAAGCACGGACGATTCCCGGCCACCTCGGCGATGCCGAACTCGGTGAACGCGTTGATCATGACCGTGCTGGTGGCATAAGTATCCTGCCGGCCGGACGCCACGTCGTCCATGCGGCCGCGGAAGAGCAGCTCGTACGCGACGACGGCGCCCGAGGCGTCAAAGATCGGTTGACGACCGACGTGCACCGCATCCATCACCGGAATTCCCACGCCGACGCCATCGGCATAAAACGCGGCGACCTGACGAATCCGGGCAGGAAAACGGTCTGTCGCCACGAAGAAACCTTGGCGAAACGGTGGGTTCCGCCGACGCGACGCACATGTTGGGATGAGATCGCCGTCACAGCGCCATTTGAAGGGATTCCCCCGGATGCTCAACCTCTCCGTTCTGCTGGAGGACAGCGCCCGCCGCTACCCGGAGCGCGCCGCGGTGGTGCTCGGTCCGCAACGACTGACCTACGCCCAGGTCGAAGCGGCGGCGAACCAGGTGGCGAACATGCTGGCGGCGCGTGGCATCCAGCCGGGCGACAAGGTCGCGTTGTCCTGCCCGAACCTGCCGTACTTCCCGGTGATCTACTACGGGATCCTGAAGGCCGGCGCGGTCGTCGTCCCGCTGAACGTGCTGCTCAAGGGCCGCGAGATCACGTACCACCTGAAGGACTCCGAGGCGAAGGCGTACTTCTGCTTCCAGGGCACGCCGGAGCTGCCGATGGGCGCCGAGGGCCACGCCGGCTTCAGCGGCGCCGAGGACTGCGAGCACTTCTTCCTGGTGACCGCGGACCCGGCGGCCGCGTCGCCGATCGAGGGCGCGGAGACGCTCGGGCAGGCGCTGGCCGGTCACGGCCCGGCCTTCGAGACCGTCCTGCGCTCCGAGACCGACGCCGCGGTGATCCTCTACACCAGCGGCACGACCGGCCAGGCCAAGGGCGCCGAGCTGTCCCACTCGAACCTGGTGCTGAACGCGCTGACCTGCAACCGGCTGTTCAAATCCGAGCCTGGCACCGACACCCACCTGCTGGTGCTGCCGCTGTTCCACTCGTTCGGCTCGACGGTGAACATGAACGCCGGCTTCGCGGTCGCGGCGACCCTGGTGCTGCTGCCGCGCTTCGAGGCGAAGGCAGCCGTGCAGTTGCTGCAGAGCGAGGACGTGACGTTCTTCGCCGGCGTCCCGACGATGTACTGGGGGCTGCTGAACGCCCTCGGCGACGACGTCGACGTCGAGCGGATCGCCCGGAACATGCGGGTCGCCGTCTCCGGCGGCTCCAGCCTGCCGGTCGAGATCATCAAAGCGGTCAAGGAGCGCTTCGGGGTCAGCATCCTCGAGGGGTACGGGCTGTCGGAGACCTCGCCGGTCGCCACGTTCAGCGACCCGGACAGCGAGCCTCGCCCCGGCTCGATCGGCATCCCGATCTGGGGTGTCGAGGTGAAGCTGATCGACGCGGAGTGGAACACGGTGACCGGCGCCGACGAGATCGGCGAGATCGCGGTGCGCGGGCACAACATCATGAACGGGTACTACAACCGGCCGGAGGCGACGGCCGAGGTGCTGAACAACGGCTGGTTCCGCACGGGCGACCTGGCACGACGCGACAAGGACGGCTTCTACTACATCGTCGACCGCGCCAAGGACATGATCATCCGAGGTGGCTTCAACGTCTACCCGCGGGAGATCGAGGAAGTGCTGATCACGCACGAGGCGGTCTCGCTCGCCGCGGTGATCGGGGTGCCGCACGCCAGCCACGGCGAGGAGGTCAAGGCGTTCGTGATCCTGCATCCGGGCGCGACGGTCACCGAGGAGGAGCTGGTGGCCTGGGGCCGGGAGCAGATGGCCTCCTACAAGTACCCGCGGATCGTGAAGATCGTCGAGTCGCTGCCGATGACCGCGACCGGCAAGCTGCTCAAGCGCGAGCTGAGCTGACGACCGGCACGACCGGGCGATCCGGGCGCGGCCCGCACGAACGCGCCGGGTCACCTGGGCGCGGCCGGGCTCGGGCTCGCCGGGTTGCCCGACGCGGACACACCGGATGGCCTGGGCGCGGGCCGGTGCGGACACGCCGGGTGGCCCGGTGCGACCCGGTGCGGACGCGCCGGCCGGGCCGATGGCGCGGGCGGCGCGGGGCGCGGCCGCGAAAACGACGCTCGGCGGGTATCCCGCCGAGCGTCGCCGGTCCCTAGACTCGCACCCACAAAAGAGGCCGCGAAGCCGCCCGTGATCGCTTGCATCCGTGACGCACAGTGGACGGGCAGGCACCCGCGCCGTACAGGAGGCAAGCGTGACGACAGCCCTGGCGCGACGGACCCCATCACCGGCCGCGGCCTACACGCCGCCGCCCGAGGGCCTCGTGCACCGGGTTGCGGGTCTGCGCCGCACCTCCCCCGGCCGTCTGCAGCTGATCCTCGCCGCCCTGCTCACGCTGGGCCTGCTCACCGGCCTGATCGCCGGGCTGACCGCCCACGCGGCCAGCTCCGGCACCGCCGGGCTCGGTGATCGCGCCCAGCCGCTGCTGGTCAAGGCCGAATCGGTCTGGTCGGCGCTGGCCGACGCGGACACCACGGCGGCCCAGGCGTTCCTGGCCGGGGGCCTGGAGCCGGACACGCTGACCCAGCGCTACGACGCCGATCTGGCCGCGGCCGGCACGTCGCTGGCCGGGGCGGCCCGGCTGGTGCCGGCCGGCAGCGAGGCCGCCACGGCGATCGACGGGCTCTCGGTCGGCCTCGCGAAGTACGCGGCGCTGGTCGCCACGGCGCGCGCCGACAACCGGCAGGGGCTTCCGCTCGGCGCCTCGTACCTGACCGCCGCCTCCACACTCAACCGGGACACCTTGCAGCCGCAGGCGCAGGCGCTGTTCCGGATCGCCACCGACGAGATCGACGCGGGGTACGACTCGGCGCACAGCTCGTGGTGGCTGATCGCGATGCTGGTGCTGGCCGTGGCGCTCGGCGTCGCGCTGCTCTGGGCCCAGGGCTACCTGAGCCGGACGACGCACCGCACGTTCAACGTCCCGCTGGTCGCCGCTACCGGCCTGTTCGCGCTGCTGATCCTGCTGACCGTGACGGTCTTCGCGAACCAGCGCAACCATCTGGGCGAGGCCGCCCGGGAGGGTTCGGAGCCGGTGGCGACGTTCGCCCGGCTGCACATCGCGGTGCTGACCGAGCGCGCCGACGAGGCGTTGACCCTGGCCGCGCGTGGTTCCGCGGACCGGGAGAAGGATTTCGACCAGACCACGGCCACGATCGACTTCGGCGACACGCGCCTGGAGCCGGCGCACGAGTTCGCCGTCGCCGCGAGGCAGCAGCACGACGCCTATCTCGCCACGCACGATCAGGTGCGCGGGCTGAGCGAGGGCGGCGACTACGACGGCGCGGTGGCGCTGGCCGTCGGTGATCAGGCGTCCCGGCAGTTCGGCGAGTTGCGGACCACGCTGGAGGGCGCGATCGACAACCGCGAGGCCGCGTTCACCGAGCAGATCGGTGCGGCCGGCGAGTGGCTCGACCTGCTGACCCTGATCGGCCCGCTGCTGGCGCTCGGCATCTGCGCGCTGGCGGTCTTCGGCATCCGCGCCCGACTCGAGGAGTACCGGTGAGGCGCCCCGTGGAGCAGCGCCCAGCTGCCCGAGTTCTGATGAGCATCCATGTGAAGGAGTGCCGGTGATGACGCGGACGCGCCTGGCCACGATCGCCGTCACCGCGGCGCTGCTGCTCGGCGCGGCCGGGTGCTCCGGCGATTCGTCGCCGCGCTACGACGAGGCCACCGCCGCGCCGACCGCGGGCCAGCCGGGGGCCGGGCAGTCCGCGGCGCCGGCGCCGACCCCGGCGAACTGCGATCCGCGTGCCAGCCGGCGCCCGGACGGCGCCCTGCCCGCGCCGGGGCAGATGCCGGCGGGCACCCTGATGGCGGAGATCCGCAAACGTGGCCGCCTGATCCTCGGCACCAGTCAGGACACGCTGCTGTTCAGCTCGCGGAACCCGTTCACCGGCAGGATCGAGGGTTTCGACGTCGACATGGCCCGCCTGGTCGCGCAGGCCATCTTCGGCGATCCGAACAAGCTGGAGATCAAGGTCATCGCGTACGACCAGCGCGTCAACGAGGTCCTTCTCGGCAAGGTGGATCTGGTGGCGGACACGATGACCGCGACCTGTGACCGGTGGAAGGACGTCGACTTCTCCGTCATCTACTACGAGGCCGGGCAGAAGGTGCTGGTCAGAAAGGACTCGACGGCCAAGAGCATCGAGGATCTGGGGAAGAAGAAGATCTGCTCGGCGGCGGGCTCGACGTCGTACGACAACATCGGCAAGGTGAAGAGCGAACCGGTCGCCGTGGCGAAGCCGACCTTCGGTGACTGCCTGGTCGCGTTCCAGCAGAACGAGGTGGACGCCATCTCCACCGACGACACGATCCTGGCCGGGATGGCGGCCCAGGATCCGTACGCCATGGTGATCGGTGACCGATTCACCCAGGAGCCGTACGGGATGGCGATCAACCGCAATCACCCGGAGTTCACCCGGTTCGTCAACGCTGTGCTGGTGAAGGCGGCGCAGGACGGCACGTGGACGAAGACCTACGAGAGGTGGCTGGGCGGCACGGCTCCGAAGCCACCGGTGGCGCAGTACCAATGACGGCCCCTTCGGTAGCTCCCGCCGACGCCGAGCTGGCGCGACTTGGGACCGCGGTGGAGGCGATGTCGCGCAACCTCGTGGAGCTCGACCAGTTGCCGGCCCGCCACGACCTGGACAGCAAGGCGCTGACCGGCCGCACCGCCGCCGAGTGGGCGGAGGCGAGCGCCGCGCTGGCCACCCTCTGGGAGGGTTTCCGCCTGCTCTCCGAGTCGATCGCACGGGCGCAGTCGCTGCGCGGGCAGCGGCGGCTCAGCGACAGCGACCGCGCGAAGTTCGTGCACGAGGTGCTCGGCCCGTCGATCCTGCTCTCCACGACCAGCGTGCCGCTCGCCCAGCGCGGCCTGCTCGGCGCCGGTCAGGTGACCACCACGTGCTCGCCGGCCGAGCTGCTGGCCGCGATGGAGCGCTCGTTCACGATCGCGATCGGGGTGGCGACCCGCGCGGCGGACGCGTGGCAGACGTTGCTGCCGGCCGCCGCCGACGCCGCTGCCGCCCTGCAGCGGGCGCGGGACGCCGGCTCTCCCGCCACCCTGCTGAACCAGGCCGACCGTCTGCTCGGCGAGCTGACCGGCACCCTGGCCGGCGATCCGCTCGGCGCCGACGCGTCGGTTCTCGCCCGCGTCCGGGAGCTGATCGCGCGCGCCGACGCGGAGCGCACCTCGGCGATCGAGCTGCGTGACTCGCTGACCCGCCGGTTGTCGCAGGCCCGTGACCGGGCCGACGAGCTGGACCGCGCGGAGCAGGCGGCGCGGGAGGCCCGCGAGCGGGTGGACGGCCGGTTCCCGCCGTCGCAGGTCGCCGCGGTCCGCCCGCTGAGCCTGCGCCCGGACCTGGCCGCGGTCGAGGCGCTCGCGGCGGCCGGTCAGTGGGCGCTGATCAGTCCGCGGCTGGCCCGGTGGAGCCGGGAGGCGCAGGAGCGGCTGGCCGCGCTCGCCGTCGTCCGGACGCACAACGAGCGGCTGCTCGCCGACCGGGCCGAGCTGCGTGGCCGGCTCAGCGCGTACCAGGCGAAGGCGCTGCGTCACGGGCTGGGCGAGCATCCCCGGCTGACTCCGCTCGCCGACCGGGCCCGGACCCTGCTGCACACCGCGCCGTGCGAGCTGGAGCAGGCTCGCGCGGCCGTCGACGCGTACCAGGAAATGTTGACCGCCACGATCGCGAGGGATGCCCGGTCATGAAATGCCAGCGGAACTGCCCCGGGACCATCGAGGACGGCTACTGCGACACGTGCGGGCTGGCGCCCGCCAGGTCGGTGCCGATCGAAGCGAAGCCGCAGGTCGCGGCGAATGACGACAGGTGCCGGCGCGACGGTTGCGCCGGCACGATCGAGGACGGTTACTGCGACACCTGCGGACTGGCTCCGCTCACCAAGGCCACCGGCACAGCGGGCGGCAACACGGCCGGGAAAGCGGCGCACATCCCGAAGCCGCGGACGGAGACGACCAACACCGGCACGCAGAGCTCGTCGCGCACCACCGGCACCGGGGCGTTGTCGACACGTACCGGCGGAAGTCGCCGCGGAAGCGGCCGGACGGGCTCGAGCCGCCGCTTCGGCAGCGGGCTGGTCGAGATCGCCCCGATCGCCCGGGTCGACCCGGCCAGCACGCTGATGGCGAACCCGGAGGTCCCGGAGTCCAAGCGCTACTGCGCCAAGTGCACCAACCCGGTGGGCCGTTCCCACGGTGACCGCCCGGGCCGCACCTCCGGCTATTGCCCGCACTGCGGCGAGGCCTTCAACTTCACGCCGAAGCTGGGCAAGGGCGACGTCGTCGGCGGGCAGTACGAGGTGGCCGGCGCCCTGGCCCACGGCGGCCTGGGCTGGGTCTACCTGGCCGTCGACCGGAACGTGTCGAAGCGCTGGGTCGTCCTGAAGGGCCTGCTCAACTCCAGCGACGAGGACGCGCTGGCCGCGGCGCTGGCCGAGCAGCGGTTCCTGGCCGAGGTCGAGCACCCGAACATCGTCAAGATCTACAACTTCGTCGAGCACGACGGCGCCGGCTACATCGTCATGGAGTATGTCGGCGGCAAGTCGCTGAAGGACATGCTCAAGCAGCGCCGCGAGGAGAACGGTGGCGACGCCGACCCGCTGCCGCTCGACCAGGCCCTGGAGTACCTGATCGAGATCATGCCGGCGTTCAGCTACCTGCACGAGCGTGGCCTGATCTTCTGCGACTTCAAGCCGGACAACGTGATCCAGTCCGGCGACCAGATGAAGCTGATCGACCTCGGTGGCGTGGTGCACATCGACGACCAGGAGGCCGCGATCTACGGCACGGTCGGCTACCAGGCGCCGGAGATGGCGGCCGAGGGCCCGTCGGTCGCCTCCGACCTGTACACGATCGGCCGCACCCTGGCCGTGCTCACCACCGACTTCCGCGGTTACCAGAGCACGTTCAAGGAGAGCCTGCCGGACCGGGACTCGTTCGACCTCTACAAGCGGCACGAGTCGTTCTACCGCCTGGTCGACCGGGCGACCCGCCCGCACCCGGGCGACCGGTTCGTGGACTCGGCCGAGATGCAGGAGCAGATGCTCGGCGTGCTGCGCCAGGTCGTGGCCGCGCAGGGCACGCCGAAGCCGGCGCCGTCCAAGGTGTTCACCGGCGAGTTGCGCACGGACCTGAAGTCGGAGGGGCCGCGCTGGCAGGACCTGCCGACCCCGCTGATCGACCTGACCGACCCGGCGGCCGGCTTCCTCGCCTCGATCACGGTGACCGACCCGGCCGAGGTGCTGGCCCTGCTCAAGCACGCCCCGCAGGACACGACCGAGGTGCGGTTGCGGGCGTTGCGGGCGCAGATCGACCTGGGCGCGCGCACCGGCGTCTTCACCGAGGCCCAGCAGGCCCGGGACCGGTTCGCCGCGATCGACGGGCAGGATTGGCGCCTGGCCTGGTACGACGGGCTGCTCGCGCTGGCCGGCAAGGACTTCGCGACCGCGCGGGCCCGGTTCGACGCGGTCTGGGCGGCCCTGCCCGGCGAGCTCGCGCCGCAGCTCGCGCTCGGGTTCGCCGAGGAGCTGGACGGGCAGCACAAGACCGCCGCGGGGTACTACGACGTGGTCAGCCGGACCGACCCGTCGTACACGACGGCCGCGGCCGGGCTGGCCCGTTGCCGGCTCGCGAACGGTGACCGCTCCGGTGCGGTGGAGGCCTACCAGCGTGTGCCGGGCACCTCCTCGGCGTACGCGATCTCGCAGGTCGGCGCGGTGCGGGCGCTGGTCCGGGCGCACCCGGTCGCGCAGGTCGACGTCAAGTCGCTGACCGTCGCCGCGGCGCTGATCGAGCGGCTCGAGGTGGAGCGGGCCCAGCTCGCCGAGCTGCGGGCCGAGCTGCTCGAGCAGGCGCTGACCTCGCTGCGCGGCGGCTCCACGATTCCGGCGGCGGTGCTCGGGGGCGCCCGGACCGGTGACACCGGCGAGAAGGACGTGCGGTTCGCGCTCGAGGACGCGTACCGCGAGATGGCCCGCGCCGCGCACGGGCCGGACAGGATCCGCCTGGTCGACATGGCGAACGCGGCCCGGCCGCGCACGCGCACCTGAGAGCACGATGGCGTCTGTGAGAGAAGGCAAGTTGATATTGACCGAGTGCGACTCCTGTGCCGAGGGGCGCGCCTCCGGCGCCTCGTTCTGCGAGGCCTGCGGACGCCAGCTGAGCGAGACCGCGGCCGTCGGCTCCGCCGGCCCCTCCACCGGTGGTGACGGTCCGCTGCCCGGTGACGGCTCCGCCGCGGGCGAGGCCGGCGCGACGGGGGGTACGGACGGAACCCCCGCCCCCGGCCCGGAAAGCAGCCGCCGGGCGGGACGTGACTGCCCGCACTGCGGCGCGACCGGCGCTGTCGACACCGACGGGTACTGCGAGCAGTGCGGCCTTCTCGCCGGGCGCCCCCGCGATCACACCGAGGCCGACGGTGACGTGGCGGCGGCCGCGGTGAGCGACCGTGGACGCCGGCACCACCGCAACGAGGACGCGATGTGGCTGGCCGTCGGGGTGGACGCGGCCGACGTGGTGGTCTGCGACGGCGTCTCGTCGTCGTTCGACCCGGACGTGGCCTCGGACGTCGCCGCGAAGACGGCGGGTGAGCTGCTGGCGCGCGCCCAGCACCCGGACAGCGACGCCACCCGCGACGAGACCACGGCGGACGCGAGCACTGCCGGCGACACCGCGGCGGACGAGACCACCGCGAGCGACACGACGGTGGACGTGACACCGGAGACCGGCGCGGGGGACGACGCCGACGCCACGGTGCCGCTCGACGGCGTACCGCAGGCCTCGCCGGAAGAGCAGGGCAGGCCCGCGCCGCGAGCCGGCGGCGGACCGGAACGGACGACGCCGCCCGATCCGGCCCTGCCGATCGCCGAGGTGGTCGGGATCGCGATCCAGGGCGCCGGTCAGGCCGTCGCCGAGCTGGTGACCGGCGAGGACCCGCGGCGGACGGCGTCCAACCCGGCCTGCACGATCGTCGCCGCCGCGGTGCGCGGGCCGCACGTCGGGTTCGGCTGGGTCGGCGACAGCCGCGCCTACTGGGTGACCGGCAGCGGTCCCGCCGAGCAGCTCACCGAGGACGACTCCTGGGCGCGGCACGTGATCGCGATGGGCGCCGACCCACGGGTTGCGATGAACGACCCGAAGGCGCACGCGATCACCGCGTGGCTGGGCGCCGACGCCGGGCCGATCATCCCGCACCTCGGCGCGTTCACCGCGCGAACACCCGGCTATCTGGTGCTCTGCAGCGACGGGCTGTGGAACTACCTGACCGATCCGCAGGACTTCGGCGAGGCGGTGCGCTCCGCGCTCGGCCTGGCGACCGGCTCCCGGCCGCTGCTCGAGGCGGCGCGGGCGCTGGTGACCTACGCCAATTCCGCGGGCGGCGCCGACAACATCACCGTGGCCATCGTGCCCGTACACCCGCAGACCGAGGCGGACGCCGAAGGCGACGCCGGAACCCCGGCCGACGAGCCCAGCGAAGCATAAGGAGTTCTCCGTGTCCTACAGCGCCGAGGCTTTCCAGAACGAGTATCTCGCCATGGGGGCGAGCGAGGTGAACGCGATCGTGACGGTCACCTCGTCGGGTGGTGAGGGCGGTCGCCGGACCGCCGGGGCCACCGAGATCATCATCGTGGACGCGTCCGGGTCGATGCAGGCCGAAGGCCGGATGGCGAACGCCCGGCAGGCCGCCAAGGCGGCGGTGAACGCGATCGACGACGGCGTCCGGTTCGCGATCATCGCCGGCGTCAGCACCGCCCAGCAGCTCTTCCCGGACCCGGGTCAGCTCGCCGTCTCGTCGCCGCAGTCGCGGGCCGACGCGCTGCGGGCGATCGACCGGCTGCAGGCCAGCGGCGGCACCGCGATGGGCGCCTGGCTGCTGCTCGCCGGTCAGCTCTTCGAGCAGCGCCCGGGCGACATCAAACACTGCATCCTGCTGACCGACGGCGACAACGGCGAGCGGTACGGATATCTGGAGAGCGTGCTGCAGCAGATCGCCGGCCGGTTCATCTGCGACTGCCGTGGGGTCGGCACGAACTGGAAGGTCTCCGAGCTGCGCAAGATCGCCACGGCGATGCTGGGCACTGTCGACATCGTGGCCCACCCGGAGGGGCTGACCGCGGCGTTCGAGCAGATGATCACCAACGCGATGGGCAAGACCAGCGCGGACGTGCAGCTCAAGGTGTGGACGCCGGTCAACGCCACGGTCCGGTTCGTCAAGCAGGTCGAGCCGCAGGTGCTGGACCTGACCGGCAAGCGGGTCGAGGACGGGCCGCGCGCCGGCCGGTACCCGCTCGGCTCGTGGGGTCAGGAGAGCCGCGACTACCACGTCTGCGTCGACGTGCCGGCCGGCAAGTCCGGCGACGAGATGCTGGCCGCCCGGATCTCGGTGGTCGAGGGTGACACCGTGCACGCGCAGAGCCTGGTCCGGGCGGTGTGGACCGAGGACACCGCGCTCTCCACCCGGATCAACCGGCAGGTCGCGCACTACACCGGGCAGGCCGAGCTGGCCGACGCGATCCAGGAGGGCATCGCCGCCCGCGACGCCGGCGACGACCGGACCGCGACGATCAAGTTCGGCCGGGCCGCGCAGCTCGCGCACGCCAGCGGCAACACGGCCACCGAGGAGTTGCTGGCCAAGGTGGTGGAGATCGAGGACGCCGCGACCGGCACGGTCCGGCTGCGGCGCAAGGTCAACGCCGAGGACGAGATGGCGCTGGACACGCAGAGCACCAAGACAGTGCGTGTCGGGCGGTCGCAGTGAGCACGTTCACCTGCCCGAACGGGCACGCCTCGACCGAGGCGGACTACTGCGACACGTGCGGGGCCAAGATCGGCGGGGCGGCTCCGGCCGTGCCCGAGACGGCACCGGCGCCGGTCGAGACGCCGCGGGGCGAGGAATGCCCGAACTGCGGCACGCCGCGCGCCGGGCAGGCCCGCTTCTGCGAGGACTGCGGGTACGACTACACCTCCGGCAAGATGCCACAGCTCACCGAGGTGCTGTCGGCGCCCGAGGAGGCGCCGGCCGGGGAGTGGACGGCCACGATGATCGCCGACGCGGCGTACTTCGCGCTCAACGAGGTCGAGGGCGTGACGTTCCCGGCCGGCACCGATGAACGGATCGTCACGCTCACCCCGCCGCAGATGCGGATCGGGCGCAAGAGCACGACGAAGGGGACGAGTCCCGAGATCGACCTGGCCGACTCCGACCCGGGGGCGTCGCACAACCACGCGCTGCTGACCCTGAACACCGAGGGCGTGTGGCTGGTCACCGACCTGGGGTCGACGAACGGGACGTACATCAACGACGAGGACCTGCCGCTGACCGCGGGGCAGTCACGTGCCCTCGATGACGGCGATCAGGTCCACGTCGGGGTGTGGACCACCCTTACGCTGCACGCTCCGTGAAGTAGCCGGCCGGCACCGCGACCGAGGTGCCGAAGAGCCGGTTGACGGTGGCCGCCTCGGTGCTGTTCGGATTCGCGTTCGTACAGCTCACCGGGGCGCTGCTGCCGGACATCAGGTCAGCGCAGAGACCGGTCCGCCGGTCCGGCAGGCCGAGGATGTGACCGAACTCGTGCGCGGCGATCCGCGGCTTGGAGTAGCCGTCGTTCACCGCTTCCCGGCCCATGTACCAGTACCCGTTGCCCAGCGACGAGGTGTACGTGCGCGGCCAGCCGTTGTCGGCGTATACCCGGATGTTGGGGGTCCGGCCGGCCGGCACGGGTTCCAGCCGCACGGTGGTGACCTTGCTGTTCCAGATCTGCGCGCCCTGGTTGACCACGGCGACGAACTCCTGCGCCTGGCTCGCGTCGTAGTAGAGGACCCGGGTCGCGGCGTGGGCGGGGGTGGCCCACGCGGCCAGCGCCACCATGGTGAGCAGCGCGGCCGCAACTCTTCGCATCAACATGGGTCGACCCTACGAAAGACAACGATCGATATCGATGCAATGAGCCATACCGATTGATACCTGCGACTCGCGTGATGTCGGCCGCTGCGGGCCCGCGGACCGATGTGTTTGGGTGTGGCCGTGTCGGACTTCGGAAGCAGGCTGCGCGAGTTGCGGCGGGCCGCGGGGCTCACCATGGAACAGCTGGCCGAGACGTCCGGGGTGAGCGCCCGCGCGATCAGCGACATGGAACGCGGGCACAGCCGGACACCGCAGGCGCGGACGCTCAGCGCCCTGGCCGGCGGCCTCGGGCTGGCGCCGGAGGAGCTCGGCGACCTCGCCGACACCGTCCGTGAGCAGCGCGCCCGGGCCGCCGGCCGGCCCCGGCTCTGCGCGCTCCCCCGCACGGTCGGCGACTTCGTGGGTCGCGCCAGCGAGTTGGAGCGGCTGCACCGGCACGCCCTCGCCGGTCTCGGCCAGGCTCCGGTCGCGCTGATCCACGGGCAGCCCGGGCTGGGCAAGACGGCCCTCGCCGTCCGGCTCGCCGACCAGCTGCGTGACCGCTACCCGGACGGCCTGCTCTACCTCGACCTGCGCGGCACCGACGCCGAGCCGATGACTCCCGGCGACGCCCTGCTGCGGCTGCTGCGCGCGCTGGAGGTCGGCTCCCGGCGCATCGGGGAGACCGACGACGAACGGTCCAGCCAGCTGCGCGCGGTGCTCGGTGAGCGCCGCTGCCTGCTGGTGCTGGACAACGCCGGCAGCGAGGCACAGGTCCGGCCGCTGCTGCCCGCCGAGGGCCGGAGCCTGGCCGTGGTGACGAGCCGGCGGGTGCTCGCCGGGCTCCCGGGCGTGGAGCGGATCGCCCTGGCGCCGCTCACCCCGGACGAGTCGGCCACGCTGCTGCGGGCGATCGCCGCGCAGGCCGCCGACCCGCGCGCGGCCGCCGGGGTGGAGGCGGTCGCGCGGCTCTGCGGGCAGCTGCCGCTGGCGCTGCGGATCGCCGGGACGCGGCTCGCCACCCGGCCGGCGTGGACCGTCGAACACCTGGTCGCCCGGCTCGCCGACGCGGACCGGCGGCTGGCCAACCTTTCCACCGGCGACCTCGGGGTGGCTGCCGCGTTCGCGCTGTCGCACGCCCAGCTGACCATCCCGGGGCGGGAGTTGTTCCGGCGGCTCGCGCACGTGCCCGGGGTGGACTTCGCGGCCCCGATCGCGTCGGTGCTCACCGGCGCGTCCGTCGACGACGCCGCGGACGGCCTCGACGAGCTGGTCGACCTGGGGCTGCTGCAGCAGTCCGGGCCGGAACGCTACCGCTTCCACGACCTGCTGCGGCTCTTCGCGCAGGAGCGGCTGCGCAACGAGGAACCGGCCGGCACCCGCGCGGCGACCGCGCGGACGATGGGGAACTGGCTGCTGGAGACCGCGATCGTGGCCGGGCGCTGGTTCGAGCCCGGTTACGGGCGGCTGCCGCAGGGGTGGGCCGGGCTGGTCGCGCCGGCCGACGAGGAGGAGGCCGACGCCTGGCTGCAGGCCGAGCGGGCGAGCTGGCTGGGCGCGCTGCGTGCCGCCGCCCGCGACGGGCAGCACCAGCTGGTGGTGGACGTGGCCGAGGCGATGCACTGGTACTCGGACAAGTACGTCAGATCCGATTACTGGTACGAGGTCTACGGGCTCTCCCGTGCCGCCGCCGCGAAACTGCCCGACCGGCGGCAGGAGGTCACGCACATCAACTACTACTCGTGGGCGGCCACGCACTGCGCCGGCCGCCCGGATGAGGGCGCCGAGATCGCGATGGACGCGCACCGGGTGGCCGTCGAGCTGGGCGACGTCAAGGAGCAGGCGTGGGCGCTCCGTTACGCGGGCGACGCGATGCGGAACGCCGACGGCATGCTGGAGCGGGCCATCACGACGTACCGGGCGGCGCTGGACCTCTTCGACAAGGCCGGTGATCACGACGGGTACGTGCAGACCGGGCCGGGCATCGGGCGGATCCTCAACCGGCTGGGCCGTCACGAGGAGGCCATGGACGAGTGCGCGGCGACGCTGCGCGAGCTGGCGAGCCGGCCGGTCTCGGCCCGGCCGGCGTTGAGCGGGCGGGTCAGCGCGCGATGCATCCTGGCCGCGGCATACGCCGGGCTGGGCCGCTGGGCGGACGCGCTGCGCGAGGCGGAGCAGGCGCTGCCGTACGCGGCCGACTTCGGCTACGCCGGATACCTCGGTGAGTTGCACCTCACGATCGGGCGGGCGCGGGTGGCGCTCGGGCGGCGTGAGGAGGCCCGGCCCGCGTTCCACAAGGTCATGGAGCTGTTGCAGGGCTCGGCGTACCGGGACAGTGTCGAGATCGCGCGGCAGAACCTGGCCGCTCTCTGAGTTCTGCATATTGTTCTGCCTGGTCTGCGTGCGCCTGTCGGGTGTTGCATGAGAGCACGACGGCCGCGCCGACGGGGTGCGCGCCGGATGTGAAGGGACTCCCATGGGTTACGTGACCACCTCTGACGGCACGAACATCTACTTCAAGGACTGGGGCACCGGCCGGCCGGTCGTCCTCAGCCACGGGTGGCCGCTGAACTCGGACAGCTGGGAGGCGCAGCAGCTGTTCCTCGCCCGCAACGGCTACCGGGTGATCGCGCACGACCGCCGGGGTCACGGCCGGTCGGACCAGACGTGGACCGGCAACGAGATGGACACGTACGCCGCGGACCTGGCCGCTGTCATCGAGACCCTCGACCTGCGGGACGTGACGCTGGTCGGCTTCTCCACCGGTGGCGGCGAGATCTCCCGCTACATCGGCAACTACGGCACCGCCCGCGTCGCGCAGGCCGTGCTCGTCTCCGCCGTCCCGCCGCTGATGCTGCAGACCCCGGACAACCCGAGCGGCCTGCCGATCTCGGTGTTCGACGGCATCCGCGAGGGCTCGCTGAAGGACCGCGGCCAGCTGTACCAGGACTTCGCGGCCGGCCCGTTCTTCGGCGCGAACCGTCCCGGCGCGCAGGTGTCGCAGGGCATGAAGGACTCGTTCTGGCTGCAGGGCATGACCGGCGGGCACCACAACACGTACGAGAGCATCGCCGCGTTCTCGGCCACCGACTTCCGCGGTGACCTGGCCAAGTTCGACGTCCCGACCCTGGTCATCCACGGTGACGACGACCAGGTCGTGCCGTTCGAGGTCGGCGGCAAGGCGTCCGCCGCGCTGATCAAGGGCGCCGAGCTGAAGGTGTACGCCGGCGCGCCGCACGGCATCACCGACACGCACAAGGAGCAGCTCGGCCAGGACCTGCTGGAGTTCCTGAACAGCTACGCCGCCTGAGGTAGTTTGGTCGGCGTGCGGGAGACATTCCCGCACGCCGATCTTCTCGAAGGGACAGACATGCGCCTTCACCTGGACACGGTCGCCGCCTCGCCGCGAGAGCGCGCCCTGTAGTCAAAGCCCGGCGCTGACTCCTCGCCGCGAGCGGTCTCCCCCGACCGTTCATCCAGGCCCGAGGAGCATTTTGTGCATCCCTTCAACCGTCTCTGGACCGCGGCAGCGGTCTCCAATCTGGGCGACGGCGTCACCGTGGTGGCCGGCCCGTTGCTGCTCGCCACCGTCAGCGACTCCCCCGCGGTGATCGCCGGCGGGGCCTTCGCCTCCCACCTGCCCTGGCTGCTGTTCGCCCTGGCCAGCGGTGCCGTCGTGGACCGGCTCGACCGCCGCCGCCTGGTCGTCACCGTCAACCTGCTGCGCGGTGGGGTGCTCGCCGGGCTCGCCGTCGTGATCGCTTCCGGACACGTCTCCGTGCCGCTGATCTACTCGGCGCTGTTCCTGCTCGGGGTCGGCGAGACGCTCGCCGACACCGCCTACGGGGCGCTGCTTCCCGCCGTGGTCGCGCCGGAGGAGTTGGAGCGGGCGAACGCGCGGCTGGGCGCCACGTTCACGATCGCCAACCAGTTCGCCGCCAAGCCGTTCGGCGCGTGGCTCTACGGGGTCGCGGCGGCGGTGCCGTTCGGGCTGGACGCCGCCACGTTCGTCGCCGCGGCGGCGCTGATCGCGGGCCTTCCCCGGCCGGCGCCCGCACCGCAACGATCCGGGATGCGCGGAGAGTCACCGGCCTCGAACCCCACCCGCGTGGCCCCCTCCGCCGAGACACCGCCCGGCGGACCCGGCCCGTCCAGCCAGCCAGACCCGTCCGGCGGACCCGGCCTGTCCAGCGGACCCGGCCCGTCCAGCGGACCCGGCCCGTCCAGCGGACCCGGCCCGTCCAGCGGTCGAGCCACCGGCGGCCGGCTGCGCACGGAGATCGCCGAAGGATTGCGGTGGCTGCGCGGTCAGCGGCTGCTCCGGGTGCTCGCCGTCACGATGGGGATCGCGAACATCGCCTTCTGCGCGGCCTTCGCGGTGTTCGTCCTCTACGCCCGCGAACGCCTGGACCTGTCCGATGTCGGCTACGGCTTCCTGCTCACCTCGTTCGCCGCGGGCGGCCTGGCCGGTGCCGGTCTGGCGGCCCGGCTGGCGCGGCGGTTCGGCACCGCCACGGTCCTGCGCGCCGGGCTGATCGTCGAGATCGCCACCCACCTCACCCTGGCCGTCACGACGAACCCGCTGATCGCCGGCGCGGTCATCGTGATCTTCGCGGCGCACACCATGGTGTGGGGCGTGCTGACAGCGGCCATCCGGCAGCGGACCGTTCCTGATCACCTGCGCGGCCGCGTCGGCAGCGTCTTCGGCCTCCTGGAGACCGGTGGCGCCGCGCTCGGCTGGCTGCTCGGGGCGGCACTCGCCCAGGTCGGGGATGTCACGACGCCGTTCTGGGTCGCGGCCTTCGCGATGCTCGCGGTGACCGCGGCGGCCTGGCGTCCGCTTTCCCTTTCCCACCCCTCGGGGGTACGGCCATGAGCCGCCCGTGACCTCCCGGGCCAACCGGTCCGGAGTCGTTCACGGCTGGGCCCGATCGTGGTCAACGGGCCCGCACAACGACGGTGGGCACCAGCTCCCGGCTTTCAGCTGGTGCCCACCGTGGTCATCAGGGCGGAGACCCACCATGGGCACCGATCGATCGGCTTATCGGACCATTTGCGCATTCTCTCCGCGAAGGATGGCGAGCGCCTGTTCCAGCAGCTCGGCGTTGCTGGCGAAGGCGAACGGCCCCGCGCCCGGCCGCTCCTGCCCGTCGAGCCCGCGGAACACGCCGCCCGCCTCCGGGATGATCACCGAGCTCGCCGCGAAGTCCCAGATCTGCCCGCTGGTCTGCACCGCCACGTCGAGATCGCCCTGCGCCACCAGCAGCGGCGGATGCACCGGCCACGGCTCCTCGGCGGCCACCTCGACCAGCGGCGCCGCGACCTCGCGCCCCCAGTCGATCGGCACCACGCCGAGCCGCGCCGAGCTCACGTCCGGCCGCGCGCCCGACACGTGGATCCGCTCGGCGTCGACGAGACGATCGTTCACGACCTTTCCCCGGTACGCCCCCTGACCGCGCCCGGCCCACCAGGCGAGCCCCTGAGCCGGGACGATCTGCACGCCCGCGGTCACGACACCGTCCACCTCGAGGGCGATCAGCACCAGCCACCGGTCGTCCCCCCGCACGAACAGCGCGGTGCCGTCGATCGGGTCGATGATCCAGCGCCGCCCGTTGCCGCTCGCGGTCTCGCCGTGCTCCTCGCCGAGGATGGCGTCGTCCGGCCGCGCCGCGGTCAGCACGTCGCGGATCACGGTCTCCACCGCCCGGTCGGCGACGGTCACCACGGACCCGTCCTTCTTGCGCTCCTGCGGCAGGTCGGCGATCACCGCGAAGTGGCGAAGCGCCTCCGCGGCCCCGATCAGCGCGGCCCGCTGGGCCAGTTCCACATCTGTCTCCACCGGTTCATCCTGCCTGGTGCCCGGCAAGGACTTGTCGGGTGACGGCGAAACGGCATGGGAAGGTGGGCGGAACATGGCGGAGAGAATGACGCAGACGTGCACGGCACCGGCCGGCGAAGAGGCGACGCTGGCGAGGCTCCAGGAGCACGAGCCGGAGTCGTTCGGGGCGATGTTCCTGCAGCGTGCGGCCCAGACCCCGGAATCGATCGCCTATCTGCGACCGGGCCCGGACGGCTGGGTGGGGCAGACCTGGGCACAGACCGCGCGGGCGGTGACCGAGATCGCAGCCGGGCTGCTCGCGCTGGGCCTGCGGCCCGAGGACCGGGTCGCGATCATGAGCGGCACCCGCGTCGAGTGGATCGAGGCCGACTTCGGCGTGATGTGCGCGGGCGGCGCCACGACCACCGTGTACCCGTCGTCCTCGCCCGACGAGGTCGCGCACATCGTGACCGATTCCGGCAGCCGCTTCGCCGTCGTCGAGAGCCCCGATTCGCTTTCCAAGATCCTGTTCCCCGGTACGACCGTGGAGCGCGCCGTGCTGATCACCGGCGCCTCCGACGACCCGCGCGTGCTCACCCTCGCCGAGTTGCGCGAGCTCGGCACGACGGAGCCGGTCGGCGCCGCGGTCGCCGCGGTGCGGCCGGACGACCTGGCGACGCTGATCTACACCTCCGGCACCACGGGACTGCCCAAGGGCGTCCGGGTGGCGCACCGCGCGTGGATCTACCAGGGGCTCGCAATCCAGGCGATGGGCATCGTGCACCCCGAGGACCTGGGCTACCTGTGGCTGCCGCTGTCGCACGCGTTCGGCAAGGCGCTGCTGAGCTGCCAGATCTCGGCCGGTTTCCCGTTCGCGGTGGACGGCGACGTGAGCCGGATCGTGCAACGGCTCGGTGAGGTCCAGCCGACGATCATGCCGGCTGTGCCGCGGATCTTCGAGAAGGTGTACGCGGCGGTGAGCGCTGCTGACGGCGTACAGAAGAAGCTGTTGGATTGGGCCGTGAAGGTCGCTGAGCAGCGCAGGTCCGGCCTGCGGTTCCGGATCGCGGACCGGCTCGTGCTGGCGCGGGTGCGGGCACGGTTCGGCGGGCGGATGCGGTTCTTCATCTCCGGGGCGGCGGCGCTGTCGCCCGACATCGCGCGGTGGTTCGGGACGATCGGGCTGCCGATCGCCGAGGGTTACGGGCTCACCGAGTCGTGCGCCACGACGGTCTTCAACCGACCGGACCGCCCCGAGTACGGGACCGTCGGCAGGCCCCTGCCGGGAACCTCCGTCCGGATCGCGCAGGACGGTGAGATCCTGCTGCGCGGGCCGGGCCTGATGCAGGGCTACCACGGGATCGACTCCGGGTCGGCGCTGGTCGACGGGTGGCTGCACACCGGGGACATCGGAGAGATCACGCCGGGCGGGTCGCTGCGGATCACCGACCGCAAGAAGGACCTGATCAAGACCTCGAACGGGAAGTACGTGGCGCCGCAGACCCTGGAGTCGCGGTTCAAGGCGATCTGCCCGCTCGCCGGGCAGGTCATGGTGCACGGGGAGAAGCGCAAGTACATCACCGCGCTGATCGACCTCGACCCGGACGAGGCCGCGAAGTTCGCCGCGGCGCACGGGCTCGACGCCTCCTCGGTCGCCCGGTCCGCCGAGCTGCGAACGGTGCTGCAGTCGCACGTCGACCGGCTCAACGCGACGCTCAACCCGTGGGAGACCATCAAACGGTTCGCCGTTCTCGACGAGCCGCTGAGCATCGAGAACGGCGAGCTGACCACGTCGCTGAAGCTGCGCCGGAGGGTGATCGAGGAACGGTACGGCCCGGTGCTGGACGATCTCTACGCGTAGAGTCGGGGGCATGCATCGTAGTCGATTGTTCGGAATGCTCGTCGACACCCCGGCCTCCTCGGCCGCCGCCGCCGCGGACTTCTGGGCCGCGGCGCTGGGCGGGTCGGCGAGGCAGTCGGCGGACGAGCCGGAGTACACGCGGGTCACCGGGACCGTCGCGGGCTTCGCGATGGTCGTCCAGTCCGTCGACGACCAGGCGCGGATCCACCTCGACATCGAGACCGACGACGTGCAGGCGGAGGCGGAGCGGCTGCTGGCGCTCGGCGCGACGCTGGTCACGGACAACGGCGGCCACAAGATCCTGCGGGCGCCGGGCGGTCACCTGGTGTGCGTGGTGCCGGTGCAGAGCCCGTCGGAGGTCTTCGACGCCGACGCCAAGTCCTGGCCGTAAACGCTCGCCCCCGCCACGCCTTCCGGCCCGGCGCGCCACCCCACGCCTCCGCCGAGGCGGCGTGTCACTCCATGCTTCCGCTGAGGCGGCGCGTCATTCCAGGCTGAACAGGTCGGCGGCCCGCGTGGCGCGCAGCAACCAGCGCAGATGCGGCTGCGGATTGCGCAGATGACACGTCGCGTCCCGCGCACCGGCCACCCGGCGCGCCGCGACGAGCATCCGCAACCCGGCCGCGTCGCAGAAGTCCACCTCGGCGACGTCGATGTGGATCTGCCGGACCGGAACCATCAGGCCGAGCACGTCGTACACCCGGGTCAGGTCGTACAACTGGGTCTGCAGGGCCGTCACCGACATCGCGTCCAGGCTGCCCTGCAAGCGGATGATCAACCGGTCGCCGTTGCGCGCGCCGGCGATCCTGGTGCCCGCGAAGCTGGGATCAGGGGTCATGACGGAACCTCCGGCCGGTCGCGCAGGATCGCCCATACCAGTTTCCCGCCTCGCGCCGGCAGCGCACCCCACGCCGACGCCGCCGCGTCCACGATCCGCAGTCCGAGACCGCGATCGGTCAGCGACGGGCCGAGCGGGCCGGGGACCGGGTCGCGCACCCGGGGCAGCCCCGGATCCCCGTCGTAGACGGCCAGGTGCAGGCCGGCGCCCGCCCCCTCACCGCGCGGCGACACGATCATCTCGATGTCGGTGCCGGCGTGCTCGGCCGCGTTCACCACCAGCTCGGAGGCGACCAGCCGGCCGCGCTGCAGCAGGTGCGGCAGGTCCCAGCCGCGGCACGCGTCGCTGACCAGTGAACGGGCCAGCACCGCGGCACCCGGGTCCGGCGGCAGGGCCAGGTGCATCCGGTCGATCAGCGGGCGGCGGTGCGCCAGGGCGGTGCGGGCCTGCTGGACCGAGCCGTACATGACCAGCCAGTCCCGGGCACCGAGCCGCCGCAGCCGCCGGGCCAGCGGGACCGCCGCGGGCAGGCACACCTCGATCGCGATCGGCGGCTGCATCGCGGCGCCCTGCGCGCACAGGGTCAGCCAGAGCGGCGCGCTGACCGCCTGCCGGTCGTCGAGCCGGTGCAGGTCGACGATCAGGCCGGTGGGGTGCTCGGCCAGGCACTTGTCCAGCACTGTCCGGGCCCGCCAGGACAACGACCGGTCCCAGGGGCCGGAGAGGGCCACTTCGATGATCGCGGTGTCCGGATCGATGACGGCCATCACCGACTCGTCCACTGCTTCTCCGGACCACCCGATCAGATGCGGCGAGTCCGCGGCCATGTCCCCTTCCTCCGGCAGACGCACGCAACGACATTCATCACTATCGCCCGCAATTCTTGAATCGTCCCAAAGACACCGTCAACGCAGATTCACCATGCGCCGATGACCGCACCTGCGGGCCGCCCGCCCCCGCCGGCCATCAAACAGGGCCCAGCAGTAAACATAGACGTATGTCTATGGATTATGGCGCGCGGGTCCGGCGGCGTCCGCCGAACTGCGAAAAGCGTCAGCCGATCCCACGACGCCCCGGGTTGCGCGCCCGCAACGACCGGGTTGCGGGCCCCGCGACGACCGGGTTGCGGGCCCCGGGACGCCCGGGTTGCGCGCCCGCGACGGCCGGGATTGTGGGCTCGCGACGGCCGTTCTCCGAGACCTCCCCGAGCGCATCGGGCCCGTCCGGGAACGCGGAGCCGGCCAACGCCCACGACCCCGCACCCCCATGGTGCCCCGCCGCTCCCGCCCGTACCTCACGCGGCACAGGTCCGGCCCCGCCCGAACCCCGCGCGGCACCGGTCCGCCCCCGGCCCGGCGCGCCTCAGCGGCCCCGGGCCGGGGTCAGCTCAACGAACGGCTCACATGCCGCTCTGGTAGGCCAGCACCCCCCGGTTCACGGCCGTGATCGCCTTACGCGCGGTCTCCTTCACGCCGGGCGACGCGCCGGACGCCTCGCGAATCTGGCTGAGCAGGTCGAGCACCTGCCGCGCCCACCGGACGAAGTCACCGGCCGGCATGTCCGCGTCGTAGTTGTGCCCGCTCGCCAGCACCTTGGCCAGCGGCTCCCCGCGCGCCCAGCGGTACATCGGCCAGACGAAGCCCGGGTCGGGCTCGCGGGTCAGCGACAGCCCGTGCTCGCTCTCCTCGGCGGCGATCTCGGTCCACAACTTGGCGCAGGCGTCGACCGCGCCGCTGATCGCGCCCTTCGGCACCGACGCCCGGTCCTCCCCCTCACGGCGGGACTCGTAGAGCACCATGGACACCGCGGCGGCCAGCTCCACCGGGTCGAGCCCGTCCCACACACCTTGCCGCACGCACTCGGCGACCAGCAGATCGGCCTCGGACCAGATCCGCCCCAGCATCCGGCCGGCCTCGGTGACCTCGCCGTCGCCCGACAGGTAGCCGCGCGCGGTGAGGACCGAGCAGACCTGATCGAAGGTACGGGCGAGCGAGCCGGTGCGGCCCGCCACCTTGTCGCGCAGCTGGTCGGTGTCGCGCAGCAGCCGGTGCCGGCGCTCGGCCCAGCGGGCGTGCTCCTCCCGGTCCGGGCAGGCGTGGCACGGGTGCTGCCGCAGCTGGACCTTGAGCAGGGCGATCTCGGCGTCCTCCCCCGGGTTCGCCTTGCTGCGGCCGCCACGGCGACGATCCGGGTGCCGGTCCAGCCCGGTGCCGCTGACCTGGGCGGCCAGGTCGCGCCGGGCGCCCGGGGAGCGGTGGTTGAAGTTCTTCGGGACGCGCAGGCGGCTCAGCACCTCGACCTCACCGCCGAAGTCGGCCGGGCTGACCCGGCCGGCCCAGCGGTCCTGCGTGAGGACCAGCGGGCGCGGCTCGCCGAACCCGCCGGCGGCCGGCTCGAGGACCACGGCCAGGCCGGAACGGCGGCCCTGCGGGACCCGGATCACGTCACCGACGCGGAGTTTCGCCAGGGAGTCGTTGGCGGCCGAGCGGCGCTGCGCGACCCCCTGCCGGGCCAGGGACTTCTCCCGGTCGGCGATCGCCACGCGAAGCCCGAAATACTCGTCGAAGTCGCCGTGGTGGCAGGCGGCGTCCTCGCCCCACGTCTGCATGGTCTCGACGTTGCGCTGCACCTGGCGCGCCAGGCCGACCACCGAGCGGTCGGCCTGGAACTGGGCGAAGGACGACTCGAGCAGCTCACGGGACTTCTCCGCCCCGACCGAGCCGACGAGGTTCACGGCCATGTTGTACGACGGACGGAACGACGACCGCAACGGATAGGTGCGCGTGGAGGCCAGACCGGCCACGTGCCGCGGGTCGACCTCCGGGCTCCAGAGGACGACGGCGTGGCCCTCGACGTCGATGCCCCGGCGCCCGGCACGACCGGTGAGCTGCGTGTACTCCCCCGGGGTGAGGTCGACGTGCGCCTCGCCGTTGAACTTGACCAGGCGCTCCAGGACGACACAGCGGGCCGGCATGTTGATGCCCAGCGCCAGCGTCTCGGTCGCGAAGACCGCCTTGACCAGGCCGTTGACGAAGCACTCCTCGACCGCCTCCTTGAAGGCGGGCAGCATGCCGGCGTGGTGCGCGGCGACGCCCCGCTCCAGCCCGTCGAGCCACTCCCAGTAACCCAGGACCGACAGGTCCTCGGCGGGGATGCCGGCGACCTTGGCCTGGGCGATCCGCCGGATCTCGGCGCGCTCCTCCGGGTCGGTCAGGCGCAGGCCGGCGCCGAGGATCTGCTGGACAGCGGCGTCACAGCCGGCGCGGCTGAAGATGAACAGGATCGCCGGCAGCAGCCCGGCCCGCTCCAGCCGGTCGACGACCTCGGCGCGCGGCGGCGGCTGCCAGCGCTTGCCGCGGCCACCGCGCCCGTTCCACCCGCCGGCGCTCGCGCCCATCTCCAGCCGGCGCTCCATCTCGCGGGCGTAGCGCAGCAGCTCGGGGTGCACGTCGTGTTTCTTGGCCGCGTCCGCGTCGTGGAACAGGTCGAACATCCGCCGCCCGACCAGCATGTGCTGCCAGAGCGGGACCGGCCGGTGCTCGCTGACCACCACCTCGGTCTCGCCGCGGACGGTGACCAGCCAGTCGGCGAACTCCTCGTAGTTGCTGACGGTCGCCGACAGCGACACCAGGGTCACCGAGGCCGGGAGGTGGATGATCACCTCTTCCCAGACCGCGCCGCGGAACCGGTCGGCCAGGTAGTGCACCTCGTCCATCACCACATACGCGAGGTTCTTCAGCTGGGTCGAGCCGGAGTAGAGCATGTTGCGCAGCACCTCGGTGGTCATCACGACCACCGGCGCGTCCGCGTTGATCACGTTGTCGCCGGTGAGCAGGCCGACCTTCTCCGGCCCGTACCGCTCGACGAGATCGTGGAACTTCTGGTTGGACAGCGCCTTGATCGGCGTCGTGTAGAAGCACTTGCGCTGCCCCGACCGTAGCGCCAGATGCACCGCGAACTCGCCGACCACGGTCTTGCCGGCACCGGTCGGCGCGCAGACCAGCACGCCGTTGCCCCGCTCCAGGACCTCGCACGCCTCGCGCTGGAAGTCGTCCAGATCGAAGCCCACGTCAAGCATGAAGTCGTCGAGCGCCGGGAACGAGGCGACCCGCGCCGCCCGCCGCTTGGATTCCGCATACTTCTCGGCGGGACTAGTCATGAACAGAAGCCTAGTTCGCGGGTGTGACAATTTGCGACACGGTAGTGGCCGTCAGGAGGCAAACCCGGCATCGGTAAGGTGCACGAGTGCCGCATGCCACCGAACCTCCCCAGTCCGCGCGGCTCGTGGAAGCCGTCCTGTTCGACTTCCACGGCACTCTGGCCCAGGTCGAGGACCCGGTGACCTGGGTCGTGGCAGCCGCCGCGGCCTGCGGCGCCGCACTCGACCGGGGCAGGGCCACGATTCTGGCGGACCGCCTGGTCACCGCCGGGCGCGCCGGTGGCCCGCTGCCGCATCGCGTGCCACCGCAGCTGGCCGAGCACTGGGCCGATCGTGATCTCTACGAGCACAGTCACCGCGCCGCCTTCACGGGCCTGGCCTCGACCGTGCACACCGACGTGGAGGGGCTTGCCGACGCGCTCTACGACCGGTTGCTGCGGCCCGACGGCTGGTTGCCGTACCCGGACACCGAGCCCACCCTGCGCAAACTCCACGACGCCGGGATCAAGATCGCGGTGGTCAGCAACATCGGATTCGACATCCGGCCGCATTTCGCCCACTGGGGGCTGGACGGGCTGGTCGACGCGTTCACGCTGAGCTACGAGGTGGGCCGGACGAAGCCCGACCCGGCGATCTTCCTGCGCGCCTGCGGCATGCTCGGCGCTGACCCGGAACGGACACTGATGGTCGGTGACACCCCGGCCGACGCCGGTGCGGTCAGGGCCGGGTGCGCCGCTCTCGTCCTGCCCGCCGCCGACGCGGGACACGCCAACGGCCTGGGCGCGACGCTCGCGCTCGCCGGCTGCATCTGACGCCCGCCACCGCCGGCCACCTCGCTTGCCGGGCTGGTCAGAGGTAGCGGTCGAGGACCGTGCCGCGGCGGACGCCCTTGCCGCCGGACGGCGGGTTGGTGGCGGCCTTGTCGGCGCCGGACTCGGGGTTGGCGGCCGCGTCCGCTATCGCCTTGAGCGCCTCACGGGCGTTGCCGAAGACCGAGCTGGCCAGGGAAGCAACCGAGGACGCGTTACCGGAGACCGTGTTCATCGCCATGCCCTCTGATTCGGGTCGTCCCCGGGGAAACTGACGGCCAAGTCAGCGGAGCAACCGGATCGCACCCGGGACAACCTTCACGTCGAGCGGCAGCGGGCCGAGCCGTTCCCCGTCCGCGTAGCCGACGATCCCCTCGGCGTGCACCCGCACGTGCCGGGCCCGCAGCACGGTGACGCGGGGATCGGTGACGTGCGTGCCACGCCGCAGCCGCGGCTTGAGCCGGGTCAGCCCGCCGCGCCCGAGCGGGCTGGCGTAGATCACGTCGAGCAGCCCGTCGGCCGGCTCCGCGTCGGGCAGGATCCGCATGCCGCCGCCGTAACTGGCCGCGTTCCCGACCGCGACGATCTCCGCCCGCACGGTCCGCGTCTCGCCGTCGATCTCCAGCGTGTAGGTGCGCGCCCGCAGCCGGGCCAGCTCCAGCATGATCGCCAGGTCGTAGCGGCGCGGGCCGCGCGGCCACGCCATCCGGTTGGCGCATTCGTTGACCAGGGCGTCGAACCCGGCGGCAAGCACGGCGCAGAACCAGCGTTCGCGCCCGGCGGCATCCGCCGCCAGGGCGGCGTCGATCCGGTGGTGCCGGTCCGCTTCGAGGGCCGCGGTGATCCCGGCTGCCGCCAGCAGAGGATCCGCCGGTACGGCCACGGCGGTCGCGAAGTCGTTCCCGGTGCCCGCCGCGATCACTCCGAACCCCACGGGCCGTCCCGCGACGGCCTGCAGCGCCCGGTGCACGGTGCCGTCCCCGCCCACCGCCACGAGCGCCACGGCCCCGTCGGCGACGGCCCGGTGACAGACCTGTTCAGCGGCGACGCCGGTCTCCGCCTCCAGCAGTCGCACGGGTCTGCCCGCCGCGCCGAGCGCGTGCAGGACCCCCGGAAGCAGACCGCGGTGCCGGCCGCGCCCCGCCCGGGGGTTGGCCAGCACCGCGATGAAGTCCGTCGTCACAGCCGCAGAGAGTACAGCGAGGTGACCGCCGGGTCGTCAGGTCATGTCGTCGAAGCGACGCTCGATCGGACGCGGGGACGCCACCGGCGCCGGAGCCTCGACCGGCGTGGGTGCGCCGATCGGGTCGGACGCGCCGACCGGGACCCGCTCCTCCTCGAGGGTGGAGACCTCGTCGTCGTTCAGCCCGGCGTAGATCTCCTTGCCGACACCCTTGCGCCTGTCGTTGAGGAAGGCGACGCCGATGGCCACGAAGTAGAGCAGCGCCATGCAGGAGGCCAGCAGGGCCATGCCGAACGGGCCCGGGTCCGGAGTCGCGACAGCGGCGAACGCGAAGCACAGGAAGACCACGACGCGCCACCAGCTGAGCAGGCGTTTCGCGGTGACCACGCCGGTGAAGTTCAGCATCAGCAGGATCAGCGGGAACTCGAACGCCACACCGAACAGCAGGATCATCGTGGTGACGAACCCGATGTACGCCGTGACCTCGAGCTGCTGGGAACCCTGCAGGACGCCGGCATCCATGATGAACTGCAGGCTGTGCTGGACCACGAAGTACGCCAGCACCGCGCCGCCGGCGAACAACGGCGCCGCGATCCCGACGAACACGTACGCCCACCGGCGCTCGTGGCGGTGCAGGCCGGGCGCGACGAAGGCCCAGAGCTGGTACAGCCAGACGGGCGCACCCAGGATCAGGCCGACCCAGAGAGCGATCTTGAGCTTGATGATCAGACCGTCGGTGGCCGCGAGCGTCAGATACTTGCATTCCGCGACGCCGTTGTTGTTCAGCACCCACGACGTGTCGAGATTGCAGTAAGGACCGCTGAGCAGGTCGAAGACCCAGTCGGAAACGATGAAGCCGACGATCAGGCCGAGCACGACACCGATCGACGCGATGAACAGCCGGTTCCGCAGCTCCCGGACGTGCTCGATGAGCGTCATCGAGCCGTCGGACGCCTGCTCGAACTTGCTCGGCCCCTTGTTACGGCGCAGGCTCAGGGAAGCCATCGTCCTGGGTCAGCGATCGTTGGTGCGCTGCACCGGGTCGACGTAGGGCTGCGCCGGCGGCTGCTGAGGCTGCTGGTAACCCGGCTGCGGCTGCGGCTGGTAGCCCTGGGCCGGCGGCGGCTGCTGCTGGTACCCGGGCTGCTGGTAGCCGGGCTGGTAGCCGGGCTGCTGGACGTCGCCCTGCAGGGGCTGCCGCGAATACTGCGCGTCGGCCTTCTCCGCCAGGTTGTCGTCCTTGTTGTCGTCGACGAGGCCCTTGGTCTCGGCCTTGATGATCCGCAGCGAGCGCCCGAGGGAACGCGCCGCGTCAGGCAGCCGCTTCGCGCCGAAGAGCAGCACGAGGACGACGACGAGCAAGATGATGTGCCATGGCTTGAGGGCGCCCATGGGGAGACTCCAGTCGGTCGGATCAGGTTGCGGGGTCCATCGTACGTGTCAATTCCGGCGATGTTGCACCCAGGAAGCTGCGAGATTCTGAGGGAAGCCGATGACATCCCGGACAACGCAGCCTGAACGGCTCAGTTCACCTGCCGAAGCCGGCCTTTATCTGTTCCACCTGCTCCTGGGCCTTCTCGGCACGTTGCTGCAGGCCGAACACGGTCTGCTCGAGCCGCGCCGCACCGGCCTGCAGGCGCATCGCCTCCTCCTGCCGGCGTTGCAGCTTCCCGGCCGCCCGGCGCAGCTCGGACAACCGCCCGAAGAGCCGCGCAGCGGCCGTCACGAGGATGATCAGCGCGATCGCGGCGACGGCGATCCAGACCCACATCAGCACCGCGTCACCCTATCGAAACGGCGGTCACGGCGCCGCGTACTGGTCCAGCGCGGCGTGGGCGGCGGCCCGGATCTGCTCGACCAGCTCGGGCGGGCCGACCACGGTGACGTCCGGCCGGCCGGCCAGGAAGCGGCGCGCCCAGACCAGGTCGGTCACGCGCATGGTGACCAGCCATTCCCCCGAGTCCTTGACGACCTGCTCGACCGGGTAGTACTCGGTGATCCAGCGGCCGCCGCGGCCGACTCGCAGGGTGACCAGCGGCAGTTCCGGGCCGGGGCGGAAGACGCCGCCACTGACGTCGTGCGGGACCGCCTCGACCGGCGGCCGGGACGGCTCGTCGAGCTGGGTGAACGCGTCGATCCGGTCGATCCGGAACAGCCGGGTGCCCTCGGAGCGGCGGCACCACGCCTCGAGGTAGGCGAACGTGCCGACGGTCAGCATCCGCATCGGGTCGACGACCCGCTCGGTGATCTCGTCGCGCGCAGGCGTGTAGTACGTCAGGTGCAGCGCCTTCCCGGAGTCGACAGCGGCCCGGACCCGGTTCAGCTTCTCCTGGTTGGCCGGGAGCTTCACGGCGACCGGGGCGTCCGCCAGGTCACCGGCCGCGCTCTCGATCTTGGCGAGGGCCCGCTCGATCGAGTCCCGCGCGCCGATGCCGGGTGTCTCGGCGAGCATCCGCAACGCCACCACCAGGGCGAGCGCCTCGTCCGGGTTGAGCCGCAGCGGCTTGTCGATGCCGGCGTCGTGGCTGATCGTCACCCGGTCGCCGTCGAACGCCATGTCGATCAGGTCGCCCGGGCCGTAACCGGGCAGGCCGCACACCCAGAGCAGCTCCAGGTCCTCGCGCAGCTGCTTCTCGGTGACGCCCAGGTCGGCGGCGGCCTCGGCGACCGGGATCCCGGGGCGGGCCAGCAGGTACGGCACCAGGTTCAGCAGCCGGCCGAGACGGTCGGCGGAGGTCCGGGGCGTGGTCACGACGCCACCGCCGGGGTGACCGGCTCGTGCCGCGCGACGAGCTCCTTGAGCTGCTGGATGACCGCGTCCCGCAGCTCCGGGGGACCCTCCACGCGGGCGTCCGGGCCGTAGCCGGCGATCCGCGACGCGAGCCACTCCGGATCGCCGTACGAGATGAGCAGTTTGTCGGTTTCCTCGCCTGGGATCACCTCGCGGGCCAGGCGACGCAGACCGGCGGCACGACCATGACGGACAGTGACGGTCGCGCGGCCGTTCCGGGCGATCGGGCCGGAGCTGCGGGCGACGTGACTGATCAGGTCGGCACCCTCGGGCGGGGTGAACGCGCCGGGGCGGCCGGTCGTGCGGACGTCCCCGACGATCCGGGACAGGCGGAAGCATCGGGTGGCGTCGCGGTCCTTGTCGTGCCCCACCACATACCACCGGCCGCGCCAGCAGACCACGCCCCACGGCTCCAGCCGGCGGGCGCTGGGCTCGTCGACCTCGGGCACCCGGTACTTGAAGCCGACCGCACGGCGCTCCCGGGCGGCCGAGGTGAGCGGCCCGAACGCCGGGTCGACAGTGACCACCGGCTCGACCCCGAGGGTGGCCTGCGGGTCCACCTCGACACCGGCGGCACGCAGCTTGGCCAGCCCGGACGACGCGGCGGCGGCGAGACCGGCGTGCTGCCAGAGCCGGGCGGCGATGCCGACAGCGGCCGCCTCGTCCGGCTCGAGCAGGATGTCGGGCAGCGCGTACTCCCGCTGGGCGATGCGGTAGCCCGGCTCCTGGTCGAAGATGCTGGCGGTCCCGATCTCCAGCGGGACGCCCAGCTCACGGAGCTCGGCCTTGTCCCGCTCGAACTTGCGCTGGAAGGCTTCGTGGTCCCGGGGATCCTCGGGGTCGTGCTCGTAACCGGGCACGGTCAGGGCGATCTGCGCGGCGGTCAGGAACCGTCGCGTGGACAGCAGGCAGATCACCAGGTTCACCAGGCGCTCGGTACGAGTGCGCGACACGACAGGAAACCTAGCAGCTCACACTCCCCGACCGTTATTCGTGACCGCCGCGGGGAACGTTGCGGGGCGTGACAATCGCACCTGAGCCCGACCTCGCTCCCACCGGGCTGCCCGACACCGAGCCGCGCGGCGAGAGCGAGAGCGTCGGCACGGTCGTCCTCGCCGGTCTGGCGAACCTGGTCATCGCGGTCGCGAAGCTGGTCGCCGGTCTCTTCTCCGGCTCGGCGGCGATGCTCTCCGAGGCCGCCCACTCGTTCGCCGACACGGTCACCGAGGTCTTCCTGTACGTGGCTCTGCGCCGAGGGGGAAAACCGGCGGACGAGGAACACCCGTTCGGGTACGGCAAGGAGAGTTACGTCTGGGCTTTCATCGCGGCCCTGTTCACCTTCGTCGGCGGGGCCGGGTTCTCTATCTACCACGGCGTGATCACGATCGTCGAGGGCGAGTCGGGGGGTGCCTACCTCGCGTCGTACCTCGTGCTGGCGGTCTCCTTCGTGGCCGAGGGCTCCTCGTTCCTCAAGGCCCGCCGTCAGGTCCGTGACGAGTCGCGCCGATGGCGCACGACACCGACCCGGTTCCTGCGGCTCACCGCCGACACCACGGTGAAGGCGGTCTACTTCGAGGACTCGGCGGCGCTGATCGGGCTGCTGGTCGCGGCCGCCGGCCTGGGGCTGACGCAGCTCACCGGCTCCGGCGTGTGGGACGGCCTGGCCTCGGTGGTGATCGGCCTGCTCCTGCTGGTGGTCGCGTTCGTGCTGGCCAGCAGCAACGTGTCGCTGCTGGTGGGGCGGGCGGTGCCGCGCCGGATCCACAACCAGATCGCCGCCGACCTGCGCGCCCTCCCGGTCGTCACCGGCATCCCGACGCTGCTGACCATGCAGATCGGGCCGGGCGACATCCTGGTCGCGGCCAAGGTCGACTTCGACGACGAGGCGCTCGGCAAGGACATCGAGGCGGCCTCCGACGAGGCGGAACGGCGGCTGCGGGAGCGGTTCCCCGAGATCAGGTACGTGTTCCTCGACCCGACCCGGGGGAAGCCGGGACGCGACCATCTCGACGGTGGCCTCGACCTATAGGGTCCACTCCCATGGTGCGGTGGCGGTCCGGGACGGTCCTTTCGGTGCGACGTGGCTGGCGCGGGGCCGTCGAGCTGGACGTCGAGACCGGTGACGGCCTGACCCGTGCGCTGGCCTACCCCGAGCTGGTCGGTTACCCCGAGCCGGGCGACCGGGTGCTGCTCAACGTCGGTGCGCTCGTGATGGGCCTGGGCACCGGGGGGTACGCACTGGTCGTGGCCCTGCCCGACCGGCTGCCCGCCGACCCGGCCGACGACGGGACCACGCGCGACTCCGGTCACCTGGTCAAGGCGCGGTACACGCCGCTGCAGCCGATCCTGCTCGGCGTGGACGAGGAGGCCTCCCCGCACCGGGCGGTCATGGCGGCGGCCGAGTCGCTCGACGACATGCCCGTGGTCACGGCCGACCTGCACTCGGCGCTGCCGGCGATCCTGGCCGGGGTGCACGCCGACCGGCCCGGCGCGCGGGTGGTGTATGTGATGACCGACGGCGGGGCGCTGCCGGCCTGGTTCTCCCGCACGCTGGACGGGCTGGCCGGGCACCTGGCCGGGACGGTCACGACCGGGCAGGCGTTCGGCGGCGACCTGGAGGCGAGCACCGTGCACACCGGGCTGCTCGCGGCCCGCCACGTGCTGCACGCCGACGTCACGATCGTCGCGCAGGGGCCGGGCAACCTCGGGACCGGCACCACCTGGGGGTTCTCCGGGGTGGCGGTGGGCGAGGCGGTCAACGCGATCGGGGTGCTCGGCGGGCGGCCGGTCGGGTCGCTGCGGATCTCCGGGGCGGACGGGCGGGCACGGCATCGCGGGGTGTCGCACCACAGCCTCACGGCGTACGGGAAAGTCGCCTTGACCAGGGCGGACCTGCCCGTGCCGGCGGGTCTCGAGGCCGAGCTGGCCGCCGATCTGGACTTCCTGAGCGATCGCCACCGCGTGATCAGCGTCCCGGTCGACGGGCTGGACGCGGCGCTGCGGGCGTCGCCGGTGCCGCTGTCGACGATGGGCCGCAAGCTGGACCAGGACCACCAGTACTTCCTGGCCGCGGCCGCCGCCGGCCGGCACGCCGCGTCGCTGCTCTAGCCCGCGGCATCGGTCAGGCGGCGGCGGGCATCTCGATCCGGTTGCGGCCGTGCTCCTTCGCGGCGTAAAGCGCCCGGTCGGCCCGTTGCAGCAGCTCATCCGAGGTCTCCTCGCCGTCCCAGACGGCCAGCCCGGCCGAGAACGTCTGCCCCTGCGGGGTCGCCCCGAGCATCCGGGTCAGCGCCTCGTGCCCGTGCGCGGCGTCCGCCCCGGGCAGCAGCACCACGAACTCCTCGCCGCCGTACCGGGCGATCAGGTCCACCTTGCGCAGCGTGCCGTGCCACGCCGCGCTCGCCGCCTTGAGCAGGCGGTCCCCGGCCGGGTGCCCGTACGCGTCGTTGAACCGCTTGAAGTGGTCCAGGTCGACGATCGCCACTGCCACCGGCTCGTGGTCGCGACGGGCCCGTTCCAGGGCGCGCGGCAGCTCGTCGTTCCAGGCGCGGCGGTTCGGCAGCCCGGTCAGCTCGTCGGAGCGGGCCAGCTCACGGACCTGCCGGGCCTGCCGCTCCACCTCCCGGATCAGACCTGCCATCCGGGCCACCACCAGCAGGAACAGCGCCGTGCTGCCGATCACGATGCTCCAGCCGTTGTCGACGCTACCGCGGTGCAGCTGCACCGCGAGCAAGCCCGGCGCGATCAGTGAGGCGCCGGTGAGCAGCGCCAGCAGGCCGGGGCCGAGCCGGGCGCTCCGCTCGGCGGCCGGCTGCGCCAGACGCGCGGCGGACGGGTCCAGCGCCGCCACCGCGACACAGCAGAACGCCGTCAGGAACACCGACTCCACGAGGCGGCCTACCCACGGCGAGTCCTCCAGCATCAGGCCGGTCGTGCCCATGTTGTCCATCACGACCCAGGCGCTGTCGCCGATGAGCAGCGCCACCAGCGCGCCGGACGTCCACCACAGCGACGGCCCGCGGTTGCCGCCACCGCGCAGCAGCCGGGTCATCATCGCGATCAGCAGCAGGTCGCCGATCGGGTAGGCGACCTGCGTGGCGTGCGCCAGCCGGCTCATCTGGGCGGCCACGTTGACCGGGTCGATCACGTACACCCAGGCGAGCAGGCCGAACCCGGTGGTGATGGTGGTCGCGTCGACCAGCGCGGTCCAGTTGCGCCACTCGTCGCGGCGCCGGATCAGCAGCGCCAGCCCGATCGCGAACGCCGGATACAGCATCAGGAAGAACGGATCGGCCGGGGTGGGCAGGTCGACCAGGCCCCACCAGGCCTCGCTGACATGCGCGACCGCGATGCCGGCGACGTTGCTGAAGATGCCGGCGGCGAAGAACCACCAGGGGGTACGGTCGCCGCGCGCTTGACGCCGGGCGCCGAGCACCACGGCGCCGGCCGCGGCCCACCCGAGCGTCACCTGCCAGATCGTCGTCCACCACCCGGCGTCCGGCAGGAACTGGTACGCCACAATCGCGATGGCCGCCATCACGGCGAAGCGTCCCCTGGTCACCGATCCAGGAGACGACAGTTCAGTTGCTAATCGGGTTCAATCCCGCTTGCGGACGAGAGTGACTCCGTCGCGCACCGGCAACATCACCGACTCGACCCGGGCATCGCGGACGATCCGGTCGTTGAGCCCGGCGATCGCCCGGTCGGCCGGCTCGGCGGGCGCGAGCACCCGGCCACCGCGCAGCACGTTGTCCAGCGCGAGCAGCCCACCCGGGCGCAACCGGGTGACCAGCTCCTCGTAGTACTGCGGGTAACCGATCTTGTCGGCGTCGACGAACGCGAAGTCGATCACCGGCTCGGGCGACAGCGCGCGCAGCGTCTCGACCGCCGGGGCCAGCCGCAGCTCGATCCGGTCGTCCAGGCCCGCCCTCACCCAGTACTCCCGGGCGACCTTGGTCCACTCCGGAGACACGTCGCAGGCCAGCAGGCGACCGCCGGGCTGCAGGCCACGGGCGATGCAGATCGACGAGTAGCCGGTGAAGACCCCGACCTCGACCGCATACCGTACCCCGGTCAGCTTCACCAGCAACGTGAGCAGGGCACCCTCGTCCGCACCGATCTGCATCCCGGCGAACTCCGCCGGCAGCGAGGCGCGGGTCTCGGCAGCCAGCTCCCGCAGCAGGTCGTCCGCGGGCTCGCTGTGCGCCAGCAAGTACTCCCCGATGCCGGGCCCAAGAATCTGCGTCATACCACGCAGCCTGCCCCAAACCCGTCAGGACCGCCAGGATTACGCTGCGCCTCATGCTGCGCAGCCGCCTCGACCGCATCCGCGCGCTGCGGGCCACGATCGCCGCCGACCCGCGGGACCTGGACGCGCGCCGCCGCCTCGTCGAGCAGTATCTGGACAATCAACACGGCGATCCCGACGTACGGCGATGGACCGCGCTGGCCCTGGCCGAGCTGCACCGGATCCTGGCCCTCCAGCGGTCCACGCCCGGCACCGGCGAACTGGACCTGCTCCGGACCCGCTCGGCGATCCTCGCGGTGCGTGACGACGTCACGCCGGCGGAGTGGGTGGCCGATGCCGAGGAGACCCTGGCGACACGGGAGCGGGTCCTCGGCCCGCTCCACCGGGACACCCTGGACGCCGTCTCCCGGCTGTCCGCGCTCACGCCCGAGCCGGGCCGATCGGAGCTGCGCGATCGCTGCGTCAGCGGCCTGGAAGCGCTGCTCGCCGCCGAGCCCGACGCCCTGTGGGTCCGGCTCCGGCTGGGCCACATGTACGAGAAGGATCATCCGGCGCGGGCCCGGGAGCATCGTCGCCTGGCGATCGCCGGCTGGGAGCGGATCGCGGCCGAGCGCGACAGCCGGCTCGGGCCGGTGGATCCCTCGACCGTCGACGCGCGCCAGTTCCGCGCCGACCTCGCCGAGGCCTTCGGCGGGCAGGAGGGCGAACGGGTGCGGGAGGCCGAGCGGATCCTGGCCGACCATGTACGGCTCCTGGGCACCGATCACCCGGCGACCACCCGGGCCCGGGTCGAGGTGGTCCGCGCCCGCGGTCACGGGGATCCGGCCGGGGTCGCGCTCGCCGAGGAGTGGATCGGGCCGGCGTTCGCCGCGCCGTCGCCGGACTTCGAGGCGGTCAGGTGGCTACGGCACACGATCCTGGTGCACTACTCGCTGACCGGTCGCGGGGACGAGATCGGCGCGATCGCCGCGCGGTATCCGCTGCCGGCCGAGGACGATCTTCAGCCGGGTGATCCGGGCTATCCGGAGACCGACGACGACATCTGATCCGGCTGGTCATCAGGGGTCCCTCAACCCCGTGACACACCCCGGAAAGCCAACCCCACCAACCCGGCTGGCCGTGAGAGGCCCTTCACGCCCGTGACACACCCCGGAAAGCCAGCCGCGCCGGCCCGGCTGGTCGTGACGGGTGTTTCGGGATAGCGGGCACGCTACTGGAGTTGACTGCCACGGCCACCGACGGAATCGGTGCCGGCCGTCGGCGGGTCTGCTGCTCTGACCGTGCCCACCCGCGGAGATCGCCCTTGCGGGCTGAGCGTTCTGGGCGCGCCAGCGCCCTGCTCGGCCCGGAAGGGTCCCCGCGGGAGCGACGATCCGGACCACAGCGGACGCAGGACAGGAAGATCTTGAAGTTGATCTTCTTGGTGCGCTACTTGGTGATGATCAAGTACAGCCAGCCGGCCAGGATCAGGCCGAGGATCGCCGCCATCAGCCAGGTCGGGACGATCTGGCGGCCGTGGCGCGCCTGGTGGACCTGGCGGCGGATCCGCTCGCGGCGGCGGTCGGGGCGTCTGAGCTGCCGGATCTGTTCGGGATCGGGCTGGCCGGGATGGGTCGTCATAGCCCGGCCAGCCTACTCCCGGCGGCGTCACATGCTCGCGATGAGCCTCTCCACGCGCTCGTCGTAGGCGCGGAACGGGTCCTTGCAGAGGACCGTGCGCTGCGCCTGGTCGTTGAGCTTGAGGTGCACCCAGTCGACGGTGAAGTCGCGGCGCTTCTCCTGGGCGTGCTTGATGAACTCGCCGCGCAGGCGGGCCCGCGTGGTCTGCGGCGGGGTCTCCTTGGCCTCGTAGATCTGCAGGTCGTTGGCGATCCGGTCGACCTGCTTGCGCTTCTCCATCAGTGCGTAGAGGCCACGGCCGCGACGCACGTCGTGGTACGCCAGGTCGAGCTGCGCGATCCGCGGGTGCGACATCGGGATCTCGTGTTTCGCCTGGTAGCGCTCGATCAGCTTGTACTTCGAGACCCAGTCGATCTCGCGCGAGACCGGGTCGAGGTTCTCGCTCTCGATCGCGTTGAGGACGCGGCCCCACAGCTCGACGACGCGCTTGGCGACCGGGTCGCCGCCGCGGCGCTCGACGAACTCCGTCGCCTTCGCCAGGTACTCCTGCTGGATTTCCAGCGCGGAGACCTCCTTGTTGTTCGCCAGGCGGATCTTGCGGCGGCCGGTGATGTCGTGGCTGACCTCACGGATGGCGCGGATCGGGTTCTCCAGCGAGAGGTCGCGCATCACGACGCCGGCCTCGATCATGCGCAGCACGATGTCCGCGCTGCCGACCTTCAGCAGCGTGGTGACCTCGTTCATGTTCGAGTCGCCGACGATGACGTGCAGCCGCCGGTACCGCTCGGCGTCGGCGTGCGGCTCGTCGCGGGTGTTGATGATCGGGCGGCTGCGCGTGGTGGCGCTGGAGACGCCCTCCCAGATGTGCTCGGCGCGCTGCGAGAGGCAGAAGACGGCGCCGCGCGGGGTCTGCAGCACCTTGCCGGCGCCGCAGATCAGTTGCCGGGTGACCAGGAACGGAATGAGCACGTCGGCCAGGCGGCCGAACTCACCGTGGCGGCTGACCAGATAGTTCTCGTGGCAGCCGTAGGAGTTGCCGGCGGAGTCGGTGTTGTTCTTGAACAGGTAGATCTCGCCCGCGATGCCCTCGTCGTGCAGACGCTTCTCCGCGTCGACGAGCAGGCCTTCGAGAATCCGCTCGCCGGCCCGGTCGTGGGCGACCAGATCCGTGACGGAGTCGCACTCGGGCGTCGCATACTCAGGGTGGGAACCGACATCGAGGTAAAGACGGGCGCCGTTGCGGAGGAAGACGTTGCTGCTGCGACCCCACGACACCACTCGGCGGAACAGGTAGCGGGCCACCTCGTCCGGCGACAGCCGCCGCTGTCCCCGATAGGTGCACGTGACTCCGTACTCGGTCTCGAGGCCGAAAATTCGCCGTTCCATGACGAAACACTAGCCGCATCCGGGGCGCATTGGCAGCTACCACGGGGCTCTAAGAATCAGGCTCGTCATCGCTTGTGGTGCTTACCCGGCCACGAGCTGCGACGAGATCGACCGCGCTTCGGGTCGTGCGGCGCGCCACCGGCCGGGTCTTCAGCCCCGCTCACGGTCCCCAGCCGACCCGCACGATCCCCGGCCGACCCGCACGATCGACGGCCGACCCGCACGATCGACGGCTGGCCCGCACGGTCGACGGCTGGCTGCACGGTCGCCGGCTGGCACGCACGGTTCGCGGGCTGACACTCGCGGTCGCTGGCCCGCGCTCACGGTCGGCGGCCCGCGCTCACGGTCCTCAGACCCGCCGTGAACAACCCTCACCACCAGCCGGCCGCCACACGCCACACCAGCAGCCGGCTGCGGCCCCGGCTGGCCCTCACGGTCGCACAACGCGCCGGAAACAACCGTCAGCGCCAGCCGGGCCACCCCGCGCCGCACCACCAACCCGACCACCAACACAGCTCGCGGCCCCGGCTGGCACTCACGGGTCACACAAGACGCCGGAAACAACCCTCAGCGCCAGCCGGACGCGCGCGGCGCGGCAGCGGCCCGAACCACGGCGGAGAGCGCGGGTCAGCCCGGGCCACGGCAGAGAGAGCGCGGCTCGGCCGGGCCTCGGCAGAGTATGCGCGGGTGGGCCGGGGCCACGGCAGAGCGCGCGGGCCGGCCGGGGCCACCGCGGGCGAACGCGCGGGCCGGCCGGGGCTACCGCAGGCGAACGCGCGGGCCGGCCGGGGCCACCGCGGGCGAGCGCGCGGGTCGGCCCGCACGCGCCGAGGAAACGCGAACGGGCACGGCTCCGACAGCCGTGCCCGTCTCAGCGTCGAACGAGCGCCCCTACTCGGTGTCCTGCGAGGCGGCCGACTCGGTGGGCTTGCTGTCGGCCGGCGCCGGCGGGGCGGCGTCGGTCTCACCGAGATCCGCGTCCGCCACCTCCTCGTGACCGAGCAGCGTCGTCAGCGTCGCGTCGGCGAGCCGGCGGAACGTGCGGCCGGTGCGACGACGGTCCAGCACCGCGACCTCGAGCTGCTTGGCGCCGAGGGTGCGGGTCTGCCCGTTCTCCCCGCCGACGCTGCCCAGCGCCTCGGCGGCCAGGCCGAGGGCGGTGTTCAGGTCGGCGTTGACGTCATGCCGCTCGCGCAGCACGGTGGCGATCGCCTCGGCCTGGCCGCCCATGGCCATGAAGCCGGGCTCGTCCAGGGCCGAGCCGTCGTACATGATGCGGTAGAGCTCGTCCTGCTCCGGGGTGGCACCGACCTGCGCGATGCAGATCTCCACCTCGTACGGCTTCTGCGTCTCCGAGAAGATCGCACCGAGCGTCTGCGTGTACGCGTTGGCCAGCGCCCGCCCGGTCACGTCGCGCCGGTCGTAGGTCAGGCCGATGGTGTCCGCCATCCGGACACCGGCCCGGCGCAGGCTCTCGAACTCGTTGTACCGCCCGACGGCGGCGAACGCGATCCGGTCGTAGATCTCGCTGATCTTGCGCAGGGTGGTGATGTTCTCGGCGACGAGCAGGATGCCGCCCTCGTACGACAGGACCACGGCCGACCGGCCGCGGGCGATGCCCTTGCGGGCGTACTCCGAGCGGTCGCGCTGGACCTGCTCGGGCGATGCGTAGAACTGCATGGCCACGGGTGGCTACTTCCTCTCTCGCGTGTAGCGGATCAACCGCCCGGGTTCTCCATGCGTCCGGTGACGACCTGCTCGGCCACCGCGGTGATGTCCTCGTCGCTGAGCCGGTGGGTGCCGTTCGCCGTCGCGGTCATCACCACCGGGAAGATCTTGCGGGTGAGGTCGGGACCACCGGTCGCGGTGTCGTCGTCGGCGGCGTCGTAGAGCGCCTCGACGGCGAGCCTGATCGCGTCCTCGGTGCTCACGCCCGCACGGTACTTCTTCTTCAGCGCCGACTTGGCGAACAGCGAGCCGGAGCCGATCGCCTCGTAGCCGGTCTCCTCGTAGAGGCCGCCCGCCACGTCGAAGCTGAAGATGCGCCCGGCGTGCACGCCCGCGGCCGGCGCCAGGTCGAAGCCGGCGAAGAGCGGGACCACGGCCAGGCCCTGCATCGCCGCGCCGAGGTTGCCGCGAACCATGGCGGCCAGCCGGTTCGCCTTGCCGTCGAGCGAGAGCATGGCGCCCTCGGTCTTCTCGTAGTGCTCCAGCTCCACCTGGAACAGCCGGATCAGCTCGATGCCGATGCCGGCGGTCCCGGCGATGCCGATCAGGGAGTAGGCATCCGCGGGGTGGACCTTCTTGATATCCCGGCTGGCGATCAGGTTGCCCATGGTCGCCCGGCGGTCACCGGCCATCACGACACCGTCGGCCGTCGCGATCGCCACGATCGTGGTGCCGTGCGGCGCGACGTCGCCCGCGTTGAGGCCGGGAGGCAGCGGCCGCCGGCCCGGGAGGAGTTCGGGGTGCGCCGCGCTCAGGAACTGCGTGAAGGAGGACGTCCCCGTGTTGAGAAAGAAATCCGGAAGTCGCCCGGATGGATCAAAGCCCGTCGCCACGTGGTTCCTTTCAGATACGTGATCGCAACGGCGCGGAAGGGCCGCCGCTGCGGTTGAAGCACCATATCCCGCACACCCATCCAGTGCGATGATCTCTCATTTTCGTGTCGCGCCGCGCAGGCCGCGTTTGTAGTGCGGCCGGGGCCCGGAGCGCGCCTGACATCGGGCGCGCTACGAAACACCGCCTACGACAGCCGGGCGCCCATTACGGACGCCCGGCGAATCGGACAATTCAGGGCTATTGGCCGCCCTTTTGCACGTAACCGCGGACGAATTCCTCCGCGTTCTCCTCCAGGACGGAGTCGATCTCGTCCAGCAGGTCGTCGACGTCCTCGGTGATCTCCGCGTGCCGCTCGGCTACCTCAGGGTTGGCCTCGACGGTGACGTCCTCGATCTCCTGATCGCTGGAGCTCTTGCCGCTCTGCGACTGACCACCTGTGTCTCGGGTTGCCATGGATGTCCCCCTTCTCAGCCACCCGAAGTCTCAACCAACATCGGGTACGGAAAACCTACCTCGCGCCCATGACAAAACACATCACCGGCTGGTGATCACCTCGAGCAGATCCTTCGCACTCTCGCAGGTGTCGAAGAGCGCCCCGACGTGCTTCTTCGTGCCACGCTCCGGTTCCATCATCGGCACCCGGACGAGAGACTCCCGCCCGACATCGAAGATCACCGAGTCCCAGC
Source organism: Actinoplanes cyaneus (assembly GCF_016862095.1). Lineage (GTDB taxonomy): Bacteria > Actinomycetota > Actinomycetes > Mycobacteriales > Micromonosporaceae > Actinoplanes > Actinoplanes cyaneus. Next base: position 59,820 of record NZ_BOMH01000004.1, read on the forward strand.
TGGCGGCGACCACTTCGGAGGCGTACTGCGCGAGGCAGCGGCCGCGGAAGTAGGCCCGCGTGTCGTCCGGCGGCTCGTACATCGCGCGGCGGGTCTCCTCCGGGTCCAGCAGGGTCTTCATCGACCCGCGCGCGACCAGGCGGTGGTAGAGCCCCTTCTCCGGGCGGACATCGGCATACTGCAGGTCGACGAGCTGGAGCTTGGGCGAGGACCAGTTCAGGTTCTCCCGCTCGCGGTAACCCTCCAGCAGCCGCAGCTTGGCCACCCAGTCCAGCGTGTCGGAGCAGAGCATCGGGTCACGCCCGAGCTTGTCGAGCACGTCCTCCCAGCGGGCGAGCACGTCGGCGGTCTGCTCGTCGACGTCGGCGCCGTAACGCTCGTCGACGAACGCCTTGGCCCGCTCGAAGTACGCCCACTGCAGATCGAGCGCGGTGAGCCGGCGCCCGTCGCGCAGCCGCATCAGGTGCTTGAGGGAGGGGTCGTGGCTGACCGACTTGAGCTCGCTCACCGGGTCGGCGATGCCGAGCTCGCCGGTGAACACCTTCTCCTCGATCATGTTGAGCACCAGGGCCGTGGTGCCCATCTTCAGGTACGACGCGATCTCGGACAGGTTCGCGTCACCGATGATCACGTGCAGGCGGCGGTACTTGTCGGCGTCGGAGTGCGGCTCGTCGCGGGTGTTGATGATCGGCCGCTTGAGGGTGGTCTCCAGGCCGACCTCGACCTCGAAGAAGTCCGCCCGCGAGGAGATCTGGAACCCGGAGCCCGAACCGTCCTGCCCCAGGCCGACGCGGCCGACCCCGGTGAAGATCTGCCGGGTGACGAAGAACGGGGTCAGGTGCGCCACGATGTCGGCGAAGGGGGTCTGCCGGCGCATCAGGTAGTTCTCGTGCGACCCGTACGACGCGCCCTTGTTGTCGGTGTTGTTCTTGTAGAGCTGGATGCGGTGCGTGCCGGGGATCGACGCGGCCCGCCGCGACGCCTCCGCCATCACGCGCTCGCCGGCCTTGTCCCACTTGACCACGTCGAGCGGGTTGGTGCACTCGGGCGTGCTGTACTCCGGGTGGGCGTGGTCGACGTAGAGGCGGGCGCCGTTGGTCAGTATCACGTTGGCCAGGCCCAGGTCCTCGTCGGCCAGGGCCTCGGCGGGGTCGTAGGCGGCGCCGGAGTAGGTGAACCCGCGCGCGTCGCGCAGCGGGGACTCCTCCTCGTAGTCCCAGCGGGCACGGCCGTTGCGGTTGAGCTCGGGGCGGGCGCCGTAGGCGTTGACCACCTGGGAGGACGTGACCATCGGATTGGCGCCGGGCTGGCCGGGGACCGAAATACCGTACTCCACCTCGGTGCCCATAATCCGTCGAACGCTCATGCGACCACCCTGTCCGCCACGAAGCCAAGCGTGCTCATGGCATCGAGCCTAGACGCTCTCACGGCGCTTTCCGAAGCTGCCCGTGCTCGGCGTGCCACCTTCCGTGGTGGGGATGATCACCGGGGAGTCCGTGCCGAGCCGGGCGTCGAGGTACCCCGTCACCCGGCGGCCGAGCCTCTGCCCGGGCCGTTCCACCAGGTGAAAGCTGATCCAGGCGACCGCAAGGGTGCCCGCGACGAAGGTCGCGCCGATCGCCGCGGGATGCCCGCGCAGCAGGTGCACGGCCACCACCAACACCGGAATGTGCAAGAGGTACACCGAGAAGCTGATCGTGCCGAGCCAGGTCAGGAAGCCCGGGACGGCCCGCTGTCGCATCAGGAACGCCACCGCGAAGGTGCCGGCGACCGCCACGGCCACACTGAGGTCGCGCACCAGCCGGGTGCCGTCGAGCAGCCACTGGTTCATCCCGGTGGCGACCAGGACCAGGATCAGCACGCCGATTGCGACGCCGCGACGGAGCCGGCCGTGCTGCGCGCGGTGCACGACAGTGCCGGCGAACATCACGGCGAGCAGGAGCACCGCGCAGCTCGAGCTGCCCGGCATCGCGTACCGCCCGGCCTGGCCGTTGAGCATCGGCAGCAGCACCGTGCCGATCCCGGCCAGCGCGGAACCGACGATCAAGATCCGATTGCCGATGAGGTACGCCGTGAGCCCGCACCCCACCAGCCCGGTCAGCGCCAGCGCGACGATCCGGGAACCGCCGAGCAGCGCGTCCGGCAGGTGACGGCCGGCCAGCAGCGCCACGAGCGCCAGACCGCCCGCCCACCACGCGCTGTCCCGGTGCCGCCGCAGCGCGAACAGTCCCGCGACGATCAGGTAGAAGATCATCTCGTAGGTGAGCGTCCAGAACGGACGGACCACGCCGCTGAGCCCGAGCAGGTCCTGCAGCATCGTGACGTGGCCCAGCGCCACCGCGACCGGGTCGCCGTTCTGCCGCCGCTGCCACCCGGCCGTGATCAGCAGCAGCCCGGCGGCGGTCGCGAGCAGGTATGCCGGGTAGATCCGGAAGATCCGGCCCACCCAGAAGCGGCGCAGCGAACCGTGCCGTTCCAGCGACATCGGGATGACGTAACCGCTGACCAGGAAGAAGAGCAGGACGCCGTACCGGCCGAAGTCGAAGTGCCGGTAGATCGCCAGGTGCCGCTCCGTGCCGAGCACGGTCGGGCCGAGGTGGAAGAGGGCGACCACCGCGGCGGCGAACCCGCGGAGCGCGTCGAGCCAGGCCAGGCGGGATCGGGTCACACAGGGCGCAACGAGCGCGAGGGCGACGGGGAAACCCCGCCACCCTCGCCCCTACATCGCGTTACAGGTACTGACCGGTGTTCGACGCGGTCTCGATGGACCGGCCGGCCTCGGCGCCCTTGCCGCCGGAGACGAGCGTGCGGATGTAGACGATCCGCTCGCCCTTCTTGCCGGAGATGCGGGCCCAGTCGTCCGGGTTGGTGGTGTTCGGGAGGTCCTCGTTCTCCCGGAACTCGTCGACGCAGCTGTCCAGCAGATGCTGGAGTCGCAGGCCCTTGGTCCCGGAGGTGAGGAACTCCTTGATCGCCATCTTCTTGCCGCGGTCGACGATGTTCTGGATCATCGCGCCGGAGTTGAAGTCCTTGAAGTACAGGACCTCCTTGTCACCGTTGGCGTAGGTGACCTCGAGGAAGCGGTTCTCCTCGGACTCCGTGTACATCCGCAGGACGACCGCCTCGATCATCGCGGCGACCGTCGCGTCCCGGTTGCCGCCGTGCTCGCCGAGGTCGTCCTCGGAGAGCGGCAGGTCGGAAAGGATGTACTTGGCGAAGATGTCCTTCGCCGCCTCGGCGTCCGGACGCTCGATCTTGATCTTCACGTCGAGACGGCCGGGGCGCAGGATCGCCGGGTCGATCATGTCTTCCCGGTTCGACGCGCCGATGACGATCACGTTCTCCAGGCCCTCGACGCCGTCGATCTCGCTGAGGAGCTGGGGAACGATCGTGTTCTCCACGTCGGAGGAGACACCCGAGCCACGGGTCCGGAAGATCGAGTCCATCTCGTCGAAGAACACGATCACCGGGGTGCCCTCGCCGGCCTTCTCCCGAGCCCGCTGGAAGACCAGGCGGATGTGCCGCTCGGTCTCACCCACATACTTGTTCAGCAGCTCCGGGCCCTTGATGTTGAGGAAGTAGCTGGTGTGCTTCTCCTCACCCCGGCGCTCGGCGATCTTCTTGGCCAGCGAGTTGGCCACCGCCTTGGCGATCAGGGTCTTGCCGCAGCCGGGCGGGCCGTAGAGCAGGATGCCCTTCGGCGGGCGCAGCTGGTGCTCCCGGAACAGGTCGGCGTGCAGGAACGGCAGCTCCACCGCATCGCGGATCTGCTCGATCTGCGAGTGCAGGCCGCCGATGTCGGTGTAGTCGACGTCGGGGACCTCCTCGAGGACGAGCTCCTCGACCTCGCTCTTCGGGATCCGCTCATACGCGTACGCAGAGCGGGGCTCGATCATGAGCGAGTCGCCGGCGCGCAACTTCGTGATCTCCAGCGAGTCGGCGAGGAACACGATGCGCTCCTCGTCGGCGTGGGAGACCACCAGGGCCCGGTCGCGGGGGCCGCCGGACGGGTTGTCCAGGACCTCCTTGAGCAGGACCACCTCGCCGGTGCGCTCGAACCCGAACGCGTCGACGACGTTGAGCGCGTCGTTCAGCAGGACCTCCTGGCCCCGCTGGAGCTCGTCCGCCGCGAGCGACGGCGAGACCGCCACCCGCAGCTTGCGGCCACCGGTGAACACGTCCACCGTGCCGTCCTCGTGGGCTGCCAGGAAAACGCCGTAGCCGCTGGGCGGCTGGGCGAGCCGGTCAATCTCTTCCTTGAGAGTGACGATCTGGGCGCGGGCTTCCTTCAGGGTCGCCACGAGCCGCTCGTTGTTCTCGGTCACTCGGGAGAGCTGCGCCTGCGTCGCCGCAAGCCGTTCCTCGAGCTGCCGGACGTGTCGGGGGCTCTCGGTCAACTTCCGCCGAACCAGCGCGAGTTCCTCTTGCAGGAACGCGACCTGGCTGGAGAGATCGTTGGCCTCTTTCTCCCATCGTGCGGCGCGGGAGTCCGCTTCGTCGCTACGTGCCACGTCCCACCTCCCCGGGGGGCTTGAACGTCCTGGCTCAACATTAGCCGCTGCGGGCCGGATTTCATCCCATGCAACACCCTCGTCACCGACTCTTGATCGATTGGTGCGACCGCCCATGAGCCTCTCGGTCAGGGTTCGGGTACCGTCGGCCGCAACCAGTTGTGGGAGGTAGGGGTGTCGTCAGACACTGATGAGCTGCAGGTCTGGATCGATCAGGACTTGTGCACCGGTGACGGACTCTGCGTCCAATACGCGCCGGAGGTCTTCGAGCTGGACATCGACGGCTTGGCGTATGTCAAGGACAATTCGGGCGAGTTGCTCCAAAATCCGGGCGTACGGACCTACGTACCGAAAAACTTGGTCCTCGAAGTCATCGATTCGGCCAAGGAGTGTCCCGGCGACTGCATCCACGTCGTCCGCACCCAGGATGACGTGGCAGTGGCCGGCCCGGACGCGCCTGAGTGACCGTGGGGGCCGCGTCCCGGCCCCTCGGTTCCGTCCCGGCTCAGAGAGTGGGGCGGCCCACCAGGGACGCGACCACCCGGGAGAATTCCTCCAGCCGGGCGATCTGCCCCGGCCCGCCGTCGTCGAGCGTCTTGCCGAAGCGCAGCGCGTCGTGGCGCATCGGCGCCCGCCCGTCCTCCTCGGCCAGGCCGGGCGGCGGCACCGCGTCGTCCACCGAGCTCAGCAGCAGGTAGACGTCGATGCTGTCGACCCGGGCCTGCCCGGTCGAGGTGCGGGTGAGCCGGCGCCGGCAGCCCACCTCGGTGATCGTGGAGAGCGGCACCACCCGCAGCGACGAGGTCATCGAGCCGACCGGGCCGTCACCGGGCGCCACGTCCTCGCCGTGCCAGAGCACCAGCCGGCTGCCGTCGCAGACGACGACCTCCTGCCACACCCCGTTCACCTCGTTGACGAAACGCTCCAGCGTGAAGCAGAGCACCGAGGCGCCGCGCAGCACCCCGAAGAGCGCCTCCAGGGCCACCTCGGGATCGCGCAGGTAGGCACGGGCCGCGGAGTCCAGATCCGGGTAGGGCGACCAGTCCGGGAACACCGCCGGCATCTCGTTGCTGCCGCCGAACGGTGGAGAACTCATTGCGCCCACTCCTGTCGTCCTCCCCATCGATGCCCCTGCCCGATGCCCCTGCGAAAAACTACCGGACTCGGCGAGCCCGGTCACTCCCCGGAGGTGTCCTCCTGCTCTTCGTGCTCGGCGACCTGGGCGGCGAGGGCGGCCTGGGCGGCACGCTTCAACGCGTACGCCTCGGCGCCCTTGCTCGGTTTGCGGCGGCGCGCCGGCGCGGTGACCCCGGGCGCGAGCTTGCGGGAGGACACCAGGAACGCGGTGTGGGCGATCATGCGGTGATCCGGTCGCACGGCCAGGCCCTCGGCGTGCCAGTCCCGGATCAGCGACTCCCAGGCGCGCGGCTCGGTCCAGCCGCCCCGCTCGCGCAGCGCCTCCACCAGCTCGGACAGCTGGGGCGTGGTGGCCACGTACCCGATGAAGACACCGCCGGGGATCAGCGACTTCTCCACCATGTCGAGCGCTTCCCACGGGGTCAGCATGTCGAGCACGATCCGGTCGAAACCCTCGATGCCGTTGTCCGCGACGTCACCGTCGTGCAGGTGCCACGCCGGGTGCGGGCCGCCGAAGAACGCCTCGACGTTCTTCCGGGCGATCGCCGCGAAATCCGGCCGCAGCTCGTAGCTGTGCACCTCGCCGGTCTCGCCGACCGCGCGCAGCAGCGAGCAGGTCAGCGCGCCCGAGCCGGCGCCCGCCTCGAGCACCTTCGCGCCCGGGAAGACGTCGCCCATCGCGACGATCTGCGCCGCGTCCTTCGGGTAGATCACCTGCGCGCCGCGCGGCATGGACAGCACGTAGTCGCTGAGCAGCGGGCGCAGCGCCAGGTACTGCGTGCCGCTGGTGGCGGTGATCACACTGCCGTCCGGCAGGCCGATGAGCTCGTCGTGCTCCAGCGCGCCGCGATGGGTGTGGAACGCCTTGCCGGGCTCCAGCACGATCGTGTGCATCCGGCCCTTCGGGTCGGTCAGCTGGACGCGGTCACCCACCCGGAACGGGCCGCGGTGGGCGGGAACGTGCTCGTCGACAGCGGTGGCCGGGGTCGTGGTCACTAACTCTTCTCTCACTTCAGGGTCTACATCAGGTGCGGTGCGCGGTGCGGCGTCCCGGTCGTGGCGCGCGCCTCGGCGTCAGGTCCGCTGCGCCCGCTTCGGCTCCAGGACCGCCGCGACGTCGGCGACCCGCAGGACGCCAACGACATCCTCGCCTGCCGTCACCAGGTACTGCGCACCCGGGTGGGCCTGCAGCGCCCGCACCACCTGCTCACCGGTGAGGCTCACCGGCAGGCTGGTCAGCGCGTCCCGCGAGCGGGAGACGCTCTCCACGCTCACCCAGGGCCGCCGGTCGACCGGCACGCGCTCGGCGGCGACCGGATCGACCAGAGCGGTGAGGGTACCCCCCGAGTCGGCGACGGCCAGCACCACGTCCGGCCGCGGGTCCTCGGCACGGCGCCGCTGCGCCTCACCCAGCGGCGTGCCCGCCGGCACCTTCAACAGGGGGCGCGCCATCCGGCCCAGATCGATCAGCGGGAACCGCCCGGTCATCCGGCCCAGCCGGATCGACTGCCCGGCGCCGTGCCACAGCGTCAGCGTGACGAGGAGCACGAAAACCACCCCGAAAAGAGTGAGCAGCCCGAGTTGGTACGCGCCCAGCACGGCCACCGCCGTGGCGAACGCCAGCACCCGGCCCGCCCAGCCGGCCACCACCGTCGCCCGGTTGCGGTCCTTCAGCAGCGCCCACATCGCCGCGCGCAGCGCCCGCCCGCCGTCCAGCGGCAGACCCGGCAACACGTTGAAGACCGCGACCAGCACGTTGCTGACCGCCAGCTGGAACGCGATCTGCCCGGGCACGGTGTCCTTCGCCAGCACCAGCGCCGCACCCGTCGCCACCCCGCCGAGCAGCAGCGACACCAGCGGACCGGCCAGCGAGACGGCCGCGTCCACCCGGGGCGTCGGGGCGTCCTTCTCCATCTCCGTCCAGCCGCTGAGCAGCTCGAGGGTGATCCGGCGCACGCCGATCCCGTTGCGGCGGGCGACCACCGCGTGCCCCAGCTCGTGCAGCAGCACCGAACCGAGCAGGCACACCACGAAACCCAGGCCGATGAGGTACGCCCAGGGCTGCCCCAGACCGAGCTCGGCGCTCGCATAGTTGCCGTAGACGACGGTCACCAGCAGCGCGAGCAGCACCATCGAGCCGTTGGCGTGCACCGGGATGCCGAGCACATGCCCCACCGGGCGGCCACGGGGCCCGGGCGTCGCGCTGTCCTCCATCCGTTCGATGCTACGGACCTGTCGAGTTCCGCGTGGATCTTGATTTCCCGGGCGAGGCGTCGCGGCGCTCCGGTCGACGGTTCGCGGCGGGTGTCCCGGCGGTTTCGTCGTACCCCTGCCCTAGCCTGGCTGGCATGACGGCGTTCTCTCCCCCACAGGCCTCGGCCTCCCCCGCCACCTCCGCCGGGCGCCCTGGCCTGGGCGACCGGCCGGCCGGGCCGTCGCTGTCCCCGTCGCGTGCCGCCGACTTCAAGACCTGCCCCCTGCTGTTCCGCTTCCGCACCATCGACAAGCTGCCCGAGCAGCCCTCCGCCGACCAGGTGCGGGGCACGCTCGTGCACGCGGTGCTGGAGCGTCTGTTCGACCTGCCCGCCGAGTCCCGCACCCCCGAGGCGGCGGCCGCGCTGGTCATGCCCGAGTGGGAGCGCCTGGTCGGCAACGAGCCGGAGCTTGCCGCGCTGTTCGCTCCCGGCGCGGCTCCCGCTTCGCCGCCAGCTTCCCACCCCCTTCGGGGTACGGTGCCGGCCACCGCCCCCGCCGGGCCGGCGCCCGCTGACACCGCCGGGCCGGCGCCCGCTGACACCGCCGGGCCGGCGCCCGGTGAGAGCGCCGGGGTGAGTCCGGCTGCGAGCGCCGGGGTGGCGCCCGCTGAGAGCGCCGGTGTGGGACACGCCACTGCGCTCGTTCGTGACCCCGCCGCGGTGGCCGCGGAGGCTGACGCGGCCGGGCAGCTCGCCCTCGTCGACGCTCCGGCGGGCGCCGAGGAGGCCGCCCGGCTGGCCGCGTTCCTCGGCAGTGCCCGGGAGCTGCTCACCGGTTACTTCGCGGTCGAGGACCCGCAGCGGCTGGAGCCCGCCGAGCGCGAGACCCTGGTCTCCACGACGATCGACGAGGAGCTGCTGATCCGCGGCTACATCGACCGTCTCGACGTCTCCCCCGCCGGCGACCTGCGCGTCGTCGACTACAAGACCGGTGGCGCGCCCCGCGAGGCGTTCGAGGGCCGGGCGTTGTTCCAGCTCAAGTTCTACGCCCTCGTCCTGTGGCGCACCCGCGGCGTGGTCCCGCGTGTCCTGCGCCTGCTCTACCTCAAGGATGCCGAGGTCCTCGACTACAGCCCGGACGCGGAAGAGCTGGAACGCTTCGAGCGCACCCTGATCGCCCTGTCCAACGCCGTCGAGCGCGCCAAGCGGGACCAGGACTTCCGCCCGAAGCCCAGCCGTCTCTGCGGCTGGTGCAGCCACCAGGCCTTCTGCCCCGAGTTCGGCGGCACCCCGCCGCCGTTCCCGACCGCCCCGAGCGTCGGCCCTCCCTCCGACGCGGAGCCGGACCGCCTCTCCACCCCGGACCGCCTCTCCACCCCGGACCGCCTCTCCACCCCGGACCGCCTCTCCACCCCGGTCGAACTCTCCGCTCCGGCCCGGAACGACGCCGTTGCCTGAGCACCCGCCGTCTGCGGCCCACGCCCGATCCGGCCCCGCCCGGAACGACACCGGCGGCCGCCCTGCCTCGTCCCGAGCCGTCCCTTCGCCGCCCTCCCCGCCCCGGGGCACATGGCGAGGTGGTGCGAGGCTGGGCCGGCCGATTCGGCGTGCCGGTTCCCGCTGGCTCTCGGCCGATGCGAGGCCGGGGCCGGGAACAGTGGGCGGGGGCGGGGCCCGGTGAAGCCGATCCGGTTGCTGCTCGCGGACGCCTCGGCGCTGCAACGGGCCGGCCTGCGGGCGGTCCTGGCCCAGAGCGGCGGCGGCGACCTGGTCATCGCCGGTGAGACCGGTGACGGCGGTGAGGCGGTCGACCTGGCCCGCCGGTTGCTTCCCGACGTGCTCGTCGCCGACGCGGCCCTGCCCCGGTCGGACGGCGCCGCGGTCGCGCGGGCGGTCACCGCCGCCCGGCTGCCCGTGCGGGTGCTGGTGATGACCGCCCGGGACAGCGACGACGAGCTGATCGAGATGATCGCCGCGGGCGCCACCGGGTACCTGTGCAAGGACGCCCCGCAGGACGAGCTCGTCACCACGATCCGCACCGTCGCGTCCGGCGGCGCGGTGATCACCCCGCGGGTGCTGGCCCGGGTGCTCCCCCGCTTCGTGGCGGCCGCCTCCGCCCCGGACACCGCCGTGACCGTCGACCTGAGTGCCCTGACCGGCCGCGAACGCGAGGTCCTGATCCACGTCGCCCGCGGCCACACCAACGCTGAGATCGCCGAGGCGTTGCAGGTCAGCGACACCACCGTGAAGACCCACGTCGGTCACATGCTGGGCAAGCTGCGCCTGCGCGACCGTACCCAGGCGGTGGTCCTCGCCTATGAGACAGGCCTGATCAAACCGGGCACCTGACCCCGATGGCGTCAGATTGCTCTTGCGTGACGTCACCCATGGCGTCATAGTGAGGTCATGGACCTGACGCCGTACCTGGAAGCGCTGCGCGCCGACCTCGCCGCCGTGGCCGCTCCCGGCGGCCCGGAGGTCAGCCGCGCCGCGGAGCTGCTGAGCAACTCACTGGAGCCGTCGGCGCGGCTGGCACTGCTCGAGGCGCTCTCGGACGCTGCCGCGGAGATCACCACCGGGCTGACCGACGCGACCGTCGAGGTGTGCCTGCGTGGCCGCGAAGCGGATCTCGTCGTCACGCGGATCCCGGCCCTCGACCCGCCGGCCGCCGTTTCCGTCCCGCCGCCATTGCCATCGTCCCCGTTGCCATGGCCGTCGTCGTCACCGTCGTCGCAGCCGCCGGCCGATGGTGGCGGTGATCTGGCCCGGCTGACCGTGCGGATGCCGGAATCACTGAAGACGCACGTCGAGCAGACCGCGGCCGCCGAGGGCGTCTCGGTCAACGCCTGGCTGGTCCGCACGGTCACCGCCGCCGTCACCGGCCGGCCCGCGACACCCCCGCCCCCGCCGCCTCCCGCGCCGCCGGGCGGTGCGGGGTGGTCCGCCAAGCGGGTCACCGGCTACTTCCAGGCCTGACCGGAAACGAGGAGCAGTTGATGTACGAGTTCGATCGCACCGAACCGGTCACCCTCGCCCTGCGCGCCGTGGCGGGCATCGTCGAGATCGACGCCGGCCGTGACGACACCGTCCGGGTCGAGGTCGTGCCGCTCGGCGACAGCCCGGCCGCACGCCAGACCGCGGAGAGCACCCGGGTCGTCCTGGACGGCGACACCCTGGTCGTGGCCGTGCCGTCGCCGGAGCGCTGGCGTCTGCGGCGCGCCCCGGCGCTGCGGATCACCGTCCGGGTCCCGGCGGGCAGCAGCGTGAGCGGCGACAGCTCAGCCGCCGAGGTGCGGGCCACCGGGCTGTTCCGCGACGTGCATCTCAAGCTCGCGTCGGCCGCCTGCCACCTCGGCGATCTGCTCGGCGACCTGCACCTGAGCTCGGCGAGCGGTGAGCTGTCGGTCGGCCGGGTGGCCGGCTCGGCGTACCTGAAAAGCGCCTCCGGCACGATCCGCACCGGTGACGTCATGGGTGACGTCACCGCGAAGACGGCGAGCGGTGACATCCGGATCGGGTCGGGTGGCGGCTCGGTGGACGCGGGGACGGCCAGCGGCCACGTCACGGTCGGCTCGCTGTGGCGGGGCAGGGCGCGGCTCCGGACCGCGTCGGGCGACATCACCGTCGGCATCGCCCCCGGCACGGGCGTGTGGCTGGACCTCAGCACCGTCGGCGGGGCCACCGTCACGGACCTGACATCGCACGGCGACAGCGTCCCGGTCACCACCGGCCTGCCGTCGCACGGGGACAGCGTCCCGGTCACCACCGGCCTGGACGTGAGGGCCCGTTCCGCGAGCGGCAACATCCGCATCCACCGGGCGTCCGCCCCAGGCCCGTATGCCGCCGGCACGGCGGCGCCGGCCGCGAACATGACAGCGTCGGACGCCGCCTGATGCCCGGCCTCACCGTGGCCCGGCACTTCCTGCCGGGCCTGGCCCGTTCGCTGATCCGGTCCGCGGCCACCGCGATCCCGGCCCGCTGCGAGCGGACCACGAACCAGGAAGACCTCGCCGCGCTAGGAGAACATGGCCGCCAGGAAGGGCACGTCGACGCCGGCCAGTGACTCCCGCAGCAGGATCCCGTCGTGCGAGGGCAACTCGACGTCGGACGGCACCGCCAGCACCCGCGCCCCGGCGGCGACCGCGCTGGCCACCCCGCTGGGCGAGTCCTCGATCGCCACGCACTCCGCGATCGGCACCCCGAGCAGCCCGGCCGCGGTCAGGTAGGGCTCCGGGTCGGGTTTCGCCCGCCGCACCTCGTCGCCGCAGACGAGCACGTCGAAGTTCTCCGCGCCCAGCGTCTTCAGCGCCACCTCGGCCAGCCGGCGAGCCGTCGAGGTGACGAGGGCCGTGGGCAGGCCGGCCTCCCGAACAGCGAGCAGCAGCTCCCGAGCGCCGGGCCGCCAGACGAGCCCCTCGGCGAAGAGCTCGGTGACCCGGTCGTGAATCCAGTCGACGTCAGGCGCGGAGGGCCGGTCGGGCTGGCCCATGTCGTCCCGGAAGATCGCCATGCTGACCGGCATGCTGGTGCCGACCATGGCTAGCCGCGCCTCCTCGGAGAGCTTGCCGCCGGCGCGAACCGCGAGCTCCTCCAGCGCGATGCCCCACAACTTCTCGCTGTCCACCAGCGTGCCGTCCATGTCGAAGAGCACCGCGGCCGGTCGTGTCGCGCTCAGCAGAATCTCCCCAGGTCAGTGCGGTAAAGCGCCATTCTCCGCCGACCGCGCCGCCAGAATCGAACCTTTGTCTCAGAGGTCACAGGCCTTCAGCGAGTCCTGATATCCGTTGGCGAACGCGTTGATCCGCTGCTCGGCGGTGCCGTGCGCGCCCTCCGCGAACCACGGCTGGCCGGGATCGTCGCCGACCGATTCCAGCCCGCGGGCCAGCTCGTCGGTGTCCCCCTTGTCGAGCGACAGCTGCCCGATGCGCGCCGAGTCGCCGATGAACGCGCCGGCCATGCAGTCGGCCTGCAGCTCCTGCTGGATCGTGAACTGCTTCTGGATGCCGAGCCGGGCCTGGATGCCGTGGGCGTATTCGTGGCCGAGCAGGTAGTAGACGAAGGCGTCACCGATCTGACCGAAGACCCCGAAGGCCCAGTTCACGTCGTACGCGATGAAATCCCCCGCCGAGCAGTAGGCGGCGTTGTTGCGGGGCAGCGCGTCCCGCCCGCAGTCCACCTCGCCGTCCCGCTCGTACGGGAAGACCTCGCGCACCGGCTGGAACCGCTGGCCCTCCTGAGCGAAGACACCCTTCCAGTACCGTTCGGCGACGGTCTGCGCGGACTTGATGTCGCGGGCGAACTCCTCGGGAGTGTCGGTGCCGTCGAGCTCGCCGGAGCTGGTGGTTGCGGGCGCCGGATCAGTGGGCTCGTCCGGGAGCGGCAGCCCACCGCAGCCCACGAGCAGCAGGAGTGCCAGGAGAGCGACGATTCGGGCACGCATGACGGACCTCCTGAAGGGCCGGGAGTTCCACGGTAGAGCGTCAATGCCCGCTACCACTCAGGGGCAACCCTGACGATGCCTACGTGACGTCCCCCAGTGATTTCTCAGCGTCGGCCTACGCCGCCGGACGGACGTCACCGGCGGTTTGCGCCGCGACACTGAGCAGGCCTGCCGGAGCACTGTGCCCGGCGGACCATTTCCTGGGGGAGACGAACGGTGACTGCGACGAATGGCGGCGGCCCGGTAGCGGCACGTGCGGACGAGATCTGGAAGGTCTACGGCACCGGCGAGGCCCGGGTCACCGCGCTGGCCGGGGTGAGCGCCGAGTTCGGGCGCGGCCGGTTCACGGCGATCATGGGCCCTTCCGGCAGCGGCAAGTCGACACTCATGCACTGCCTGGCCGGCCTGGACACGGTGGACAAGGGCACCGCGCACATCGGCGGCACCGAGATCAGCAAGCTGGGCGACAAGGCGCTGACCCGGCTGCGCCGCGACCGGATCGGCTTCATCTTCCAGCAGTTCAACCTGCTGCCGACGCTGAGCGCCGCGGAGAACATCAGGCTGCCGCTGGACATCGCCGGCCGCAAGCCCGATCCGCAGTGGTGGGACACCGTGATCGACACGGTCGGCCTGCGGGACCGCCTGTCGCATCGGCCGAGCCAGCTCTCCGGCGGCCAGCAGCAGCGGGTCGCCTGCGCCCGCGCGCTGGTCGGCCGCCCCGACGTGATCTTCGCGGACGAGCCGACCGGCAACCTGGACTCGCGGTCCGGCGCCGAGGTGCTGGGCTTCCTGCGCTCGTCGGTGCGCGAACACGGCCAGACGATCGTCATGGTCACCCACGACCCGGTCGCCGCGAGCTACGCCGACCGGGTGGTCTTCCTGGCCGACGGCAGCATCGTCGACGAGCTGGCGAACCCCACCGCGGAGACCGTTCTCGACACCATGAAGCGCCTGGACAAGCACGGCGACCCGGTGATGCTCTGATGCTGCGCGCCACGCTGAAGAGCCTGCTCGCCCGCAAGCTGCGCCTGATCCTCTCCGGTCTGGCCGTGGTGCTGGGCGTGATGTTCGTGTCCGGGTCCTTCGTGGTCACCGACACGCTCAACCGCACCTTCGACTCGATCTTCGCCGACGCCTTCGGCGCCACCGACGTCTCGGTCAGCGCCAAACCCAAGATCGCGGTCTCCGAGCTGGACGGTGAGGAGGTCGCCGCGCCACTGCCCGCCTCGGCGGTCGAGAAGATCAAGACGATTGCCGGCGTACGGGCGGCGACCGGTCGCATCGACGTCGACGGCGCTCGCGTGATCGGCAGCGACGGCAAGGTGCTCACGTCCCAGGGCCCGCCGCGACTGGGCGAGAACTGGACCGGCACCGACAGCCTGATGGAGATGCGCTCCGGCCGTGGCCCGTCGGCCGCCGGGGAGATCGCCGTCAACGCGAACACCGCCGAGCTGGCCGGCCTCACGATCGGCGACAAGGTGGGTGTGCTGACGCTGGAACCGAAGCAGCAGTTCACGCTCGTCGGCATCTGGGGCTACACCGGCGGGCGCGACAGCATCGGCGGCGTGCAGGAGGTCGCGTTCACCACCCCGGTCGCGCAGAAGCTGATGCTCGGCCAGGCGGACTCGTTCTCCTCGGTGACCGTCGACGCCGCCGACGGCGTGACCCCGGCGCAGCTGCGTGACCGGATCTCCGCCGCGATGGGCGCGGACTACCAGGTCAAGACCGGCGACCAGCTCGCGAAGGAGAGCGCGGACAGCATTCAGGAGGGACTCGCGTTCTTCAACCAGATCCTGCTCGGCTTCGCCGGGGTGGCGCTGTTCGTCGGCATCTTCCTGATCCTCAACACGTTCTCGATCATCGTGGCGCAGCGGACCAAGGAGCTGGCGCTGCTGCGGGCGATGGGCGCGAGCCGCAACCAGGTGATCGGATCGGTCCTGGTCGAGGCCGTGATGATCGGCTTGGTCGCGGCGGTGCTCGGCCTGGCCGCGGGCGTCGGGGCCGGCGCCGGGCTGGCCGCGCTGTTCGGTAAGTTCGCGGACCTGAAGCTCGCCTCGATCGGCGTGCCGCTCTCCGCGGTGATCAGCGCGTTCGTCGTCGGCCTGGTGGTGACCGTGGTGGCCGCGGTGCTGCCCGCGCTGCGCGCCTCCCGGATCGCGCCGGTCGCCGCGATGCAGGAGGTCAGCATCCCGGACCGGCCGCTCACCAAGCTCAGCGTGTTCGGCGGCGTGGTCCTCGCGGCCGGCGCGGCGACGCTCGGCACCGGCCTGTTCGCCGACCTGAGCGGCGACGCGACCCTGTGGTCGATCCTCGGTGGGGTGCTCGTCTCGTTCATCGGCGTCGCCCTGCTCACGCCGCTGATCAGCAAGCCCGTGATCAGCCTGCTCGGGCGGCTCTTCTCCTGGTCGCTGCCGGGCCGGCTGGGCCGGCTCAACTCGGGACGCAACCCGCGCCGGACAGCGATCACCGCGGCCGCGCTGATGGTCGGCATCGCGCTGGTCACCGGCGTCACCGTGGTCATGGACTCGGCCAAGAGCAGCCTCAAGGCGCAGGTGGCGGAGACCGTGAAGGCCCAGATCCTGATCAGCGGGGACCAGACCGGGGCGCGGCCGCCGACGTTCGACCCGGCGGTGATCGACAAGACGGCCGCGATGCCGGGCGTGCGGGCCGCGGCCGGGATGTGGAACGACCAGGTCCTGATCGACGGCAAGTCGCAGTACGTGACCGCGGCCAAGGACCTGAGCGTGCTCGCCGAGGCGTTCGGGACGACCGCGACGCCGCTGACCGGCAACCAGATCGCGATCGATCAGGCCGAGGCCGACGAGCAGCACTGGCAGGTCGGCCGGACGGTGACGATCCAGGGCGCACGGGGCGAGCCGCACACGTACACCGTCGCCCAGATCTTCGCGGAGAACGCGCTGCCCGGCAGCGTGATCCTGCCGGACGCGGCGATCAAGGACTTCGGGCTGACCCAGCCGGTCCTCGGGTTCGTCCGGCTCGACGACGGCGTCGCGGTCTCCACCGTGCT
This sequence comes from Actinoplanes cyaneus, assembly GCF_016862095.1. Classification (GTDB taxonomy): domain Bacteria; phylum Actinomycetota; class Actinomycetes; order Mycobacteriales; family Micromonosporaceae; genus Actinoplanes; species Actinoplanes cyaneus. Next base: position 76,131 of record NZ_BOMH01000004.1, read on the forward strand.
GCCGCAGGTCAAGCAGCTGCTCGCGGACAGTCCCGAGGTGTCGGCGACCGACGCGGCGACCTTCGCGAACGATCAGGCCGCGCAGTTCGACCAGGTGATCACGATGATTCAGATCCTGCTCGGCCTGGCGATCCTGATCGCGGTCCTCGGCGTGGTCAACACCCTGGCGCTGTCCGTCCTGGAACGCACCCGTGAGCTGGGACTGCTCCGCGCGGTCGGCCTCGGTCGGGCGCAGACCATGCGCATGATCACGGTCGAGGCGGTGGTGATCTCGGTCTTCGGGGCGCTGCTCGGCGTCGTGGTCGGCGCCGGCATGGGCACGGCCGTGACCCGCGCCCTGGAGAACGACGGCATCACCGAGCTGGTCCTCCCGTGGGGCCGGATGGGCACATACCTGGCGCTGGCCGCCCTGGTCGGCGTGGTCGCGGCGGTGGTCCCGGCCATCCGGGCAGCCCGCCTCAACGTCCTGGGCGCCATCGCCCACGACTGACCCCGCGACCGTGAGCACCAGCCGCACACCCAGCGCCCCGCGCGAGGCCGAACGAAGCCGAGCATTCGACGCGCGTCACGGTTCCCGGCTGGTGCTCACGGTTGTTATGAGGCACGAATACGACCGTGAGCACCAGCCGGCGATGCGGGAGCCGCGCGGGGAGGGTGAGTGGCAGCGGGGCGGCGAGCCCGGGGACGGCACCAACGCCGGATGGTCGCCGGGCGACCCGGTGGCCGGCGGGGGTCGCGAGATCGGACCAGGGGGTGGGCTGTGCTTCCGGGGGTGGGGCTCGGTCGTACCGTCGAAGGGGTTCAGGCTTTGAGGATCTTGTCCAGTTTGGTGAAGCTGGAACCCCAGCCCTCCTTGGCGCCGCCGGCCATCGCCTCCGGGAACGGGCTCTGCGTGAGGACCAGGCGGGTGCGGCCGGGCGGCTCGTCGAAGAGCTCGATGCGCATGACCATCTTGTCGGCGCCGAAGTCCGGGATGTGGCTGACGTTCTCCTCACCGACGAGCAGCTCGTTCTCGATCACCTCGGTGAAGGTGGCGTTGACCGGCGAGGACATCGACGGGTCGTCGTCGTTGACCATGGTGAAGGCCTGCTTGCCGCCGGGACGCGCGTCGATGTCGATCGAGTCGCGGGGCACCGACCAGCCGATCGGGCCGAACCACGCGGCGATCTGATCCGGGTCGGTGAAAGCGCGGTAGACCAGCTCACGGGGCGCGTCGAAAACGCGGGTGATGACGAGGTCGGTCATGGTTTCTCCTCCTGCAGGCGCTTGAGGTGGGCGTCGAGGCGTGCGAAGTTCTCGTCCCAGAACCGGCGGTACCGCTCCATCCACGCGGTGGCCTCGCGCAGCGGCCCGGCCTCGAGACGGCTGGAGCGCCACTGCGCGGAACGGCTGCGCGAGATGAGACCGGCGTTCTCCAGGACCTTGAGGTGACGAGAGATCGCCGGGAGGCTGATGTCGAACGGCTCGGCGAGCTCGGTGACGGTCGCCTCCCCCTCGGCGAGCCGGGCCAGGATGGCACGGCGCGTGGGGTCGGCGAGCGCCGCGAAGATCACGCTGAGCCGGTCGGTCATTTAACCCTCCCGTTAATTAACGGAGCGGTTAAGACCGTAGCCTTCCTCCGGGCGGACGTCAAACCTTCGACGGAATCCTGCGGTGAAGCTCAGCCAGGAGGACCTCGGGACCCGGGGACATCAGACCCACGTCGACGACGTACGACATCTCCTCGCCCCGATGACGCGTCCGCGGCGCGAAGCCCGGGCCGTCGATGACCCGCGCGTAGTCGGCACCGATCGGCGTCACCACGAGCTCGGTGAACGGCCCCCACCCGTGCAGGCCCACCGACGCGATCCCCGACCAGGGCAGATGCACGGCCTTGCGCCCGGTCGCGGCGAAGTCGATGCCGTGCACCGACGTGTGCAGCCAGCCCAGCCGCCGGTACAGCAACAGCAGCGGCACCGCTGCCGCGATCACCGGGACGATCATCGCGATCTCGACGTAGACGACGATGTCCGCGGGCTGTGGACGTGCCCCGAAGACGACCGCCATGACCAGGTAGACCGCGAGCATCGCGACCCACGCGGCAGCGACCACCCAGAGCACGGTGACGTAGAACATCGCGCGCGGCTGGATGAAGGACACCGTGTCGTCGGACGGTCCGAGCACCTGATCCACGTGGCTGGTCACCCTGGAGATTATGCTGGGTTATGCGGGGTTTCATGACGAAAACCGCTCACGACCCGGGGAGGGCCACGGCGCGGCCACCGGGTGCGGTTCCGGCCCCGCACGTAGGCTGTCTCCCATGACTGAGTTCGACGGCCTTCCGCTGCTCCGCTCCCCCGTGGCCATCGCCGCCTTCGAGGGCTGGAACGACGCTGCGGACGCTTCCACCGCGGCCGTGGAACACCTCGAGCAGGTCTGGGAGGCCCGTGAGGTCACCAGCATCGACCCCGAGGACTTCTACGACTTCCAGGTGAGCCGGCCCACGATCGCGATGGCCGAAGGGGAGACCCGCAAGATCGAGTGGCCGACCACCCGGTTCATGGTGGCCAGCCCGCCCGGCAGCGACCGGGACGTGGTGCTCATCCGGGGGATAGAGCCGAGCATGCGGTGGCGCACGTTCTGCGAGTCGGTGCTCGAGATCTGCCACAGCCTCGAGGTCAACCGGATCGTGCTGCTCGGGGCGCTGCTGGCGGACGTGCCGTACACGCGGCCGCTGCCGATCAGCGGGAGCGCCTCGGACAGCACCACCGCCGAGAAGTACGGCGTGGTGCCGACCCGCTACGACGGGCCCACCGGCATCGTCGGGGTGCTGCAGGAAGCGGCCACCCGCGCCGAGCTGGACGCGTTGTCGTTCTGGGTGCACGTGCCGCACTACGCGAACAACCCGCCCTGCCCGAAAGCGACGCTGGCCCTGCTCAGCCGGATCGAGGACGTGCTGGACCTGCCCGTTCCGATGGCCGACCTCGCCGAGCAGGCCGACGAGTGGGAGAAGCGGGTCCGGGTCGCCGCCGAGCAGGACGCCGAGCTCGGGGAGTATGTCCGGGAGCTCGAGGAGCGGGTGGGGGATGCGGGGATCCAGCCGCTGACCGGCGACGAGATCGCCAGCGAGTTCGAGAAGTACCTGCGGCGGCGGGGTGGATCGGCCGGCCCGACCGCCGGCTCCTGGTGAACGTCGCCTATCGGGGCCACCGGCGATGCCGGCGGCCCCGGTAGCGTCAGAAGCATTGACCGGTTGCCACCTGATCGAGGAAATTGTTCCAATCCCCGCGGGAGAAGCTCAGATGCGGCTGCCCCGGATTCTTGCTGTCCCGTACCAGAACGTCCTCCCCGCACAGGGCGATCTCGACGCAGGCGCTGTTCCCGCAGAAGGAACTCCTGCTCCACTCACTGCTATGAGTTTCCATCAGTGCAAACCTCTCTCATTGGTTCGAACCATGGCGAGACAGCCCTGCGTCCGGGTCATCTATGGGGACCCAGGCCCGTCCGCCACACTTCCTGCGCCGCCTCGGCCGACAATTGCGCGGCACGAGCCCGGATGACGTGAGCCGTCACGCCCTCGTCCATCGCCTCCGACCAGAACCGGTCGAAGTACCGGAGGAACACGGCCACTTCCGCACCGCCGTCCACGACCTCGTCCTGCAACAACCGCTCCCGGTAGAGAACGGTGTCCGCCGGATCATCGGGATCGAACTGGATCAGCGTGAAGCCACCCATCGTGCCGGCGAGAGCACCCCGGTCGAACGGGAGGATGCGGACCCGGACGTTGGGCCGCTCGGCCACCTCGACCAGGTCAAGGAACTGCTCCGCCGTGACCGACCGGTCACCGACCACCCGCCACAGCACCGACTCGTCCAGCATCAGCCGGAAATCGGGAACGGCCGCGTCACCGGTCACCCTTTCGCGACGCTGCGCACGTGCCCGGCGAATTGCTTGCGCCTGCTCGGCGTCCCGCTCCGGCTGCCAACCCTCGAGAATGGCCTCGGCGGTGCGCGGCGTCTGCAGACTGCCCGGCAGCACATGGGGCTGGAAGATCGTCATTCTGGTCGCTGCCGTCTCGAACTGAAGAAGGTGCCGCAAACCGGCCGGGATGAGCTCCCAATTGTGCTCCGCGGACCAGTAACGCTCACGCCGGGCGATCCGAGCGTCCTCGACGAGATCCGCCCACTCCTCGTCAGGGATCCGATAGTGCTCGAGCATCACTCGCAGGTCGTCCGGCGACACCGTGACCTCGCCCAGCTCGATCCGCTGCAGTTTGGACATCGACCATCCGAGCGCGCCGGCGACGGCTGCCTGGCTCTGGCCGCTCGCCTCCCGGGCCGCGCGCAGGGCGTTGCGGACCCGGCGCCGGGCCACGGCCGGCAGGCCTTCGGCGCTCATCCGGCCATCACCTCGTTCTGACGCCCGCCGTGCTGGCTGGGGCGCCCGCGATCGAGGCCCGCCCGCGTCACCGGAAACGGTGCTCCACGCCGGACTCGCGAGCACGTGAGACGGCCCGGCAGAACGCTGCGAAGACCTGCCTGTCGGACGACGAATACACCCGCACGACCCGGCCCTGATAGCACGCACGAAGCTGCCACACCTGCCGGGGCCGGGCGCGAAAGCAGGCCACTGCGACGAACACCTCGCCCACCACCACCGATGCCGCCAGCAGTCCCGAGACGTGGCCGATGACCGGTATTGTCATCGGAACGGCGACCAGTGAGGACACTCCCAGCAGCCGCACGCCGCCCTCGACGCCGCCACCCGGGACCACGATGTGCAGGCCGGAGAGATCGTGGTGCGGAAATCTGCGGACCGTGGACACTTTGACGTCGATCGACAGGTGATCGACGACTGCGTCGGATGCGCGATAGTAGACCGGCATGTGCCACCTCCACGCTGTACTGCCAGGCCAGTAACGGGATCAGCGTCACACCGGCCACGACGGCCGATCGCGGTCCCGTTGCCACCTGACTATCTAGCAGCCCGATCCCGATCACAAGGACGCCGACAGCTATATAGCTGATAGCGCGAAAACGTGACGATCGCATGGGCCGTCCGATGTTCCGGCGATGGTGACTTATGAGCCATAAGTCCCCAGCAACCGCGCCGCATCCTGGTCCTGACATGTTCATACCTGCTATATAGCAGATTAACCACCGCGGCCGCGTGCCGAACTGCAGAGCACCGGCACCAGAAGGCATCTGTCGGCGCGCCGCACCCCGACCCGTCACCCCAGTTCTGGCATCCTAGGAACCTAGCTGGAACGACAGCGGCGTGGAGGGTGCTGTGACGATCAATCCCGGAGCTGCCGAGTTTCCGCATCGGCAGATCGCGAACCAGTTGAAGGAACGGGTGCGCCGCCAGGAGTGGCAGCCCGGTGAGCGGCTGCCCTCGATCCCGGCCATCGCCGAGATGTTCGGGGTGGCGAAGCAGACGGTGCAGCGGGCCGTCGATCAGCTGCGGGTCGAGGGGGTGCTGATCACCAAACCCGGCTCCGGTACGTACGTCCGCGGCACCCGCCGCCGGCTGAACCGCCTGTCGCGGGGGCGGTACGGCTCGCACCGCGGTTACCACGCCGACCTCGCCGCGCGCTATCGCCAGCAGCTCGTCGGGGTGGGGCGTGAGGCCGCGCCGCCCGAGGTGGCCGACGCGTTCGGGGTGCGCGACGGCACCGAGATGCTGGTGCGGCGGCACATCGTGCGCACCGACGACGCGACAGTGGAGCTGGGCGCGTCCTGGTTCCGGGTGACCGACGCGACCGGGACGAGCCTGGAGCGCGCCGAGTCCTTCGGGCGCCCGCTCTACCAGGAGGCGGAGGAGGTGCTCGGGCGGCGTTACGCCAGTGCGACCGACACGATCACCGCGCGGCAGCCGAGCCGGGAGGAGGCGGAGATCCTGCATATCCGCCCGGACACCCCGGTGCTGCACCTGCTGCACGTCGCCTTCGACGAGACGCGCAAGCCGATCGAGGTGGCGCAGGCGACCTGGCCCGGGCCGATGACGACGCTGACCGAGGAGTACCGCATCCCGGGCCCGTCCCCGGAGCCCGACCCGGACCCGGGGCTGGCCCTCGCCTGAGCCGGGGCGGCCGGGCCCATCGCCGGCCGCGCTCTCGGTGACCCGGCGCAAGACCGGGACGGGAGGGGCGGGCGGTCACGGGCGGGCGGTCGGGCCGAGGAAGGTGGTCAGAGCGGCGACGAAGCGGTCCGGCTCCTCGAACATCGCGCGGTGACCGGCGCCCGGGATCGTGACCCGTTGCTTGGCCGGCGCGCGCAATCCCGCGTACCACTCGTCGAAGAGCACGCTCAGGCCGCGCATCTCGTTGCCGCCCTGGACGAAGTAGACCGGCACCTGCAGCTCCGGCACGTCCCGGCGCAGGTCGATGTCCTGCTCTCGCGGGTACAACGCGTCCCACGTGTCCATGATCGCGGTGAGCGTGTGCGCCTTCTGGAGCACTGTGTACTCCGGGCCGGCGATCTCCAGCGGGGCGGCCCGCTGGGCGTAGGCCTGGTTCTCGTACAGCATGAACGTCTCGTACTGCCAGAAGCTCCGGTACGGCGGCCGGCCCTGTCTCTCCAGCTTGCCGGCCACGTCGGTCTTCCCGTTCGCCCGGGCCCAGGCCAGGATGTCGTCGTAGAAGAGCTGGTCGCTGGCCTCGACGTCGACGGCCTGACCGGTGCCGACATACGCCGAGAACTTCTCCGGGTGCTGGTGGGCCGCGAGGGCGCCGAGCAGCGAGCCGCCCGAGTGCGCCAGCAGGACGATCTTGTCGTGCCGGAACCGCGAGCGCAGGTAGTCGGTGACGGCCAGGATGTCCGCCACGTTCTCCGCGGGGGTCATCGTGGACGTCGGGTCGAGCGCCGCATACGACGCGCCACCGCCCCGGCGGTCGAGCGTGGCCACGACGAAGTGGGACTCCAGGGCCGCGAGGTGGGCCCGCATCGCGCCGGTCTCCGAGCCGCCGGGTGCGCCAGGGACGAAGAGCAGCACCGGCCTGGCCGGATCGCGGCCGCGGATCATCAGGCCGAGGTGGTGACCTCCCACGTCGACGTGGGCCAGCTCGGCGACACCACCGGGGATCGCCTCGGTCCGGGCGGGGACGGCGACCGCCGCCGTGACCAGGGCGAGCGCCACCGTCCCGACGCCGGCGAGGACGCGACTGCGGCGGCGGCGGCCACACCCGTACGCCGCGGCGAGCGCCATCGGGAGCACCGACAGCAGGCCGTGCACGCCCCGCCCGGTGACCAGGGCGACAGCGCCGAACAGACTGGGGTGCGGTGGATCGACCGAGGGACCGGAGACGCTCAGCCGGCAGAGTTCGAGGCTCACGACGTACGCCAAAGGGGTCAGAAGGACAGCCCGGCGTGAGCGCAGCAGGCGCCCGGCGCCGAAGCCCAGGCCGGCGCTGATCGCGATCGACCAGAGCGCCTCTGCGTTGGTCAGTGGGCCGCGAGGGGTCCAGAAGGCGACGGCGGCGCCCCAGGCCGCGGCCAGGAGCAGCACGGTCAGGAGGCGTGGCCGGAGGTGGCGGGTGATCGCGGGAATCGGCATGCGGCGAGACTCCTCCACGAAGGACGGCCGCCGCACCGGCCGGAAGAACTGTTTCCGAACCCTACTTTGGAAGGGTGCCGGGCCCTCGGCGGCGACCTAGGCTCGGCGGCATGCTTCTCCTTCTGCTGGTGCCCGAGCCCGGCAGCCCCCGGGCCGTTCTGCGGGACCGGCTGGCCGACGCCATCGCGATCGTCCTCGCGCTGTTGTACGGGGTGACGATGATGCTGATCGGTGACGCGACCCGGCCCGGCGCGGCGATCCCGTGGCCGGCCGATCTGGCCCTGGGTGTGGCGGGCGCCGCCGCGCTCCTGGTCCGCCGGCGACATCCGCTGGCCCTCCTCGTGGCGCTGCTCCCGTTCGGGGCCGTCTCGGTTACCGTGACCGGGCCGATCCTGGTGGCGCTGTTCACCGCCGCGATCCGGCTGCGCTTCCCGCTGCTGCTCCTGCTCGGCGCGGGCAACGTGGTCACCGGAGGCATCTACTACCTGCTGCAGGACCGGCCGGTCTACGACGTGTGGGTCGACTTCGTGGTCCGTGGCGTGATCACCACGGCGGCGCTGGGCTGGGGGTCGTTCGTGCGGGCCTACCGGCAGTTGACCACCTCGCTGCGCGAGCACGCCGCGCGCCTGGAGGCCGAGCAGCACCTGCGGGAGGAGCAGGCGAGACTCGCCGAGCGGGCGCGGATCGCCCGGGAGACGCACGACGTGCTGGCCCATCGGATGTCGCTGATCAGCCTGCACGCGGGGGCGCTCGAGGTGCGCGGGTCGCTGCCGCCGGAGGAGCTGTCGCTGGCGGCGGGCGCGATCCGCACGAGCGCGCACGAGGCGCTGGAGGAGTTGCGCTCGGTGCTCGGGGTGCCGCGGGGGCGCCCCGAGCCGCCCCAGCCCGGGCTCGCCGACGTGGGCGACCTGGTGGCGAGCGTGCGGGCGGCCGGGATGACGGTCGGGTTCGACAGCGCGGTGCCGGTCGACGGGCCGCCGGTGGTGCTCGGCCGGACGGCCTATCGGATCGTGCAGGAGGGTTTGACGAACGCGCGCAAGCACGGATCGGACGCGGCGGCGACGGTGTGCCTGCAGGGCGCCGCGGGTCAGGGCCTGCACATCACGATCAGCAATCCCTTTCGCCGTACGGGGGATGTCGTCCCGTCCGGCAGCGGACGCGGCCTGGTCGGCATCGGCGAGCGGGTGAGCCTGGCCGGTGGGAGTGTCCGCTACGGCCCGGTCGACGGCGTCTTCCGGTTGGAGGCGGAGCTGCCATGGCCGGCCTGAACGACGCTGATTCCGGCGTGGGGCCGGGCATCGGTCACACCGCCCCGGACAGCGGATCGGATGACAGCGCCGGCGGCGGGAGTGCGCGGCGCCCCGTCCGGCTGGCGATCGTGGACGATGACGCGCTGGTGCGGGCCGGGCTGCGGATCCTGGTCGGCGGGTCACCGGACATCGAGGTGGTGGCCGAGGCCGGGGACGGTGACCAGGCGGTCCGGGTCGCCGCGGCGCACTGGCCGGACGTGATGCTGATGGACGTGCGCATGCCGCGGGTCGACGGGCTGGTCGCCACCCGGCGCATCCGGGAGCGGGCGGAGGCGCCTCAGATCATCATGCTGACCACGTTCGACGCGGACGACTACGTGCTGGAGGCGTTGCGCGGCGGGGCCAGCGGTTACCTGCTCAAAGACACGCCACCGCTGGAGATCCTGGCGGCGGTGCGGGCCGTGGCCGCGGGCAGGGCGATCCTCTCCCCCAGCGCGGTCCGGCGGCTGATCGACCATGTGGCCGATCCGGCAGCGGGCACCCGGCGGGCGCGGGCGCAGACCAGGTTGACCGCGCTCACCGAGCGGGAGACCCAGGTGGCGGTGCTGGTCGGCCGCGGGTGTTCGAACGCGGAGATCGCCGCGGAACTCGTGATGAGCCTGCCGACGGCGAAGGGACACGTCTCCCGGCTGCTGACCAAGCTGGACCTGAACAACCGGGTGCAGATCGCCCTGCTGGTCCACGATGCCGAGCTGCTGTGAGAGTCACGATGCCGAGTCGCTGCGAGCACGTGCGACCGTGGCGGCGGCCGACCGGCGGCAGGCGGTGAAGCCCGGGTCAGCCGGGAGGCTGGGCTCAGCCGTGGAGATGCCGGCGCACCGCGGCGGTGGTCCGTGCTTCGTCGCCGGTGGCCAGCAGGTCGATCAGCGCCCCTCGGAGGACGGCGAGCAGGGCGGTGCGGCGGGTCAGGCCCTCCGGCGTGTCGCGCTCGGACTCGGGCTGGGCGGTGGCGAGCACGTCGAGCCAGTCGGTGACCGTGGTGGCGGCGAAGTTCGCCCAGGGCCCGCCGGGGTCGAGCAGCGAACGGGCGTACGCCTCGAGCCAGAGGATCAACAGCGGACGGTGAGCGGGATCGCTCAGCCAGGTCCAGACGTGCTCGCCTGCGGCCGGCAGGCCGGACGGCGCCGGCGTCCCCTCGCGCAGTCGGCGGAGCAGGGCGATCTCCTCCTCGCGGGCGCGGGCCAGCAACGCCCGGACCAGTCCGTCCTTGCTGCCGAAGAGGAACAGCAGCACGCGGGGGCTGGAGCCGATCTCCGCGGCGAGCGGTCGCAGCGACAACTCGGTGAGGCCGTTGCGGCGCACGTAGGCGTAGGCGAGCTCGAGAAGCTCGGTCCGGCGTGCCGAGGGTGCCGTCGTGGTGTCCGCCATCGGGTTAGTATCCGACTGAAACGAGTGTTTCAGTTGCGGAGGCGGTGTGATGGACGTGGCGATCCGGCAACTCGGGCAGCCCGGCGACGTGGGCTGGGTGGTGCAGGCGCACGGCGAGGTCTACGCCGAGGAGTACGGGTGGGACACCAGCTTCGAAGCGCTGGTCGCGCGGATCATGGCGGACTACGCCGCGGAGCACGACCCGGCGCGGGAGGCCGGCTGGATCGCGGAGACGGACGGACGGCGGGCCGGGAGCGTGCTCTGCGTGGCCGGGGACGAGCCGGGCACGGCGGTGCTGCGCGTGCTGCTGGTGCACCCGTCGGCTCGAGGCCTCGGGCTGGGCGGGCGGCTGGTCGACGAGTGCCTGGCGTTCGCCGCGGGCGCGGGGTACGAGCGGATGCGGTTGTGGACCACCGACCCCCTGACCAGGGCACGGCAGGTGTACCTGCGGCGGGGATTCGCGCTGATCCGGGAGGAGCCGCAGCGCGCGTTCGGGGCGGATCTGGTGGGGCAGACGTATCTGCGGGAGTTCGCCACCGCCGGTCAGCGGCTCACCCGGGCCGCGCAAAGCCCCGGGAAAGCCCAGACCCGAGGAGCCTCGCGGCTACCTCGGGTCTGTGATCAGCTACCGCTCAACCCGTCATGACCGGTGAGCGATCACCACGAAATCGGACTTCAGCAGCCGCCGAGGCCGAAGAGGCCGCCGCCGTTGCCGCCGCTCGCGATGCCGTTCAGGTTGATCAGACCGATCTGGGTGTTGCGCTGGGCGATCGACGTGTTGCAGTCGTTGTCGAAGCCATTGCCGAAGCCGTTGACGCCACCGTAGTAGCCGGCCGGGTAACCGACCGGGACCGGCACCGGGTACCAGCTGTCGCCGGCGGCCGCGCCACGGTGGCCGTGGCCGGAGGCGTGACCGGTGGAGTGCACGGACGCGGCGCTGCCGTGCTTCTTGCAGTTGGAGACGGCCGCAGCGGCGGGCCCGGCGGCGAGGGCGAGGCTCGCGCCGGTGGCCAGGAAGAGGCCGGCAGCGTACATAGCCGGACGACGCATGATGGTTCCTTTCGGACGTTGGTTTGACCTCCGCAAGCATGTCGCGCCCGCGCCCAGAATGCACGGATTTCCACCTAATAACACCGCAAGGCGCAGTATTTGCGCGAAGTGGCCACACCCGTCCTGACCAGGGACTAAGGTCGAGAGCGGCGAGCTGTGACCCCATTCCACGATCAGATCCTTTCCGGTGTACGACAGCAGGGCGGCCCCGTGCGGGACCGCCCTGTCGTCGTGCGCCCTCGGCGCGTGAGATCTCCGGTGACTGCTCCGCGAACCGGACGTCAGAGGCGAATACCGAGAAGGGCGTCGACCGTGCGAGCCATCAATGCCGGGGCGTCGGCGTCGTCCCCCGCGCCGGAGAGCGTCGCCTCGGCCCACGCGTCCACGACCGCCAGCGCCGCGGGAGCGTCCAGATCGTTGGTCAAGGCCTCGCGCACGGCATCGAGCAGGCCGGCGCCGGACGGGCCCGACGGAGCGGCCGCCGCCTCGCGCCACCGGGAAAGGCGCTGCTCACCGGCCTTACGGACGTCGTCCGTCCACTCCCGGTCGGAACGGTACTGCCCGGAGAGCAGGCCGAGACGGACCGCCATCGGGTCCACGCCGTCGGCCCGCAGGCGGGACACGAAGACCAGGTTGCCCTTGGACTTCGACATCTTCTCGCCCTGGAGCCCGATCATGCCGGCGTGCACATAGTGCCCAGCGAACGGCGCGGCGCCGGTCAGCACCTCGGCGTGCGCCGCGGAGCACTCGTGGTGCGGGTAGAGCAGGTCACTGCCACCGCCCTGGACGTCGATCGTGTCGCCGAGCAGGTTGAGCGCGATGGTGGCGCACTCGATGTGCCAGCCCGGGCGGCCGGGGCCCAGGTCGCCACCGTCCCACACCGGCTCGCCCTCCCGCGCGCCGCGCCACAGCAGCGGGTCGAGCGGGTCACGCTTGCCGGCGCGGTCCGGGTCACCGCCGCGCTCCGCGGAGAGCTGGATCATCTCCGGGCGGGACAGGTTCGACTCGTACCCCCAGCGGGGTGCTTTGGTGATGTCGAAATACACATCCCCGGTGCCGTCGTCGAGCCGGTACGCCGCGCCCCTGGTGACCAGCTCACGCACGTGCGCCACGATCGACGGGATCGACTCGACCGCGCCCACGTAGTGCGCCGGGGGGATGATCCGCAGCGCCTCCATGTCCTCCCGGAACAGCGCCGTCTCGCGCATCGCGAGGACCACCCAGTCCTCACCGTCGCGCTCGGCGCGCTCCAGCAGCGGATCGTCGATGTCGGTCACGTTCTGCACATAGGTGACCGTGCGGCCGGCATCCCGCCACAGGCGGTTGACCAGGTCGAACGCGATCATCGTGGCGGCGTGGCCGAGATGGGTGGCGTCGTAGGGGGTGATGCCGCAGACATACATCGTCGCGGTGTCACCCGGGGTGACCGGCTGCACCGACCGGCGCGCCGAGTCGTAGAGCTTCAGCGTGGGGGCGTCCCCCGGCAGGGTCGGCACGTCATGCCCGGTCCAAGCGTCCATGCTCGGAGCCTATCCAGCACTTGTCACACAGGCTCCGGGGCGTGACCTAAACCTCTGGATCAGCTCGGCGCAACGGTCATCGGGCCGCGGGCCGGACAAACGGACGAAGCTGGTCGGCACCGCTTGACTCTGCCCCTGGGGCAGACCTCAGGCTGGTTCCAGCGGCGGGGCAAGGCGGGCCCGGAAGCGGCGAGGCCGAGGGAAAGCAAGGCGGAGGGGGAGGCAGCGCGGAGGGGGAGGCAGCGCGGAGGAGTGAGGCGGGGCCGGGAGGACAGGCCGGCCGGGAGAAGACGCGGGCCGGGAAGCAACCGGGCACGAAGCAGCAAACAGGCCCCGGCGGAGTACGCGGGCCGGGCACCACACGGGCCGGGAGACAACGTGCGCCGGGAGACAACGTGCGCCGGGAGACAACGTGCGCCGGGAGACCGGCCAGGAAGGAAGGAGGTCAGATGGGCGGCCACGGAATGGCCGGCCAGTCAGTCGGTGGCTTGGGGAACCGCCCGGCCCGCAACAGCCGCTTCACCCGCAGTCCGACGTGCTGAACCTCGGAGATCGTCAGGTGTTCCCCGAGCGCCTCCCCCAACGCCCCGCCCAGCCCGGCCCGCACCTCCTCCAGCACGGCGACCGCCTCGTCGGGCAGCGGCCTCCCGGTCCAGCCCCACAGAACCGTGCGCAGCTTGTTCTCCACGTGGAAGCTGACACCGTGATCGACCCCGTGGATCGAGCCGGTGGCGGGGTAGAGCACGTGGCCGCCCTTGCGGTCGGCGTTGTTGATCACGGCGTCGAAGATCGCCAGCCGGGCCAGCCGCGGGTCGTCGGCGTGGGCCAGGGCGAACGCGTCGCCGTCGTCGTCGCGGGCCGCCGCCACCGGGAACCAGCCCTGCGGCACGTCGTAGGCCGGGACGAACCCGATCAGCCCCTCGGCCGCCTCCGGCTCGTCGATCCAGAGCTGCAGCGCTCCCGGCCCGAGCGGCCCGTCCCGCAGGATCGTCGGCGGCACCAGGCCCCACCTGGTCGCGCGCGACACCAGATACGCCGACACCTCCCGGCCGGCAAGCGTCCCGTCCGGGAAGTCCCACAGCGGGCGCTCGCCGCGCACCGGCTTGTACACACAACGCCGGGTCACCCCGCTCAGGGTGATCTCGGCACGCAGCGTGGTGTTCGAGGCGTCGACCAGGCGACCCTCGATCTCGATCTGGCCGCGCCCCAGCAACTCCAGCGCGTCGGCCTCGGCGAGCACCTCGGTCGGCTCGGCTGTCACCGGTGGTAGCCGTTGTGCCGGGGGCAGAGGTGACCGCCCGGGTCGAGCGGCTGACCGCAGAGCGGGCACGGCGGCCGTCCCGCGGCGACCACGCGACGGGCCCGGTCGATGAATGCCCTGGTCGCCTCGGGGGTCAGCCGGACCCGGAGACGGTCGAGGTCGTCATCCGGCTCCTCGTCGTCGCTCTCGCCCTCGTCGTCGTCCTCGGCGAGCGGGTCACCGGAGATCTCGACCTCCGCCTCACCGGCCTCGATCGCCTCGATCACGACCGTGGCGGTGTCGACGTCGAAGGCCAGCCCCAGCGTCCCGACCCGGAACTCCTCGTCGACCGGCGTGTCCAGCGGCTCGTTGTCGTGCACGGGCAGCAGCGGCACCTCCGGCAGCGTGACACCGAACCGCTTGTTCGCCTCGAGCAGCAACTCCTCGAGCTTCTCGGCGAGCAGCGACACCTGAACCTTCTCCAGGGCGACGCTGACGACCCGGCCGCCACCGCGTGCCTGGAGGAAGAAAGTCCGGTCCCCGGGCTCGCCCACCGTCCCGGCGACGAACCGCTCCGGCGGCTCGAAGGCATGCACTTGGTGGGTCATGGGGCCAACCCTATCCATCCCCGGCCGTCATCGCGCGGCCCGACGACCCCGGTTCGCCCTGGGCGCAACTGGGTGCACTCATCGCCCATCCGTCGGTCACCCAGGGTCGTCAGACGCCGCCTCCGGCACCCCCGCCGACGGCCGCGTCACTGCTTTCGGCGGGCTTCTCCCCGGCGGACTTCTTCGGTACGAGCGAAGCCAGCTCACCCGTGTCGTTCACGCGCACGAGGAACGGCCGGGTCGGCGTGTACCGGATCACCGTGATCGATGCTGGATCGGCCACGATCCGCTGGAACTGGTCGAGGTGCAGTCCCATCGCGTCGGCCACGATGGCCTTGATCACATCGCCGTGGCTGCACGCCAGCCAGATCGCCTCCGGACCGTGCTCGGCGGTCACCTTCTCGTCCCAGGTACGGATCGTCGCGATCCCGCGCGCCGACATCGCCGCCATCGACTCGCCGCCGGGGAACGTGACGGCACTCGGGTGCTGCTGGACGACCGGCCAGAGCGGCTCCTTGGCGAGCTCCTTGAGCGGGCGGCCCTCCCACTCGCCGTACCCGCACTCGGTCAGCCCCTCGTCGATCACCGGCTCGATCCCGGGCAGCGCCAGCCCGACCGTCTGCCGGCAGCGGATCAGCGGACTGGAGACGACCGCGGCCAGCGGGATCCCGGCGAGGCGGCCGGCGACCCCGGCGGCCTGGACGCGCCCGGTGTCGTCGAGCTCGACGGGACGGCGGCCGGCCAGTTCACCGGTCGCGTTCGCGGTGGTGCGGCCGTGCCGCAGGAGAAGAACGGTCGCCACTAGCGCGCCACGCCGGACTCGTCGTACGCCTGCGCCACGACACGCAGCGTCTCCAGGCCGGACTGCAGGTCGCCGACGTACGGGCTGATCGACAACGTGCCGACGCCCGCCGCGGCGTACTCCTTGATCCGTTTGGTGATCCGGGCCTTGTCCCCGATGATCGAGGTGCGCTCGATGAACTCCTGGGGCACCGCCTCGGCGGCCTCGGCGACCTGCTTGTTCAGGTACAGGTCCTGGACTTTCTTGGCGGCGTCGGCGTACCCCATCCGTACCGCCAACTGGTTGTAGAAGTTCTGCTCGCGGCTGCCCATGCCGCCGATGTAGAGCGCCGCATACCACCGCACGACGTCGGCGCAGGCCGCGACGTCGTCGCCGACCACGACCGGCACGCTCGGGGCGACGTCGAAGCCGGTCAGCCCCTGGCCGTGCTTGGCGCGGCCGGCCGCGATGTGCCGCAGCTGGTCGTCGGCGGCGTCCGGGGCGAAGAAGATGGCCAGCCAGCCGTCCGCGATCTCGCCGGCGAGCTCCAGGTTCTTCGGGCCGACCGCGGCCAGGTAGATCGGGATCTCGGTGCGCGGCGGGTGGAAGCCGAGCTTGATCGCCTTGCCTGCGCCGCCGGGCATCGGCAGCTGGTAGTGCTCGCCGTCGTACTGCACCCGCTCGCGGCGCAGCGCCATCTTGACGATGTCGACATATTCCCTGGTACGAGCGAGCGGCTTGGCGAACTTGACGCCGTGCCAGCCCTCGGAGACCTGCGGGCCGGAGACGCCGAGCCCGAGCCGGAAGCGGCTGCCGGAGAGCGTGTCCAGCGTCGCCGCGGTCATCGCGGTCATCGCCGGGGTGCGCGCCGGGATCTGCAGCACCGCGGACCCGACGTCGATCTTCTCCGTCTGGCCGGCGATCCAGGCCAGCATGCTCACCGTGTCCGACCCGTAGGCCTCGGCGGCCCAGACCACCGAGTATCCGAGCCGGTCGGCCTCCTGGGCCATGGCGAGATGGTCGGCGGGCGTGCTCCACGCCGTTTGATAGCCGAGGCTGAGTCCGAGCCGCACTGCCCTGCCCTTCGCGAGACCGACGTGAACGAGACAAACCTGAAAGACAAGATCTTGGTGGTACGAACGCAAGCCTACTGATGGGAACCCGTCACGTTTCCGTCCGGTAACCGACGCACCCGGTCGAGCCGGAGGATTTCTTTGTCGAGCAGGTCTGAATAAGGTTCACTACATGCACCAGCGACCGCTCGGCCGAAGCGGGCTAGCGGTCTCGCGGCTCGCGCTCGGCACCATGACCTGGGGACGCGACACCGACCCCGACGACGCGGCCGAGCAGATGAAGCTGTTCCTCGAGGCGGGCGGCACTCTGATCGACACCGCCGACGTGTACGGCAACGGCGACGCCGAGGCGGTGATCGGTTCCCTTCTCGACCACCTCGTCCCCCGCGACGAGGTGGTGATCGCCACGAAGGCAGGGCTGACCCCGCACGGCTGGCGGGCCCGCGACGGCTCGCGGGGCAACCTGCTGCGGTCGCTCGACGCGTCGCTGCGCCGGCTCGGCACCGACTACGTGGATCTGTGGCAGGTGCACGGCTACGACTCCCAGACCCCGTTCGAGGAGACGCTGTCCGCTCTCGATCACGCGGTGACCAGCGGGAAGGTGCGCTATGTCGGCGTGTCCAACTTCGCGGCGTGGCAGACCGCACGCGCCGCGACCTGGCAGTCGGCGTACCCGAATCGCGCCCCGATCGTCGCCGCCCAGATGGAGTACTCGCTGCTCGAGCGCGGCATCGAGCGTGAGCTGCTGCCGGCCGCGGCCGCGCTCGGCTTCGGCGTGCTGGCCTGGTCGCCGCTGGGCCGTGGCGTGCTGACCGGGAAGTACCGCAACGGCCGGCCGCTCGACTCGCGGGCCGCGTCCGAGCACTACGCGCCGTTCGTGCAGACCTATCTGGAGCCGCGCAGCTCCAGCATCGTCGAGGCGGTCGTGATCGCGGCCGGCGGCCTCGGCGTGTCACCGCTGGAGGTGGCGCTCGCCTGGGTCCGCGACCGTCCCGGCCTGGCCGCGGTGATCCTCGGCGCCCGCACCGCCGGGCAGTTGCAGGGCGCGCTGCGCAGCGAGGATCTGACGTTGCCGGCCGAGATCGCGTTCGCGTTGGAGGACGTGTCGGCGATCGACGTCGGCTACCCGGAGCGCGAGGGCGCCGGCGACCCCCACGGCATCCTCTGACCGGACGTCCTCCGCCACCTCGCGTCCACGTGGCACGTCGCGGCTGAACCTGCCGGGGCCGGCCGGCGTTCATATCGTTGCCTGTCGACGTGAGGAGTTCCGCTGTGTCCGTGCCACCCGCTATCGAGGCGCGACGGCTCGCTCGTGCTGCTGGTCGCCGGCCTCGGAGGCATGCCGGCCAGGGCGGCGACCTGTCCAGTGTTCCGCTCGCGGAGATCACGTTCGACGAGCCCGGCACACGTGTGAGCAGTAGGGGCGGATGACCGCCAACCCGGGCATGGCGCGCGCAGTGCTCGACGGACGCTCGAGGACGATCCCCGGGCCTGAGCCGTCCGGGAATGATCATCAGGAGCCGCTGGTCAACGCTTGTCGAAGGTCCCGGCGGAGAGGCATTCTGGTCGGCATGGACTACGAATATGCGCCCCTGCGGTTGCCTTCGAACGTCGATCGCCTGACCGTGGCAGCGCGGCTCGCGATCCAGGCGGAGTTCTCGGGGTGGGAGCTCGCCAGGGTCCAGCTCTTCGCGGACGGCACCCGCAAGGTGATGCTCCGCCGGCGGATCCAGCCGACCCCCCAGCCCGGCCTCAGTTACTGAGAAAAGCCCGCCCGGCCTGAGCCGAGCGGGCTTTTCTCTGTGACCGCGCCCATCACGCATGGCGCCCGGGCGGAGCGAGGCAATCAAGAATGGTTGTGCCCGGCGTGGTCGTCCTCGTCCTCGGGCAGGAACGGGTGCTCGTCGAGACGTCCGACGAGCTGGTCGCCCTCGGCCGGCGCGAACGGGCCGGAGCCGTCGGCGTCGTCGAACGCCTCGAGGTCCAGCGGCTCGTCGACCTCGGTCACGGTGAGCAGGCCGTCGAGCGGCTCCAGCTCCGGCACGTCCAGCGACGAGAGCGACCCGTCGCCGGCCTGGAGCAGCTCCAGCACAGCCTCGCCGACCGATTCGACCGGGCCGACCTCTTCGTCCTCGGGCACGGAGCCGCGCCGGGCGTTCTCCGCGACCTTCAGCAGGGCGGAGACGCTGGGCACCCGGTAGTCGCGGCGCTGCCGGACCGAGATGACCTGCGGGTACGGGTCACCGGCCCCGGCGTCGCCGGCCTGGTCTGCGAGGAAGCGCTGGTCCGCCTCGTCCGGGTCGATCGACTCGACGTCCCACGGCGTGACCTCGCCGAAGGCGTCGAGCAGCTTCTCGTCGTACGCGAAGGAGGCGTTGTTGAGATCGACGTACGCCTGCCAGACGTCGTCGTCGTCGATGCGCCCCGCGGCAGCCTTCACGGCGGTGAGGTGCGCGCGCGCCGCCTCCACCACCCGCTCGAGGGCGGCGTCGAGCTCCGCGTTCTGGTCGCTCATGTTGTTGGGGGTCCTTCCGGATCTAGCTGTTCCGAAGCAGTCGGTCGAGAACACGCACGCCGAACTTTAGACCCTCCACGGGCACGCGCTCGTCGATGCCGTGGAACAGGGCGGCGAAGTTCAGGTCGGGCGGAAGTTGCAACGGGGCGAACCCGAAGCATCGGATGCCCAGGGTGCTGAACGCTTTCGCGTCGGTTCCCCCGGACATCAGGTACGGCACGGTACGCGCACCGGGGTCCTCGGCGCGCAGCGCCGCGCCCATCGCGTCCACCAGCGGCCCGCCGAACTCGGTCTCCACGGCCGGTTGCCGGTGCACGTGCTCGATCTCCACGTCCGGCCCGATGATCTCACGGAGCTCGGCGAGGAACGATTCCGCCTGGCCGGGGAGGGTGCGGCAGTCCACGGTGGCGGACGCCTTGCCGGGGATCACGTTGTCCTTGTAGCCGGCTTCGAGACGCGTCGGGTTGGCCGTGTTGCGGATGGTCGCGCCGATCAGGTTGGCGATCGGGCCGAGCTTGGCGATCGCGATCTCCGGGTCGGCCGGGTCGATGTCGATCCCCAGTGCCTCGCCGACCTGTTCGAGGAACGCGCGCACGGTCGGCGTGACGACGACCGGGAACTTGTGCCGGCCGACCGCCGCGACCGCTTCGGCCAGCGCGGTCACCGCGTTGTCGTCGTGGATGAACGAGCCGTGCCCGGGCCGGCCGTTGGCGTGCAGGCGCAGCCAGTCGAGCCCCTTCTCGGCGGTCTGCACCAGGTACAGCCGGAGGTCGTCGTTGACGGTGTACGAGTACCCGCCGACCTCGCCGATCGCCTCCGTGCACCCCTCGAACAGGCCGGGGTGGTTCTGCACCAGCCACTGCGAGCCGTACTCCATCCCGGCTTCCTCGTCGGCGGTGTACGCCAGCACGATGTCCCGGGGCGGGGTGTATCCGACGCGCTGCCACTCGCGGACGACGGCGAGCACCATCGCGTCGAAGTCCTTCATGTCGACGGCGCCGCGGCCCCACAGGTACCCGTCCTTGATCTCGCCGGAGAACGGGTCGACGGACCATTCGCGCTTGTCGGCCGGCACCACGTCGAGGTGGCCGTGGACCAGCAGCGCGCCGCGGGTGCGGTCGGCGCCGGGGATCCGGGCGACCAGGTTGGCGCGCGTGGGGGCCGACTCCAGCAGGCGGGACTCGATGCCGGCGTCGGCGAGCTTCTCGGCGACGTACTCGGCGGCGACCCGCTCCCCCACGGTGGTCCGCGGGTCTCCGGTGTTGGTGGTGTCGATGCGCAGCAGGTCCTGGCAGAGGGTGATGACCTCGTCCACGGCGGAGGTGTTCATCCGCCCTTCTTACCAGCAAAGTGTTGCTGGCCTTCAATTCCGATCTTCGGGTGGCGGGCGGGGCGGTCGGACGGGTTTGAGAGGAACGGCATACCGGGTACCGGCGCGGTCATGTCTGACGTGAATCTTCCCCCGCTCCCGCCGGTCGAGGGCGCCGTGTCCGGGCGCAACGTCGTCGATGTCCTGGACGAGCAGCACCGCGAGATCCTCGGCCTGTTCGCCGGCGAGATGTCCGACAAGGCGTACGAGGTTCTCGTCGCCACCCTGTCCCGGCACCTCTCCGCCGAGGAGCAGTATCTCTACCCCGCCGTCCGCACCGCCGTCCCGGACGGTGACCGCATCGCCGACCGGGAGCTGGCCGAGGACCGTGAGCTGCTCACGCTCCTGCGGGACCGGTCGCGCCTGGACGAGCTGGGCGAGGCGGTGCGCCGGCACGTCGACGCGGATCGCAGCGAGCTGTTCCCGTTGCTGATGCAGATGGTCCCGGCGGACGACATGATCCGGCTGGGCAACCGGGTGGAGACCGCCCAGGAGGCCGCGCCGACCCGGCCGCACCTGTCGACCCCGGTCACGCCGCCGTGGAACAAGGTCGTCGACCCGCTCGTCGGCATGGTCGACAAGCTGCGCGACGTGGCGACCGGGCGCACGACGTACACGCACAATCTGTAAATGCACGTTGACTTAACTACCGTTTAGTCGGGAACATCCCGCTACTTAACCGGTTTGACACAAAGTACCGATCTTCGCACACAGTTCAGGGCTAGCCTTCGATACGTTTCTAGTCCTAACGTCACGCTATGAACCTGGAGCTGCGGCATCTGAAGGTGGTCTGCGCCATCGCGGAGACCGGCAGCGTCACCAAGGCCGCGTCACAACTCGGCCTGGCCCAACCAGCGCTCACCGCCCAACTGCAGCGGATCGAGCGCACACTCGGCGGCCCGCTCTTCGACCGGGACAGGCGCGGCGCCCGGCCCACGGCGCTCGGCGAGCTGGTGCTGTCCCGGGCCCGGGTGCTGCTGCCGGCGATGAAGGGCCTGCAGGACGAGGCGCTCCGGCTGGCGGCCGGCGGCACGTCCCGGATGACGCGGTACCGGATGGGCGCGATCGGCGGGCCGGTCTTCGCGCACCTGCTGCACCGGCTCTCCGCCGCGCAGCCGGAGTCGCAGATCTCGACCTACGCGTCCTACTCCGTCGACGAGCTGGCCACCATGGCGTTCAACGGCAAGCTCGACTTCGCCCAGGTCGGCGTCTGCGGCGACGCCCTGCCGTCGGCCGAGTTCGGCCTGGTCTGGGACACCATCGCGGTCGACGCGGTCTGCGTCCTGATGCCCGAGGACCACCCGCAGGCCAAGGGCGCCGAGGTCGACCTGGCCGAGCTCGCCGACGAGCAGTGGTCCGCCGCCCCGGGCGACGGCTGCTTCGAGACCTGCTTCGCCGCCGCCTGTGCCCGGGCCGGCTTCGCGCCGCGCCGCGTCCTGGAGACCGACGTCCGCGCCTGCATCGACATGGTCGAGCTGGGCGTCGCGATCGGCCTGTGCCAGCCGACGTTCCGCCCACCCGCCGGCCTGACGACCCGCCCGCTCAAGGGCGCCCCGCTGCGCTGGCGCCTGATCCTCGGCTGGCACCCCGACTCCCCCGCCGCCCGGTCCGCGCCGAAGGTCCTGGAGCTGGCCCGCGACGCCTACCAGGACGTCATCTCCCGCAACGAGGACTACGTCGCCTGGACCCGCGATCACCCCAACCTGGGCGGCACCCACCTCGCCGCCGCCTGAGCCCCTCAAGATCAGAATCTTCAGGTCCTACGTCCGCCGTGGTCCCTCTGGGCTGCTCCCGCGGGGACCCTTCCGGGCTGAGCAGGGCGCTGGCGCGCCCAGAACGCTCAGCCCGCAAGGGCGGCCTCCATGGTGGGGCACGGTCACTGCACAAGACCAGTCGACGCCCCCGACCTCCTCCGCCCACCCCCGTGCCACGCCACCCGCAAGCCCCAGCCCGGTCCCGCCCACGCCGCGCCCTCCCAGCTGGTGCTCACGGTCGTTATCGGGCTGCATAACAACCCTCACCACCAGCCGGAAGCCGCCACCGCCCGCGACCCCGGCCCCCAACGCGCGTCACGCCCCCGGCTGGCGCTCACGGTTGTTATCGGGCGCGATAACAACCGTGAGGGCCAGCCCACGCCCACGGGCTGGCTTTCAGGGTTGCTTCCGGCCCCGGAAACAACCCTGAGCGCCAGCCGAGCTGCCGCGAGGCCACGCGTCAGGCGGTGTCGCCGCCGCGGAGACGGTCCAGCTCGGCGAGGTACAGCGCCTGCAGGTGATCGAAGTGCCGGACCAGCAGCCGGAGGTCGTCGACGCTGTAGCCCTCGATCAGCTGCTTCGCCCGCCCGGCGAACCGCTCGTACGGCTGCTCCAGCTCGGCGGCCCGCTCCGCCCGCAGGGTGACGATCACCCGGCGCCGGTCCGCCGGGTCCCGTTCGGCGGTGACCCAGCCGGCCTGCTGGAGCCGGCGCAGCATGCTGGTTACCGCCCCGGTGGTGAGGTTGGTCCGCTCGGCGACCTGTCCCGCGGTGGCGGATCCCACGTCCGCCAGATGGTCCAGGCATTCCAGGTCACTCACGGTCAGGCCGAGCCGGTCCGCGACGGCGTACCGGAACACCATGGACAGCCGCGAGTTCTCCCGCCCGGCGCGCATCAGGTCGGCGATCGCGGAGGCCCGGGCCGGCTCGTGGGACATGCGCGCAATCATGCCTCCGGCACGGTGACCCGGTGCAGCCGAGGTAGCACCCTGGTCAGCACCCAGTGCGGTGCGGCCGCGCCCCCGGTGAGGCGGCGCATCAGCCCGGCAGCGGTGTCGACGGCCCGGAAGGCGTAGGGCACCATCTCGTCCTGGTAAGCGGCGATCGCCTCCTCCACCGGAGTGCCGCTCGCGCGGGCCTCGACGAGCCGGTGGCCGAGCAGGGCGGCGTCACGCAGCGCGGTGTTGCCGCCGTGCGCGCCGAACGGCGGCATGACGTGGACGGCGTCGCCCATCATCGTGGCCCGGGGCACCGCCCACTGCCGCGGGCGCCGGCCGGTGGCGAAGAGGTTGAGCACCGTGGCGTCCAGCTCGGCCGTGTCGACCAGCCGCCGGACGACCGGGTGGAAGTCGGCGCTCATCCGGGCGGCCAGGTCCCGCATCGCCAGCAGGTTCCCGCGGACGCTGACCGGCACCTCCTCCTGCCGGAGCAGCAGTCCCCACATGACGTAGTCGTCGCCGGTGGGCGCGTAACTGCCCGGGGCCAGGCGTGCGAACGCCTCCCGCGGGCGCTCGCCGAACCACATGGAGGTGAAGAAGAAGGCGCGGCCCACCTCGTCGGCGATGGCCAGGACCCCGCTGGTGCGCAGCGCCTCCGGGATGACACTCCGGCCGTCACGCCGCAGGGGCGACCGGCCGTAGACGCCCGCCATCGGGGTGTTCTCCGGTTCCGCGTCCGGGGTGAGCTGCGCGCGCAGTGCCGAGCCGACCCCGTCGGCGCCCACCACCACGCTCGCCGTGACGGCCCCGCCGTCGGCGAACCGCAGCCGCAGCCCGGCCGGGCCGCCGTGGTCCACCCCGACGGCGGCCTTGCCGTAGTGGATGCGCCCGTGCAGCCCGGACATCAGGATCGATCGCAGGGTGAGCCGGTCGACCTGGCGGGTCGCGTGCGGTTCGTCCTTGAAGGTGATCGTGAAGGCGTCGCGCAGCCGGCTGTCGGTGAAGCGCAGGTGCCCGCCGGGCTCGTCGCCGGTGGCCAGCGCCAGGCGGTACAGCGGGCGGGGCAGGCTCTCGCGCAGCGCCTCCAGCCCGTACCGGTCGAGGATGATCCGGTAGCCCTGCTGCCTGATGAAGGGGCCGGGGTCCCGCTCGTAGACATGCACGTCGATGCCGGCGCGCATCAGGTACTGGGCGAGGCAGAGGCCGGAGAGTCCGGCCCCGGCGATTGCCACCGAGAAGTCCGTCGATATGGCCATGCGGTTATCTTAATGACTAAGATGATTTCGACAAGGCCGCCCGCAAGGTCATCGGCAAGGTCGCCGACGGGCACGGCGACGACGACAACGGCGCCGGACCCGAAGGCCCGGCGCCGTTCCCGGTGATTACCTCACCGCGCGCTCAGCGACGCCGACTCGACGTCGAACGTCAGCGCCCCGTCCCGGGCGTCCACCCGCACGGTCTGCCCCGGCGCCAGATCCGCCGCCAGCAGCAGCTTCGACAGCCGGTTGTCCAGCTCCCGCTGGATGGTCCGGCGCAGCGGCCGGGCCCCGAACTCGGGCTGGTACCCCCGGTCCGCCAGCCAGTCGACCGCCGCCGTGGTGATCTCCAGCGTCACGTCCTGGGCGTGCAACCGCCGCCGGGTCGACTCCAGCAGCATCTCGGTGATCTTCCGGAGCTGGTCGGTCTCCAGCTGCCGGAAGATGATGATCTCGTCGATGCGGTTGATGAACTCCGGCCGCAGCTGCTCCTTGAGCCGCCGGTCGATCCGGTCGTGGAGCTCGTCGCCGGCCTCCCCGCCACCGAACCCGACGCTGCGGGTGGTGCCGCTGATCAGGTCGGACCCGAGGTTGCTGGTCATGATCAGGACGGTGTTTTTGAAGCTGACGGTCCGCCCCTGACTGTCGGTCAGGCGCCCGTCGTCGAGCACCTGCAGCAGGATGTTGAACACGTCCGGATGGGCCTTCTCGATCTCGTCGAGGAGCACCACGCTGTACGGCCTGCGCCGCACCGCCTCGGTCAACTGCCCCGCCTCGTCGTAGCCGACGTATCCGGGCGGCGCCCCGACCAGGCGCGACACCGTGTGCCGCTCCTGGAACTCGCTCATGTCGAGCCGGATCATCCGGTCGGCGTCACCGAACAGCGCCTCCGCGAGCGACCGCGCCAGCTCGGTCTTGCCGACCCCGGTCGGGCCGAGGAACAGGAAGCTGCCCACCGGCCGGTCCGGGTCGCCCAGCCCGGCACGCGAGCGGCGAACCGCCTCGGCGACCGCGCTGACCGCGTCCTCCTGGCCGATCACGTGCTCGTGCAGGTGCTGCTCCAGCCGGAGCAGGCGGTCCCGCTCGGCTTCGGTCAGCTGCGCGACCGGGATGCCGGTGGCCCGGGAGACCACCTCGGCGATGTCCGCCTCGGTGACCCGCGGAACCCCGTCGGCACCCGCCCCGGCGCCGGCGATCTGCGCCTTCAGCTCGTTGATCCGGTCCCTGAGCTGCGACGCGACCTCGTAGTTCTCCGCGTGCACGGCCTGGTCCCGGTCCCGCGTGAGCTGCTCCAGCTCACGCTCCTGCTCACGCAGGTTGGCGTCGGGCGTCTTGACGCGCAGCCGCACCCGCGCGCCGGCCTGGTCGACCAGGTCGATCGCCTTGTCCGGCAGGAACCGGTCGGTGATGTACCGGTCGGAGAGCACCACGGCGGCGTCGAGCGCCTCGTCGGTGATCCGCACCTGGTGGTGCGCCTCGTAGTTGTCCCGCAGCCCGCGCAGGATCGCGACGGCGTCCTCCACGGTCGGCTCGCCGACCAGCACCGGCTGGAAGCGACGGGCCAGCGCCGCGTCCTTCTCGATGTTCTTCCGGTACTCGTCGAGGGTGGTCGCGCCGATGACCCGCAGCTTGCCGCGGGCCAGGGCCGGCTTGAGCATGTTGCCGGCGTCCATCCCGCCGCCCTCGCCGCCACCACCGGCGCCGACCAGGGTGTGGATCTCGTCCATGAAGACGACCAGATCGTCCCCGGACGCCTGGATCTCGTCGATGATCTTGCGGAGCCGCTCCTCGAAGTCGCCGCGGTACCGCGTGCCGGCGACCAGGCCGGCCAGGTCCAGCTGGACGACCCGCTTGTCCTGCAGGGTCAGCGGCACCTCGCCGTCCACGATCCGCTGGGCCAGGCCCTCGACGATCGCGGTCTTGCCGACGCCGGCCTCACCGATCAGGACCGGGTTGTTCTTGGTGCGCCGGGACAGGATCTCGATGGCCTGCTCGATCTCGTCGGCCCGGCCGATCACCGGGTCGATCTCGCCGCGCCGGGCCACCTCGGTCAGGTCCACGCCGAACTGCTCCAGCGTCGGCGTCGCCGCGTTGCTGCCGCGCCCGCCACCGCGGGACCCGCCCTGCCCACCGCCGGTCGGGCCGGCCGGGGTCTCCGGGTTCGGGATCGCGCGCGGGTCGAGACGGCCGGCCAGCAGGCGCCCGGCGGCCGAGTCGGTGTTCAGGCCGAGCGCCATCAGGATGTGCTCCGGCCCGATGTAGGACGCGCCCACCGCGCGGGAGATCTGCAGGCTGTCCAGCAGCGCGCGCTTGGCAGCCGGGGTCAGCGCGACCTGCTCGGGGTGGTCACGGCCGGGCGCTCCCATGTCGGCACGCCGGTTCGCCGCGGCGGTCCGGGCCGCGTCGTCGGCGCCACCGAGGCGCGTGTCCAGCTCGCCGAGCAGGACCTGCGGGTCGACGCCGGCCCGGCGCACGGTCTGCTTCATCGGCTCCTGCTGCAGGACGGCCCAGAGCAGGTGATCGGTGTCCAGGTCGGCGAGTCCGCCGTCGCCGGCCCCCAGGTCCGCGGCGCGCCGGGCGGCGTCGGCCAGCACCTGGCGTGCGTCGTTGCTCATGTAGCGGGCGATGTCGATCCGCTGCGACGCCCGGCGCGGCTCGGCCGCACCGAAGAAGCGCGCCAACAGGTCGTCCCACTGACCGGGGCCACCCGGCCCCAACGGTCCGATGCTCATCAGTCCCTCTTCCCCTGGTACTCCACCGGCGGCTCAATACCCGCCACCGACTGTTAGAAGCGCATGAGACGGGACGCTGATTCCCGTTCCTCGCAAAAAGTTGACAGGGGTACGCTCAACTTCATGTCCGACCCCCTGACGCCCGCCTTCCGGGAACCCGCCTTCCCCGAAGCCGTGCCCACGTCACCGGAGTCCCCGTTTCAGGTAGCCACATCACAGGCGGCCGTGTCCGGTGAACCGGAGTCTCCGCCGCTGATCGTCGTGGACGGGGCGAACGTGGTCGGCTCGGTCCCGGACGGCTGGTGGCGCGATCGGGCCGGTGCCGCGGTCCGGCTGCGGGACCGTCTGGCGGCGCTGCCGGCCACCGGGCTGGGCGGCATCCCGGCGCCGGTCGAGGTGATCCTGGTGGTCGAGGGCAAGGCCCGGGACATCCCGCAGGGCCCGCCCGGCGTGCGCATCGAGCGCGCTTCCGGCTCCGGCGACGACAAGATCATCGAGTTGGTACGGGGTGAGCCCCGCCCCCGCCGCATCGTCGTCGTCACCGCCGACCGCGGCCTTCGTGACCGTGCCGTGGCCCTCGGCGCCGAGATCCTCGGGCCGTCCGCGGTGCCCCGCTGACCCGTCACCCCGGCCGCCGAGCCCAGGCCGGCCGAGGTCCCGACGCCGGTCACCCACCGAGCCCGAGCCGCCCGCCCGGCGCCGGTCACCCACCCCGCGTGAGCGGCCCGCCCGACGGGAGCCGCCAGCGGGCACGGGCCGCCCGGTCAGCGCTGCGTCACGGTTTCTGGCGCGGGTCACGGTTCGGGCTGGTTCTCATGGGCGTTATTCGTGCCTCATAACGCCCATGAGAACCAGCCGGGAGCGCGGGCGCGCTGCTGGCGTGACCACGGCGGACGTCGCGGACCTCGACGGGCGGGGCTTCTCGGGAAGGGGTAGGGGTGGGTGGATCTGTTGCTCTGACCGTGAGCCGCGGCGGAGGCCGCCCCGGAGGGGTGAGCGTTCTGGGCGCCCCGCGCCCTGCTCAGCCCGCAGGGGTCCCCGCGGGAGCGACGATCCGGACCACGGCGGACGTGGGAAATGATGATTGTGATCTTGAATGGGGGTAAGAGTATGGGTGGGGGTCGGCTGCCGGGCCAAAGGTGGCATGATCCACAATGGACGTCGCCGGAAATCGTGTCCCACCTGCGCGATCACCCCTGTCGATCGTCGGACTGCTGGTGCGTCTTTTTGCTCCGTAAGGTGCGAAAAGGCGCGGCCGAGGGGAACACGGACCGGGCTGGGCGTTACGCTGGAGTCGCAAGTGGGTTGAGTTACAGGAGGCCGAACGGGTGGCCAGTGTCGCCGAGCTCAGAGCGGCCGTGGATGCCGCTGTCCAGCAGGTGAACGAGGGGCAGGCGGCGATACAGGCGGCTCGGGAGAAGCTCGGCGAGGCTCAGCAGAGCCTGGCCGCCGCGCTGGAGGGTGGCGCGCACGAGGCCGTCGGCACCGCTCAGGCCTCGCTCTCCCAGGCCGACCAGCAGCTCGAGGAGTGCTTCAGCGCGACCCAGGTCGCGATCGAGGCCGCCCAGAACTACACGGCGATGCTCTGACGCGATGTCAGTCCTGGAAGATCTCGGCGCCCAGCTCCGGGCCGCCTCGGGCGAGTTGCCCGACGGGCTGGTCGTCAAGGCCATGGAGAAACTGCGCGCCGCCACCGAGCTGCTGAACTGGGTGCGTGAGGCGTCCGAGCAGAAGATCGGCGTGCCCGAGCTGGGTAACGCGACCGAGCACGCCGAGCGGGCGGCCGCCGCGCTGCGCCTCGCCGAGGACGCGATCGAGGCCTATCTTGCCGTGCTCGGTCTCGGCGGGGTTCCCGGCGCGCCACGTGGCCAGGAGTGGCGCGAGTCGGTGCGGCCCGACGAGCCGCGCGAGCCCGCGGAGTCCGGGCCGCGGCCGGAGACGCCGGAGCG
Source organism: Actinoplanes cyaneus (assembly GCF_016862095.1). Lineage (GTDB taxonomy): Bacteria > Actinomycetota > Actinomycetes > Mycobacteriales > Micromonosporaceae > Actinoplanes > Actinoplanes cyaneus. Next base: position 105,126 of record NZ_BOMH01000004.1, read on the forward strand.
TCTGGGTCCCTGGTGGCAGGCGCGCGTCGCCGAGCTCACCGGCGAGCCGGCCCCGGAGCGGAGCGGCGACCAGCCGAGCGGGGATCAACAGGGCGGGGATCAGCGGGCCGGGACCACCGGCACCGCAGATCTGCTGCGCCGGGTGGCGGCCGGGGTCCGCGCCGGCGACCGGGCCCGCCTCGGCCGTGAGCTGCACGGCGTGAACGCCGCGACCGGCCTCGGGCTGTCCGCGATGACTCCGCCGGTCCTGCACCGGCTCGCCGGCGACCTGCTCGGGCACGAGCCGCGCCCGGAGGACGTGCCCCGGCTGCGCAGCGCCGCCGAGGGCCGGGTCCGGTCGCTGCTGCCGGGCACCTCGCCGGCCGTGCTGGAGACGCTGATCGACCGGATCTGCCGGGTGCCGGCGACCGAGCGAGGCGACCGGCCGGCCCCGCACCCGGCGGACAGCGCGGTGACCGCGAGCGTGCTGACCGGGGTGCTGCTGGCCCGGCTCGGCCGGGACGCGGACGCGCTGGACCCGAGCGCACCGGAACCCGTGCGTCCTCGGGAAGAGGCCGGTGAGCAGGCTTGATGATCTCACGGGGCAGGGTAACGACGACGATTCCGGCGGGCCATGACTGAGTCCACGAAACAGCAGGTCGTGGAGATCCGGACCGGGCTGTCCCACGCCCTCGGCGCCGCGGGGCACGCTCTCGCCGACGCCGAGCACGAGGCGGGCGAAGCGACCACGCGCTGGGAGCGGATCCGCGCCGCGGCACAGAGCCGGGAACGCAAACTGGCCGCCGCGCGCGACGAGCGGCTGCGCTCGATCGACGAGTGGCACGACACCGAGCTCGGCGCGCTGGCCGGGGCGGCAGCCGGCGCGGCTGACCGGGCGGCGCCCGGCGCGGCCGGCGAGCCGTGGCATTCGTGGGAGCCGACCCCGCTGGCGAAGCCGGCCGAGCTGCGGATCGGGCGGTTGCTGCTGCCGGCCGCCCCCGCGCCGGCGGCCCCGGCCGAGCCGGGCCGCCCCTGGCCGTGGGACGAGGACGCGACGGTGTCCCCGCCGCCGGAGTCCCCCGAGGTGCCGGCATTGGTGCAGCTGCTCGACCACGGGCACGTCGTCGTGCAGGGCGACCGGAAACTCGGCGACGACGTGGTGGCCGGTCTGCTGCTGCGTGCGCTCGGGACGAGTGTGCCGGGCACGGTGCAGGTGATCGGGTACGACCCGGAGCACCTCGGCGGCGGGCTGGCCGGGTTCGCCGCGCTCGCCCCGCCGCGGGTGCTCACGTTCGTCGCGCCGAACGCGTTGTCCCAGCTGCTCGACGACCTGGTCGGGCACGTACGGCGGATCAACGAGACGGTGCTGGCCGGGGAGTACTCCTCGCTGCGCGAGCTGCACGCGGCCACCAAGCGCCGGCCGGAGCCGTGGCGGGTCGCGGTGCTGCTCGGCGCCGGCGAGCTGAACCGGCACGAGCGTACCCAGCTGGAACGCCTGCTGCGGACGGGTGCGGCCTGCGGAGTGCACCTGATCGTCCACGGGCTGCGGGTCGACCCCGGGCCGGGGATCGAGTGCGTCACCGCCGCCCCCGGCAACGACGCGCGGATGAGCAGCGGCGGTGACCTGCTGATCCGTCTCGACCCCGGCCCGCCGCCGGCCGTGCTCACCGCCACGTGCCGGCAGATCGCCGAGGCCGTCGCGGCCGGTCCCGCCCCGGTCGCGCTGGACAGCCTGCTGCCCGACGAGAGCGAGGAATGGCGGGAGAGCTCGGCGAACGGGCTGACCGCGCCACTGGGCGACAGTCCGCAGGGCACCCGGGTGCAGGTCACGCTCAGCGACTACCCGCCGCACGCGCTGATCGCCGGGCCGTCCGGCACCGGCAAGACGAACCTGATCTACGCGTGGATGGGCGCGCTGGCGGCCCGCTACTCCCCCGCCGAGCTGGCCTTCTACCTGCTCGATTTCAAGGAGGGCGTGTCGTTCGCCCGCTTCGCGCCCGGCCGCCGGGACCAGAGCTGGCTGCCGCACGTCCGGCTGGTCGGGGTGAACGTCAACACCGACCGTGAGTTCGGCCTGGCGCTGCTGCGCTTCCTCGGCGCGGAGCTGCGACGGCGGGCCGACGCGGCGAAACAGCACGAGGTCACGAACCTGGCCGAGCTGCGCGCGGAGAACCCGGAAGGCGTCTGGCCACGGATCGTCGCCGTCGTCGACGAGTTCCAGGTGCTGCTCTCCGGGCGGGACGCGGTCACCACCGAGGCCGTCGACCTGCTGGAGGACCTGGCCCGCCGCGGCCGCTCGCAGGGCATCCACCTGATCCTGGCCAGCCAGGACATCTCCGGCATCGAGGCGCTGTGGGGCCGCCCGGCGCTGGTAGCCCAGTTCACGCTGCGGATCGCTCTGCCCCGGGCCCGCCGGGTGCTCGCCGAGCAGAACACCGCCGCCGAGTCGCTGCCCCGCTACCACGCCGTGGTCAACTCCGACTCCGGGGCGACCGACGCGAACCAGATCGTGCGGGTGCCGGCCGCCGGGGACCGCGAGCAGTGGAGCGCGCTGCAGCACCGGCTGTGGCGCCGGCTGCCCCCGGGCGAGCTGCCGCCCCGCCTCTTCGACGGCGACGTGCAGCCCAAGCTCGACAGCAGCCCCGACTTCCGGGCGCTGGTCGCCGAGGACTCCCCCGCCCCGGTGGCGCTGCTCGGCGAAACGATCGACGTGATGTCCCGCTCCGGGCGGACCGTGCTGCGCCGCGCGCCCGGCCGCAACCTGGCCGTGCTCGGCACCCGCGTCGAGGAGGCCTGCGCGGTGCTGGCGACCGCCGGGCGCTCGCTCGCCGCCCAGTTCAGCCGGGACGGGGCACGCTTCTCGATCGCCTGCTTCGACCCGGACGCGCGGCCCGCCGCCGAGGCGCTGCACGCCCGGATCCCGGACTGTGGATGGTACGACGCGTCGAACGTCGACTGGCTCCTGGAGGACGCGGCCGCCGAGTCCACCGCGGCGTGGCCCGCCGACCGGCCGCACTTCATCCTGCTGTACGCCGCGGACGCGCTCCCCGGTGGCAAGGCGACCCTCGACCACCTGCGGACCGTGCTGCGACAGGGCCCGGAACGCCGGCTGCACGTGCTCGGCTGGTGGCGCGGCGCCGGGCTGCTGCGCGACACGCTCGGCGGGCCGGGCTCGCGCACCGACCCGATCGGCGCGTGGGTGGCGCTGGACGTGCACGGCAGCGAGCTCGCGCCGTTCTACCCGGGGACCGGGGCGCCGAACTGGTACCCGCGGCCCTGGCGGGCGCTCCACTTCGACCGCTCGGTGCACCGCGGCGCCGAAGTGATCATTCCGTACGGTGCCTCATGAGCGAATCCTCGGGCTCGGTCCTGAACTCCTGGCGGCGTGATCGAGCTGCGAGTGAGTCATCAGGCTCGGTATTGGCCTCATGGCAACGCCGGAGAGCAGCGGAGGTGGCGGCATGAGCGATCTGCAACCGGCCGACTTCGACCGGGCCGACTACCGGACCGTGCTGCGCCGGCTGACCACGCTGGACCAGCGGGCCGCCCGGCTGCGCGCCGAGGCCGAACAGTGGCACACCGACCAGCGCGCGACCGCCGCCGAGGCCGTGCGGGACGCCGAGACTCAGGTGCGGGCCGCCCGGCAGGCGGTCAAGAAGGCGCGGCGCGACCTCGAGGAGGTCGACGCGCGGGCGGCCGGGCTCTGGGCCGAGTACGTGCACCGGGTCGGGGCGGTCGCCGAACGCTTCGGGAAACTGCCGCCGGCCGGCATCCCCCGGCAGCGCGCCGACGAGCGGCCACCCGGCGAATACCTGGCCGAGGTCGAGAAACGGATCAAGTGGACGCCGCCGGCGCGGCCGATCACGTTCGGCGTCAAGGTGCTCTTCGTGATCTTCGGGCTGGTGGGCGGGATCCTCGGGGCGATCGGCAACCAGGTGCTGCGTGAGACCGGAGCGGCGGCCATCGGGGACTGGCACCAGGCCGCCCCGGTCGTCGCGCTGCTGGTGCTGCTCGCCTGCCCGGTCCTCGCGGTGGTCGCGGCGAAACTCGTCGCGGACCGGCGGAAGACCGGGCTCGACACGGCTGCGGTCGTGACCGTGCTCGGCACGGGGCTGGTGACCGCGATGCTGCTGTTCACGGCGGTGCAATACGCCGGCTCCTGACGGCGTACGCACACCTGGGTTGATCTCAATCGGGCGGGCCGACAGGGCTGCCCTGAGCGGCGGGGCTGTCCACGGCGGCCCCGGGGATGCCACGCCGGCTCTCGTCGTGATCGGGGTTCTCGTCCTGGTACTCGTCGTCCTGCTCCGGGACTCCGGAATCGGCGATGCTGTCGAGGTCGTCATTCGGGTCGGTCATGAGTGGGTGCGTACCCCATCAGACGCCGTGAATGCACAGCCGGAGTCGTGACACGACGCACCCGCCTGTCGTGAGACGGATGGCGGTGGGCTCCCGGGGCGACGACATCCCGATCCGCTGTCAGCGGCGGTCCGTCGTCACACGGCCAATCCGCCCGTCATCACAGGACCCACCCTCCCAAGGGGGAGCCCCCGCTGACCAGTATCGTCCCGACGCCCAAGATCATGCCGGCCGCCTGTGGACAACGCGCCGGTGTGGAAAACTCCCGCCGGCCCGCATCCCGGAGTCCGGCCGGCCGCGAACCGAGCTCAGGAGCGTGGCCGGGCCGCGGCTCGCCGGCGCTCGGCCTCCTCGACCAGCGCCTCCGGAACATCCAGGTGCTGGCCGGCCCCATGGGCCTCGTCATACTCCAGGTCACCGGCGGTGTCGAACTCGGGACCGGTCGTGTCGCCCGGCTGCGGCGGGCGGGCGTCCAGCTCGTCGTGCGCATCGGTCATGTTCTCGTTCTACCCTCCGGCGGGCCCCGGAACCAGCGTTACCGCGCATTCGTCCCGGGCCCGCGGACTCAGCGGAACGGGGTGGGCGGGGCCGCTCCCCGTGCGGCGGCCCCGCCCCGGTCACGGCTGAGGATCCTCCCGCAACTCCACGTGGCGGACCCGGAAGTCACCGCGTGTGACCGGGCCGAACGGGGCCGGTGCCAGGCAGGTGCCGACCCGGGCCTGCACCCAGGTGCCGTCCTCCTCCTGGTCGGCGCTCATCGACCAGCTGTACCCGGCCCGGTCGCCGTGACCGCCACGGCCGCCGTCCTGGACACTGAAACCGACCCGCTTGCCGACCCAGTCCGCGACCGGGGTGTCGGCTCGCGTGACGACGGCGGTCATCGCGGCGTACCCGGGACTGGTGATCAGGCAGTCGACGGCGGCCTCGAACGTCACGGTGACGTTCGACGTGGCGACGTGGTGCGAGACCCGGACGGTGCCGGTCGCGTCCATCGGCAGACCCTGCGGGCGACCCGGCAGCGGACGGGTGAAGGGGTCGGCTTTCACATCAAAGCTGAATTGGCGTACGTCGTTGTCGGGCGCGAAAGGCAACCGGAACTCGGCGGTGCCGGTGACCCGGGAGACCGGGTCGTTCGCGGAGGCCGGGACGGCCCCGCCGGCGATCGTGATCGTGGCCGCCGCTGCGGCGACCCATCGAACCGTGTTTCTCATCGTCGTCCCTCCGGTGGGCGCCGCCACGGTGGTGGCGCCTTCGCGGTCCAGACTCGTCGGAGTTCGACGACGATTGATCCCCGTGGCGAGGGGTTCGCCTCCCCCGCTGGAGGGAGGTCACCGTTGGCCGGAGGCGGCACCGGCGCGGGTCACGGGCCGCTCTTCGTGCCGGCCCTGCACCGCGGCCAGCCCTGCACCGCGGCCAGCCCTTACGCCGTCGGCGGCACCGGCCTACGCCGGCTCGGGCTCGGTGTGACCCGGATGACGAGGGGTTGACTCTGCCCCTGGGGCAAAGCCCAGCCTGGGTTGCAGCGGCGCAGATGCCGCGGATGGAACCGGAAGGGGATGGGTATGCGAGCGATGTGTTGTGGATCGGCACGTCCGGCTGGCAGTACAAGGACTGGCGCCCGCCCAAGGGCGCCGGCGACACGGGGTTCCTCTATCCGGCGTCGCTGCCGCAGCGGCTCTGGCTGGAGCATTACGCGGAGCGGTTCGCCACCGTCGAGGTGAACAACGCGTTCTACCGGCTGCCCGAGCGGGAGACGTTCGCCGCGTGGCGCGAGCGGACGCCCGAGGGGTTCGTCGTCGCGGTCAAGATGAGCCGCTACCTGACGCACATCAAGCGGCTGCGGGAGCCGGCCGAGCCGGTGGCCCGGTTCATGGGCCGGACCGAGGGGCTCGGCGACAAGCTCGGCCCGGTGCTGCTGCAGCTGCCACCGAACCTGCGGGCGGATCTCGGCGCGCTGGACGAGACGCTGTCCCTCTTCCCGGCCGGGGTGCGGGTCGCCGTCGAGCCGCGGCACGAGAGCTGGTTCACCACCGATTGCGAGAAACTGCTCCGGGGGTACGGGGCGGCGCTGTGCTGGGCGGATCGCAAGGGCCGGCCGGTGACACCGCTGTGGCGCACCGCGGACTTCGGCTATCTGCGCTTCCACGAGGGGGCGGCGCGGCCGTGGCCCCGCTACGGGCGGTCGGCGCTGGGGACGTGGCTGGATCGGATGGAGGCCGATGGCGTACGGGAATGGTTCGTCTTCTTCAACAATGACCCCGGTGGCGCCGCCGTGATCGACGCCGGTGTCCTGGCCCGGATGGCGGCGCGACGCGGGCTGGAGGTCAGCCGCGTGCCGGACGTCCACGCCCGCCCGGCCGCCACAGGCTGAGCGGGGCGCGCTTCTTCGTCGAGCACCGATCAGGAACCGGGCGCGGATTCGGCGGTCTCGCCCAGCAGATCGATCAGGGTCGTCGCGTTCCGCTGCGCATAATCGCCGAGGCAATTGTTCATCAGCACATGTGTGCTATTCGCCTGAGCGGCGAGGGATCGCAGTTTCGGCGCCCACTCGGCAAGTTCCTCGTCGGAATAGCGATACCCGAACTTCTCCTGAATGTCCTTGCTCGTCCACTTGTCGCTGTGCCCGTGAAATCGCACGACCGCCAGATCGGCCGTCGCCTCCAGCACCGGCGGCACCGACGACTTGTGTCCCTGCGGCATGTCCACGGCGACGTACGGAAGGCGGTGCGCCCGGAGAAAATCCAGCGTCTCGCCCTGATTCCCGCCCTCGAACCAGCTCGCGTTGCGGAACTCGAACACCGGCCGGAACGGCTTGCACCGGGCCGTAACCTCCAGGAGGTATTCCTTGTTGGACCTACTGATGCCGAACCACGGCGGGAACTGGAACAGCAGCGCCCCGAGCTTGTCGACCGAGGCCAGCGGGTCGAGCGCGGTCAGGAAGCGGCTCCAGACCTCCTCGTACGTCTGCGGTGGCAGATCGTGGGGGTAGACGTTCTTCTTGGCCGTCTCCGGCCGCAGGTCCTTGTAGAGCGCGGAAACCCTGGTCGGATGCCCGGTCAGCAGACTGAACGCCTTGATGTTGAAGATGAAGCCGTCCGGCGTGCGGTCGGCCCACAGTCGCGTGGTCCGCTCGTTCGGCGGCCCGTAGTACGTCGAGTCGACCTCGACGACCGGGAACTGCCGCGCGTAGTAGGCCAGACGCTTCTCCGGGTTGTCGGCCGCCGCCGGGTACCACCCCGACTCGATCAGCGTCTTGTCGGTCCAGCCACAGGTCCCGATCCTGATCCGTCCCATGTCTGCCTGGTGCCCGCTCCCGCCCCCACGGAAACGGGCACCCACCGGCGCCCGGAACAGGCACCTGCCGGCGCCGCGAACGACGCCGAAACGCCTCAGCTGGCCCGGCGCTCCCGGACCTGCTTGCAGTTCACGCACGTGGTCGCCGACGGGAACACCTCGAGCCGCTCCACCGGAATCGGGTTGGAGCACCCCTCACAGTTCCCGTACGTCCCGTCCTCGAGCCGCTGCATCGCATACTCCGCCTGGGTCCGGCGGTCGAGCAGCGTCCGCAGCAGCGACCCGGCAGCGTCCCGCTCGGCCGTCTTGGACCCGCTGTCGGCCTGGTCGTCCCCGGCCGAGTCGCCGATCTCGACCAGCCGCAGCCGATGGCTCTGCGCGACAGCCTCCTCGTACTCCGCGTCGAGCTCCTCGAACCTGGCCCGCAGGAGCACCCGGATCTGGTCGACCTCCTCGGACGAACGTCGATTCACCGCGCTACCGCCCTTACCGGCCACAACCGCTCCGTTGACGAGCATGCAGTCCCCCTGCCCTTCCCTCAGCCCAGCCGGTGGGTCCCCGGACCGGCTTGTGGAGCCGCCTGATACCCACCGCCGGAGGTCCCAAACGAGACCCCCGCAAAAAAGTAACCGGAGCATAACTGTCAGTGGTGGGTTCCGCCACGGACTCGGCATACGGGTCTTGTGCCGACCATCACCCTGCGGGTCACTCCACCGCTGTGACCAGGGCCGGACGCTGCGGATCGTCCAGCCGGACGACCACGTCGGCGAACGTCGCGGGGGCGACCTCGTCCACATATCGGGCGAAGGCCGGCAACGTCCACCGAGTCTCGCCGGGTGTCCGCCGTTCCAGCGCGGCGGCCGACATCTCAAGGTGGACGGTGAGGTCGAAGGGCAGCCCGGAGCCGAGCAGCAACGGCCCGCTGACCAGCACGATCGCGTTCTCCGGGAGGTCGCGGTAGGGCTCGCGGGCAGCCCGGTCGGTGTCCGGGTTCCACAGACGCGTGACGATGCGCCCGGAGCCGCCGGGCCTGGCCGGGTCGAGCACTTCGCGGATCAGGCCCGCCTCGTCGAACCAGCCGGTGTAGAAAGAGTCCGGATTCTCCCGCCCGAACTCCAGCCGGACGGACGCCGGCCGCAGGAAATCCCTGGTGTCGACGCGCACGGCCGGTCGCCCGAGGACCCGAAGCGGGTCGACCAGGGCGTCGGCGAGCCGGCCCGGGTCGGCCGCGTCCGCGCCGTCCACGGCCACCCGGACCCTACTGTCGGATTCCCGACCGGCCAGCCGTTGCGTCAGATCATGGACGAGGACGGCGAACGAGACGGGACGCACACGCATGTGCTCCATCGTGCGGCATGATCGTCACCCGGACGCCATCGGCCCGCGCGCAGGCGCCCAGATGTGCGGCAGGATCGTGACCCGCGCACCATCGGCCCGCGCACAGGCGCCCAGATGTGCGGCATGGTCGTCACCCGGGCGCCGTCGGCCCGCGCACAGACGCTCAATCGTGCGGCATGATCGTGACCCGGGCGTCGTCGGCCAGCCGGTAGCCCACGCCGTAGACGGTGGTGACGGCGGGCACGCTCGCGCCCAGCTTGAGCCGCAGCCGCCGGACGTGCACGTCGACGGTGCGCTCCCCGGCCCGTTCGTAACCCCACACGCCGGCGAGCAGCTGGGCCCGGCTGAACACCCGGCGCGGCCGCTCGGCGAGGTAGAGCAGGAGGTCGAACTCCAGACGGGTCAGCGGGACCGCCTCACCCTCCAGCAGCACCTGGCGGGAGCCGGTCAGCAGCCGCACCTCGGGGCCACTGGGAGCGGGCTCGGGCTCCGGCTCGGCCGGCAGCGAAGCCGACTCCACGGTGACCGTCCCGCGGCTGAGCTCGACGAGCTCACGGACTGCGGCGAGCAGGCGGTGCGCCTGCGGGGAGACCGCGTCGCCGGTGAGTGGAATGGCGAGCGTCACGGTCAGCGCCGGTTCGGAGCGCCGGTTGCCTGGGCCGCGGCCCGGTCCGGCAGAACGTCGATCGGCTCGCGGCGACAATGCGCTGACCGGCATTGATTGATCCCCCAGGAAATTTGTTGCGGCAAACGAATATGAGTGATCACTGTGCGTTAATGCGCGCCTGATATTTCCGGTCGGCCGCTTTGCGGGTCAAGTCGCCATCCACAGTGTGAGAAAGACGTTCCACATTGTTCCCGGTAACACGAATGCATTCGGTAACGCTTTCTGTCAGCTGCATTAAGCATTGCCGAACCCCATGCGTCTGACCTGGGCCGGAACAGCATGTAGGGGGCGTCACGCTCGAGCGACGCCCCCTACATGCTAAAAAAACGTGAAATCAGCCACCCGACGTGAGACGGCGGCCGACAGCCGCGATCAACCGGTCCAGCTCGGAGCCGAACGGGTTGTCGTGCACCAGGTAGGTCCACGTCGCGCTCGGCCGGACGATCTCGGCCCGGTCCGGCTCCCAGCCGTCGGTGAGATCGACCTCCTCGAACGTCTCGATGGTCCGCTCCTCGACCTTCGTGAGCAGATCCTGGAACGCCGGAACCGCGGAGCGGTGGAATTCGTCGAGCGGGTCGAGCTTGCCCAGGGCCCGCAGGTGCACGCCCTCACGGACCTCCGACAGGTACGCCAGGTGGTCCGCCCAGAGCCGGTCGAGGTGGAAGAGCGCGATTGCCCGGGCCGCGTCGGAGAGCACGTCCTCGTCGGTCTCCTTCGCCTTCTCCGGCGACTTCTCCAGCAGCATGATCGCGGCCACCTCGGAGGTGAGCAGCCGCTCCCGGCGCTCGGCCAGCAGCAGGCGCTGCTGCTCGATCACCACGCTGTAGCGCCAGGTGTTGCGGTGGATCTCGTGGTTGACGCCCTCGGCGACCCGCTGCGCGTGCTCGACCGCGTAGTCCACCTGCGGGTCGTGCACGACGCCGTCCATGTCCATCCGCGGCGACGCCGGCAGGATGTCGCCCGCGTGCCGGGAGACCAGCTCGTCCTCGAGGCTGACGAAGAAGACCGAGGCGCCCGGGTCGCCCTGGCGGCCGGCCCGGCCACGCAGCTGGTCGTCGACGCGGCGGCTGTCGTGGCGGCCGGCGCCGATCACGTACAGCCCGCCGAGCTCGACGACCTTGTCGCGGTCCTTCTCGTCGCTGCCACCGAGGCGGATGTCGACACCACGGCCGGCCATCTGGGTGGAGACGGTGACCGCACCGACCGCACCGGCCTCGGCGATGATCGACGCCTCCTCGGCATCGTTCTTGGCGTTCAGCACGTGGCACGGCACGCCGGCCTCGGCGAGCTGCTCGGCCAGCCGCTCGGACGCCTTCACGTCGAGGGTGCCGATCAGGACCGGGCGGCCCTTGTCGTGCGCGATCTTGATCTCCTCGACCAGCGCCTCGTCGCGGGTGTCGTGCGCCGAGTAGATCCGGTCCGGGTCGTCCTCACGGATGTTGGGTGTGTTCGACGGGACGACCGCCACCTCGAGCTTGAAGTACTCCCGGAGCTGCTCGCCGACGTGCACCGCGGTCGCCGTCATGCCACAGACCGTCTTGTAGAGCGCGATGTACGCCTGCACCGTGACGGTGTTCAGCACCTCGCCCTCGGCGGTGGCGGACAGCCCTTCCTTGGCCTCGACGGCCGCCTGCAGCCCGTCCGGCCAGCGGCGGCGCTGGGCGACCCGGCCGCGCATCTCGTCGATCAGCTCGACCCCGCCGTTACGGACGATGTAGTCCACGTCGCGGCGCAGCAGGGCGTGCGCGTGCAGGGCGACGTTCACCGCGGACAGGTGCTCGACCTGGTCGTCGGCGTACAGGTCGATGCCGCCGAGCTTCTCCTCGACGTTCTTCAGGCCGGCCTCGGTGAAGGCGACGCTGCGCCCGTCCTCGGCGACCTCGTAGTCCTTGCCGTTGCGCAGGGTCTTGACCAGCTCGGCGGCCTCGTGGACCGGGTCGCTCTCGGTGTTCGTCGAGCCGGCCAGCACCATCGGCACGCGCGCCTCGTCGATCAGGATCGAGTCGGCCTCGTCGACGATCGCGGTCGCCAGGTCGCGCTGCACCCGGTCGGCCACGTCGGTGACCAGCTGGTCGCGCAGGTAGTCGAAGCCGGCCTCGGAGACGGACACGTAGGTGACGTCCGCCGCGTACGCCTCCCGGCGCTCCTCCGGGGTCATCGCCTCGGTCACCGAGCCGACGGTCAGGCCGAGCAGCGTGTAGATCGGCTCCATCCACTCGGCGTCGCGCTTGGCCAGGTAGTCGTTGACGGTCAGCACGTGCACCGGGCCGTTGCCCAGGCGGGTGTGCCCGTACGCGGCGATCGTGGCGGTGAGCGTCTTGCCCTCACCGGTGGCCATCTCGGCGACCCGCCCGGAGAGCAGGGCCATCGCGCCGAGCAGCTGAACGTCGTACGGCCGCTGACTGATCGCCCGGCGGGCGGCCTCCCGGCCCACCGCGCAGATCTCCGTGAAGTCGGACGCCTCCCGCGCGGCGTCGGTCAGCGCCGCGTCGTCCAACTCCTTCAGAGCCTCTTCGCGGGCCTCGATCGCGTCCAGGCGCTTCGACAGCGGGCCGAGGTCCACAGTCGTGCCGGGACGCTGCAAAAACTTGCGGAATCGGTTCTTCAAACGCTGCGACACACCCATGGCGCGCAACGGTACTTTATTTCGCTGTTGACCATCCGCCGGACTCCCGCGCGCCGCCCGGACGAGATTCGCCCACCAGCGGTGGTTTGCCCTGCCACGACGCCGGGCATCGCTGTCGGGACCCGACTCCGCCGGAACCATCGGGATCCGCCCTCGCCGGAAGGAGGCCTCGATGCCCAGCCAGCTCGTCTGCCGGCCCGAGCGGGACCTCCCCGTGGCCGTCCTGAACGTCAGCGGCACCCTGGACAGCCTCACCGGCGACGCGCTCGGCGTCGCGGTCCGCCGCAGCCTCGCCGTGCAACCGGTGAAACTGCTGCTCGACGTGAGCCGATTAAGGGTCGCCGACCCGTTCGCCTTCGGCACGTTCGGCTCGGTGGTCTGCCAGACCGCGGAGTTCCCGAACGTGCCGATCGTCGTCTGCGGGGCCGACCCGGGCACCTCCGCCGCGCTGGCCGCGATCCCGGACTGCGCCACCGTCGAGACCGCCGACGACTGCGCCGCCGCGCTCGCCGAGGCCGGCCGGGTGCCGCGTCCCGACCGCATCCGGGTCCGGCTGCGCCCCGTCCCGGAGGCCTGCCGCCAGGTCCGCCACCTGGTCGATCAGGCGTGCGCCGGCTGGCACCGCTCCGAGTTCACCGCGACCGCCGCCCTGATCGCCACCGAGCTCGTCGCCAACGTCGTCCGCCACGCGCACACGACCATGGAGTTCACCCTCGGCCACCGCGACGGCCGGATCACGATGGCGGTCCGCGACGGCAGCCGCCACCTGCCGAAAGCCCTCCAGCCGGGCCTCACCGACGCCGGCGGGCGCGGCCTGCGACTGGTTCGCGAGCTCTCGGAGAACTGGGGCGTCCTCCCGGTCAGCGACGGCAAAGTCGTCTGGACCCACCTGATCCCCGGCCTGACCTGACCACGCCCCGGCGTGCACTTCCCGATCAAAATCACTTTCCGGTACGAACGTGAAACGCCCCTGCGCGGGCACGGGACCGACGCCCCTGCGAATCAGCCGCCCACACCCGGCCGCCCAGCTGCAAACTCTCCCCGCCGGCCCGCCAACCGGCTCCACCGCGCAGGAGGGCCCGTCCACCGGCTCCACCGCGCGGCAGGGCACCTTGCCTATCGCCGCGGCAGACCGCTGGGCGCGGCCGTCGGGTCGTCCGGAGCGGCGTCATCGTCCGGAAGGTTGGCCGGCCGGGCAGCGGACGGCGCACCGCGCCCCAGAAGTCCGGAGGGCGCGCTCGCCTCGTCGACCGGCGCACCGGAAGTTCCCGCCTGAGCCACGCCGGGGTTCGGGCCGGCGGACGGCGGATTGTGCTGCCCCATGTCCGGCGGCCGCAGCCCGGGACGCCCCGTCCCCGCCGGGTTCTGCTGCCCCATGTCCGGCGGTTGAAGCCCCGGCCGCGCACCCGCCGCCGGCGGATTGTGCTGGCCCATGTCCGGCGGCTGCAGCCCCGATCGCGCGGCCACCGCCGGTGGATTGTGCTGACCCATGTCCGGCGGCTGCAGCCCCGGCCGGTTCTGCCCCATCCCAGGAGCCTGCCCAGCCTGCGGCTGCCCAGCCGGCGGAGCCTGACCAGCCAGCGGAGCCTGACCCGCTAGCGGAGCCTGACCCGTCGGAATCTGACCGGCCGGAGCCTGCTGCGCCTCGCCGGTCATCACCGCCGCTGACGGCAGGTAGTCGCCACCGGCCGGGTGCGGCACCGCCTCCGGACCTCCCGGCAGCGCCCCTGGCTGCATCCCGGGCTGCCCTGCGGACGGCACCATTCCCGGCACCGGAGGCTGCCCGATCCCGGGAGCATCGGCCTGCCCCATCCCAGGACCACCCGGCATCCCAGGCTGGACCGTCCCAGGACCGTAAGCCTGATTCGCCACTGGGAAACCGGGCTGAACCATCCCACCGGCCGGCCGTGCGGATCGGGTGAACCGCGGTGCGTCCAGAGGACTGTTCTGCTGGCTGTAGGCTGCCGGCATCGGCCCCGCGGCGCCGTCACCGGCCCCCGGCAGTACGCCACCCTGCGGCACAGCAGCGGCAAACGCCTCACCCACCGCCGGCGCCGCGGTCCAGGGCGGAGTGCTTGCTCCACCGGGTTCCGCCGGAGCGGCGACCTGCCCCGCACTCGCGGCGGTCATCGGTTCGGGCTGCGGCGCCGGCCAGGACTGATCGGCCTGCGTCTCGGCAGGCGCGGAGGCAGCCCAGGGCGGACTGCCCGGCACCGCTCCGACCTGCTGTGCCGCTCCCACTGCCTCGGCAGCAACCCACGGCTGTGTGCCCGGCACGCCCCCGGCCGGCTGCGCATTCCCCGCGGTTCCGGCCGCGGCCCGAGGTCCGACGCCCTGAGCTACCCCCGGCTGCTCGACCGGACCGGCACCGGGCTGTTTCCCGAGCCCGCTCAACCCTGCGCCCGGAAGCCCGGAACCGCCCTCCAGTCCGGCCATCCCGACGGCCTCGGCGTGGCCGGTAGCCGCTCCCACGGCACCGCCCGGCCCACCGGACACCCCCGCCTGCCCCTCCCCCGAGGAGTCATCCGCCGGAGGCCAGGGCTTCAGGCCGCTACCCGCACCCGCCGCATCACCGGCCGGCTCCGCCGCCGGCCACGCCTTCGGACCGCTCTCCCCGGCGCCACCAGCAGGCTCGGCGGCAGGCCACGGCTTCAGGCCGCTCTCCCCCGCGCCACCAGCAGGCTCCGCGGCAGGCCATGCCTTCAAGCCACTCCCCGCAGCCTCACCACCAGCCGGCTCCGCCGCGGGCCACGCCTTCAAGCCACCGACCGCCGTCTCGCCGCCCGGCTCCGCCGAAAGCCCGGAGCCCGGCACACCTCCGGCCGGCTCTGAAGCGGGCCAGGGCTTCAAGCCGCTGTTCACCGGCGCTTCACCACCCGCCGGCTCCGACGCGGGCCAGGGCTTCAGACCGCTGCTCACCGGCGCTGCACCGGCCGCCGGCTCCGACGCGGACCACGACTTCAGTTCACCGGCCGGCGGCGGCTCGGTGACCTGCCATGCTTTCTGGCCGGTCTCCTGCTCATCGGAAGGCCAGTCCCGGCCTCCACCGCCGGATCGGCCTTCGGACGGCAGCCAGGAGCTCAACCCGCTTCCCCCCGCGGAATCGCTCCCGTCGGACCGGTCCGACGCCCCGGACCAGGACAGCTGCCCACCGCCGGCCAGCGACCAGGACCGCCGGCCGCCACCCGCATCAGG
Organism: Actinoplanes cyaneus; assembly: GCF_016862095.1. GTDB lineage: Bacteria > Actinomycetota > Actinomycetes > Mycobacteriales > Micromonosporaceae > Actinoplanes > Actinoplanes cyaneus. Next base: position 120,584 of record NZ_BOMH01000004.1, read on the forward strand.
CTCGCTCCCCGCCGAAGGCCACGATCCTGCGGGGTCCCCGGCGGCCCAGGGCGCGGGCGACGACGGCGCAGCATGGGCCCCACGACTCGGGCCGGTGCTCTCCGGCTGCCCGCTCCACGCCGGTTCGCCGTCGACCTCCGGACCGGCGTGCCGTCCGCCCGCCCGGAGGGACTCCCCCTGCTTCCGGGGCGACTCCCCCGATTGCCCGAGCGACTCCCCCAGCTGCGCGAGCGACTCCCCCAGCGGCCCGGGCGGCGTCAGACCACTCGCGGCCGGTGCCCCGTTCGTACCGTTGCCCGGTGTTTGCGAAACAAAGCCGGCGCCGGCGTTGCCACCCGGTCCCCCGCCGCCCGCAAGGCCCCTGGCGGCGGGCCCGGCGTTGCGCACCAGGCCGCTGAGCCGCGATTCGGTCCACGACGGCGCGCTCGAGGGCGGATCCGGCAGGAAGGCCGGTGTCCCCGGCTGCGGCGCGAACGCCACCCGGGTCGCCGCGATCAGCCCGGAGGCCTCCATCAGCCCGGCGGCCGCGAGGACTTCCGCCGCGGCCTGCCCCGATCGGCACGGTGGTTCCTCGCCGCAGGCCGGGCAGCGGGTGAGCCCCTCGTCGACGGTGTGCGCCCGGACCATCTCGCGCGCGGTGCGCGCCAGAACGCTGTCCGGATTGACGTAGTTCGTCGGTGCCACTGGTCCCCGCCCCCTGCCCGCACTTTTCGCGAGACTCGCCGTCCAGTTCACCCCGACGGGTACTCCGGCAGGGCGAGTTTCCGCAGATCGGTGGGTTGTCGGCGGGAATTGCCCGGTATCCGGCGCGGACCGGGTCACCGGTTGGTAAGGAGAAGACGATCAGGATTTCACGATTCACTCACGGTGCGCAGCCGAGTCCACTCCGTAACATTGAAGAACATCCAGGAGGTGACCCCCCATGGACGACACCGAGCTGCAGCGCGAGCGGATCCTCCGGCACGTCAGCCCGATCATCACTGGCCGGTTCATCGGCTTCCAGGCCTCCTACACGCGTGAGGTGCGGGTCGGGCGGCCCCTGGCGATCGCGGTGTTCATCACCGCGGGGATCGCCCAGCTACTGGCCTCGCTGCTGCGGATGAAACCGGCCCGGCGCAGCCTGAGGGACCTGCGCAAAGGGCCGGAGTTCCTGGTCACGCCGGTCCGGCTGCGCGACGACCTGGGCCAGACCTACGAGGTGGAGATGCACGGCCAACTGCCCCAGTCGGCCCTGCACCGCGGGGACCTCGTGCAGGTGCGCACGGAACCGCAGAGTGATCGCACCCTGCCGGTGAAGTTGATGCAGGTGGTGAACCTGACCACGATGCAACCGCTCACCCCGCGCATCCCGACCCGCTGGTCACATCTGGGCCCCGCGATGCTGCTGCAGGCCACCGCGGGTCTCGTCGTGGTCGCCGCGCTCGTGTTCGTCATCCTCCGCTGAACGCGTAGGAACCGAGAGGATCGGGTACCGGGGCGTCCATGTTCGACGCACGGTTAACCACCACCCGTAAATGCCGCTCTCCGAGGATGAGAGAACGCATCGACAGCGGTAATCATGGTTCCGGGGGGACCGCCGCGACGACGCCCGTTCTCCCTCACCGCTGACGGCTGAAGAAGGTGGTGCCCGGTGGGCGAAAAAGTCGAGAAGACGGAATTCTCCCGGGAGGACCGGACCCGGTACCGGCAGAAGGTCCGCCGCAGTCTGGACGTGTTCGCGACGATGCTGCGCGAGTCACGTTTCGACTTCGAGCGGCCGATGACCGGCATGGAGATCGAGCTGAACCTGATCGACGGCAACGCCGACCCAGCGTTCCGGAACTCCGAGGCGCTCGGCGCGATCGCCGACCCGGACTTCCAGACCGAGCTGGGCCAGTTCAACATCGAGATCAACCTGCCACCCCGGCGGCTCGGTGGTGACGACATCGCCGACCTGGAGAAGAGCCTGCGGGCCAGCCTCAACCACGCCGAGGGCAAGGCCCGGACGGTCGGCGTGCACATGGTGACGATCGGGATCCTGCCGACGCTGCGCCGGGAGCACCTGACCAGCGACGCGCTCTCCGAGAACCCGAGGTATTCGCTGCTCAACGAGCAGATCTTCGCGGCCCGGGGCGAGGACCTGGACATCCGGATCGACGGGGTGGACCGGCTCGCGGTCACCACCGACACGATCGCGCCCGAGGCGGCGTGCACCAGCACCCAGTTCCATCTGCAGGTCAGCCCGGCGCAGTTCGCGGCGTACTGGAACGCCTCGCAGGTGATCTCCGGGATCCAGGTGGCGCTGGGCGCGAACTCGCCGCTGCTGTTCGGGCGTGAGCTGTGGCGCGAGACCCGGATCCCACTGTTCGAACAGGCCACCGACACGCGGTCGGAGGAGATCAGGGCTCAGGGCGTACGCCCGCGGGTGTGGTTCGGGGAACGCTGGATCACCAGCGTCTTCGACCTGTTCGAGGAGAACGTCCGCTACTTCCCGGCGCTGCTGCCGATCTGCGACGAGGACGACCCCGCCGACCTCCTGGAACGCGGCGAGATCCCGGCGCTGAGCGAGCTGCGGCTGCACAACGGGACGGTCTACCGCTGGAACCGGCCGATCTACGACGTGGTCAACGGGCGGCCGCATCTGCGCGTGGAGAACCGCGTCCTCCCGGCCGGGCCGACGGTCGCCGACACCATCGCGAACGCAGCGTTCTACTACGGGCTGGTGCGCAGCCTGGCCGAGGCCGATCGGCCCGTCTGGACGCAGCTGAGCTTCCGCGCGGCCGAGGAGAACTTCCACGCCTGCGCCCGGCACGGCATCGACGCCAGCGTGTTCTGGCCCGGCGTCGGCACGGTGCCGGTGACCGAGCTGGTGCTGCGCCGCCTGCTCCCGCAAGCCGCGGACGGGCTCGACCGCTGGGGCGTCTCGCCGGCCCAGCGCGACCGGCTGCTCGGCATCGTCGAGCAGCGCTGCCTGCGCCAGCAGAACGGCGCGTCGTGGCAGGTCGACACGCTGCACGAGCTGGAGAAGCAGGGCGCCGACCGGCAGCGGGCGCTGCACGAGATGCTGCGGCGCTACCTCCCGCTGATGCACGAGAACATCCCGGTCCACGAGTGGCCGATCTCCGCCTGACCCGCACGGCCGCCCCTGGCTGAGCTCACCACGATTTCCCGGTACGGCGTGAAAGCCCGCGCGCCGTGCCGGCAGGTCGTCACTCCACGCCGCCGTGTCCCGCGCCGCCGCACGCCGCCATCCCCCGCCGCCGCACGCCGCCATCCCGCGCCGCCGCCTCACGTCGTCGCCCTGCGTCGCCGTCCCGGGTCGTCGCACGTCGCCGTCCCGCGCCGCCGCGTCACGTCGTCGCCCTGCGTCGCCGTCCCGGGTCGTCGCCCCACGTGGTCGCCCCACGCCGTCACCCCGCACCGTCGCTCAGCTCCCCGCCGGGCCCGCGATCGCCACCGTCACCCCGTCGACGATCCGCTTGGGCAGCAGCAGCGACGCCTGCGCCCCCGCCGCGAGCAGCGCCGCGGCCTCGGCAACGCTCGGGGTGCCGACCGCCGCGGCCACTCGCCCGCTCACCGCCGCCAGGTCATGCCCCGCTGCGGCCCCGGCCAGCTCGGTGGCGCTGAACGCGGCCAAGCGCCACCCGAAGCTCCCGGCGAGCACCCGCATGCCGGGCTCGGCGGCCCGCCGGTCCAGAGTCGCCACGACGCTCACCCGCGACCGCTCCACCCCGGCCGCGACCAGCGCCGCTTCCACCGCACCGGCCAGCAACGCCGGGCCGGTGCCCGGGCGAGCCCCCACGCCGACGGCGATCACCCCGCGGCCGTGCGCACCAGCCGCGACGCGAACCCACGCTGCCCCGCCCAGTGCAGATGCAGGTAGGAGGCGTGCACCCCGGCCGACGCGAACCCTTCCGGATCCGCCCCGCGCCACGCCCATGCCGCCCCGGAAGCCGGCGACAGCAGCACCCCCGACCGCGGATGCACCGTCGTCCGGTGGAACTCGTGCCCGGTCACCCGGGTCCCGGCCGGCGCGAGCGGACTGTCCGACAGCGCCACCGCGTCCCGGTAGCCCAGGGTCAGCGTCGGGGTCATCGCCGCCTCCGCGTCGAGCACCCCGCACATCGGCGCGCCGTCCAGCGTCCGGCACAACCACAGGAGCCCGGCGCACTCGGCGGCGATCGGGTGCCCGGCCGCCGCCAGCTCCCGCACCGAGGTGCGCAGCGGCTCGTTCGCCGACAGCTCCGCCGCGAACACCTCCGGGAACCCGCCGCCGACGACCAGCGCCCGGGCCCCGTCGGGCAGGGACTCGTCGCGCAGCGGGTCCACGATGACCACCTCGGCGCCGGCGCCGGCGAGGAGCTCGGCGGTCTCCGCATAGGCGAAGGAGAAGGCGGGCCCGCCCGCGAGCGCGACGACCGGACGACCCGCCACCGGTTCGGCCTCCTGCGGCGTCCACGGCTCCGCGGCGAGCGGCGGCGCCGACCGGGCGACCGCGGCCACCGCGTCCAGGTCGACCGAGGCGGCGACCAGCGTGGCCAGCGCGTCGACCGAGGCCAGGGCTTCCGCGCGGCGCTCGGCGGCCGGCACCAGCCCGAGGTGCCGGCTGGGCGCGGCGACCGCGTCGGCCCGGCGCAGCGCCCCCAGCACCGGCGTGCCGACCTCTTCGCAGGCGTCGCGCAGGATCTGCTCGTGCCGGTCGGAGCCGACCCGGTTGAGGATCACCCCGGCCAGCCGGACCGTCCCGAAACTGCGGAACCCGTGCACCACCGCGGCGATCGACCGCCCCTGCGCGGCGGCGTCGACCACCAGGATCACCGGCGCCTGCAGCAGCGCGGCGACCTGGGCGGTGGACCCGGTCTCGCCGGCACCGGTGCGCCCGTCGTAGAGCCCCATCACGCCCTCGACGATCGCCAGCTCGGCGCCCTGCGCGCCGTGCGCGAAGAGCGGGCCGATCAGGTGCTCGCCGACCATCACCGGGTCCAGGTTGCGCCCCGGACGGCCCGCGGCCAGCGCGTGGTAGCCGGGATCGATGTAGTCCGGCCCGACCTTGAACGGCGCCACCGGCACCCCGCGCCGGGCGAACGCCGCGAGCAGCCCGGTGGCCACCGTCGTCTTGCCGTGCCCGGAGGCCGGCGCGGCGATCACCACCCGTGGAGTCGTCACCATTCGATGCCCTGCTGTCCCTTGCGACCGGCGTCCATCGGATGCTTGACCTTGGTCATCTCGGTGACCAGGTCGGCCGCCGCGATCAGGTCGGGGTGCGCGTCCCGCCCGGTGATCACGACGTGCTGCGTCCCCGGCCGGTCGTTCAGCGTCGCGATCACGTCGGCGACGTCCACCCAGCCCCACTTCATCGGATAGGTGAACTCGTCCAGCACATAGAACTTGTGCGTCTCCGCCGCCAGGTCACGCTTGATCTGCGCCCAGCCCTCGGCGGCCTCGGCGGCGTGATCCCGCTCCGTCCCGGCGCGCTGGATCCAGGACCAGCCCTCGCCCATCTTGTGCCAGGTCACCGGTGTCCCGTTGACGCCGTCGAGCGCTTTGAGGGCGGTCTCCTCCCCGACCTTCCACTTCTGCGACTTGACGAACTGGAACACGCCGATCGGCCAGCCGGCGCTCCACGCGCGCAGCGCCATGCCGAACGCGGCCGTCGACTTGCCCTTGCCCGGCCCGGTGTGCACGGCGAAGACCGCCTGCCGCCGCCGCTGCCGCGTCGTCAGCCCGTCGTCGGGCACGGTCGTCACTTTCCCCTGCGGCATCTTCAACCCTCTCCCGTACACGTTCCGCCCCGCGCGGCGTCTGCTGACCACGACCAGTCAGCCTCGTTCAGAACCTGTGTCGCCTCGCTCCTGCCGCTGGGACAACCTTCCGGTCTGCCCCAGGGGCAGAGTCAAGCCCGCCCGGCGACTGTTTCGCCAATCACGCCGCGCGGCGGTAGGAGCGATCGCCGGAGGCCGCCGGAACGGCCCGCCCGGTGGCGGCTTCCAGCTGCTCGAGTGGCATGACATCGGCTTGCAGGGCCGCCGCGAGCCGGCGCGCCAGCCCCAGCCGGATCGGCCCGGACTCGCAGTCGACGACCACGGCCGGCACCCCGGACAGCGCCGGCGCGAGCTTCAGCGGATCGGGCCCACTGGTCGCCCGGCCGTCGGTGACCACGATCAGCAGCGGACGCCGCCGCGGGTCACGGCGGCGCTCGGTCGCGATCGTCCGGGCGGCGGCACGCAGCCCCGCGGCCAGCGGCGTCCGCCCACCGGTCCGCAGCGCGGCGAGCCGCATCACGCCCACCTCGTGGCTCGACGTCGGCGGCAGCACGACATCGGCGTCACTGCCCCGGAACGTGATCATCCCGATCCGGTCCCGCCGCTGGTAGGCGTCCCGCAGCAGCGACAACACGGCGGTCTTGACGAGCGTCATCCGCTTGCGGGCCGCCATCGACCCGGACGCGTCCACGACGAACAGCACGAGGTTCGCCTCACGCCCCACATGGATCGCTTCCCGCAGGTCACGCGGCTCGACACGCATGCCGCCGCGACCACCGATCAAGGCATTTCCCGGTACGGCCGCAGCGGACTCCCGCTCCGACGGGAACGCGGCCGGCAGCGCGGCGCCCTGGGACACCTCCCGGCCGGCGCCCGGAGGCAGCTCCCGGGCAGCGCCTGGAGGCAGCTCCCGAGCAGCGCCCTGGAGCGCCCCACGATGAAGCGCCGCCCGCAGCGTCGCCGGAAGGTGCGGCGCCCCGGCCAGCTTGCCGACCGGCTTACGCGAGCCCACCACCCGGCCCCGGCGGGCGTACGCGGGTGACCGCTTCCCGGCATGCCCGCCCTCCCCCCGGGCGGAGATCCGCAGCGCTCGCGGCCGGAACGCGGGGCCCGCCTGCGCGGGGGCTGCCGAGCCCGGACCACTCCCCTGAGGCGCGTCACTCTCCTCGACCGGGCCGGGCGCGTCACCGCCGGTCTGCGGATCCCCCGGCAGCGGCCCACCTCCCGGCCCGCCGCCAGGGCCGCCGCCGTCCGGCCCACCGTCGGGGCTGCCGTCCGGGCCGTCCGGGCCGCTGTCCGGGCCGTCGTCGCCCTCCGGCCCTTCCGGCTCCTGGGCGGCCTCCTCCTGCGCCTGCCGCTCAGCCTCCTCGAGTGCCTGGTCCAGCCTCTCCTCGTCGGTGCCGGGCGGGTCGAGCGGATCGGTCCGCCGCCGGTGCGGCAGCGCCAGCCGGGCCGCGTCCGCCACGTCCGCGGCGGTCACCCGATCACGCCCGTGCCAGGCCGCCATGGCCACCGCGCAGCGCGCCACGACGATGTCCGCGCGCATACCGTCCACCCCGTACGCCAGGCAGATCCGGGCGATCCGGTCCAGCTCGGCATCCGGCAGCTCGACGGCCGGCAGCACCGCCCGCGCGGCGGCGATCCGCGCCGCGTACTCCCGCTCGTCGGCGGCGAACCGGGCGGCGAAGGCTTCCGAATCCGCCTCGTAGGCCAGCCGGCGCCGGACGACCTCGGCCCGCAGCCCGGCGTCCCGCGGCGCCGCGACCGTGACCACGAGCCCGAACCGGTCCACCAGCTGCGGCCGGGGCTCACCCTCCTCCGGGTTCATCGTCCCGACCAGCAGGAACCGCGCCGCGTGCTTGACCGAGACGCCGTCCCGCTCGACGTGCGCCCGGCCCATCGCCGCCGCGTCGAGCAGCAGGTCCACGAGGTGGTCGGGCAGCAGGTTGACCTCGTCCACGTAGAGCACGCCGCGATGGGCGGCCGCGAGCAGACCCGGCTCGTACGCCTTCACCCCGTCAGCCAGCGCACGCTGGATGTCGAGCGTCCCGACGACCCGGTCCTCGGTGGCGCCGACCGGCAGCTCCACCAGCGTCGCGGGCCGGTACGTGGCCGGGGTGTCGGCGGCGTGCGGCCCGTCCGGGCACTCGGGGTCGGGCGCGGCGGGGTCGCAGGCGAACCGGCAGCCACGAACCACGGTCACCGGCGGCAGCAGGCTCGCGAGCGCCCGCACGACGGTGCTCTTGGCGGTGCCCTTCTCGCCGCGGACCAGAACCCCGCCCACGGCCGGTGACACCGAGGTCAGCAGCAGGGCGAGGCGCAGATCGTCCAGGCCGACCACGGCCGAGAACGGGTACGGAGTCGTCACAGGATGTTCCCTCCCGGCGGGTGTCCACGCCCGCACGTCGGCTGTCACGAGCGGCCGGAGTCTCCTGACTCCCGGATCGCCGCTCCCCGCGTCGTGACGTGCTGCCGCGTGTGTGGATCGCTCCCCGGTCACAGTGGCGGGACCGTCCCGGATTCGCACCGGGTTCCTCCGCTACCGCTCGACGATCACTCTTTCCTACCGCCGGTACGCCCGTCAAACAGCGAGCAGGCAGATCACACGCCCGCCGCGCCCCGCGACGAGGCAGCCACTCGAGCCCGCCGCGCGCGTCCCGCCCCCGGCTGGCGCTCACGGTCGTCATGGGGCACGGACAGCAACCGTGAGCACCAGCCGGAACCCCCCGCCGCGCCGCGACCCCGGGCCCAGCCCACCTCGCGGCCCCAGCTGGCGCTCACGGTCGTTATGAGGCACGGGTAGCGACCATGAGCGCCAGCCGGCACGCCCGGCCGCGCCACCGCCGTGAGCGGCATCCTGGTCGCGGACTCCGACGGGCGGAGCGGGCGTGACGACTCACCCGGCGCGGCGTGACGACTCGGCCGGGCGCGGGCGCGACGACTCAGCCGGCGGGTGGGTCGTCACGGGCGGGGTGGGTCGTCAGGGGCGGGCTCGTCTGCGGGCGGGCGCTGGACGGCGGGTTTTGCGGGGTGACCGCAACCCGCCACGGAGATCGCCCCGGAGGGCTTCGCGTTCTGGGCGCCCCGCGCCCTGCGAAGCCCGCAGGGGTCCCCGCGGGAGCAGCGGAGAAGGACCACAGCAAAGACAGGCAATGAAGAGTTTGATCCTGGGGTGGAAAGGCCCGTTCAGGGTCGGGCGAACGTCGCGGCGTAGCGGTCGCGCAGCTCAGGCCATCCGTGGTTCATCGCGTCGCGGCCGCGGATCGCCGTGACCGGCTCGCCGTCGAGCAGGCGTTGCAGGACGTCGCCGCAGAGGTGCCAGCCGGCGGCGACCATCGCGTCCATGTCGCGGTCGGCCAGGGTGTGCCGCAGCGTCAGCCGGGTGCCGGTGCCGGAGGGGGCCAGCTCCCAGCGCAGCAGGTCCTCACCCCAGCTGTACTCCAGCAGGTGCGGCGGCTCGGCGCGGTGCACGACGGCGGGCAGCGTGCTCCGCTCGTCACCGTCGACGGTCGTGAGCGTCGTGGCCCCGGTGTCCGCTAATGATCGGCCGGCGGAGAACGGCGCCCACCGGTCCAGCCGGGCCGGGTCGACGAGTGCGGGCCACACCTGTTCGGGCGGCTGGCGCAGTTCGCGAATGAGGATCAGGGTCCAGCGGTCACCGTCGGCGACCACTTCCGCGTCGGTGTGTGTCATGGTTCCTCCCCTTGCCTGAGGTGCTCCTCGAGGGCGTCGAGGTGCAGGTTCCAGAGTTTGCGGTACGGCGACAGCCACGCGTCGAGCTCGCGGAACGGGCCCGGCTCGAGCCGGTAGATCCGCTGCTGGGCCTGTGCCCGCGCGGTGACGACGCCGGCCTCGCGCAGCACGCGCAGGTGCTTGGAGATCGCCGGCTGGCTCATGCCGAGCGCGCTGACCAGGTCGGACACGCTCGCCTCGCGGGTCAGGAGAGCGTCGACGATGCGCCGGCGGGCCGGTTCGGCGAGCACCTCCAGGACGTCCATCACCCGACCATGCCACTTCGGTTATATACCTGTCAAGGCATGTTACGGGCCGGAAAACGCCCCACCGGGATTCCGGTGGGGCGCGCTTTCGAAAAGTCTTTCCGCCAGTTTCCGGCGTCGAACTCCGCCTCCGAGTTCGTGCCGGGCCGTTCGGACGAATCCGGGAATTCTCAGCGCTGCGACATCGGGGTGAAGTCGCGGACCGCCGAGCCCGTGTAGATCTGCCGCGGGCGGCCGATCTTGTTGGCCGGGTCGTGCATCATCTCGCGGTACTGAGCGATCCAGCCCGGAAGACGCCCGATGGCGAACAGCACCGTGAACATCTTCGTCGGGAAGCCCATGGCCTTGTAGATCAGGCCGGTGTAGAAGTCGACGTTCGGGTACAGCTTGCGGGACACGAAGTACTCGTCGTTCAGCGCGATCTCCTCGAGCTGGAACGCGATCTCGAGCAGCGGGTCCGGGTTGTCCAGGGTGGCCAGGACCTCCTGGGCGGCCTTCTTGACGATGGCGGCGCGCGGGTCGTAGTTCTTGTAGACCCGGTGGCCGAAGCCCATCAGCTTGACGCCCTTCTCCTTGTTCTTCACTCGCGTGACGAAGGAGTTGACGTCGCCGCCGTCCTTGCGGATCTGCTCGAGCATCTCGAGCACCGCCGCGTTGGCGCCGCCGTGCAGCGGGCCGGAGAGGGCGTTGATGCCGGCCGAGACCGACGCGAACAGGTTCGCCTGCGCCGAGCCGACCAGCCGGACGCTGGACGTCGAGCAGTTCTGCTCGTGGTCGGCGTGCAGGATGAACAGCATGTCGAGGATCTTCGCGACCTTGGGGTCGACGTCATAGTTGACGGTCGGCAGGCCGAACGTCAGACGCAGGAAGTTCTCGACGTAGTCGAGCGAGTTGTCCGGGTACGGCAGCGGGTGGCCGATCGACCTCTTGTACGCGTACGCCGCGATCGTCGGAAGTTTCGCCATCAGCCGGATGGCGGAGATGTCCACCTGCTCGTCGTCGAGCGGGTCGAGCGCGTCCTGGTAGAACGTGGACAGCGCGGTCACCGCCGAGGAGAGCACCGCCATCGGGTGCGCGTCCCGCGGGAAGCCCGAGAAGAACGTCCGCATCTCCTCCTGCAGGAGGGTGTGGACGCGGATCTTGTCGGCGAAATCGCGCAGCTGGGCCTCGGTCGGCAGCTCGCCGTTCATCAGGAGGTACGAGACCTCCAGGAACGTCGACTTCTCGGCCAGCTGCTCGATCGGATATCCGCGGTAGCGGAGAATGCCGGCGTCACCGTCGATGTAGGTGATCGCCGACGTGGTCGACGCGGTGTTGACGAAACCGACGTCGAGAGTGACGAAGCCGGTCTCCTTCAGCAGAGCACTGACGTCGATGCCGCCCGGCCCGTCGACGGCCTCGCGTACACCCATCGACAATTGGCCACCGGGGTGGTCGAGCTTGACATCCGTCATGTATTTCCCTCACTTCACCGGCAGATGTCCCACAGATTTTGCCGTTCACCGTAAACCCTCAACCTGAATGGGTCATCAGGTGGCCACCCGTTGAGGCATTGGTCACCAGTCCCTATGGACCGTTGCGCCATAGATAATGATCGGTATATTGCGAGAACGTTACGGGGAGCGGAGGTCGGACCGATGCAGATCCCGAATCGGCCGCCCGTGGTGGTCGGGGTCAACGGGACCGCGGCCGGACTGGCCGCCGTGCGCCTGGCCGCGCGGGAGGCGGTCTCCCGCGGAACCACGCTGTCGGTCGTGCACGCTTTCACCTGGGACGCGGCGGAAGCACGGCAGGCCGCCTCACGCTTCGTCGAGGAGGCGGTGCGCACCGCCCAGCGTTCCACACCCGGCGTCGGCGTGCAGGGGCAACTCGTGGATGGACCGGCCGCGGACGTGCTGCGCAGATTCAGCCGGACAGCGGCGATCCTGGTCGTCGGCGACCGTGACGTGACCGGATCGGCCCTGCTCGCCGTGGTCACCCAGGCCTGGTGCCCGGTGGTGGTCGCCCGCGGCCCGCGGCCGCCGGCCGGCCGGGTGCTGGCCGCCGTCGACGGCTCCGGCCCGTCCGTCCTGGCCCTGCGGTTCGCCGCGGAGACGGCCCGGCGCCAGGGCTGCCCGCTGGACGTGGCGATCGTGCCGGGCGCCGGTGGCGAGGACCGCGCGCGGCAGACGCTCGACGACGTGATCGCCGGCGTGCCGGGCCTGCCGCCGCTGCGCCGCCGCCTGCTGACCGGCACGCCGGCCGAGGCGCTGGTCCGGGCGTCGCGGCGGTCCGCCCTGATCGCGCTCGGGCCGCGCGGGGCCGGTGGCGCCGCGCGATTCGGCTCGGTGGCCTACGAGGTGCTGCGACACGGCGGTTGTCCGACCGTTTTCGCCCATGGCCGCCGGGAGCCGGTCGCGGAGAAGGGCGCGATGCGGCAAAGACGAGAAAACAGGCCACGCGACCTGCCCCCATTGCTACGGTGAGCAAAAGCTAAGTCTTAGGGCAAAACGGGAGGAATGGCCGGTGCCCTCCGTGCTCCCGCCCGCCGTCGCCCGCCGCCAATGGCAGATCATGACCGCCATCGGGGTCGTCGTGACCGCGATCTACACGGCCTGGTCGACGTCGCCCCTGGCATCGGTCAGCCTGGTCGTGCTCGGCGTGCTCACCGTGGTGGCGTGCTTCCTCGGGCCGCGCCGCTGGGGCGCCGAGCCGCCCGCGGCGTGGCTGATGATGGCCGTGGCCGCGCTGCTCTTCCTGATCGGCCTGCTGATCCGGCCGACCGTCACCGACCTGGCGATGCCCCTGCCGCTGCTCGCCGACGTCGCGAGCTTCAGCGGATACGTGCTGCTCGGCGCGTTCCTGTTCGTGCTCCTGCGGGCACGCCGGAGCCTGGAACGGCACGCGGTCCTGGACGGGCTGATCGTGTGCGTGGCCGCCGGGCTGGCCAGCACGCTGCTGCTCGCCGTGCCGGCCGCGGCGATCGCCGGACGGCCCGCGCTGCTCTCCATCATCCAGGGCACCTATCCGCTCTTCGACGTGGTGCTCGCCCTGCTCGTGATCAACCTGGCCTTCACCACCAAGACCTGGCCGGTCAGCATGATCGGGCTGCTGGTGATGATGGTCGGGCTGTTCGTCGGCGACACCGCGTACGCGATCGTCGGCGTGAGCGGCCACATCTACGCGTCCCCGCTGCTCAACGTGCCGTACGTCCCGGCCTTCGCGGCGATCGGGGTGGCCGCCCTGCACCCGTCGGTGGTGGAGATGAGCCGCGCCGGCCGGCTGCCGGTGCAGGCCTGGTCCTGGCAGCGGCTGGCGGTGCTGGTGCCGGCCCTGATCCTGCCGTTCGGGCTGCTGCTGGCCACCGGCAGCGGTGCCGCCACGCACCGCCTGCTCATCGCGGTCTCCGGCGCCCTGATGGTGGTGCTGCTGCTGTTCCGGGCGATCTCCGCGGTCCAGGCGCAGGTCGCCGCCCAGCTGCACTCCGAGCACCAGGCCACCCACGACCCGCTCACATCGCTGCCGAACCGGCAGTCCATGTCCACCCTGATCGAGCGGCTGGTCACCACCGTCGACTCGCACGGGCCGGAACGGGTCTGGGTCTACATGCTCGACCTCGACGGCTTCAAATGGGTGAACGACTCGTGGGGCCACGACACCGGCGACCAGCTGGTGATCGAGGTCGGCCGGCGGCTGCGCGCCCAGGCGCCGGAGACCGTGCCGGTGGCCCGCGTCGGCGGCGACGAGTTCCTGCTCGCCTTCGTCGGCGACAAGGCCGGGGCGCTGCGCCTGGTCGACGACATCCGGGGCTGCTTCGCCCGGCCGCTGCCGGTCCGCGACACCGAGGTGGTGATCAGCGCGTCGATCGGCATCGCGCACGCCGGCGGCGACCCGGTCCGGTCCGCAGTGACCGCCGAGGCGCTGATGCGCGACGCGGACACCGCGATGTACCGCGCCAAGAGCGAGGGGCCGGGCCGGTCCACGATCTTCGACACGTCGATGCACGAGCAGGTCCGTGAGCGGATCGAGCTGGAGGTGGCGCTGCGCCAGGCGCTCGCCGGCAACCAGCTGCACGTGGCGTACCAGCCGATCGTGCGCCTGGAGACCGGGATGCCGGTCGGCGCCGAGGCGCTGGTGCGCTGGGAACACCCGGAGCGCGGCTCGATCCCGCCCATGCTGTTCATCCCGATCGCCGAGGATTCCGGGCTCATCTCCGAGATCGGGACCTTCGTCCGTACGGAGGCGCTGCGCCAGCTCGGCGTCTGGCGCTCCCAGGGTGTGGTCTCGGAGAGCTTCTACCTGTCGGTCAACGTGTCACCCCGCCAGCTCAGCGAGCCGGACCTGCCACTGGTGATCTCCGGCGAGCTGTTCCGGTTCGGGGTGCCGGCGCAGTGCGTGGCGCTGGAGATGACCGAGTCGGTGATGGTGGACGGCTCCAGCGTCACCGCCCGGGTCCTGCACGAGCTGCGGCAGCTGGGCGCGAAACTGCTGGTCGACGACTTCGGCACGGGCTTCTCGGCGCTCGGCTACCTGCGCCAGTTCCCGGTCACCGGCGTCAAGATCGACCGCTCGTTCGTGACCGGGCTCGGCAAGAACGACCAGGACGACGAGATCGTCCGGGCGGTCGTCGCCATGAGCCACGCGCTCGGCCTCAGCGTGATCGCCGAAGGCGTCGAGACGCCGTTGCAGCGGGAGGCGCTCTACCACGTCGGTGTGGTCAACGGGCAGGGCTGGCTGTGGGGCAAGGCGGTCCCGGCGCAGGAGTTCGCCGAACGCTGGCACCTGACGGCGGCGCTCCCCGAGGTTCCGCTGCCGGTCACGACGATCACCAACTCGGGCCGCCACCGCCGCGATTGAGCTGTGCTTACCGGCGTCGCTGTGCTTACCGGCGTCGCCTCCGGCTCGCGGGCATTGCGCCCTTGGCGGCCGGCGTCGAGGCGGGTGAGCACGGCCTTGCCGGAGATCCGGCTCAGGATCAGGCCGATCATCCGGGGCAACTGGTGCTGGTCCCCGCGCCCCCGTCGTGTCGTCCCGCTCCGAGAACAAACTTGTCAGCCCCACTGGTGCCGCGCCGGCAAGTCCGGCATTATGCGCTCACGGATTTGCCGGGGGTGATCCCGATCACCTGAGGAGGTGGCGCATGTCAGATCTCATCGGCGCCGAGGGCCACGCGCTCTGGCTCGCCGCCCTGCTGCTCGCCTTGGTCAGCGGACTCGCCGTGGCACTGGTCGCCGCGTCCCGCGGTGGGCTGCCACCACGCCGATAATGGGCTGATGCGCTTCGCCACCTGGAACGTCAACTCCGTCAAGGCCCGGCTGCCCCGCCTGCTCGACTGGCTCGCGACGACCGTCCCCGACGTGCTGCTGCTGCAGGAGACCAAGGTCGGCGAGGACGCCTTCCCGTCCGCCGAGGTCGCCGAGCTGGGGTACGAGACCGCCGCGTACGGGCAGGGCCGCTGGAACGGTGTCGCGATCCTCTCCCGTGTCGGGCTCTCCGAGGTCCGGCGCGGATTCCCCGGGGAGCCGGGCTTCCCCGATCCCGAGGCGCGCGCGATCGCGGCCGTCTGCGACAAGATCAGATTCATGTCGGTGTACGTTCCCAACGGCCGCACCCCGGACGACCCGCACTACACCTACAAGCTGGAGTGGCTGCGCGCCCTGCGCCAGACGCTCGCCGAGGACCTGGCAGCCGGTCCCCTGATCGTCGCCGGCGACTTCAACGTGGCCCCCGCCGACGCCGACGTCTGGGACCCCGCCGTGTTCGCCGGGTCGACCCACGTCACGCCGCCGGAGCGGGAGGCGATCGCCGCGCTGCGCGACCTCGGGCTCACCGACGTGCCGGCCCGCGCCATGAAGGGCGACCACCCGTTCACCTATTGGGATTACCGCGCCGGGATGTTCCATCAGAACAAGGGCATGCGGATCGATCACGTCTACGCCGACGCCGGGCTGGCCGCCGCGGTGACGGATGCCGTGGTGGATCGCGAGGCCCGCAAGGGCAAGGGCCCCTCCGACCACGCCCCGATCGTCGTCGATCTGCGACGCTGAACGGCGTCGCCGGGGCAGACGCGATGCCCGTTTCACCGATGAACCCCGTAGGCTGGTGTAGTTCTGCACGACTCGGCGGGGAGACGGGAGGGACCCTTGGCTTCGCATGTGCCGGGTGCCGTGGTCACACCGTTCCTGCTGGAGGCCGCCTTCACGGCGGCCACCGAGGCGATGCTGCTCTGCTCCGCCGCTGACGACACGGTCCTGCTGGCGAACCCGGCCGCCCTCGGCCTGATCCCGGGCCTGCGGCCGGGAGATCGACTGACCGCGGCGCCGCTGCCCGAGCTGGCCGCTGCCGCGAGTGCCGGCATCGATTCCTTCCGGTCCGAGCACGAGGGCCGATTTCTGTACGGGCTGCGCCGCGCGCTCGACGACGACCACTACGCGTGGTTCTTCCGGGACCACACCGACGAGCACGAGCGGACGGCGGCCCTGGAGGCCGAGCGGGCCCGCGCCGCGTTCCTCGCCGACGCCGGCCGCCGGCTCTCCGCCTCGCTGCACCTGCGTCGCGTGCGCCGCACCACCGTGCAGCTCGCCGTCGAGCACCTGGCCGACGCGGCCGTCGTCATCCTCCCGCCGGACAAACGTCAGAGCGCCTTCACCCGGGCACTGCCCGGTCACACGATCGAGGAGGGCTCGCTCGGCGAGCACCGGCTCGGTGAGGTGCCGGGCCTGCGCGAGGTGATCGACGGCTTCCCGCCCATCCCGAGCCGCTGGCTGGACGCGTCGCAGGCGCCGGACTGGCTCTTCCCGGCCGCGTTCGGGCCGATCGGCGCGCTGCTGGTGACCCCGCTGCCGGGCAACGCCGAGCCGGCCGGCGTGCTGATCCTGGCCAAGGCCGGCGAGCACGCCACCTTCTCCCCGGAGGACGAGGCGCTCGCCCGCGTCTTCGCGACCCGGGCCGGGGCCGCTCTCGCCGCGGCCACCCTCTACCAGGAGCAGGTCGACACGGCCTCGGTCCTGCAGGCCGACCTGCTGCCGCCCGAGCTGCCGCAGACCGAGGGCTTCGAGCTCGCCGGGTCCTACCAGGCGGCCCGCGAGACGATGCTGGTCGGCGGCGACTTCTACGAGGCTTTCGGCCCGTCCGAGACCAGCCCGGACACTGTCGTCGCGCTCGGCGACGTGTGCGGCACCGGGCCCGAGGCGGCCGTGATGACCGGCAAGGTGCGCCAGACGCTGCGCGCGTTGCGCGTGCTCAAGGCCGGTCCGGAAACCATGCTGCGGGTGCTCAACCAGGCGCTGACCGAGTCCGGCCGGCGTCAGCGGTTCGTCACCCTGGTGATCGGCTCGGTGACCCGGGCCGACCACGGGCGGATCCGGCTCGAGCTGGCCAGCGGCGGTCACCCGCCCCCGCTGGTGCTGCGCGGCGACGGCACGGTCGAGGAGGTCCCGGCCACCGGCACGCTGATCGGGGTCATGCCGCACACGTCGGTGCGGCCCGCCACCGTCGAGCTCGCGCCCGGTGAGCTGTGCCTGCTCTACAGCGACGGGCTCACCGAGGCCCGGGGCGGCCCGTCCGGCGCCGAGCAGTTCGGCGAGGCCCGGCTGCGGCGTGCCCTCGCCGAGTGCGCGGGGCTGCCCGGCGCGGTCACCCTGGAGCGGCTGCGCCAGCTCGTCTCCGACTGGGTGCACGGCGGGGTCACCGACGACATCGCCATGCTGGCCGTCCGCGCGCACACCCGGACACCGCTGACCCTGCGCGGGGGCGGTGCGCGCAACCAGTCGCCGTACCTGACGGCCGCCCGGGGTGGCGATCGCAGGGTCCGGCCACGCGCATGATGGGTATGTCCCTGGCATGATCACGTCGGCTCCGACCCGATCCCTCCACGATCCCGACCTCGTCGAGCGGTACCTGCACCTGATCGGGGACGGTGACGAGCAGGGCGCCTGTGATCTGGCGGTGTCCCTGCTCGACCAGGGCGTGCCCGCGCAACGGATCATGGTCGACCTGATCGGCGGCAGTCAGGGCCGGGTCGGTGAGCTGTGGGCCGCCAACGAGTGGTCGGTCGCCCGCGAGCACGCCGCCACCGCTGTCAACGAACGTGTCCTGGCCGTGGTCGCCGGACGCCTGCGCACCACCGCCCGCCGTGGCCGGATCACCCTGGCCTGCGTCGACGGCGAATGGCACGGCCTGCCCGCGCGCATCCTCGCCGAGCTGCTGCGGATGGACGGCTGGCGGGTCGACTTCCTCGGGGCGAGCGTCCCCGGCCCGCACCTGATCACCCACCTGCACCAGACCGGGCCGGACGCGGTGGCCCTCAGCTGCATGATCCCGACCCGGCTCCCCCGCGCCCACGCCGCCATCACCGCCTGCCGCGCCGCCGGGGTCCCGGTGATCGCCGGTGGCCGCGGTTTCGGCGCCGGCAGCCGCTACGCGGAACGCCTCGGCGCTGACGCCTGGGCGGCCACTGCCGAGGAGGCGGTCATCCGCCTGGCGTCGGACTGGCCACCGCCGCCGGCCCCGGACTTCCCGTCGCACCTGGCGGACTTCCTCGGCGACGAGGAGTACACGCATCTCGTCCGGTCCCGCCCGCAGCTGATCGAGACGGCGATGCAGCGCCTGGCGGTGGTGGTCCCGGCCGTCCAGGACTACGACGAGCAGCAGCGGGAAGCGACGATGGAGGACTTCGGCCACATCGCCGACTTCCTGGCCGCGTCGCTCTACGTCGACGAGCCGCAGATCTTCCTGGACTTCACCACCTGGACCGCCGGGGTCCTCACGGCTCGTGGCGTGCCGATCGCCGCGCTGACGGCCGGCCTGCGCCTGGTCCGTGACCAGCTCATCGACTTCCCCAAGGCCACCGCCACCCTGAACCGGTCCCTGGAGACTCTCCCCACTCCCTGACCAGCCCCGCTCACCGCCCCCGGCTGGTCTTGAGGGTTGTTTTCGGGCCCGAAGACAACCCTCAGCACCAGCCGGCCACCCCGAACCGCGGCCGCAGCCGTCACGGGGAGTGGCTGGCGCTCACGGTTGTTTTCGGGCTCGCGAACGACCGTGAGCGCCAGCCGGCTACCGCGAGCCGCGAGCGGGAGTGCGGACCGCAGCGCCGGCGGTGTTCGGTCAGCTTCGGCGGAAGGCGTAGGTGCGACTGGACGGGGCACCGGCGACGCGGCCCGCGCGGGCCCGCCGGAGATCCGGACCTATGCCCGCACCGGCGGGCACGCCAGCGAATTACTTGCGGGCTCACGACGTACGGGAAAAGCGGACGGGCCGGCGGGGAAGCCGGCCCGTGACAGGAAAGCGGAGCTCAGCCGACCTGGATGTAGACGTCGTCGAGCTGGCCGTGGTACATGTCGCTGGACGCGCCGAAGTTCGGGCCTCCGATGCGCAGCGGCATGGTGTTGTCGACGGACAGGGTCGCCGGGATGGTGACCTTGGTGCCGGGGACACCGTCGACGGAGACGCTCAGCGTGGTCGCCGTGCGCTCGCAGACGATCTTGTGCCAGGCGCCGTCGGCGATCGGCTTGGCGGACGTCGCGGTGAAGGCCTGCGTCGTCCCCTTGCCGGTCATCGCGCACTGGGCGCGGCCGGTCTTGCCGGTGAGCTGCATCTTCCAGACGCTCTCGGCGCCGGCCAGGCCCTTCTGCATGATGTTCGCCTTGCCCTTCATCTGGGCGGCGGTGACCCGCACGCTGGCGGCCCAGCGGAAGGTGCGGACGCCCGGGTTGAGGTCCGGGCTGTTCGGCGCCTCCAGGATCGCGCGGGCGCAGGGGGCGGTGGTGGCGCACGGGACGGGGAACGCGGCGTAGCGGCCGGCGCCCTCGGTGTTGATCGCGACGGTGCCGTTGTCGGCGCCGCGGACGGTCAGGTTCGTCCCCTTGCCGGAGAGGTCGGAGATCTTCCCGGCGGTCGCGCCGCCGTCGAAGTTGTAGCGGGCGACCAGGGCCGGCGGCGCTGCCTCGCGCGGCGCGGCGGCCGCGGGGGCGGCCAGGGCCGGGATCGCCAAGAGACCAAGTGCAGAGATTTTGAGCAAGTTCATGCCCCAAACATGCCCGATCATGCCGGTTTGGGGGGTAATCAACGCGCTCAAGTAGATCGTACGGGTCAGAGAAGTCCCGCCGACTCCGCGATCAGGCACACCGCGACGAGTCGCAGCAGCGGCCACCCCGCGTTCGCCCAGCCCTCGACGGTGGTCGGTGCGCAGCCCGGCGCCGGGAGCGGACGGCGCATCCGGACCGACCCGGCGACGATGCTGCGCGCGTACGCCGCGAGCCCCTCGGCGTCGATCCCGCGCCCGGCTCCGAGCAGGGCCTCCCGGACGGCGGCCGCGTGCTGGTCGACGAGCGCGAGCAGGCCGGGCGCGGCGAGCGCGGCGGTGAGCCCGTCCACCCCGACGCGGGCCATCATCTCGTCGAGGTAGGTGTCGGCGGAAACAGTGGCGGCGGCGAAGGCGATGCTCTCGTTCGTCATGCGGAGAAACCTAAACGGCGCCGCCGGGCCACGACAGAGGTGTGACCCAACGGCACCGCAGGCGCACCGACCTGCAACTCTTCTCAGAGCGGCAGGGCGTCCATCGCCTTGAAGATGCGCTTGTCCGAGACCGGGTAGGCGGTTCCGAGGGTCTGCGCGAAGAAGTTCACCCGCAGCTCCTCGATCATCCAGCGGATCTCCCGCAACCCGTCCTCGGCCGGCCCGCCCCGCGGCGCCTCGGCCTTCAGCTCGCGGTACTCCGCCTCGATCTCGTGGATCTGGGTGGTGAGCTGCCGGTCGCGCCCGAGGCCGCCGCCGAGCCGGTCCAGCCGGTACGAGACGGCGCGCAGGTACCGCGGCAGGTGGTGCAGCTGTTTCCACCCGGTCTCGGTCACGAACCCCGGGTACACCAGGCCCTTGAGCTGTACCCGGATGTCGGAGAGCGAGGCGAGCAGCATCGGGTCCTTGTAGGCGCGCAGCCGCTGGTCCACCTCGTACGCCGTGGCGAGCACGGCCTGCACCTGCGTGACGACGTTGGCGACCGCGTCGACCAGGTCCTCCCGGACGGTGTCGCGCAGCGAGGCGAACTCGACCGACGACCAGACCGGGCCGCCCGCGTCGGCGACGAGCCGGTCCACCGCCGCGCCCGCGCAGTCGTCGAGAAGGTCGGCGATCGACCGGTACGGGTTGGCCCGGGACAGCTCCAGTTTCGCGCGATTGTCCAGGCGCCCCTGCAGGAATCGCGCGGCCGGCGGCAACGTGAGCAGCAGCAGGCGACGGGTGCCGGCCCGCATCGCGATGCGCTGCTCCGGCTCGGTCTCGAACACCTTGACGCCGACGCTCGTGCCCTCGTCGACCAGGGCGGGCCAGACGTTGACGTCGTACCCCCCGCGGTTCTGCACCACCCGGCGCGGGATCGCGCCGAAGTCGTTGGTGGTGATGCCGGTGCGTTCCAGGGCGCCGGCCGCGCGCGAGATGGTGGCCTGCACCTTCGGCGCGAGCTGGCGGCGCAGCACTTCCAGGTCACGGCCCTCGCCGACGACTTCGCCGGCCTCGTTGACGATCCGGAAGTTCATCCGCAGGTGCTCGGGGACCTGGTCGGGACGCCAGGTGTCGCGCGGCACGATCGTCCCGGTGAGCCGCCGCAGCTCGTCGCCGACCGCGTCGGGCAGCGCGCCGCGGCGTGCCGGGATCCGGGCGAGCACCGCCTCGGCCCAGTCCGGCACCGGGACGAAGCTGGTGCGCAGCGCCTTGGGCAGGGCGCGGATCAGCGCGATCACGACGTCCTTGCGGAAGCCGGGCACCGACCAGCCGAAGTCGTCCGCGCTCACCTTGTTGATCAGGTCGAGCGGGATCCGGACGGTGACGCCGTCGGCGTGCGACGTCGGCTCGAACTCGTAGGTCAGCGGCAGTTTCACGCCGGCCGCCAGCCACGCGTCCGGGAAAGCGTTCGGGTCGATGGTGTCCCGGCCCGCGTTGACGAGATCCTCACGGGTGAAATGCAGCAGTTCCGGATTCTCCCGGCCGGCTTTCTTCCACCAGCCGTCGAAATGCCGCGACGAGACGACATCGGCCGGAATGCGCGCGTCGTAGAGGGCGTAGACCGTCTCGTCGTCGACCGCGATGTCCCGCCGCCGGGCACGATTCTCGATCTCGGTGATCTGCTTCAGCAACCGCCGGTTCGCGTCGAAGAACTTGTGGTGCGTCTCCCAGTCGCCCTCGACCAGCGCGTGCCGGATGAACAGCTCGCGGGCGACGACCGGGTCGATTCTTCCGTATTGCACGCGCCGTCGCGGGACGATCGGCAAGCCGTAGAGCATGACCTTCTCGAAGGCCATCACGGCGCCCATCTTCCGGTCCCAGTGCGGCTCGCTGTAGGAGCTCTTGACCAGGTGCGGGGCGAGTTTCTCGGCCCATTCCGGCTCGATCCGCGCGTTGACCCGGGCCCACAGGCGGCTGGTCTCGACGAGCTCGGCCGACATCATCCACTTCGGCTGCCGCTTGAAGAGCACCGAGCCGGGGAAGACGGCGAACTTCGCGCCGCGGGCACCCAGGTACTCCCGCTTCTCCGGGTCCTTGAACCCGATGTGGCTGAGCAGGCCCGCGAGCAATGCGGTGTGCACCGGCTGCGGCGCGACTCCCGCTTCCCAGTCCTCTTTCAGGGACAGATCGAGCGTACGGACGACCGACCGCAACTGCGTGTAGATGTCCTGCCATTCCCGGACCCGCAGATAGTTCAGGAATTCGGAACGGCACAGCCGGCGAAACTGGTTCCCGGACAGTTCCCGCTGTTTCTCCCGCAGATAGCGCCACAGGTTCAGGTACGTGAAGAAGTCCGATTCCTTGTCGACGAACCGGGAGTGCTTCTCGTCGGCCTGCTGCTGTTTCTCGGCGGGACGCTCGCGCGGGTCCTGGATCGACAGCGCGGCCGCGATCACCATGACCTCGGCGACACACTCCTGCTTGTCGGCCTCGATGACCATGCGGGCCAGGCGCGGGTCGACCGGGAGCTGGGCGAGCTGGCGGCCCATCGGGGTGAGCTTGCCGCCGGTGAGCGCGCCGAGCTCCTCCAGGAGCTTGACGCCGTCGGTGATGTTGCGCTTGTCCGGTGGGTCGATGAACGGGAACTTCCCGAGGTCGCCCAGGCCCAGGTTGGTCATCTGCAGGATGACCGAGGCCAGGTTCGTCCGCAGGATCTCCGGCTCGGTGAACTCGGGGCGGCCCTCGAAGTCCTCCTCGGAGTAGAGGCGGATGCAGATGCCGTCCGACGTACGCCCGCAGCGGCCCTTGCGCTGGTTCGCGCTGGCCTGCGACACCGCCTCGATCGGGAGTCGCTGCACCTTGAGCCGGTGGGAGTAGCGGCTGATCCGGGCGGTGCCGGGGTCGATCACGTAGCGGATGCCGGGCACGGTCAGCGACGTCTCGGCGACGTTGGTGGCCAGCACGATCCGCCGGGCGGCGTGGCGTTCGAAGACCTTGTGCTGCTCGGCCGCGGAGAGCCGGCCGTACAGCGGGATGATCTCGGTGTTCCGCAGGTTCTTCTTCTCCAGCGCGTCGGCGGTGTCCCGGATGTCCCGCTCGCCGGAGAGGAACACCAGGATGTCGCCGTCGGTGGGCAGCTCGTCGACGGCGGCCGAGATGCCCTCGGTCTGGTCGATCGGCTCCTCGCGGACCTCGTCATCGTCGATCACGGTGGTGGTGACCAGCGGGCGGTAGCGGACCTCCACGGGATAGGTCCGGCCGGAGACCTCGATCACCGGCGCGGGCTTGCCGTCCGCGTCCGCGAAGTGCTCGGCGAAGCGCTGCGTCTCGATCGTCGCCGACGTGATGATCAGCTTGAGGTCGGGCCGCCGGGGCAGCAGGTCCCGCAGATAGCCCAGGATGAAGTCGATGTTGAGGCTGCGCTCGTGCGCCTCGTCGATGATCAGGGTGTCGTAGCGCCGCAGCATCCGGTCGGTCTGGATCTCCGCGAGGAGGATGCCGTCGGTCATCACCTTGACCAGCGTGTCGTCGCCGACCTGATCGGTGAAGCGGACCTTGTAGCCGACCGTGGACCCGAGCGGCCGGTCCAGCTCCTCGGCGATGCGCTCGGCGACCGTGCGCGCCGCGATCCGGCGTGGCTGGGTGTGCCCGATCTGGCCGCGCACCCCGCGGCCCAGCTCGAGGCAGATCTTCGGGATCTGGGTGGTCTTGCCCGACCCGGTCTCGCCGGCCACGACCACCACCTGGTGGTCGCGGATCGCGGCGGCGATGTCGTCCTTGCGGGCGCTGACCGGCAATGCCTGCGGGTACGTGATGGGAGGCACGGCGGCGGCCCGGCTCTCGCGGCGCGACTCGGCCGCCTCGACCTCGGCGGTGATCTCGGCGAGGGCGGCGGCTTTCGCACCGTCGTCGCGGATCCGTCTGGTGCCTTCGAGGCGGCGGCCGAGCCGGTGTTCGTCACGGGGAAGGAGCTGGGAGATCCGGCTGCGGAGCTCTGATGAAGGCGATGTCGACATGGCGCGCACAAGGATAGGCGGATCCGGCCAGAAACGCCTGGTGATTAACGCCGCCCCGGTTACGGGGCGGGCGGGTTGTCGGCCAGCCACTGGTCGATCGTGTCGTTCCTGACCGCGGCGAACATCGCGGTGGCGGCCGCGGTGTCGAGCTGGACCGCGGCACCGGCCGGGGTCTTCAGGTCCGCCGAGGTGTACGGCACGGTCGCGTACCCGATGCTGCCCGGCCGGATGTCACGGACGGCGAAGGCCAGGTCACGCAGGTCGAGATTCTCGTCGACGGTCAGCGACTCGGCCGCGATGCCGAGCAGCGTGTCGAGTTCGAGCGGCTTGTAGAGCAGGTTCCGCTCGGCCACCTTCCTGATCACGGACTGGACCACGAGCTGCTGGTTCTTGATCCGGCCGAAGTCGCCACCGGGCACGTCGTAGCGCTGCCGCATGAACTCCTCGGCAACCTCGCCGTTCATGTCGTGGCAGCCCTGCTTCCACTCCCGGTCGGAGAAGGTCGACCTCACGTCGTACGGGACGCAGACGTTCACCCCGTCGACGGCGTCGACGAGGTCCCGGATGCTGGCGAAGTTCGCGATCAGGGCGCCGTCCAGCGGGATGCCGGTCAGGTGACGCACCGTGGTGGCGGTCAGCGCGGCTCCGCCGTACGCGAAAGCGGAGTTGATCTTGTTCTTCCCGCCTTTCCAGGGTCCACCGGCGGGCACGTCGACGTAGCTGTCGCGCGGGATCGAGATGATCGTCGCCCGGTCCCGGCCGCGCGCGATGTGCACCAGCATGATGGTGTCCGAGCGCTCCCCGATCGGGCTCGTCCCGCCCGGCACGGCGGCCCGCGAGTCACTGCCGAGCAGCAGCAGGTTCAGCGGGCCGGACTCCCAGTTCCTCTTCGACTGCTCGGCCTCCTCCGGCGCCGCCGGGGGCAGCAACGAAGCGCGGTCCACCTTGTCGGAGTACCGGTCGACCAGGTAGTAACCGCCACCGGCCACACCCGACGAGACGATCAGGACCAGCGCCCCGAGCATGATCAGGGCTTTCTGCCACGCGGGCCGGCGCTTGTACCACCCACGGCGCCGCGGCTCGGGAGCGCCCTGATCCACTTCTTCCATCCGGCCACTGTGCCGAAAGGTCAAGATGGACAGATCATCCGAACGGATCGACCCCGTGTCCTCAGGACGGCTGAATCGGTATCCCGGTTGACGGGATCCAGATAACCGAATCGAGGTCGAGGGTGATCGTTGTCGCAGAGGACCACGACGACATCCGGTACGTGTTGAAGCGTTCCCTGGAACGCGCCGGGCACCGGGTGGTGGTCGCCGCCGACGGGGCGAGCGCCCTGGCCGCGGTCCGTGAGCATCGTCCGGATCTGGTCGTCACGGACGTCGACATGCCGCGGATGACCGGTCTCGACCTGTGCCGGGCGATCCGGGCCGACGACGACCTGCGACACATCCCGATCGTGGTGGCCAGCGGTTCCCTGATGCCCGGCGACTCCCAGGCCAGCGAGGCCGGGGCGTCCGCCACGCTGCTCAAGCCGTTCCTCCCGGCCCAACTGCTGGACCTGATCGCGGCCCTGCTCCCCCGGGCCACCCCCGACGGCGCGACCACCTGACCCGCCGGCTCAATCCACGGGCGCGCGCAGGCGTGCCGCCGCCGGATCGTGGGCCGATGGTTCGGCGGCGGGCAGCGCGGCCAGGCCGGGCAGCCGGCTGTCCATGATCGCGGCACGTTCGGCGAGCGCCCGTTCCAGCGCGGCACGCACCTGCGCGTCGTCCTCTTCCACGGGCTCGGTCGGGATGTGCTTCATGTCGGTCTCCTCCTGGTCGACTGCGGCCGGCAGGGTGAAGTGGAAGCGGCTGCCTCCACCGGGGTCGTCCTCGACGCCGATCTCCCCGCCGTGCCGTTCCACGACGCGACGGCAGATGGCCAGGCCCAGGCCCGTTCCGGCGTAACCGGCCGAGCCGGGCGCCCGGTGGAACGAGTCGAAGACGCGGGCCTTGTCCACGTCCGGGATGCCGATGCCGGCGTCCGTCACCCGGATCCGCACCCAGCCGGGCGCGGCCTCCTCGGCGGTGACGCCGGCGCGGGGCACGGTGCCCGGGCGCACGTACTTGAAGGCGTTGCCGATCAGGTTGTCCAGCACGTGCCGGAGCATCGCCGGATCGGCGTGGACGGCGGGCAGCGGCCCGACCGTCCATTCCGGCTCGGGCCCGCCGGTGCTGCGCAGGCTCGCGGCCCGTTCCTGGAGCACGTCGCGGACCAGCGGCTCCAGGTCGAGATCGGTCAGGTTCAGCGGGGCGTCCCGGGCGGTGCTGTACGCCAGCAGCGTCTCGATCAGGGTGTCCATCCGGTCGACCGCGCGCACGATCCGGGTCAGCGCGGCGCGCACCTCGGCCACGTCGCCCGGGTCGTCCAGGGCCAGCTCGCAGTGCCCGCGCACGATGGCCAGCGGGGACTTCAGGTCGTGCGCCACCACGCCGGCGAAGATCGCCAGGTCCTTCTCGTACTGCCGCAGGTCGGTGATGTCCCGGAAGACCGCGACCGCCCCGCGCTGCCCGGCGCTCGGGTCGAGCGGCCGCGCGTCGATGCCGAGCAGCACGCCGTCGGGCCGCCCGGCGTTGCGGATGAGCACCTCACCGGTGACTCCCGGCTCGCCGCGCATGGCCCGGATCAGCGGCATCTCGTCGATCGTCATCGGCGTGACGCCGTCCGCCCGGAACGCGCCGTAGTGCTCCTGCCACGTCTGCGGGTCGTCGCTGGACTCGGTCACGCCCATCAGTCGTTGCGCGGCCGGATTCTCCAGCAGGACGCGGCCACTGCCGTCGACGACGCTGACCCCGTCCCCGATCGTCGTCATGATCGCGCCGAGCAGCGCGGCGTGCTTGTGACTCTCCGCCTCGGCGCCGCGCAGCTCGGCGGTGGCCTGCTCGACCCGCTCACGGGCCCGGGCGCGGCCGGTCGCCAGCACGTAGACCAGCCCGGCGAACAGCGCGGTGAGGACGAACCCACCGGCCAGGACGATGCCCGGCAGGTGGCCGCCGGCGCCCGGGAGCCGGCCCGAGTCCGCCTGCAGGCTCAGCTCCCACACGTGGTCGGCGACGGGGATCGTCACCGAGCGGCTCAGGTCCGGGTCGCCGGGCACGTGCAGCCGGGCGATCTCGGCGCGACCGCCGTCGCTGTTGAGCGCCACCAGGCTGCCCTGGAGCTGGCCCTGGCTGACCGTCTTCAGCACGCCGGAGAGGAAGTCGCCGCCGCGCATGCCGAGGACCACCCAGCCGTGGAACACCGGATCGTTGGCACGGGTCAGGACCGGGGCCGCGAACAGGAACGAGTGCTGGCGCTCGCCGGCGGGCCGATTACGGTCGCGGAGCAGCACGTACGTGTCGGAGACCGTGCTCGCGCCGGTCTGCCGCGCGGTTCGCAGGGCGTCCGCGGGCTGCGGCACCCCGCCCAGGTCCGCGCCGGCCGAGGCGGTGGGAGCGTCCTGGTCGTTGAGCATCCGGGTGAGGACCGCGAAGTAGTGCTCGTCCGCGCCCCGGTCCGGGTTCAGGGTCAGCCCGTTCGCGCCGGCCGCGCGCCAGCGCTGCTGGGCGGCCGGGACGCCGGGGGTGGTGACCGGGACGACGTAGGCGACCGCGACCACCCCGAGCAGGTCGGCCGACTCCAGCGGCGAGCTCGCCCGATCGAAGTCGTCCCAGGTGACCTCGTCGTCGGTGGCCAGGCCGGCGGCGACGGTCTCGAGCAGGATCCGGTAGCGGTCGGTCTCCTTGTGGACCGCGGCGACGGCCATCTGGGCGCGCTGGTCCATCACCCGGCGGGTGTTCTCCCGCTGGGCGGCGCGCAGGCCGGCCACGGTCAGCAGCGTGGCCAGCAGGCCGCAGAGCACCACGGCCGTGGCCAGCGCCGGGCCGGTGTACCGGACGTCCCTCCACTTCACCATAAGGAGCGTAAGCCGCAAAACGCCCCCGTCGGCCGGACTTCGGCCAACGGGGGCTGTGCGATCACTTCCAGGTGTCGTACTTGTAGAGGTTGAACGCGGTCATGATGCCGGTGACCTTGGTGTAGTAGTTCGGGTCGGTGGCGTACCCGGCCTTCCACACCTGCCAGATGAAGTTGTTGGCGTCCTTGGTGTAGGCGAACGCCGGCGTGTACCGCTTGTTGACCTTCAGGAAGTTGCCGTGGTCCCGGAACGAGTGGGCCATCGTGGCGTACGTCCGGAACGCGTCCGACATCGGGAAGCACTTCCCGGCCTTGTCGCACTCGGTCGTCGCGTAGACGTGACAGCCGTTCGCCAGCGTGCCGTACGCACCGTTCTGGCACTTGATCCCGAAGTAGTTCCGGTCCACCGCGGCGAGCCCGCTGCGGCCCCAGCCGGACTCCAGGATGGCCTGGGCGATCGTGACTGACGGCGGGACGCCGTACTGACGCCAGCCGGCCTGCGCCCCGGACACCGCCGCCGCGATGAACTGGGCCTGGGTCGCCGTGGGCGTGGACGGCGCGGTCGTGGACGACGGCGCGCACGGCTTGAGGTCGGCGGAGACGACGTACGCGTGCGAGAGGTACCGTCCGTCGCTGAGCCGGTCCCACAGGTTCGTGGTGCGGACGGTGCCCTTCACGCCGGACCCGGGCACGGTGCAGACCAGCTGCACCGCGGCCCCGTTGACGACCTTGCGCACCGGCACCCCGGCCGCCGACGGCGTGGTCCGCACGTTCACCGGGCCGTCAGCGGTCCGGACCTTGCCGGCGACGTAGGCCGGGGTCGTCGCCTTGACCACCGGCTTGGCCTTGACCTTCTCGGCCACCGGCGCCGCCCCGCAGGACGGGATCTTCTTGGCGCTCGTGAGGTACGAGTCGGACACGTAGTACCCGTTGGTCAGCCGGTCCCAGGTGGCCGTCGTGCGCAGCTTGCCGCGCACGTTCTGGCCGGTCACCGAGCAGACCACGGTCACCTTCTGCCCGTCGTGCAGAGTTCCCTTGATCGCGGCCGCGAGCGACGGCGTGGCCCGCACCTTGAGCTGGCTGTTCACGTCGACGACGGCGGTCACGCCGGCTGCCTGGGCGGCCGACGGGGCAGCGCCCAGCCCGGCCCCGGCGGCAAGCACCAGCAGCGTGCCGGTGAGCAGTCGTCGGGAGCTGTGCCTCATGTAAACGTCCCCTTCGTTCCGGTCGGCGTCCGTATGACAGTGCGATCGGGCCGTTGCGGAACAGGGACGTGTCCGGGTGCGCGTGGGTTGCCACGCTTGGAAAATCGCGGGACGGGGAAAGGGCGTGTCCACACCCAGACCAACGGGCAAGATCAGGGAGAGGCATGACGGCGGTCGCAACACGTGCAGCACGACCCGGCGAGAGCTCGGCGACCGGTGGATGGCACGCCATATCTCCGCTGGTCACAGCACTGCTGGCGGCGGCCGGGGCGTTCCTGGTCTACCGCGTCTTCATCCGTACAGGGCTCGGCCAGACGATAGATAGCGCCGCCATGCGCGGTGGTGATATACACCACCCGCAGGTCAGCGAGGTGCTCAGCCGGACGCTCAACGCCACCCAGTTCGTCATCCTCGGGATCGTCTGCGTGATCGCCGCCGTCGTCGGCATCCTGCGCAGGCGTGTCGACCTGTCGATCGGCGTCGCAGTGCTGGTCGTCGCCGCGAACGTCGCGGCGCAGCAGCTCAAGGCCCACCTGGACCGCCCCGACCTGGACGGCACCGCGATGTCCAACTCGTTCCCCAGCGGGCACACGGCGGCCGCCGCATCGGTCGCGTTCGTGCTGGTCATGGCGTTCCCGCGGGCGCTGCGCGGCGCGATGGGCCTGCTCGGCGCGGCCTACGTCGCGGTCGTCGCGGTCGCCACCGTGTGGGCCGAGTGGCACCGCCCCAGCGACACCATCGCGGCGCTGCTCATCGTCCTGGCCTGCGGCTCGTTGATCATGTGGGTGATCCGGCTGCGCCGCTCGGCCGGCCCGCGCGCGTCGATCACCCCCGCCCGCGTCGCCACGCTGCCCCTCGCTCTGGTCGGCGCCATCTGCACCGCGGCCTGCGTGTTCGGCCTCGCCGCGGTGGCCATGTCCGAGCGGGTCATGCCGGATCTGGTGTCCGGCCGTTTCGCGTTCCTGACCGGTGTGGTGGCGATCATGGCCGCGACTGCCGGAACGTTCTATTTCTGGGTGCGGCTCACCGCCGGTGACCCGTTGCCCGAGCAGGGAGGCAAAGTCCGATGACCAACCCCACCACTCCGCAGGACGACCCGGCCGCCGCGGCGCCGCAGACCGCCGGAACCGTCCCGCCCGGCCCGGCCGGCGTCCCCCAGCTGCCCGCGCAGACCCTCGGCGTTCCCGGGCCGGCCGGTCCCACCGTCGTCGTCGGCAGCTACCCCGAGTACGCGCTCGCCCAGCGGGCCGTCGACCACCTCTCCGACAACAAGTTCCCGGTCGAGCGCACCTCGATCATCGGCACCGACCTGCGCCTCGTCGAGAACGTCCTCGGCCGCCTCACCGTCGGCCGCGCGGCCCTCGCCGGCGCGGCCAGCGGCGCCTGGTTCGGTCTCTTCATCGGCGTGCTGTTCGGCCTGTTCAGCGACTCCAACTGGTTCGCGGTCATCCTCACCACGGTCCTGATCGGCGCGGTCTGGGGCGCCATCTTCGGCGCGATCGCCCACGCCGCGACCGGCGGCCGGCGCGACTTCACCTCGCGCAGCTCGCTGCAGGCCGCCCAGTACGCGGTCCTCGCCGACGCCGAGGTGGCCGACGAGGCCAAGGCCCTGCTGGTCCGCCTGAACTGGCAGACCAGCGGCGCACAGTAAGCCGCGCCCCGTTCTTGCCGATGATCCGGCCGCCTTCCCGGTGGCCGGGCATCCCGCCGCCCACCTGAACGTTCAGTCAGGTGGGCGGCGTTTCCACCAAAGTCAAGATCTTCATATCCTGCCTTCGCTGTGGTCCGGATCGTCGCTCCCGCGGGGACCCTTGCGGGCTTCGCAGGGCCGTGGCCGGCCCAGAACGCAAAGCCCTCCAGGGCGGCCTCCGCGGCTGGGCACGCTCAAACCAAAGACCGCCGAAGGCGCCCCGCGACCACACGCGACCCGTGACCACACGCGGCCCGCGACCACACGCCCGTGATCAGACGCGGCCCGCGACCGGAGGCGACGTCCGTGGCCTGGTGCGCGACCCGGGCACACGCGAGGCCCGCATCGGGTCACCGCCGAGACGCGGCCCCGGTCCCAGCTGGTTCTCATGGACGTTATTCGTCCCTCATAACGTCCATGAGAACCAGCTGAGCAGCACGAGCGCACCGCGAGCCGGAGCCGGGACCAGCCGGCCCCGACGAGCCGGCGCTGAGGGCTGCCCGGCAGACCCGAAGCACCCCTCACCACCAGGGCCGGACGAAGCGAGCTGGCACTCACGGGTGCAACCCGGGCCCGAAGCACCCCTCAACGCCAGCCGGACACAGCGAGCTGGCACTCACGGCTGTGAAGCGGGCCAGAAACACCCGTCAGCACCAGCCGGGCGGGACCGGCGGGCGCTGAGGGGTGGGGTGTCGCTGGGTGGTTACAGGTCGGCGGCGAGCTGGGAGCGGAGCTTGGCCAGGGCCTTGGTCAGCAGGCGCGACACGTGCATCTGCGAGATCCCGATCTGGTCGGCGATCTGCGACTGTGTCAGGTTGCCGTAGAAGCGCAGGGTCAGGATCCGCTGCTCGCGGTCGTCCAGGGTGGCCAGGGCCGGGCCGAGGGCGACCCGGGTCTCGGCGAGCTCGTACTCGTGGTCCTCGCCGCCCAGGGTGTCGCCGAGCTCGGTGGAGCCGTCGGCGCTGATCGGGGTGGACAGCGAGGTGGCGTTGTAGGCGCGGGCGCCTTCCAGGCCCTCGAGCACCTCCTCCTCGCCGATGCCCAGGTGCCCGGCGATGTCCGGGACGGTCGGGGAACGGCCGAGGCGGTGCGTGAGCGTGCTGTTGGCCTCGGTGATCGCGAGACGCAGCTCCTGCAGGCGACGGGGGACGCGCACCGACCACGTACGGTCGCGGAAGTGTCTCTTGATCTCGCCGATGATCGTCGGGATGGCGTAGCCCGCGAAGTCGACCCCGCGCTCGGGATCGAACTTGTCGACCGCCTTGATCAGACCGACGGTGGCGGTCTGGATCAGGTCGTCGGTGGGCTCGCCACGGCCGGAGTAGCGGTTGGCCAGGTGCCGGGCGAGAGGCAGCCACGCCTCGATCGCCCTGTCCCTCAGTCGCGCCCGCGCGGGGCCCGGCGCGGTCACCGCCATGGCGGCGAGCAGATCGCTCGCGGTGGTCTCGGGGGCGCCCAGCGGCTGCCTGTTGTCTGCCTCGATGACTGTCATGCTGGTCCTCCATCAGCGGGCAGAGAGCCGTGCCCGCACGCGGCGACCGTCCGATTGAGCCGTTCGATTCGATTGAGCCGTTCGATGAAACCGTCCTGACTTGTCACGCTAGCCGACAAGACTAGCGCTGCCTAGCCGAAAGTATGAGTGACTCCACGTGAATGGGGGAACTACGGATCGAATTCCCCCGGGGGTGTCCGCCCGGTTACGGTGTCGCACCTTCGTGGTAGACAGCACGGCAGTAACAGACCAGCACGTCAGTGATGGACCAACACGGCAGCAGTGGACCAGCACGGCAGTAGTGACCAGCGGGAAGACGGGAAGACACGGATGACCATCCTCGGCATCGACATCGGCGGCTCGG
Organism: Actinoplanes cyaneus; assembly: GCF_016862095.1. Taxonomy (GTDB): domain Bacteria; phylum Actinomycetota; class Actinomycetes; order Mycobacteriales; family Micromonosporaceae; genus Actinoplanes; species Actinoplanes cyaneus. The sequence goes on from NZ_BOMH01000004.1 coordinate 153,448, forward strand.
GCGTCAAGGGCGCGCCGGTCGACACGGTGCGCGGCGAGCTGCTCGGCGAGCGGTTCCGCGTGCCCACCCCGCAGCCGGCCGACGTGGAGAGCGTGGTGGACGCGGTCGCCGAGGTGGCGGCCACGTTCGAGGGGTTCGACAGCGTGGGGGTGACGTTCCCCGGTGTGGTCGTCGACGGGGTGACGCGGACCGCGGCGAACGTGCACAAGTCGTGGATCGACGCGCCGGCCGCGCAGCTGTTCACCGACCGGCTGGGCAAGCCGGTGACGGTGCTCAACGACGCGGACGCGGCGGGCGCGGCCGAGGTCGCGTTCGGGGCGGGGCGGGACGAGTCCGGCCTGATCATGATGGTGACGCTGGGCACCGGCATCGGCACCGCGCTGTTCCTCGACGGCGTGCTGCTGCCGAACACCGAGCTCGGCCACCTGGAGCTGGACGGCAAGGACGCCGAGCTGATCGCCTCCGACCGGGTCCGCGAGGCGGAGGATCTGAGCTGGGAGAAGTTCGCGCATCGGGTCAGCAAGTACCTGCGTCACGTCGAGATGCTGCTCTCGCCGCGGCTGTTCATCATCGGCGGCGGGGTCAGCAAGAAGGCCGACAAGTACTTCCCGCTGCTGGAGATCCGCACGCCGGTCGTCGCGGCGACGCTGCTGAACAACGCCGGCATCATCGGCGCCGCGGTCTCCGCCGAGCAGGCCACGACCGGTCGTGGCGGGCAGCACCCGGGCTCGATCCCGGTGGACGCGAGCCGGCCGGGCACGCCGGGGGCCGCCGAGGCACACTCGGTGAACGCCGGGGAGGCGCGCTGATGGCCCGCACGATCGCCACGAACACGCACGCGAGCCGCGAGGAGCTGCTGGAGTTCCTGCGGCCACGGCACCACGCGATCCTGATGACGGTCCGCAAGGACGGGCGCCCGCAGTCCTCGCCGAACACGTGCGGCGTCGACGCCGAGGGCCGGATCGTGATCTCCAGCTACCCGGAGCGGGCGAAGGTCACGAACATCCGGCGCAACCCGCAGGTCACGGTCTGCGTGCTCTCCGACGAGTGGAACGGCGCGTGGGTCCAGGTCGACGGCACGGCCGAGGTGATCGACCTGCCCGACGCCGTGGAGCCCCTGGTGGAGTACTTCCGGGTCATCTCCGGCGAGCACTCGAACTGGGACGAGTACCGGCAGGCCATGGTCGACCAGGGCAAGTGCCTGATCCGCGTCACGATCGACTCCTGGGGCCCGATCGCGACCGGCGGCTTCCCGGCCCGGCTAGCCGACAGCTGAGACGACCGCACGGCCGGCACCCCCAGGAGGACAACGGGGTGCCGGCCGTGCGATTCCATCCCTCTTCGCAGGGGGTCAGGCGCGCTGTCCGGCGGGCGTCGGGGGACGCCCCAGCGGGCCGGAACGAAGAGGGCGGGCAAAGACTCGGAGTGGTGTCACCTCAGCCACCACGGATCGCGCCCGTCGTTGTCGAGGGTGCCGAAATCGGCTAGGCGAAGCCGTGGTCGATTTCGGTGCCCTCGACAACGACTCAAAGGGCGCGATCCCCGCCGAGCGGAGCGAGGCCATCAGGCACAGTCTCGGCGTCGAGCAGGTAGAGCAGGGTGTCGCGGTGCATCGACGCGATCGGGTCCAGCAGGTCGGGGTGGCGCAGCAGCGCCGCGGCCTCGCGGTCGCGGGCGTCCGGGGCGAGCAGCCGGCGGAACTCGCTGGGCAGTCCGCCGGTCCGGCGGCCGTGCGGGCGCGGGCGGGGCTCCGGCGCCGGGGTGGGCGCCGGCACGGCCGCGATCACCGCGTCGACGCCGCGGCGGGCCAGCATCGGGTCGGCGAGCAGGCACGCGGCCCAGCTGACGACGACCTCGTCGACCCAGGTGCGCCAGCCCTCGCCGTCGGCGAACTCGTCCTCGGGCTCGCTGCCGGCCTTCCAGTCCAGCAGCGCGGAGCCGCCGGGGCCGGCGATCGCGACGAGCGCGGCGTCGATCTCGGTCGGGTAGCGCAGCCAGGCGGCGACCGTGACGGCCTGCCGGGCCTGCAGCTCGGAGAGCGTGTGCGCAACCGTGTTCGACTCCCCACCGGGGTATGCCCGGGCCAGCCAGTGGGTGCTGGCGGCGATCACCGGGGACAGTGCGGTCGACGGTCCGGCCACGACGTTCTCCTTGCCTCAGGCGCCGGGCCGGTGTTCGGCTGGCGTCGAAGGGATAACTCGGTCGCCGGGGCGGGGCCTTGAGTAAGGTTCCTCGATGGCAACGCACGGCAACCGAGGCACACCCGAGGGCCTGGAGCTGCTTCCCGACCCCGCTCGGCCGGGCGGGTGGACGCTGCTGGTGGACGGGGTCCCGCAGTCATACGTGGACGTGGCGGATCCGGAGCACCTGGCGTTCGGCTACGTGGAGCTGATCGCCCGCTCGGTGCGCGCCCGCAGGTCCGTACCGGGAAGGATCCTGCATCTGGGTGGGGGCGCGATGACCGTGCCGCGCCTGGCGGCCCGGTGGTGGCCGGGGGTCGCGCAAACCGTGGTGGAGATCAACGGCGAGCTGATGGACCTGGTCCTGCGGGAGATCCCGCCGGCGTTCCCGGTGGAGCTCGTCGCCGGCGACGCGCGGCAGGTGGTGGGGACGACCCCCGATCGCTCGTACGACGTGATCGTCGTGGACGTCTTCGACGGCGCCGCGATGCCCGCCCATCTGGGCACCGTGGAGTTCGCGCGGGAGCTGCGCCGGGTCCTGCGGCCGGACGGGCTGGCGGTGATCAACGTGACGGACGTGCCGCCGATGGCCTTCACGAGGATTCAGGTGGCCACTGTGGCCGCCGTGTTCGGTGAGACCGGGACCGCGCTGCTCGGTGAGAACGATGTGCTGCGGGGGCGCCGGGCCGGCAATCTGATCATGCTCGCCGGAGCGATTCCCTCGCTGAGGGTGAGGCGCGGCGAGCGCCTGTTGCGGGAAGGTGAACTTGTCGTGTTTTCCAGCGGCGCGCGGCCCCGTACGGATGCGAAGGCGTAGGGACGGTCCGGTAGGTTGAGAGTGCATCGGCGATCGGCCGTTTCGCGGCGCCCTCCAAGTTTCAGATCCTCCACTCCGGGGAGTCATAGGACGACGGCGGTGGTTTTTCCGGTCGCCGAGTCCTCCTGAGCCCCTCTGACTACGGTGGAGATCATGACCGGTCGCTTCCCCATCGAAGACGTGACGCCGGCCGTTTCCGGTGGCCGTTACCCCGCCAAGGCGGTGGTCGGCGAACTGGTGCCGGTTTCCGCGGTGTCCTATCGCGAAGGACACCACGCCCTGGGTGTCAATGTGGTATGGCGTGGCCCCGACGGGGAGACCAAGCCGTTCACCCGGATGACCCCCGGCACGCCGGGCCTGGACCAGTGGCACGCGACGATCCGGCCGGACCAGGTCGGTCGCTGGACGTTCACGGTCGAGGCGTTCGATGACCCGTACCGGACCTGGCGCGACGCCGTCGTGAAGAAGATCGGCGCCGGCCAGGGCGCCGAGGACCTGGCGAACGATCTCGCCGAGGGCGCCGACGTGCTGGACCTGGCGACCAAGATCGTGCCGGCCGAGCACGAGGAGCGGGTCCGCGACGCGGCTGCCGCCCTGCGCGACGAGCAGCGGTCGCTGTTCTCCCGGGTCACCCCGGCGCTCGACCTGGAGGAGCTGCTCTGGCACAACCCGGTCCGGCAGCTGGTCACCACCACGCGATCGTTCGCCGTCTGGGCGGATCGCGAGCGTGCCCTCTACTCGGCGTGGTATGAGTTCTTCCCGCGCTCCGAGGGCGCCGAGGTCGGCCCGGACGCCACCCCGATCAAACACGGCACTTTCCGTACGGCGATGAATCGTCTCCCGGCGATCGCGGAGATGGGCTTCAACGTCGTCTACCTCCCCCCGATCCACCCGATCGGGAAGATCAACCGCAAGGGCCGCAACAACACCCTGGTCGCGCGGCCGGTGGACGTCGGCTCGCCGTGGGCGATCGGCTCGGACGAGGGCGGCCACGACGCGATCCACCCGGAACTGGGCACCCTGGAGGACTTCGTCGCCTTCCGGGAGCGCGCCGAGGAGCTGGGCATGGAGGTCGCGCTCGACCTCGCGCTGCAGGCCGCGCCGGACCACCCGTGGGTCAAGGAACACCCGGAGTTCTTCACCACCAAGGCCGACGGCACCATCGCGTACGCCGAGAACCCGCCCAAGAAGTACCAGGACATCTACCCGATCAACTGGGACAACGACTACCGCGCGCTGCGTGACGAGGTCTACCGCGTCGTCATGCACTGGGTGAACAACGGCGTGCGGATCTTCCGGGTCGACAACCCGCACACCAAGGCCGTCAACTTCTGGCAGTGGCTGATCCCCAAGGTCAAGGAGACCCACCCGGACGTGCTGTTCCTCGCCGAGGCGTTCACCCGCCCGGCGATGATGAACGGGCTCGGCAAGATCGGCTTCACCCAGTCGTACACGTACTTCACCTGGCGCACCACCGCGCAGGAGATGCGCGAGTACATGGGGCAGCTGCTCACCTCGATCGACTGGATGCGCCCCAACTTCTGGCCCAACACCCCGGACATCCTGCACGAGTCGCTGCAGCACGGCGGCCCGCCGATGTTCAAGATCCGCGCGGTGCTGGCCGCCATGCTCACCCCGTCCTGGGGGATGTACTCCGGCTACGAGCTGTTCGAGCACGTTCCCCGCCCCGGCGCGGAGGAGTACATCGACAACGAGAAGTTCGAGCTCAAGCCCCGCGACTACGCCGCCGCCGAGCGGGCCGGTCGCTCGCTCGCGCCGTACATCACCACGCTGAACCGGATCCGCGAGCAGAATCCCGCCCTGCACTGGCTCCGCAACCTGCGCTTCCACGAGATCGACAACGGCGCGCTGCTGTGCTTCTCCAAGCGCGACGCCGACACCGGCAACACCGTGCTGGTCATCGTCTCGTTCGACTCCACCAACGTGCAGTGGGGCAACACCACTCTCGACATGGCCGCCCTCGGGTTCGACTGGCACGACCGCTTCACCGTGGTCGACCAGATCTCCGGGGCGACGTACGAGTGGGGGCAGTACAACGCGGTCCGGATCGACCCGTACGTCGAGCCGGCGCACATCTTCGTGGTGCAGGCGGGGTAAGGGGACACCTGATGGACTTGGCAAGCGAGCACGACCCGGCGCAGGGAAGTCACAACGAGGACGGCGTGGTGGAGCACCCGTCCTCGGAGGACTTCGGCCACGCGCGGGCCCTCCCGGCGGACCGCACCTGGTTCCAGCGCGCCGTCTTCTACGAGGTGCTGGTCCGGGCGTTCTACGACTCCGGGTCGGACGGCGGCGGCGACCTGCGCGGCCTGATCGAGCGGCTGGACTATCTGCAGTGGCTGGGCGTCGACTGCCTCTGGCTGCCGCCGTTCTACGATTCGCCGCTGCGCGACGGCGGCTACGACATCCGCGACTTCTACAAGGTGCTGCCGGAGTTCGGCACTGTCGACGACTTCGTGGCGCTGCTGGACGCGGCGCACAAGCGCGGCATCCGGGTGATCACCGACCTGGTCATGAACCACACGTCGGACTCGCACCCGTGGTTCCAGGCGTCGCGGCACGACCCGGAGGGGCCGTACGGCGACTTCTACGTCTGGAACGACACCAGCGAGAAGTACCAGGACGCGCGGATCATCTTCGTCGACACCGAGGAGTCGAACTGGACGTTCGACCCGGTGCGGCGGCAGTTCTACTGGCACCGGTTCTTCTCCCACCAGCCGGATCTCAACTACGAGAACCCGAAGGTGCAGGAGGCCATGCTGGACGTGCTCCGGTTCTGGCTGGACCTGGGCATCGACGGCTTCCGGCTGGACGCGGTCCCCTACCTCTTCGAGGAGGAGGGCACCAACTGCGAGAACCTGCCGCAGACCCACGCGTTCCTCAAGCACTGCCGCAAGGTGATCGACGACGAGTTCCCCGGGCGCGTGCTGCTCGCCGAGGCGAACCAGTGGCCGGCCGACGTGGTGGAGTACTTCGGCGACGCGAAGTCCGGCGGCGACGAGTGCCACATGGCGTTCCACTTCCCGTTGATGCCGCGCATCTTCATGGCCGTACGGCGGGAGTCGCGTTTTCCGATCTCGGAGATCCTGGCGCAGACGCCGGCCATCCCGGAGAACACCCAGTGGGGCATCTTCCTGCGCAACCATGACGAGCTCACGCTCGAGATGGTCACCGACGAAGAGCGCGACTACATGTACTCCGAGTACGCCAAGGACCCGCGGATGAAGGCGAACGTCGGCATCCGCCGCCGGCTGGCCCCGCTGCTGGAGAACGACCGCAACCAGATCGAGCTGTTCACCGCGCTGCTGCTGTCGCTGCCCGGTTCGCCGGTGCTCTACTACGGCGACGAGATCGGCATGGGCGACAACATCTGGCTCGGCGACCGCGACGGCGTGCGCACACCGATGCAGTGGACGCCGGACCGCAACGCCGGCTTCTCCACCGCCACCCCGGGCCGGCTGTACCTGCCGGTCAACCAGGATCCGGTCTACGGATACCAGGCGGTCAACGTGGAGGCCCAGCGGGACAGCGCGACCTCACTGCTGAACTGGACCAGGACGATGCTCGCGGTGCGCCGCCGGCACGAGGCCTTCGCCGTCGGCACGTTCCGCGAGCTCGGCGGCTCGAACCCCTCGGTGCTGGCCTACCTGCGGGAGTACGGCGACGACGTGGTGCTCTGCGTCAACAACCTGTCGCGCTTCCCGCAGCCCATCGAGCTCAACCTGCAGCACTGGAACGGGTACACCCCGGTGGAGCTGACCGGCCACGTGAACTTCCCGCGGATCGGCCAGCTGCCGTACCTTCTCACCCTTCCGGGCCACGGCTTCTATTGGTTCCAGCTATGCGGGTCCGAGGAGAAGCAATGACGCTGCCCTATGCCGAGTGGTTACCGAAACAACGCTGGTACGCCGGGCGCAGCCGGGTGCTCGCGGACGTCAAACAGGCGTCCGCCACCCCGCTGGGCCAGGATCTGGAACTGGTGCTGATCGACGTCTCGTACACCGACGGCAGTTCCGAGCGCTACCAGCTGATCGTCGGCCGGGGCGCGGAGCTGCTGCCGGAGTACAGCACGGTCGCCACCATCGGCACCGACGACCAGGGGCGCCCGGCGTACGACGCCCTCTACTCCCCCGAGGCCGCGCGGTACCTGCTCGGCCTGGTGGACGCGTCCGAGCCGGTCGGTGACCTCACGTTCCAGAAGGAGCCGGGCGCCGAGCTGCCCCGGGACCTCTGGCCGCGGGTGTTCGACGCCGAGCAGAGCAACACCAGCGTGATCTTCGAGCAGGACGCGATCCTCAAGGTGTTCCGCCGGGTCACCTGCGGGATCAACCCGGACATCGAGCTGAACCGGGTGCTCGGGCGGGCGCAGAACCCGCACGTCGCGAAGCTGCTCGGTTCGTTCGAGACCACCGACGACGCCGGCCAGTGCGCGCTCGGCATGGTCACCGCCTACGCCGCGAACTCGGCCGAGGGCTGGGCCATGGCCACCGCGTCGGCCCGCGACCTGTTCGCCGACGCGGAGTTCCGCGCCGACCAGGCCGGCGGGGACTTCCAGGGCGAGTCGTACCGGCTCGGCGAGGCGGTCGCGTCGGTGCACCTGACCCTGGCCGAGGAGCTCGGCGCCGGGCCGTCGCCGTTCCCGGTCGACGTCATGCTCGCCCGGCTGCGGACCGCCGCCGACGCGGTGCCCGAGCTCCAGCAGTACCTGCCGGCCATCACCGAGCGGTTCGAGAGCCTGACCGGGAAGGAGGTCACCGTCCAGCGCGTGCACGGCGACCTGCACCTCGGGCAGGTGCTGCGCACCCCGGAGGCCTGGCTGCTGATCGACTTCGAGGGCGAGCCGGGCCAGCCGCTGGACGAACGGCGCCTGCCCGACTCCCCGCTGCGCGACGTGGCCGGGGTGCTGCGGTCGTACGAGTACGCGGCGTACCAGCTGCTCGTCGACCAGGACGACGACGAGCACCTGGCGGCCCGCGCCCGCGAGTGGGTGGACCGCAACCGGGCCGCGTTCTGCGACGGCTACGCGCACGCCTCGGGTCTCGACCCGCGCTCCGAAGAGGCCCTGCTGGCGGCGTACGAACTGGACAAAGCGGTATATGAGACCGCGTACGAAGCACGGCACCGGCCCGGATGGCTGCGGATCCCCCTCCGCTCCATCGCCCGGCTGGCCGGCTGACCACCAATGTCAGAGGAAGCGAAGATGATCGGGCACACCACCTCCCGCCTGGCCGCCGACGAGCGGGCCATGAACGCCGTGATCGCCGGCGACACGCACGATCCGCACGCCGTCCTCGGGGCACACCCCGGCGGGGGGCACACCGTCGTCCGCACCCTGCGCAAGGGCGCCAAGCAGGTGACCGTGCTGCACGAGGAGCAGCGGTACGAGACGACCCTGGTCCACCCGGACGGGATCTTCGCGGCCGAGCTGCCCGGGACGGTCCTGGACTACCGGCTCGAGGTGGACGGGACGCAGTGCGACGACCCGTACCGTCACCTGCCCACGCTGGGCGAGCTGGACCTGCACCTGATCGGCGAGGGCCGGCACGAGAAGCTGTGGAAGGTGCTGGGAGCCCAGCCGCGCGGCACCGGCGTGGCGTTCGCGGTGTGGGCCCCGGGCGCCCGCGGCGTGCAGGTGATCGGCGACTTCGCCGGCTGGGGGCCGTACGACGGGTGGCCGATGCGCTCGCTCGGCTCCAGCGGGGTCTGGGAGATCTACGTGCCGTCCGCGCACGTCGGCACGAAGTACAAGTTCAAGATCCTCGGGCGGGACGGGCAGTGGCGCGAGCACGCCGACCCGCTCGCCCAGCACACCGAGGTGCCGCCGGCCACCGCCTCGGTGGTGTTCCAGTCGTCGTACGAGTGGCACGACGAGCCGTGGATGCGCTCGCGCGCCACCAAGGCGTGGCACGAGGAGCCGGTCAGCTGCTACGAGGTGCACCTGGGCTCGTGGCGGCCGGGGCTCTCCTACGTCGAGCTAGCCGAGCAGCTCGTCGACTACGTCGTCGAGACCGGCTTCACGCACGTCGAGCTGATGCCGGTCATGGAGCACCCGTTCGGCGGCTCGTGGGGTTACCAGGTCACCGGCTACTTCGCCCCGACCTCCCGCTTCGGCAACCCCGACGAGTTCCGCTACCTGGTGGACAAGCTGCACCAGGCCGGGATCGGCGTGATCCTCGACTGGGTGCCGGCCCACTTCCCCAAGGACGCGTGGGCGCTGGCCCGCTTCGACGGCACCCCGCTCTACGAGCACGGCGACTGGCGGCGCGGCGAGCACCCGGACTGGGGCACGTACGTCTTCGACTTCGGCCGCACCGAGGTGCGCAACTTCCTGGTCGCGAACGCCCTCTACTGGTGCGAGGAGTTCCACGCCGACGGCCTGCGGGTCGACGCCGTCGCGTCCATGCTCTACCTCGACTACTCCCGCAAGGACGGGGAGTGGACGCCCAACCAGTACGGCGGCCGGGAGAACCTCGACGCGATCAGCTTCCTGCAGGAGATGAACGCGACCGTCTACAAGAACCACCCCGGCGTCGTCACGATCGCCGAGGAGTCCACGGCGTGGCCCGGCGTCACCCGGCCCACCCACCTCGGCGGGCTCGGGTTCGGCTTCAAGTGGAACATGGGCTGGATGAACGACACCCTCTCCTACATGGAGAAGGAGCCGATCTACCGGCAGTGGCACCACCACCAGATGACCTTCGCCACCGTGTACGCGTGGAGCGAGAACTACGTCCTGCCGATCAGCCACGACGAGGTGGTGCACGGCAAGGGCTCGCTGACCGGCAAGATGCCCGGTGACCTGTGGCAGAAACTGGCGAACACGCGGGCCCTGCTCGGCTTCATGTGGGCGTTCACCGGCAAGCAGCTGCTCTTCATGGGCGCCGAGATGGGCGACCTGCGGGAGTGGAGCGAGGAACGCGGCCTGGACTGGGGGCTGCTCGAGGACCCGCAGTTCGGCGGCGTCAAGAGCCTGGTCACCGACCTGAACCGGGTCTACAAGGAGACGCCGGCGATCTGGACGCAGGACACGCAGGCGTCCGGCTTCCGCTGGATCACCAGCGACGACTCGCAGCACAACACGTTCTCGTTCGTCCGCTTCGCCCCGAACGGCGACCCGATGGCGTGCATCGTCAACTTCGCCGCCGTCCCGCACGAGAACTACCGCATCGGCCTGCCCCGCGCCGGCCGCTGGCTGGAGGCGGTCAACACCGACAGCGAGCTCTACGGCGGCTCGGGCGTCGGCAACCTGGGCGCCGTTCACGCCGAGGACATCCCGTGGCACGGCTTCGACCACTCGGCGGCGCTGCGCGTGCCGCCGCTCGGCGCCCTCTGGCTCAAGCTCGAGAAGTGACACCCTGATCGGGGCGGGCTCCGGCCCGTCCCCCTCACCGTCGCACCCCTGAGCGCCAGCTGTCCGCAGCCGGCGCTCGGGGGTGCTTCACCATGCGCCACCAGGCCCCAGCTGGCACTCACGGGTGCTTCAACAGGCCCGACACACCCCTCACCACCAGCCGACCGGCCTCGGCTGGCACTCACGGGTGCTTCGACAGGCTCGACACACTCGTGATCACCAGCCGGCCAGGCGCGGCAGGCGCTGTGAGAGCTGTGCCGGGAGGAACCCGGCTCGAGGGACCGGATCAGGCGCGGTCGCGGGCGAGCCACTCGGACGCGAGGATGCCGAAGAGCAGGTCGTCGGTCCACTCACCCTTGATGAACGTCTGCTGCCGCAGCAGGCCCTCGCGCGTGAACCCCAGCCGCTCCATCAGCGCCGCCGACCGCGTGTTCCGCGCGTCGCACTCCCCCATCACCCGGTGCACGCCCTGCAGACGGAACAGCCGATCCAGCACGGCACTCACGGCCTCGGTCGCGAAACCCTTCCCCTGGTACGCCGTAGCGAGCGTGAACCCGATCTCGGCCTGCTTGAGGTTGTCGTGCAGCCGGACCCCGACGTCGCCGACCAGTGTCCGCTCGGCGGCGTGCTCGATCGCGTACTGGAACCAGCCGGGCTCGTCGGGCGAACTGGCGGCGAAGTTCCGTACGGCAAGCTCGGCCTTCTCCAGGGGGAACGGCGCATCCCAGGACTGGTAGCGAGCCACCGCGGGATCCGACCGGTACTCCGCCAGGGTCGGCGCGTCGGACGCCCGGAAGCGCCGCAGGATCAGCCGTTCCGTCGCCATCAGCACCCGCCGAGGATATGTCACCCCGGGTGGGCGCCCTCCGGGGCAGGACAGGTGACGGAAACGGCGGGCCGGGGCGTGAACGCCCCGGCCCGCCGGTGATCGGTATCGGTCAGGAGCTGAACAGGATGTCGTCGAAGACCACCTGGTCGCCGACAGGGGCGGTGCCGCTGCTCGCGAACGAGTAGCCGAGCAGCCCGGTCGTGCCCGCCTTGGTCGGCGGGACCGACGTGGCGACCACGGTGCCGCCGACGCTGACCGTGGCGCTGGTCGTGCTCGCCTGCACCTTGATCGTGCTCCACCTGCCGGCCGGGACGGCGCCCGCCCCGGTGAGCGCGACCCAGGCCGAGCCGGTGTAGCGGGCCAGGCTGCCGTCGGCGCGGGCCGCGAAGTGGTAGGCGTCCACCGTCGTACCGTCGGCGGCCTTGCCCTGCACGTCGAAGAGGAACGCGTTGGGCAGCGTGACCGGGTTGGCCCGGAACTCCAGCGTCCGGGTCGCCGAGGTGGTGCTGACCGGCCACGCGGCCTTGGCCATCGCGTCGGTGGCGGTGTCGTTCAGGCGCAGGGCCCGGCTGCTGCCGTCCACGCCGCTGCGGGTCACCCAGGTCTGGGAGAGCTGGTTGAAGCCGCGCGGGCGGTTGTTGACCGGGTCGTTCTCGAACGAGTTGACGGTCGAGTACAGCTCCAGCTCGTTGAGGAACGCGGCCCCGTCGGCGCCCGCGTCGACCTCCACCTTCAGGTAGCGGGCCTTGGCCGTGACCGTGAAGTACTCCAGAGCCAGGTGGGTCCGGTTGGCCGCGTCGACGATCGGGTTGCCCCAGTTCACGCCGTCGGCCGAGGCGTAGACCCGGCCGGAGGCGAGCGTCCCGTTGCGCAGGCTCAGGCCGAGCCGGGTCAGCTGGTACTCCCGGTCGAGCGTGATCGTGTACGTGCCGGCGCCGTCGGTCCGGGCGGCGCTGGACCAGTAGTCGGTGCTGCCGTCGAACGCGCCGGCCGGGCCGGTGCGCGGCCGGCCGTCCGGCGTGGCCGTCATGTCGGTGCTGACCTGGATCTGGCCGAGCCGGTACTTGGTGGCCAGGTCGATCTTGCCGACGTCCGGGGTGAGCACGTCGGCGAAGCGGCGCCAGATCCGCCGGCCGTTGTCGACCGTGTAGCCGCTGTCACCGGCCGGGCAGGACCAGGTGATGTCGCAGTTGTCGCCGACCTGCAGCACGCGGTTGCTCTCCACCGAGGCCAGCGCGGTGTTGCCGGTGGAGCCGTGGAAGCGGTACCCGGTGGTCGGGCAGTTGCGGTAGGTGAGCTGGCCGACCCAGCCGGTGCCCTGCCCGTTGGTGGAGATCGCGACCCAGTTGTCCGGCCGGCCGGCGCTGAGCACCATGACACCGTTCGGCATCAGCTGCAGCTGCGGGAAGACGCCGAGCAGCTCCGGTTTCGCGTCGTCGTAGTTGTCGTACCCGTTCGGGAAGGAGACGGCGAGGTTCTGCAGGGCCGCCCAGGTGACGCCGCCGTCGGCGGAGGTGGTCCAGCGCGGGGTGTCGAGCTCGTTGAAGTTCGTGCCGTTCCACACGTGGTGGCGGACCACCGACAGCAGCTTGCCGCTGGGCAGCGCGGCGACGGCGGCCTCCGGGTAGCTGTTGGCGCCGGTGCTGTCGTAGGCGATCGTGCCGCGGGTGGTGAAGCTGCCACCGCCGTCGGTGCTGGCCGCCACGAACGACGAGATCTGCTGGTAACGGCCCGGCGCCTGGTGGCTCCCGCCGAACTGGATGTAGTAGCTGATCAGCACCGTGCCGTCACCGAGCTGGAACGGGGCGCCGTGGGTGCGGATGCCGCCGTCGAGCGGAATGCCGAGCTGGATGATCGTCGGCGAGGTGACCCAGGTCGTGCCGCCGTCGGTGGAGCGGTACACCTGGAAGGTCGCGCTGCTCGTGGTGGTCGACGTCGGGATGAAGTCGATGCCGAGCAGCGTCCCGTCACGCAGCTGGGTGGTGGGCACGCCCGGCGTCTGGGTGAGTGTCGAGGCGGGGAACGTCTGGCCGCCGTTGGTCGAGGTGACCTGGGCGGGCGGGGTGCGGTCGGAGCCCACGTCGAGGCCCCGGCTGAACGTCGTGGTCACCGTCCGGCGAGGGGTGCCGTCGGTGTTCACCTCGTCGCGGGCGCTGACTTTGGGGAACGCCGCCTGGGCGCCGTCGGTGAAGACCGTGCCGAGCTCACCGCCGCTGCCGACGTTGAGCACGTAGCCGGTGGCGCTGGGTCCGACGTCGGTGGTGGGCGAACCGTTGACAGGGGTCTTGCAGGTCGTGTCGTTCGAGGTCGCGGCCTGGGCCGGGCTGGGTGACAACGTCATCCAGCCGGACACCGCCGCGACCACCCCGGCAGTCAAGGCTCCCGTGATTCTGCGTGACATGATCACAATCTACGGGAGTCGATCGACGGACGGCGATCAGACCTCCACCACGTCCGCGATGATCACGGTGACGTTGTCCGGAGCGCCGTTCTCCAGGGTGCGGTTGATCAACTCGGCCGCGCACGTGCGCCGGTCCGGGTTGTCGCGCAGCGTCTGCGCGATCACCGCGTCCTCCACGTAGTCCGAGAGACCGTCGGAGCAGAGCAGGTAGCGGTCGCCGACCTTGGCCGGGATCATCCGCCCGGCCGGCCGGAACGGGCCGCCCTGCACGGCCTGCGTGACCAGCGCCCGCTGCGGGTGCCGCCGCGCGTCGTCCGGCGTCAGCACACCCTGATCAACCAAGGCCTGCACGTACGTGTCGTCGCGCGTGAGCTGCTGGAACTCGCCGTCGCGGAGCAGGTAGCAGCGAGAGTCCCCGACGTTGAGCGCGGCCAGCCGGTCCCCGGAGAGCAGCAGCGCGGTCACCGTCGTGCCCATGCCGTCCCGGGCGTCGTCCTCGGCGACCGACTTCTCGATCTGCTTGTTCGCGACCTGGAGCGCCTCGATCAGATCCTGGAGCGGCTCGCCGTTGTCCGGTTTCTGGTCGACCTCGCCGAGGACCTGCACGAGGATGTCGCTCGCCAGCTCACCGGCGGGCAGACCGCCCATGCCGTCCGCGACCACGAAGAGGCGATTTCCGACGAAAACCGAGTCTTCGTTGTTGGACCGGACCAGGCCCTGATCAGTGGCGGCGACCGCCCGGACAGCAAGCGTCATGTAGCAACAATGCCAAAGCCTCCAAGGGTTGTCTCTAGTAAACGTCCACCTCCCCGCGAACGGCGGCGTGAACGAACGCGTTTCCGCAGGTCGCGGCGGCGCACCCGGCCGGGCGGTTCACCCGTGGGCCAGACACCGGCTGGGCGCGTCGCACGCGGCCCACGGGTGATCATCTGCCGCGGCGTGTGCGGGGCGGCGCGACAAGGCACCGCGGCCTCGGTAACAATCGTCGGCGTGACGACAGCGATCCATCAGCGCATTGCCTCCGAGCTCGGGGTCCGTGAAGGGCAGGTCACCGCCGCGGTCGAGCTGCTCGACGGCGGGGCCACCGTGCCGTTCATCGCCCGCTACCGCAAGGAGGTGACCGGCACGCTCGACGACGCCCAGCTGCGCACGCTGGAGGAGCGCCTGGGCTACCTGCGGGAGCTGGAGGAGCGCCGGGCCGCCGTGCTGGAGTCGATCCGCGCCCAGGGCAAGCTGGACGACGCGCTGGAGCAGCAGATCCTCGAGGCCGACACCAAGGCCCGGCTGGAGGACATCTACCTCCCGTTCAAGCCCAAGCGGCGCACGAAGGCACAGATCGCCCGTGAGGCCGGCCTGGAGCCGCTCGCCGACGGACTGCTGGGCGACCCCACCGTCGACCCGAAAGCGGCCGCTGAGGCGTTCGTGGACGCCGGGAAGGGGGTCGCCGACGCCCAGGCCGCCCTCGACGGTGCCCGGGCCATCCTGATCGAGCGCTTCGCCGAGGACGCCGACCTGATCGGTGAGCTGCGCGAGCAGATGTGGACGCGGGGCCGGCTGGTCGCCAAGGTGCGCGACGGCAAGCAGACCGACGGCGCGAAGTTCTCCGACTACTTCGACTTCGCCGAGCCGTACTCCAAGCTGCCCTCGCACCGCATCCTGGCCATGCTCCGCGGTGAGAAGGAGGAGGTCCTCGACCTCACCATGGAGCCGCACCCGGAGGAGGACGAGGGCTACTTCGAGGGCCGCATCGCCGGGCGCAACGGCATCACCGACCTGAAACGTCCCGGCGACAAGTGGCTGGTCGACACCGTCCGCTGGGCGTGGCGCACCCGGATCCTCATCCACCTCGGCGCCGACCTGCGGCTGCGGTTGCGCGAGGCCGCCGAGGACGAGGCCGTCCGCGTCTTCGCCGCGAACCTGCGCGATCTGCTGCTCGCGGCTCCGGCCGGCACTCGCGCCACGATGGGCCTGGACCCCGGTTTCCGTACGGGCGTGAAGGTCGCCGTCGTCGACGCCACCGGCAAGTGCGTCGACACCGCCGTGATCTACCCGCACGTGCCGCAGAACAAGTGGGACGAGTCGATCCACAAGCTCGCCGCGCTGGCCAGCAAGCACAACGTCGAGCTGATCGCGATCGGCAACGGCACCGCGTCCCGGGAGACCGACAAGCTCGCCACCGAGCTGATCAAGAGGCACCCGGACGCGAAGCTGACGAAGGTGGTCGTCTCCGAGGCCGGCGCGTCGGTCTACTCCGCCTCGGCGTACGCGTCGCAGGAACTGCCCGGCATGGACGTGTCGCTGCGCGGCGCGGTGTCGATCGCCCGCCGCCTGCAGGACCCGCTCGCCGAGCTCGTCAAGATCGACCCGAAGTCGATCGGCGTCGGGCAGTACCAGCACGACATCTCCGAGGTCAAGCTGGCCCGCTCGCTCGACGCGGTCGTCGAGGACTGTGTGAACGGCGTCGGCGTCGACGTCAACACCGCGTCCGCCCCGCTGCTCACCCGGGTCTCCGGGATCACCGCCGGGCTGGCCGAGAACATCGTGCTGCACCGCGACCAGAACGGCCCGTTCAAGAACCGCAACGAGATCAAGAAGGTCGCGCGGCTCGGCCCGAAGGCGTTCGAGCAGTGCGCCGGCTTCCTGCGGATCCGTGACGGCGAGGACCCGCTGGACTTCTCCAGCGTGCACCCGGAGTCGTACCCGCTGGTCCGGACGATCGCGGCGGACGCCGGCTCGGACGTCAAGACGATGATCGGCAACAGCCCGCTGCTCAAGGCCATCCGGCCGGACAAGTTCGTCACCGACACGGTCGGCCTGCCGACGATCACCGACATCCTCAAGGAGCTGGAGAAGCCGGGGCGTGACCCGCGCCCGGCGTTCACCACCGCCACGTTCGCCGAGGGGGTCGAGAAGATCGCCGACCTCAAGCCCGGCATGGTCCTGGAGGGCCAGGTCACGAACGTGGCCGCGTTCGGCGCGTTCGTCGACATCGGTGTCCACCAGGACGGGCTCGTCCACGTCTCCGCGCTGTCGGAGAAGTTCGTGCAGGACCCGCGCGAGGTGGTCAAGTCCGGTGACGTGGTGAAGGTCCGCGTCCTGGAGGTCGACCCGGTCCGCAAGCGGATCTCGCTGACCATGCGCCTCTCCGACGAGCCGAACCGCAACCGGCCGCCGCGCGAGGACCGCGCCGGTCAGGGCGGCGGTGGCCAGGGCGGCGCCGGCCAGGGCGGCGGTCAGCGCGGCGCTCAGGGCGGACAGCGCGGCGGAGGCCAGGGCGGCCAGCGCGGCGGTCAGGGCGGCGGCGGACAGCGCGGTCAGGGCGGTCAGCGCGGCGCTCAGGGCGGTCAGCCGCGTCAGGGCGGCGGACAGCGCGGCGGTGGCGGTGGCGGCGGCGGCGGCAACACCTTCGGCAACAGCGCCATGGCCGACGCCCTGCGCCGGGCCGGCCTCGCCAAGGACTGACGACCGGCAGGAGGGTCAGGGCCTCGCGGGAGGCCCTGACCCGTCAATACCAGAGCTTGATGTCGGTGAAAGCGACCTCGAACGGCCCGGTCCCGGCAGCCGTCGTCTCGTCGTTGTAGACGCCGAGCACGATCCGCCCGCGGGCGAGCGCCGGCTCGGTCAGCGCCAGTATCCCGACCCGCTGCCCGTCCTGCCGCACCTCGAGCGAGTCCCCCACCACGTGCAGGCCGATCCGGGCCGGCGTCGCCAGGTTCCCGATCGGCTTGTTCAGCCGCAGCTTGTCCTTGAGGTTCACGGCGTCGTTCGTGTGCACGCTCAGGAACGCCGACTTCTCGCAGACCCGCAGCTGGTAGCCGCCCTGTTTGCCGTCGAACGCCTTGTCGTCGAAGTGGAACCAGATCGCCGCGCAGCTGCCCGGGGTGGCGAGGCGCACGCCGACCTCCGTCGTGAAGTCGGTCATCACGTCCTTCGGGCCGCGGCAGCGGAACGTGCCGGCGGACTCCCGGCGGGCCACCAGCGCCCGCCCGGCGAAGCCGCAGCTCGCCCCCTCGTCGGCCTGCGAGGTCGGCTGCCAGAGGCCGGGCGCCGCGAGCTTGTCGGCCAGTCGCGGCGTGGCGGACGTGCCCTCCGCCGCCGGCGACCCGGCGCTCGCCGAGGGCGCGGCGGCCGTGCCGTGGCCGAACCTGTCGCGCAGCAGGAAGCCGATCATCGCCACACCGGCCGCGATGATCAGGACGGTCAGCGCGGCGAGCAGCACCGGCAGCACCGACCACCGGGGCCGGCCGGCCGGTGGCGGCCCGAGCGGCGTGGCGTCCGGCACCGCCTCGATCGGGATCGTGACGATCGCGTTCTCGCTGTAGCCGACGAGACCGGGCGGAATGTCCAGGGCGGACGCCGGGGCGAGCGCGGCGGCCGCGACCCGGGTCGCGGACGGTCCGCTGTCCGGCGCCGGCGCGTAACCGGTCACGGCCTGCGCCTCGGCCGCGGCGGCCTGCAGGTCGGGCTGGTCGGCCAGAGCGTCCGCGACGGCCACCGGCCGGTCGCCGGAGAGCAGCAGGTCGAGCAGCTCCCGGGCGCTGGGCCGGTTCGCCGGGTTCTTCTCCAGGGCGTGCGCGACCAGGTCGCGCAGCGGCTGGGACAGGCCGTCCAGGCGCGGGGGCCTGGTCAGGATGCGGGCCGCGGTGGCGGTCGGCGAGTCGGCGTAGAACGGGGTCTTGCCGGTCCCCGCATACGTCACCACGCCGCCCCAGGCGAACACGTCAGCGGCCGGGGTGATCACCGGCGTGTCCGCGTCGGTGTCGAACCGCTCCGGCGCCATGTAGGCCACCGTGCCGACCATCTGGTCGGGCCGCGTGTTCCCGCTGGTCGCCGACATGGCCCGGGCGATCCCGAAGTCGATCACCTTGGGGCTGCCCGGCGCGAGCAGCACGTTGCGCGGCTTGAGGTCGCGGTGGATCACGCCGGCGCCGTGGATCGCGGTGAGCGCGGTGGCCACGCCGATCGCGACACTGTGCAGGTTCGCCGAGGTCAGCGGGCCGCGCTGCTCGACGACGTCGGCCAGGGTCGGCCCGTCGACGAACTCGACCACCAGGTACGGCTGGTCATGATCGGGGTCGGCGTCGAGCACCTCGGCCGTGCAGAACGGCGGCACCTGACGGGCGCGTTCCACCTCGCTGCGGAACCGGCGGCGGAACTCGTCGTCGTGCGCCAGGTCGAGGCGCACCACCTTCACCGCGACCAGGATCTCGCTGTTCCTCTTGCGGCCCAGGTAGACCGTGCCCATGCCGCCCTCGCCGAGCCGGCCGAGCACCTCGTAGTCGCCGAGCTCGCGCGGATCGTGCGGACGCAGCGGCTGCGTCCGTTCGCCCGGCACCGTGCTGTCGACCATGCTCTTCCTGCCCCCCAGGTTCTCGCTCGCAGAACTGTATCGGGGAGCTTCGACCCCGAGCAGTCCCGGTGCCGGGTTGGAACGTAACCGTCATGGACAACCCTGAGACGCCGGATCCGGGTCGGATCCGGGCGTCGCCGGATGGAAAGTGTCGTACCCGGGTAGCACTCTTGAGACATCACCTCCTCACCGAGGAGGGCTACCAAGGAAAGTGAGCGACCCGCCATGAACGCCGTGCACGACACGATGGCCCGCCAAGGCCTGGTTCGCCCGCGTGACGGCCGCATGCTCGGTGGCGTCTGTGCCGGGCTGGGCCGCCGATTCGGGCTCGACCCGTGGATCGCCCGCCTGCTCTTCGTGGTGATCCTGTTCGTGATCCCGGGCAGCCAGATCCTGATCTACCCGGTCCTCTGGCTCCTGATGCCGTCGGAGGAGACCGTCTACAGCCCGCAGACCCCGCCGGCCCCGCCGACGACCTGGTGACCCGCCCGTCATGACCGTCGTCGGAACACTCGTCGTCGAGGGACCCCCACGGTCCCTCACCACTCTCGCCCGCGCCGTCCCGATCACCGTGGACGGCGCGGTCAAGGGCCAGGTCCGGGCCGGGAAACGGCTCTCGCTGGCGCTCGCGCCGGGCTTGCACTCGGTTCAGGCGGGCGGCGGCGCGGCGTTGCCGGTGCGGCTCGGGCCGGGCCTGACCACCCGGGTCCGGGTCGAGCGGGACGCCGCCGGCAAGCTGCACCTCACGGAGATCGACCCCGCTTGAGGGGTACGCCGTGGGGCCGCCCCACGCGCGGCGGTGTCCACCCGGCACCCCGCTGACGCCTCGCCGTGGCCGGCGGTCCGGGTGGACCGCCGGCCGACGATCGTCAGTGCGCGGCCGTGGCCGGGTCGATCAGGCGCAGGGCGAGCGCCGGGCACACGTTGACCGCCTTGCGGGCGCCGTCCTCGAGCCACGGCGGCAGCGGCGTCTGCGGGAACGCCGGGAAGCCGTTGTGGTCCAGCCGGATGATCTCCGGGGCGACCGCCGAGCAGAGCCCGTGCCCGTCGCACCGCGACCAGTCCAGTGCCAGCTTCCTGGCCCCTCGCTCGGCGGTGTAGGGCAGCGGCAGGATGCCCTTGGTCTGCTTGCCGCAGCCCTCCCCGTTGGCGTGCGCCTCGACGTCCTTGTGGAACACCTCGAGCGCGGAGAGCGCGAACCGTGACGTGCCGTCCGGGTGGCTGCACGCGCCCCGGCCCTTGACCAGACCGGCGGCCTGGCGCACCTGCTCCAGCGCGGAGCCGCCGAGCGACACCAGGGTGACCGCGCGGGCCAGGTCGGGCAGGCCGAGCCGGCACGGGCCGCACTGGCCGGCCGACTCACCGGCCAGGTACTGCACGACCTGGGCGACCTCGCCGAGCGCGCACGTCTTGGAGCCGATCGGGATCAGCATGCCGGCGCCGAGCGTGCCGCCGACCTTGGCGAACCCCTTGCGGGAGATCGTCACGGTCTGCGCCTGCTCCGCGGTGATCCACTTGCCGTGGTAACCGCCGACCAGCAGGCCCGGGCCGATGTCCGCGCCGCACATGGTGAGCACGTCCATCAGCGGGGTGCCGCTGGGCGCCTCGACCACGGCCGGTGCGCTGGACGCGCCGCCGACGGTCAGCATGACGGTGCCCGGCTCCTCCGGGATGCCGACCGAGTTGTACTCCCACGGCCCGAGCCGGGCCGCGATCGCCAGCTGTGAGTACGTCTCGGCGTTGGAGAGCAGCGTCGGCAGCCCCATCACGCCGTTGTCGCTGGACCGGACCTTGCGGCCGGGCGGGATGTGCGCCTCGCCGTTGATGCCGCGGACCAGCGCGCCACCCTCACCGGAGATGAACCGGTGCGGGACCGTCACGATCCGGGTCGGGCACGGCATCTTCCGCTCGGCCAGGGCGGCCATCAGCGAGTTCTGCCCGATGCCGTCGTCGGCCACGCCGATGACGATCTCCTCGGCGTCCAGGGCGGCGGCGGCGAGCGCCGCGCCGTCCAGGATGAGGTGCGGGCTGCGGGTCAGGATCGCCTTGTCCTTCCAGGACGGCGGCTCACCCTCGGTGGCGTTGACCACGATCACCGGGGGCAGGTCCTGACGCTTGCAGGAGTCGATCACGGCGCGCACCTTGCGGGCGAACGGGAAGCCCGCGCCGCCGCGTCCGCGCAGCTCGATGCGGTCGGTGAGGCCGATCAGCTCACCGGAGGACAGGGCCGCGAACCCGCCGTGCACCTCCTGGTGCGCGGCGAGGTCGAGCCGGCCGTACTCGTCGTAGCCCGCGGTGATCCGCGGGACGCCGATCGACGTGACGGGGGGAACCTGTGCGGTACTCAATTCCGGTCACCACGCAGCTGCGAGAAGTAGGACTCGTCGTCGTCGCGGCCACGGCCGCGCGGGGCCTCGGCGGCGGCGCGGCGGGAGCGGCGGGCGTCGACCAGGGTGTCGTCGTCCGCGTACTGCCCGTCGGCCAGGTCGACGAACTGGCTGCGGCTGTGCCGGCCGTCGTCGGCGCGGCGGCGTCCACCGCTGCGCGGCTCGTCGTCCTCGTCGTAGCGCGGGGTGCGCTGCCGCGGGACGTCGTCGTAGCGGGGGGGCTCGTCGTCCTCGGCGCGGCGGCGGCCACCACGGGACCGGTCGTCCTCGTAGTAGTCGTCGTCGGCGGCGTACCGGCGCATGCGGGTCTGGCTGTCCTCCAGCCGCATCCGGGTGCCCGTCTCGGTCAGCTCGTCACGCCGCATCCGGGTGCCGGTCTCGGCGAGCTCGTCACGCCGCATCCGGGCGCCCGTGTCGGCCGGCTCGTCACGGCGCATCCGCGTGCCCGTCTCGGTCAGCTCGTCACGGCGCATCCGGGTACCGGTCTCGTCGGGGCGCAGCCGCGTGCCGGTGTCCTCCATCGAGGTGCGGGACCGGCGCGGGCGCGGCTCCTCCACCACCTCGTCGTCGGCGAACCGGCGGCCACGCGGGCGCGGCCCGTCGTCGTAGTACTCCTCGTCGCGGCGGCGGGAGCGCGGGACCGGCTCCTCGTACCGGTCGTCGTCGAAGTCGCGGCGCGACACCGCGCGGGTCGGCTCGTCGAAACGGTCCTCGTCCGAGCGGCGCTGACGCGGGGCCGGTGCCGGAGCCTCCAGCTCACGCATCTCACGCATCCCGCGCGGCTCCGGCTCGGGCTCGGGCATCATCGGCGCCACGGCCGGGCTGATCGGCGCGACGGCCGGCGGGGCCGCGGCCGGCACCCAGCTGCTCACCGGCGGAGCGGCCTGCACCAGGTCGGCGCCGAGCTGCTCGCGGTCACGGCCGCCGCCACCACCCCACCGGTTGCGCGGGGCGCTGGTGGTGGGCACCACCGCGCTGGTGCTCGGCTTGGCCGCGCCGACCCCGGCCGGGGACGCGAAGTCCTTGCGGCGGTTGAGGCTGACCGAGAGCCGGACGGCGAGGCCGATGAGCACGAGCAGGACGCAGACGACGTAGCTGACGATCACCCAGGTCGCCGCGGCGCGGCCGGCGCTGAGGCCGTGGACCAGGGCGATCGGCCACATCAGGTACGACACCGAGTGGATCGCGCGCCACATCCACGGCTTGCCGCGGCCGATGAACCGGGCCCGCGCCAGCCCGCTCCACATCACCAGCACCATGATGTAGCCGGAGAGCTGTCCCAGGCCGATGTACAGCGTGTTGGTCGGCGTGATGAACGGGATGAAGATGTCGATGACCCGGATGTGGGACTCGACGGTCTTGGTCCACAGGTGGAAGGCGAGTGACGCGATCGCCATCACGCCCGTGGTCCGGTGGGTGGACTGCAGAAGGACGCGCTGCCTGATGGTGAGGACCAGGCGGTCGGTCGAGACCAGGCCGACCATGATGGTGATCGAGAGCGACACAAGGGTGAGAACACCCATGTAGTACTCCGCGTACATGAAGAAGTAGACGTATCCCACGCGGCCGGGCGCGGTCATCATCGCGACCGCCCAGACTGCCGCCAGGACGCAGACCACCAGCAGGACAACCGCTCCCGGGGGCACGGAACGGCTGCCGGTGGAGCCGATGTCGACCGCGACCCTACTCGCGGCGCCTTCTTTGTTCTTCGACCGGGCCATTGACTCCTCGTTTTCCGCAACGGTCACGTCCCGTGGGCGGTGGGACGCCGGCGTTCGTGGGGAACGCCCCGTGCTCAAGTTCTCCCGGACCCGTCCGCGGCGTTGCTTTCCCCTGCGATGCCCCGGCCGTGTCCTCCCCGGATTACGTGGCGGACGGGGCTTCGGATGAACGCGTGCGAAATTTCTGGGCGACTCTTTTAAGTGATCGCGTCGCTACCGTTCGCACATGCCACCTGAGCTGCGGGAATGACGTTTTCCCCGGGTTCTTAAGCAAGAAATAAGGTGCGCCATGGAGTGACCGCCGCCACCCGGTGAACCATTCGGCCCGGCTGGGCGAACTTACTGGTGAAGGGAACGTACGAGAAGGGGGATCGACGTGCGGCATCTCACCGCGCTGTTCGCGGCCACGCTCGCCGGGGCCGCGCTCGGCGCGAGCAGCCTGACCGCGCCGGCCCGGGCCGACGTGCCGGGGTTCGCGCTCAGCATCACCGCACCCGCCACGTTCCAGGCCGGCGGCAACGCCAAGACGGTGACCGCGGTCGCCACCTCGGACCAGGCGCGCTGCCGCAAGGTGCGCTGGACGCTGGTGGTCCGCGGCGGCGAGGTCCCGCTGAACCGGATCGGGGTCACCCGGGTCGAGGACTCCGGCGAGTTCCCGACCCAGGTCAGCGTGAACGGCGACACCGCGACCATCGTCGACCAGCAGCTCGACCCGGGCACGCTGTGCCGCAACCGCACCGTCACCGGCAAGTGGCAGCTGCGCGTCAGCGGCAACGACGGCGGCGAGGTCGGCCTCGAGGTCCGCGCGGCGGACGCCGTGAACACGCAGCTGACCTCGAACACCGCGACGACCGAGGTGACCACGAAGGTCGCCACCGCCTCGCCCACGCCGAAGCCGAGCCGCACCACGGCTTCCCCCTCGGCGGAACCCACCGAGGAGGAGGCGGAGGACGAGCCGACCGAGGCGGCCGTCAAGCCCCCGGTGAACACCACCAGCGCCACCGCGCTCGTCCCGGCCTCCGCCGGTCAGAGCAACCTGCTCGGCCCGGGCCTGATCGTCGGCGGTGTGTTCTTCTTCCTCGGCCTGCTGCTCCTACTGCGACTGCGCGCGCGGACGAAGGAGGCGCGCCGCGAGGCCGGGACGCTGCCGACCGGTTTCTACACGATGCCGTGAACCGCGCGGTCCATCCCCTCTCCTTCTGGGTGATTTCCGCCCTGACGGGCGTTTTGGGGTCTACGGTGCCTTTACCGTGATCCACAACGTCACCGTCCATAGGGGAGGACCTCGTGGCTCGTACCGCCAGAATCTCGGGCGCGGTCGGCGCGCTCGCCCTGGTCACCGTCGCCGTGCCGGCCGGCGTGTCGTTCGCCGGCACCGACCAGCGGGCGCCGGAGCCGGCCTCCCGCCCGGCCTCCACCCAGGAGGAGAGCTTCCTGGGTGGCGTGCCGCAGATCCCGGCGGCCCTCCAGCCGCCGGCCGGCAACGTGCTGCACGCCGTGCTCAAGGCCCGCGGCGTGCAGATCTACGAGTGCAAACGCAGCATGTGGCAGCCGCTGGAGCCGGCCGCGTCGCTGACCGGCGTCACGATGAGCCCGGTCCGCAAGGTGACCGCCGTCCACTTCCGCGGCCCGGCGTGGGTCTCCGACCAGGACGGCTCGATGGTCCAGGGCACCGACCCGATCACCGCGCCCGACACGTCCCAACTGCTCTACAAGGCCACCGGCAACCGCGGCGGCGGCCTGTTCGGCGCGGTCACCTACATCCAGCGCATCGACCTGCAGGGCGGCGTCGCCCCGTCGAAGTCCTGCGGCGGCAACGACCCGGTGGCGGTCCCGTTCCGAGCCGTCTTCCGCTTCTTCACCAAGAAGCCGTCCCCGTAGGCGCGCGCCCGCCGGTATCGCCGTCGCCGGTGTCACGGTGATCCGGAAGCCGTTCCCGTGAGCCATCGGCCCCGCCGCACGCCACCGCGACGCTGGGCTCGGCGGCGATGCCGCACGGGCGGCCGCTCTTCGCCGCGCACACCGCGAACGGCGCGGACAACACCATCCGCCTGGAGCTGCAGCGGCCCCGAGCCCGCGCGTTCGCGGCCAGGCCGCCCGGTCGAGCCGGCGGCGCGCGTCACTCTTCCGGCTGGTGCCCGCTCAGGCGGCCAGGGCTGTGCCGTGGCGTTGCCCTGACCGCCCCGCGCTCAGCGTGGCCGGGACCGGTCAGGTGACGGTCAGGGCTATGGCGGTGGCGTTGTCCTGGCCGCCCGCGGTCAGCGTGGCGTCGAGCAGGGCACGGACCACGGCGGCCGGGGTCCCGGCGGCCAGCAGGCGGGACAGGGTCTGGTAGTCGAGCTGCCCCGACACCCCATCCGTGCACAGCAGCAGCCGGTCACCGGGCAGGAGCGCGACGTCCAGGACGTCGGGGGCCGGGTGGTCCGGGTGACCGGCGTACCGGGTGAGGCGGTAGCCGTCGGCGTGCGCCCGGGCGTCGGACGCCGCATACCAGCCGTGGACCAGGCCGAGCCAGGCGACCGTGTGGTCGACGGTGAGCAGTTCCAGCAGGCCACCGCGGAGACGGTACGCCCGCGAGTCGCCGAGCTGGGTGATCCGCACGGCCGCCTCGCCGTCGTCGCCGGCCCCGGTCAGGGCGGTCAGGGTGCAGCCGGTCAGGCCGTCCAGGGTGCGGGATCTACGCCGTACGGCGGAATGCACTTGATCGACAGCGGCTCGCAGCGCGGCCGGGGAGGGACCGGTGTGCTCCCTCGCGAAGGTGTCGACGGCGAGCCGGCCCGCGGCCGCGCTGCCCTCCCCCGCGCCCATCCCGTCGGCGATGATCGCGAGCGGCCGGTCACCGTCGAGGTGCAGCACGTCGTAGTTGCGGTCGTAACGGTTGCCGGTCACGCTCCCGGCCGCGCCCCGCAGCGTGCGTTCCCCGATCCGCCATGCGGTCTCGCCGCTCACGTCTCCCCCTGTCGAGCCGGCACCGTCTGCCGCCGCAGCCATCATGCGGGACGGAGGCCACCGGGGCGAGCCGGGCGTGACTCGCGGCCGGCCGGAGCACCACGGGCTGGTGACCGGTCGGCCGGAGGACGACGGAAAGGAACCCCCGCCCCGGGCATGAACGGGGCGGGGGTCCGGTCTTTCAGCTGATCAGAGCGCCGGGTAGGCGTTCGTCATCAGTTGCTGGAACTGCGCCGAGAACCAGGCGCCGGAGATCGGCGCGTTCGGCAGGGCGCCGCTCATGCTGTTGCCGTTGCGGGCGTTACCGGTGTAGGTCGGGTCGCACATCCGGTCGAAGCCCTTGCCCTCGTCGTTCGGGATGAGGGTCGAGGAGCCGTCCGACTCGCCCGGGGGCTTGACCCAGACGTAGGCGTCGATGCCGGCCTCCGGAGCCGCCTTGGGCCGCTCGCCGATGCCCGCACCGGACTGGTTGCACCAGTTGCCGGCGTGGATGCGGCGGTCGATCCGCGACTCGTTGACGTAGGTGTCGACGTTGGTGGACGTGCTGGCCGCGGTGGGCCGGGCCGAGCCGCCCCAGCCGTTGCGGGACGTGTCGATCAGCATGCCGATGTTGTTGTTGAAGCCGATCGAGACCAGCTTGGTGCGGAACGCCTGGGCGAACGTCAGCTCGTCGCTGTACTGGTTCCAGTCGATCCACTTGGACTGGCGGATGCTCTGGCCGCCGACCGTGACGCTCGGCTGGATGTACGGCTCCCGCAGCGCCGAGTAGTTGGCGGTGTTGGTGATGAAGCCGGTGACGTTGTTGACGCTGCCGGACGCCTTCGCGGCCTCCAGCATGATGTCGGCGGTCGGGCCGAAGTTCGAGTCCCAGCCGATCCAGCCGTGGTGGGCGGCGTCCACGTAGTTGTAGCTGTTGCTCAGGGCGCCGAGCTTGTTCAGGGCGTAACCGATGCCCTGGACGTACCCGCCGTTGGCCTTCATCGTGTCGCACATCGCCGTGCCGCCGGCCTGGCCGGAGGTGTTGGTGACGAGGTTCGGCAGCGAGTCGATCTCGACGATGTTGATGATCCGCAGGTTCTTGTACTTCGCGTCGGCCTCGATCGCGGCGATCGGATCGATGTACTCGCTCTTGTACCGCGGCAGGTCGTTCGGCCCGAGCTCACCGTTGGAGGCGAGCGCGGCGCAGTCGCGGCCGGGCAGGTTGTAGATCACGAACTGGATGTAGCCGGCGCCCTGGGCGAGCGCGGCGTCCAGGTGGTCACGGACGCCCATCGAGCCGTTCGAGCTGCTGCTGTCGGTGCCCTCGATCGCGGCGATCCGGTCCAGCCAGACGGCGGTCGGGTTGCTGGAGATGCGGCTGCCGCCGGGCTCGGCGTCGGCCTTCGCCTTCCACTCCGGGTTGACGTAGCCCTTGGCCCCCGCGTACGGGTTGTCGACCTTCACGCCCGGGTTCGTCGAGGTCGAGGGGCTGACCGACGGGCTGACCGAGGTCGACGGCGAGGTGGACACCGAGGCCGACGGCGAGGCCGAGCCGGACGGGACGGTGCCGGTGCAGGCGGTGCCGTTCAGCTTGAACGTCGCGGGAGCGGTGTTCGTCCCCGAGTAGTTCGCGTTGAAGCCGAAGTTGGCGGTGGCGCCGGTGCCGAGCGAGGCCGCCCACGACGGGTTCGCCGCGGTGACGTTCGCCCCGGACTGGGTGATGGTGGCGCTCCAGCCCTGCGTGATCGTCTGATTCCCGGACCAGGCCCAGGTCAGGTTCCATCCGCCGGAGATCGCTTCACCGAGGTTGGTGACGGTCACGTTGCCGGTGAAGCCGGTCGACCACTGGTTCACCGAATAGTCGACGCGACAGCCGGCGGCCGCGCTGGCTTCGGTCGACATCGCGACCGCGCCGGCACCGGCCACGACGCTCACGGCGGCGGCAGCCGTGAGCGCCCGGGCGCGGGTGGAGATGGGTCTCATCAGGACTCCTCGAGACGTGCGGCGGCGCCAGTGATCAGCGCCAATGGGAGCGACGGCCGAAACATCGGTGGGGATCGTTGGCCGACCAGCCCAGCATTACATGGGAGCGCTCCCAGCGCAATGATCCGGAAACAGAAACGCAACAGGGCCCGGCCGTGAGGCCGAGCCCTGGTCACCGTCCTGCGCTCACGCGGTCAGATGTACTCCCCCGCCACCGCGTTTGGCCTCGTACATCGAAGCGTCCGCGTCCTTCATCAGCGCGCCGAACTCGATCGCGTGCCGCGGGAACAGCGCGACACCGATGCTCGCCCCGATCCGCACCGGCCGGCCGTCGATCTCGAACGGCTCACGCAGCCGCTCGCAGATCCGCTCGCCGACCCGGACCGCGCCGTCATCGTCCGGGTTCGCGGTGACCAGCACCGAGAACTCGTCGCCGCCGAGCCGCGCGACCATGTCCGGCTTGTGGATCAGGTCCTCCAGGCGCCTGGCCACCAGTTGCAGCAGCACGTCACCGGCGTGGTGCCCGATCGTGTCGTTCACCTGCTTGAACCCGTTCAGGTCGAGCAGCAGCAGCGCCATCCGGGTGCCGGTCGCCATGGCGATCTCCACCGCCTGCTCCCCGCGGTCCAGCAACGCCTTGCGGTTCGGCAGACCGGTCAGCGAGTCGTGGAACGCCTGCCGGGTCAGCTCCTGCATGTGCTGCTGGTTGGCCTGGCGCATCCGGGCGCTGTCCATGATCAGCGCACCCTCGGCGGCGAGCTGCTGGGCCAGGATCCGGTCCCGCCCGCTCCACTCCCGCGTGCCCGACGAGTTGCCGCACATCACCATGCCGACCGGCCCGAACCCGGTCATCAACGGCATCGCGATGAACGAGCCCAGCCCGAGTGTCTGCGCCATGCCACCCGCCCGGGTCTTCGTCATCGACACGTTGCCGACCAGCACCGGCTCACCCGACTCGATCGCGGTGCGCCAGATGGGCGACTCGATCGCGGGGCTGCCGACCAGGTTCGACCGCAGCTGGTCGAGGCGCTCGTCGGGGCAGCCGACGCCGTAGACGTACCGGATGCGCCCGTCGTTGTCGATCAGCTGCAGGCCCGCGTGCTCGGTGCGGAACGCCGTGGCGCACGAGTGGGTCAGCAGCTCCGCCGCCTCCTCCACGCTGCCCGCGGTCATGCCCTTCTCGAACAGCTCCTGGATCGTCGCGCTGGTGTGCGCCACGAACTGGCGGGCCTTCTCCGCGAACAGCCCCTGCAGCGTGGTGGCGAAGTGCAGCGCGATCGTCGAGGTGGTCTCCGGCCGCAGCTCGGCCAGCGCCTCCCCGGTCAGCAGCAGCACGCCGACGGTCTGGCCGCCGATGCGCAGCCGGATCGCCATCTGCTGCCCGCTGACCACCGGCGGACCACCGGCCGCGGCGCGGAACACCTTGCCGGCGACCAGCTGGTCACGCCGGCCCGGCTCGCCGAACTGCGCGGTCGCGGCCATCAGCCCGCTCTCCGAGTCCAGCTCGAAGACCGTGGCGGCGGTCAACCCGGCGATCTCCCGCAGGTGCGGGGTCATCAGATCGAGCACGTGCTGCACCGACGGAGTGTCCTTGGTCATGAAGCCGACCAGTTCCGCCAGCAGCAGCACCTGCCGATCCGGCTCCACGGCGATGCCGCCGGGACCCTCGGTCAAAGATCCGGCGGTGTGCAATCCGGTGCCCACGCTCATGGCCCCAGGTTCGGCAGTTGCGGGACCGGGTTGAGCCGGGGCGGCGGTGTGCGTGGTCGCAGTTCGGGTGCGGCCCGGTTCCCGTGCGACTGAAAACGCCGTATGTCCTGGTCCTCCACTCGGTGGGCGGTTACCGTCGTGGGCGAGGTGAGCGCTGTGACCGCGTACCGGACAACCGTGACCGTCGCCGCGGTCACGTTCTTCCTGTCGGCCGCCGTGGCCGCCGTCGCCCTGTCCCGGGTCAGCCGCGCGCCCGCCGGCGCGTCGCTCGCCCCCGCAGCCGCGCCGCACACCGGTCTCGGCCTGCGACCCGAGCCGTGGCCCGACGCGTCCGGTCCACAGGCCGCGCTGGAGTTCACCCACCGCGACGACCTGGCGACCCTCGACCTGACCGGGCAGTACGCGGCCGAGCTCGCCGACACGCGCGCCGCCGCGGCCGTCGCCCTCGCCGAGCACCAGCGGTTACGGCGCCTCCTGGCCAGCGACGAACATCCGGTGCTCCTGCTCCGCAGCACCGACCTGCGGCACCCCGAGGGCGAGGTGGGCAGCTGGCTGACCGTCGCGCTGGGTGACTTCGCCGACCAGGCCGCCGTGACCTCCTGGTGCCGGACGGTGCCCGCGTCGCACTGTGTCCCCCGCCGCCTCGATCCGCCCCGCTGATCGCCGGTACTCCGCCGGTGGCGATACCCCCGCCGGTGGGGCACCCCGCCGGTGGCCGCACTTCGTCGACGGCGATACTTCGTCGGTGGCGATCGAGGCGCTGATCTTCGACTTCGACGGTCTGCTGATGGACACCGAGACCACGCTGCTCGACAGCTGGCGCTGGGAGTGGCGGCAGCACGGCCTGGAGCTGGACGAGACCGGGTTCTTCGCCGACCACGGCGGTGACGTGAGCGAGGCCCGTTACGCCGCGCTCGCCGCGGCCGTCGGCGCGAGCTTCGACCGCGCGGCCAGCCACGCGCGGCGGACGGCGTACCGCGAGCGGGTCCACGCCGGGCTGGGCCTGTCCCCCGGCATCGCCGCCTGGCTCGGCGAGGCCACCCGTCAGGGGTTGCGGCTCGCCGTGGCCAGCAGCTCCGGCTCCGCTTGGGTCCGCGCGCACCTGGCCCGCACCGGCGACCTGTCCCGCTTCGAGGTCGTGGCCTGCGGTGACGAGGTCGCCGCGCACAAACCCGACCCGGCGGTCTACCGCCTGGCGCTGGCCCGGCTCGGCCTCGACGCCTCACGGGCCGTCGCCTTCGAGGACAGCCCGCACGGCGTCGAAGCGGCCCAGGCGGCGGGGTTGCGTTGCGTCGCGATCCCCAACGCGTTCACGCCGGAGGCCCGTTACGCCCACGCCGACGTGCTGCTCCCCAGCGCCGCCACGACGATCCTGTCCGAGGTCCTGGCCCGGGCCACCAGATCCAAATCAAGATCAAATTCCTGAGGTCCCCGCTCCGCTGTGGTCCGAACCGTCGCTCCCGCGGGGACCCTTGCGATCCGAGCAGGCCGCTGGCGCGGCCAGAACGCTCGCATCCCAAGGGCGGCCTCCGTGGCGGGGCACGGTCAGAGCACAAGACCCGGTCACGGCCGGGACTCCGGCACCCGGCACCCGCGGATCCCGCACGCGATGCCGCGACCACTCCCGGCCACCGCGCGGCCAAGGTCCCAAGTGGTGCTGGTGGTCGCTATTCGTCCCTCATAACAACCACCAGCACCAGCCGCACCCGCGCGCACCGTGATGGGCAGGCTCGCCGCGCGGGTTCCCGCCCCAGCTGGCACTCACGGTCGTTATCCGGGCTCCTGACAACCACCAGCGCCAGCCGAGACCGCGACATCAGCGACAGGCGAGGTTGCGACGCGGCTTGCGGTTCCGGCTGGTGCTCATGGGCGTTATCCGGGCCGGATAACGCCCATGAGCACCAGCCGGAAGGCCGCGCCCGCGCCCGCGCCGGACCACGGCGTAGCTCGCGGCGCCGGTCGGCGCGGCCGGCCAGGCGGACGGGCGGGTGCGGGGCGCCTGACCCGCGCGGACGGGGCACCCAACCCCGCGAGCGGAACGCCCAACCCCGCAGACGGGGCGTCCACCCGCGCGGACTGCCCGGTGGGCGTGGTCAGACGTGGGCGCTGCGGCTGGTGGTGGGCCAGACGTGGGCGCTGCGGCGGTGGTGGGCCAGACGAGGGGGCTGCGGCGGTGGTGGGTCAGACGAAGGCGCTGTGGCCGGTTACGGCTCGGCCGACGATCAAGGTGTTGATCTCGCGGGTGCCCTCGTAGGAGTAGAGGGCCTCGGCGTCCGCGACGAAGCGGCCGATGTCGTAGTCCAGGACGATGCCGTTGCCGGCCAGCAGCTCGCGCGCCCAGCCGACGACCTCGCGCATCCGGGTCGTGCAGTACGCCTTGGCCAGTGCCGAGTGCTCGTCCCGGTACTGCCCGGCGTCCTGCAGCTGGGCCAGCCGCACGCACATGCCGAGCGCGCCGGTCACGTTGCCGACCATCCGCACGAGCAGGTCCTGGACGAGCTGGAACTTCGCGATCGGACGGCCGAACTGCTCCCGCTCGCCCGCGTACTTCAGCGCGATCTCGTAGGCGGCGAGCATCACCCCGACCGCCTCCCACGCCACGCCGCTGCGAGTCTGGCGCAGGATCTTGGCGGTGTCCTTGAACGAGTTCGCGTTCTGCAGGCGGTCGGTCTCGGGCACGCGCACGCCGGTGAGCGTGAGGTCGGCGTTCTGCACGATCCGCAGCGCAATCTTGTTCTCGATCTTGGTGGCGGTGAAGCCGGGCGCGTCGCCGGGCACCACGAAGCCCTTGACCTGGTTGTCCTCGACGTCCCGGGCCCAGACCACGACGAGGTCGGCGAAGGTGGCGTTGCCGATCCAGCGTTTCTGCCCGTCGAGCACCCAGGTGTCGCCCTCCCGGCGGGCGGTGGTGCGCAGCCCGGCGGCGACGTCGGAGCCACCGGTCGGCTCGGTCAGGGCGAACGCCCCGATCTGATCGAACGCGGCCATCGCGGGCAGCCAGCGCTCCCGCTGCTCAGGCGAGCCGCAGGTCTGGATGCTGCCCATGGCGAGCCCGGCGTGCACGCCGTAGAACGTGGCCATCGACGCGTCGGCGCGCGCCATCTCCAGCGCGAGCCAGCCGTTGAGCAGCGAGGATCGCTCGCGCCCGGCCAGTTCCAGCCCGGCGAACCGTTTGACCAGCTGCGACGGGAACTCGGCCCGCGCCCAGTAGTCGTTGGCGATCGGCACGACCTCGGCCTCGAGGAAGTCGCGGACCCGCTGCACGGTCGCGGCCTCGTCGTCGGACAGCAGTCCCTGAAACGCGTATAGATCTCCGGCGAGCATGGCTGCCTACATTCCCCGGAAGGTGGAAAGTTAAGTGCTTTTCCGGGGTAACCGTGCCCACCCGCGGAGGCCGCCCTTGTGATCCGGGCGTTCTGGGCGCCCCGCGCCCTGCCCGGATCGCAAGGGTCCCCGCGGGAGCGACGGCGAGGGACCACGGCGGACAGAGGAAAGGAAAGCATTTGATCTTGGTGTGGTGACGGACTCGCCGGAAGTAATCGCTTACCGTGCGTCGAGGGGCGCCCCCTAGACTTCCCGGCATGCTCACCATGCAGGAGGCTCTGGCCCGGTTGACGGCTTACTGGACGGAGCACGGCGCTCTGATCGTCCAGCCGATGAACACCGAGGTCGGAGCGGGCACCCTGAACCCGGCCACCTTCCTGCGCGTGCTCGGTCCCGAGCCGTGGCGGGTCGTCTACGTCGAGCCGTCGGTGCGCCCCGACGACTCGCGGTACGGCGAGAACCCGAACCGGCTGCAGACCCACACCCAGCTGCAGGTGATCCTGAAGCCGGACCCGGGCAACCCGCAGGAGCTCTACCTCGGCAGCCTGGCCGCGATCGGGATCGACGTGGGCGCGCACGACGTGCGGTTCGTCGAGGACAACTGGGCATCGCCCGCGCTCGGCGCCTGGGGCCTGGGCTGGGAGGTGTGGCTGGACGGGCTGGAGATCACCCAGTTCACCTACTTCCAGCAGGCCGGTGGGATCAACCTCGACCCGGTGTCCGTGGAGATCACGTACGGCATCGAGCGGATCATCATGGCGCTGCAGGACAAGCAGCACTTCAAGGAGATCGAGTACGCGCCGGGCGTCAGTTACGGCGAGGTCTTCGGCCAGGCAGAGTACGAGATGTCCCGTTACTACCTCGACGACGCCGACATCGAGGCGAACCGCAAGCTGCTCGACCTCTACGCCGGTGAGGCGCAGCGGATGATCGACGCGGGGCTGCCGGTGCCCGCCCACAGCTACGTGCTGAAGTGCTCGCAGGCGTTCAACGTGCTCGACTCGCGCGGCGCGGTCTCCACCGCCGAGCGGGCCGCCGAGTTCGGCCGGATGCGCCGGCTCGCCGGTGAGGTCGCCAAGCTGTGGGTGTCCCGGCGCGCGGAGCTCGACCATCCGCTCGGCCTGGTCGCCGACAAGGCGCCGGCCCGGCCCGCGTCGACCGTGCAGACCGGTGACCGGCCGCGCACGCTGGTCTTCGAGATCGGCACCGAGGAGCTGCCGCCGGCCGAGTTGCGCAACGCCCGGGAGCAGGTCCTGCGGCTGGTCACCGAGGGGCTGGCCGGGACGCGGCTGGCGCACGGGGACGTCCGGGTCTTCGGGACGCCGCGCCGCCTGATCGCTGTCGTGCCGGAGGTGGCGGCGCGCGAGGAGGACCACGTGCGGACCGTGCGCGGCCCGAAGACGCAGGCCCCGGCCAAGGCCGTCGAGGGTTTCGCGCGCGGGCACGGCGTCACCGCCGACGAGCTGGCGACCGAGGAGATCAACGGCGCCGAGCACTACGTGCTGCGCAAGCAGGAGACCGGGCGGGACGCGCCGCAGGTGCTCGCCGAGGTGCTGGCGAAGGTCGCGGGCGGGCTGCGGGCCGCCAAGAACATGCGGTGGAACGACCCGAAGCTGGCTTTCAGCCGCCCGCTGCGCTGGCTGACCGCGCTCTGGGGCGACGACGTGGTGCCGGTCACGGTCTCCACGCTGGCCGCTGGCCGGCAGACCCGGCTGCTGCGCACCGCGAACCCGCCGGTGGTCGACATCGCGTCGGCCGAGACCTTCCTGGAGACGCTCGGCGTCAACGGCATCGTCGCCGACCACGAGGACCGCCGCGAGCTGATCGTGATCGGCGCGCAGGACCTCGTCTACCCCGACGGGCGGGTGGACGTGGCGGGCGAGGCAGCGCTGATCGACCAGATCACCGACCTGGTGGAGCAGCCGCTGCCGCTGCTCGGCACGTTCGACGAGGGTTACCTGACGCTGCCCGACGCGGTGCTGACCACGGTGATGCGCAAGCACCAGCGTTACCTGCCGGTACGCGACGAGGACGGCAAGCTGCTGCCGATGTTCGTCACCGTGGCGAACGGGCCGGTCGACGTCGAGCTGGTCCGCGCCGGGAACGAGGCGGTACTGCGCGCCCGTTACGAGGACGCGCGCTTCTTCTACCGCGCCGACCTGGACACGCCGCTCGCCGACATGAAGGCCCGGCTGACCCGGCTCACGTTCACCGACAAGCTCGGCTCGATGGCCGACCGGGCGGGCAGGATCGCCGCGCTGGCCCTCACCCTGGGTGAGCGGCTCGGGCTCTCGTCCCCGACTCTGACGCGCGCCGCCGAGCTGGTCAAGTTCGACCTCGGGTCGCAGCTGGTGACCGAGATGACCAGCCTGGCCGGGGTGATGGCGCGCGATTACGCGGTGCGCGCCGGGGAGTCCCGGGCGGTCGCCGAGGCGGTGTTCGAGGCGGAGCTGCCGCGCAACACCGGCGACTCGCTGCCACGGACCCTGCCGGGCGCTCTGCTCTCCCTGGCGGACCGGCTCGACCTGGTGGCCGGCCTGGCCGCGACGGTCGGGTTGCCGACCGGGTCGAGCGACCCGTTCGCCGTCCGGCGGGCGGTGCTCGGGCTGCTGGCGGTGCACCGGTCGACGCCGGAGTTCGCCTCCCTGTCGCTCGTCGACGCGCTGGCGCTGGCCACGCAGCCGGTGCCGGTCTCCGCGGAGGTGCTCGCGGCGGTCGGCGACTTCCTGGCGAAGCGCCTGGAGCAGGCGCTGACCGAGGAGGGCCAGCCGGTGGACCGGGTGCGGGCGGTGCTGCCGCACTTCGCCCGGCCGTCGGTCGCCGACACCCTGCTGGGGCAGCTCACGACCGCTGTCGGCGACCCGGGGTTCACCGCGGTCGCCGCGGCGATCCAGCGGGCGCGGCGCATCGTGCCGGACGGGACGCCCGCCGGTTACGACGTGAGCGTCCTCAAGGAGCCGGCCGAGCTGGCGCTGCACGAGGCGGTCAGCGGCGTGACCCTGCCGGCCACCCCGGACCTCCCGCAGTTCGTGGCGGCGACCGCCGGGCTGGTCGGGCCGGTCGACACGTTCTTCGACGACGTGCTGGTGATGGCTGAGGACCCGGAGCTGCGGGCGGCCCGGCTCGGGCTGCTCGCCGCGGTCCGGGATCTCGGCGAGGGCCTGCTCGACTGGCCGCAGCTGCGGCTCTGAGCCCCGCCTGCTCTCCGCCCGGCTCATCGCGTCACGCCGGGCGGGGAGCGCGGAGGCCCGGGCGGCCCGCGTCACGCCGGGCGGGGAGCGCGGAGGCCCGGGCGGCCACGGATGATCCACTCGGCGACGGCGAGGTTGATGATCCAGCCAGCCGCCATCGCGGCCGCGCGACCGCTCACCCCCGGGGTCACGCCGGCGACGGCGAACGGCAGGTGGGTGAAGACCTGCGTGCCGGCGCCGAGAGCCAGCGCGTAGGCCCGGATCATCCAGGCCCGGTGGGTCGCGATCTCCCGCCGGCGGATCGCCGCCACGGCCAGGACCAGCGACGTGAGCATCGCGGTCCCGACGATCAGCCGCTCGATCTCCACGACCGCGCCGTCGACCGGCGGCACGTCGTAGAAGACCGCCATCCACAGGCCGCTGACCGCGAGGATCACCCCGGCCGCGACCAGAATCCGGCCGGCGACCCGGTGCCAGCGCGGCCGGCGCCGCCGGAACGCCGGGGCGAACTGGAACGCCCCGAGCACGCTGTAGAGGATCGCGGCGACGATGTGCGCGACGACCGGCAGCGGCATGTCGAAGAAGCGCGCGTTCTCCGCGGTGACCGGCGCGTTCGTGGCGAGCTGCCCGAGCCGGGCGACCCCGGCGATCGAGGGCACCAGGCTCAGGGCGATCAGCGCTGCCGGGATCCGCCAGGCGGTGCGCCGCGGACGGACCGTGTTCGTCGTCATGCGTCGATGGTGCTTGCCGCGCGGGCCTGCCACACCGGTCCGAAGACCGGTCCGCACCGTACTTTGGAAGGGTCCGGGAACCGTACTTCCGGCCGGTTACCGCCGCCCGCTCTCGTATGCCCAGATGGCGATCTCCACCCGGTTCCGCGCACCGAGCTTGGCCATCAGGCCGGCCACGTGCGTCTTCACGGTGCTGAGGCTGATGTGCAGGCCGGCGGCGATCTCGCTGTTCGTCCGTCCACCGGCGACGGCCAGGAGCACCTGCTCCTCCCGCTCGGTCAGCGCCTCGGCCGGCTGCCGCGGCGGCCCGGGCGAGCCGTTGCGGGCGAACGTCCTGAGCAGCCGCGCGGTCACCACCGGCGCGATCAGCGCGTCGCCGGCGGCCGCCGCCCGGACGGCCTGCCCGAGCAGCTCCGCCCCGGCCTCCTTGAGCAGGAATCCGCGGGCGCCGGCGCGCAACGCCCCGTACACGTGCTCGTCGAGGTCGAACGTGGTGATCACGACGACGGCGATCGGGTCGGCGACCCCCGGCCCGGCGAGCTCCCGGGTGGCCTGGATGCCGTCGACGCCCGGCATCCGGATGTCGAGCAGGCACACGTCCGGGCGCAGGCGACGGGCCAGCTCGACGGCCTGGTGACCGTTCGCCGCCTCACCGACCACCGTGATGCCCGGCTGGGCATTCAGGATCATGGTCAATCCGGTACGGACGATCTCCTGATCGTCGGCGACCAGCACCCGCACGGTCACGCCGGCAGCACCGCCTCCACGTGCCAGCCGCGCTCGGCGCCGGGGCCGGCCGTGCACGTGCCGCCGAGCAGTTCCGCGCGCTCGTGCATGCCGCTGACACCGTACCCGGAAATCGGTTTGTCCTTCACCGTCACGCCGTCGTCGGTGACCAACAGCCGCACCTGATCTTCTTCGGACTTCACCAGCACCATGATGCGGGTCGCGCCGCGCGCGTGCCGCCGCGCGTTGGTGACCGCCTCCTGAGCGATCCGGTAGATCGCGGCGCCCACCGCGGGAGGAACCGCGCCCAGGTCACCGCCGACCTCGATGGCGACCTCCGGCCCCGCGCCGGCGCTGAGACCGGGCAGGTCGGCGAGGTTCGGCGTGCCCGGCTCGTCCGTGCGCAGCGCCCGGATGACCGTGCGCATCTCGGTCAGCGCCTGCTTGGCCTCGCTCTCGATCAGGCGCAGCGCGTCGGTCGCCGCGTCCGGATGCGCACCGGCCGTGGCCAGGCCCGCCTGCGCGCGGATCGCCATCGCGGAGACGTGGTGCGCCACCGTGTCGTGCAGGTCCCGGGCCAGGCGCTCGCGTTCCCGGAGCCGGACCTGCTCCAGCTCGCGGGCCCGCGCACCGCTCCGGAACCGGACCGCCGCGCCGATCGCCAGCACGGCCAGCGCGAGCACCGTCCCGCCGGCCGTGTCACTCGCGCCGACCTGCCCGAGCCCGAACGACACCAGCTGCTTGACGACGACCACCGCGAGCCCGAGCGCGGCCTCCCGGCCGGAGCCCCAGCGGAACAGCGCGTAGAGCAGGAGCAGCAGGTAGCCCAGCGCGTACTCCTCCGGCGGGACGTTGCCGGTGAGGACCGGCGCGACCAGGGTGGCGCCGAACGCGACGCTCACCGCGAGCAGCGGCCGGCTGCGCCGGATCAGCAGCGTCGGGACGAGCACGACCGCGAGCACCGGCGCGACCGCCCCGCCCGGAAGATCGCGACGAACGATTCCTTCCAGTACGGCCAGGAGCGCGCACGCCGCGGCCAGCGCCCAGTCCCGCGGGCCCAGGGGCGGGGCGCCGGGTGGGCGCGGTTCCGCGAGCAGCGAGCGCAGGGAGCCGGGCACGCCCTGATGGTACGAGCGCCGGCGCAGCTCTGGGTGATCCGCCGGGCAGACCCTAAGGTGACCGGCATGCCCGCACTCACCTGGTCGCTGATCCAGGAGCACGCCGGCCACCCGGCCGGTCTGGTCCCGCTGCTGCTCGCCACCCCGGAGCAGGAGCGGCTCGCCTTCGGGCCCGAGCTGACCGCCCGGGTCAGGGCGATGCGCGCCGGCGACTGGTGGGAGACGCCGTCGCCCGGCCCGGTGATCGGGCTGGCCGCGATCGCCTGCCTGCCGACCGCCGCCAAGGCCGGGGCGGTCCTGGGCCGGCCGGATCTGCTGGAGTCGCCGGGCGTCCCGGCCGGCGAGTTCCTGCGGATCGCCGGCGCCCGGCGGCTCACCTGGCTGGGCGATCTCGGGCTGCGCCTGGCCGGCCGGATCCGCCCCACCGGTCCGGGCCTCGCCGAGTGGCGGCTCGTCAGCGCGCTGGTCCTTCAGGGCGGAGCGGCGCCACCCGCCACCGCGGGGTTCGTCCGGGGCTGGCTGCGGGAGCTGCACGAGCACGACGGGAACACCCCGCCGGCGGTCCTGGATCGCCTGCGGGAGCATCCGTGGCGGGCGGCGCTGCTGCCGGCCGTCTTCGCGCTGGACGGGCTCGGCGGCGAGCTGTTCTGGCAGTGGTGGGACGGGTCGGAGTGGACCAGGTCCCCGGCTTTCGGCACGGCCGTGGCCCGGCTCGCCGAGGAGGGCGCTCTCGACCGCGAGGAGATCGTGGCCGCGACCGTGGACCGGCTGGCACGTCCCGACCGGCCCGCTTCCCTGCGGCCGTTCCTGCTGCTGCACGACGAGCTGGCGCCGACTGTGGACGAGATGACGCGCCACGCGGCGGACTATGCGCACATGCTCGGCGTGGCGTCGTCCACCGTGGCCGGTCTCGCCCAGCGGGCGCTGCAGGCGGTCGACGACGCCGGCCGGCTGGACCCCGCGGTGCTGGCCGAGGCTAGCGCGGGTCTGCTGGCCCGTAAGGAGAAGGGTCTGGCCCGGGCCCAGCTGTCCTGGCTGGAACGGGTCGCGGCGCGTGAGCCCGGCCGGGCCGGTGCGCTCGCCGGGGCGATGGCCGTCGCGTTCGGCCACCCCTCGCTGGACGTGCAGGATCAGGCGCTCGCGGCGATCGGGCGTCTGGCACCGCGGCTCGGCCCCGGCGATCGTGCCGCGATCCTCGGCGCGGCCGGGTCGCTCGCCGGCGCCCTGCACGCCCGCGCGATCGCCCTGGTGAGTCCGGAGACGCCGGCATCGGGGGCCGCCACGTCCTCCGGCGCCACGATCGCCGGGACACCGCGGGCGGCGCCGATGCCACCTCCCATCGCGAGCGCGGCGGAGCTGGCCGAGGAGTTCGGCACGCTGCTGCACGAGGAGACGGCCGTCCGCTGGGAACGGGTCCTGGCCGCCCTGATCACTCTCGGTCCGGGCGCCGCGGAGGCGCTCGCCCCGGTGCTGGCCCGCCACGCCGACCGGCTCGCCGGCTACGGCTGGACCCGTGTCCGCTTCCTCGGCGAGGCGACCCGGGCGATCCTCGACGGCGCCGAAGGCCCGATGGCCGGACGGGTCCGGTGGGAGGCGGTCTACGCCGGCGACGACGCGTCCCTGATCCACACCCCGGGTGACGTGCTGAAACTACGGATTGCCGAGATCGCCCAGCGCTGGTGCGCCGCCCCGGTCACGACCCTGCTGGCCACGCCGACCGGCAGCGACGGGAGCCTGGACGCCGAGGTCCTGGCAGCGCGCCTGGCCCGGGCCGAGGCCGAGGGCCGGGAGCCGTGGCCGCTGGACTACGAGCAGGCGCTGCTCCGCGTGGTGATCGACCCAGCGGCCCGGCCCGCCGCGGAGAGGCTGACGTCCGCCCGGGGCCGGCAGTTCGCCACGTGGCTGGCGGACGGCGGTCTGCCCGTCCCGATCAGCACCCGCTTCGAGCAGGAGGGCGGCGCGGTCAAGCGCGTGGTGGCCAACCTCGACCCGGCCCGGGCCGACGATCGCGGCCTGATCCTGGAAACCCCGATCACCACGCTGTCGCGTTCGCCGCGGCCGGGCTGGGAGAGCGATTACGAGCTCTCCGGCGAGATCCTGGCGATGGTGCTCCCCCACCACCGTGAGGTCGCCGCGGCCTGGGCCCTGCCCGGTCTCGCCGCGCTCGCCGACCAGGACAGCCGGGACGCGTCGCTGGTCCCGCTGCTCGCCGAGGCGTCCGGCCCGATCGGCCCCGCGATGTCCCTGGCCGTGGTGTACACGCTGGCCGCCCGCCACGAGCCGGACCGGATCGCGGCCGTGGACGCGTTCCTCACCCTGGCCGCGCGGCCCGAGCCGTTCGCCGCGACGGTCGGCGCCGAGCTGGGCGCGCTCGGCCGGGACGACGTGATCAAGTTGTCCCGGGTGGCGTCCGCGCTCGCCGACGCCCACCGCGCCGGGGCCGCGGCGGCCGTCTGGGAGGTACTCGCCACCGCCCTGCCGATCCTGCTCCCGGCCGCCCCGCGCGGGCTGCCCGACCTGCTGGAGGTCGCCACCCAGGCCGCCGCGGCGATCGGCGCGCAGGCCGCGATCCCCGAGCTGACCGCCGTGGCCGCCCGCAAGGGCTCCTCCCGTCTCGTCCGCGAGGCCCGCCGCCTGGCGGAGGTCCTGACCTGAGTTCTGTCGCCCGGTCCACGACCATTGGCCGGGCGTTCGCGGACAGGCCACGAGATCGTCTCCCTCACGACGAATGCGTCACCTGGACTGCCTCTCGGTGAATCCGGTCATCGAGGCCGGATTCAGGAGCCGTGGAGGAACACAGTGGCAGATCGCCGTCAGGTGCTGCGCTTCGGCGCGGTGGCCGCCGCCGCGCCGGCGCTGGGTGGGGCCGTCGCCTCCCCCGCCCTCGCCCACGACAAGCCGGGCAGCCACCCGGCGAGGCAGACGCTCGTCGTCGGCCACCGGGGCGCTTCCGGATACCGGCCGGAGCACACCCTGGCGTCGTACGAGCTGGCCGCCCGCATGGGTGCCGACTACATGGAGCCGGACCTGGTCAGCACGAAGGACGGCGTCCTGGTCTGCCGCCACGAGCCGGAGATCGGCGGGACCACGGATGTCGCGTCGCACCCGGAGTTCGCCGCCCGCAAGCGGACCGTCGTCCTCGACGGCGTGAGCGTCACCGGCTGGTGGACCCAGGACTTCACGCTCGCCGAGCTGAAGACGCTGCGCGCCACCGAGCGCATCCCGGGCACCCGCCAGCACAACACGCTCTTCGACGGCCTGTTCGAGGTGCCGACCTTCCAGGAGGTGCTGGACCTGCGCAAGCGCCTGGTCAAGGAGCTGGGCCGGGACATCGGCGTCTTCCCGGAGACCAAGCACCCCTCGTTCTTCCGCAGCATCGGCCTGGAGCTGGAGACCCCGCTCGTCAAGATCCTGCGCCGCAACGGCCTGGACCGCCGCGGCGCCAAGGTCTTCATCCAGTCCTTCGAGGCGAAGAACCTGAAGACCCTCGCCGACCACTACCGCGTCGAGGTTCCGCTGGTGTTCCTGACCAGCGCGTCCGGCACGCCGTTCGGCGACACCCGCACCTACGCGGACTACCTGACCCCGGCCGGCCTCGAGGAGCTGTCGGAGTACGCCGACGGCCTCGGCCCGGACAAGAGCCAGATCATCCCGCGCACCGCGGACGGCACCCTGGGCACCCCGACGAGCCTGGTCAGGGACGCGCACCGGGCCGGCCTCAAGGTCATCCCGTACACGTTCCGCGCCGAGAACACGTTCCTCCCGGCGGAGCTGCGGACCGGCACCGACCCGGCCGCGTACGGCAAGGCGATCGCCGAGCAGATCACCTTCCTGCGCACCGGGATCGACGGCCTCTTCACCGACCAGACCGACATCGGCGTCCTGGCCCGCAGCCTGGCCTGAGCCGATTCCGGGTCCTGGCCCGCAGCCTGGCCTGAGACCGATCCCGGCACGCGGCCTCCCCTGAGACCGATCCCGGCACGCGGCCTCGCCCGAGGCCCATCCCGGCCCGAGGCCCGGCGTTTCCTCATCCGGCACGCAGACGGCCCGGCGGTTCGCCGCCGGGCCGCACCTTCACCATCAAGATCATGCCGCCGTACGGCATTCCGGCGCCCCCGGCCGGCCGAGCCCCGCGCGGATCACGCGCGGCCTCCGCAGCCGGTCCCGGTCGCCACGCGCCGGACGGTCCCGGCTGGTTCTCATGGACGTTATTCGTGCCTCATAACGTCCATGAGAACCAGCCGGAGCGTCGCGACGCGGCAGCCCGAGCGGGCCACAGCGGACGCCGCGCGAGAACCGGCGTGAGCCGGACGGGCTTACTTGGGGACGATCGTCGGGTAGATGTGCTCGAAGCTGAGCTTGTTGCCGAAGCCGGACGCCACGATGAACGTCAGCCCGAGCAGCACCCCGGCCACGACGATCGCGAAGAGCAG
The DNA here is from genome assembly GCF_016862095.1 of Actinoplanes cyaneus. GTDB lineage: Bacteria > Actinomycetota > Actinomycetes > Mycobacteriales > Micromonosporaceae > Actinoplanes > Actinoplanes cyaneus. The sequence goes on from NZ_BOMH01000004.1 coordinate 196,649, forward strand.
GTAGCCGAGCGCGGTGCCGAGCGGCCGGCGGGTCCCGGCGGTGACGCCCGAGGAGTTCACCGACGCCTCCCCCGCACCCCAGGCCAGCGACCGGATGCCGAGGGCGAACAACACCGGGAGCCCGGCGCCGAGCACGAGCCCGGCGACCAGCACCCGCCACGCGCCGTCCAGCGCGAATCCGAAGTTGTGCATGATCGTCTCCGCTCAGTTCGCCGCGGCCACGGGGGCCGGCTCGGTGACCGCTGACTCCGCCAGGACGGTGTCCGCGCTGTGCCCGGCGACGGGGGCGTCCGGGCGGGCGTCCCAGTCGTCGTTGACGTTCTCCGCGGAGACCTGCTGGGTACGCGAGCGCAGCCACATCGCCACCGAGGCGGCGACCAGCAGCAGGAACACCACGACCGCGCCGGCCAGGCCGCCGATCAGGTGACCGATCCACCACATCGCGGCGCCGATCAGGCCGGCCGCGGGAAGCGTGATCAGCCAGGCCGCGACCATCCGCCCGGCGACCGCCCAGCGCACCGCCGCGCCGGGCCGGCCGAGGCCGGAGCCGAGCACCGAGCCGGTGGCGACGTGCGTGGTGGAGAGCGCGAAGCCGAGCTGGCTGGAGGCCAGGATCACCGCGGCCGCGCCGGACTGCGCGGCGGTGCCCTGCGCCGGGTTGATGTCGGTGAGGCCCTTGCCGAGGGTGCGGATGATCCGCCAGCCGCCCAGGTAGGTGCCGAGCGCGATCGCGAGGGCGCAGGCCACCTTCACCCAGAGCGGGATGTTCTTGGTGTCGCTCCAGTCGCCGCTGGCGATCAGGGCGAGCGTGATGACGCCCATCGTCTTCTGCGCGTCGTTGGTGCCGTGGGCGAGCGAGACCAGTGAGGCCGAGCCGATCTGGCCCCACTTGAAGCCCCGCTCGGTGAACCGGGCCGCGATCCCGTTGGTGACCTTGAAGATCAGCCAGGTGCCGCCCGCGGCGACGAGCGCGGCGATCAGCGGGGACAGCACGGCGGGCAGCAACACCTTGCCGACCACGCCGTCGAGCTTCGACCCGTCGCCGTTCCAGTTGACGCCGGCCCAGCCGAGGCCGGCCACTGTCGCGCCGATCAGGCCGCCGAAGAGCGCGTGGGACGAGCTGGACGGCAGACCGACCAGCCAGGTGAGCAGATTCCAGACGATGCCGCCGACCAGGCCGGCCAGGACGATCAGCAGGAGGCCGGACCCGCCGTGGGCAAGCAGTTCGGCCTTGGGTGCGCCGGACTTGTCCTGGATCTTCACGACCGCGTTGGTCACGGTGAGGGCGACCTCGACGGAGAGGAAGGCGCCGATCAGGTTGAGAACACCGGAGAGGGCCACGGCCGTTCGGGGCCGGAGCGCCTTCGTGGCGATGGAGGTGGCCATCGCGTTCGCCGTGTCGTGGAACCCGTTGGTGAAGTCGAAGGCGAGTGCCGTAACGACCACCAGCGCGAGGATCACGGATGTATCTGTCACGCGGCTGATCGTGAATGGTCAACAGGCTTCCCTGCCATAGCGCGAACGCAACATGTATAAGATTCCGCCCTCGTTAACCTGTTGTTTCCCAAAACCTCGCTTTGAGTAACTCCAACGCCACTCTCCGTACTTGTCAACCAAGGATTGGTGAACAATCCGCGGATAATAGACACTCCTCAATTCGGACAACCAGGGCATCATGTCGGGCGTGTAAACTCCCCGGCATCGCTGACGTCGTGCCGTTTTCGTCCGGTCTGAGGCATTCGGAGCCTGACGCGCGTCCGGGTCAGTCGCGGCGCAGCCGGCGGGCGATCCCGGTGGCCGCGGTCGTCGCGAACAACAGCCCGGCGCCGATCAGCAGGTACGCGATCCAGGCCGTCCAGCCCCGCGGCAGGTAGGCGGACTGCTGCCCCAGGTCCACCACCGGAAGCAGCAGGTCAGCGGCGTAGGCGACGGCGTGGAACTCGGGAGCCTTCGACGCCTCGGCCGCCCGGGGCGGCACCGCCGCGAAGACCGCCCAGCCGAGCCCGAGCAGCGCGACCAGCCAGGCGCCGGCCCGGCGCGGCCGGTAACCGTAGCCCACGGTGAGATCCTGCAACCAGCCCCACAGCCGGCCCGTCCGCGGCAACGACTCGCGGAGCCGGCGCTCGCCCGCCAGCCGCACGACGCGGGCGTCGTCGTCCCGCCCCGCTGCCCGGTAGACGGCGGCGAGGCGGGCGTAGATCTGCGGCCGGTAACCTCCCGGGTCCAGCCGCAGCCAGCGCAGGCGGTCCGTGACCCGCGCCGACCCGGCGATCATCTCGTAGCCGAAGCCGTCCAGGCTGATCTCGACCGGCCAGGACGACGGGTCGTCACGGAGCAGCCCGATGCGGGCGTACCGCAGATCGACCCGGCCCGGCACCGGCGCGCCGTACTGCATGATCGCCTCGGCGGCCGCCAGGTTGCGCAGGTCGAGGGACTCGCCGCGACGAGGCTCGGTCAGCACGGTGCCGCGCAGCGTCAGGACACTGGCGACCACCGCGTTGCTCAGCCGGATGCCGCCCGCCACCCGGGCGCCGCCGGAGAAGTCGAGCACCGCCCCCACCCGCAGACCCTGGGCCTGGATCGCCCACTCACCGGGATTGTCCAGGAAGGCGCCGTCGAACCGGACCGAGCCGGCGATCTCGGCCCCACCGAGACGGATCTCTCCGTGGCACTCGAAGCCCTTGCGGGCCAGGATCGACCGGCTCACCGTGAGATGGGTGGCGTCGAGCGCCACCGGACCGCCGCTGAGCCGCGCGCCGTCGAGCAGCAGGACACCGTCGACGCGCGCGCCGGTCAGCGTGATCGGACCGGTCGACACGGCGCCGGTGAGGTCGATGCCGCTCTCGACCACCACGCCCTGCGCCTCGACCCCTGCCAGGTCGGAGCCGCTCAGGGTCAACCGGCGCAACCGGGCGCCGTAGATCAGGATCGGCTCCCCGACCTGGGAGTCGCAGATGGTGATCGGGACGCTGACGTCGGCATAGGCCAGCCGCAGCGATCCGGTGACGACCGCCCCGGCGATCCGCAACGCCGGCAGGCAGCCGGGCTCGGCCGGCCGGGCGCCGAGCGCCAGGGCCCGTAGCACCTCGGCCCGGACGCGGCGGTCCGGCCGAGCAGCCAGATCGATCCTCTCCCCGACCGCGAACGCATCCCAGACCAGGCGTTCGGTCTCGGTCAGATCTCCCACGTCCATGTAGGACAAGATAGCCATACATGTCACTGGGAGGCATCGGTCGATGCCTCCCAGTGACGGACGGGGTCAGGCGGTCGGGGTGAGGACGACGGTGGCGGAACCCGTCTGGGGCGGCGTGCCGGTGTCCGTGTAGGACGCGACGAACACCGCCGTGAGGTTGTCGGCTCCGGCGTGCCCGGCGTCGACGAACGTGGTGATCGAGCCGGTGCAGCCCGAGGACGTCGACAGCGGGTGCCCGTGCTGATCGTGGCCGAGGATGTACGTCACGGTCACCCGCGCGCAGTCCACCGGCGCGTCATCGCCGACCGTGACCTCGTAGTTCACGGTCTGGCCGAACGCGAACGGCTGACCCGCCACCGGCGTCACGAACGTGACCTGCGGCGCGGCGGTGCCCACCGGCAGGATCACCTCGGCGGACGCGGACCGCCCGGTGCTGTCGGTGACCTTGAGAACCGGCCGGTAGTTGCCGTTCACGGTGTAGGTGTGGACCGGGTTCGGCGCGGTCGAGTCGACCCGCCCGTCGGCGTCGAAGTCCCAGGCGTACCGCAGCGGGTCCCCGTCCGGGTCCACCGTGCCCGCGCTGGAGAACTGCACGGTCAGCGGCGCCTGCCCGTTGCCGGGGTTGGCGCTGGCCCGCGGGATCGGCGTCCGGTTCCCGCGGACGTAGTCGATCCGGGCCAGCTGCGCGTCCGGGTTCTCGCTGAAGTACCCGTCGCCGTACTCGAGGACGTAGAGTGCCCCGTCCGGCCCGAACTCCAGGTCCATCGGGTTGTCGAAGACGATCTCCGGCAGCACCGGGTCGATCTGGGTGACCTGGTTGCGCCGGTCGAGGTGGAACGCCTTGACGTAGTCGCGGGTCCACTCGGCGAACAGCGGCAGCCCGTCGAACGAGGCCGGCCACTTGAACGGCGACCGGGAGCGCGCGTCGTACCGGTAGGCCGGCCCGCCCATCGGCCCGATGCCGCCCGTGCCCAGCTCGGGCCAGGCGGAGCTGACGCCGTACGAGTAGATGATCTCGGCCTTCTCCACCGGGGGCAGCCGGCGCAGGCCGGTGTTGTGCGGCGAATCGTTCACCGGCGCGGCGCAGTCGAACGGCGCGCCCGACACCCCGGTGGCGAAGTCGTAGTCGACGTAGGGCATGTCCGGCGCCACGCAGTACGGCCAGCCGTAGTTGGCCGGTCTGTCGATCGCCATCCAGCGCCCGTGCCCGGCCGGGCCGCGCGCCGGGTCGGCGGTCCGTGCGTCCGGCGAGTAATCGGCCAGGTAGACCGTGTCCGACGTCGGCGAGAGCGTGAACCGGAACGGGTTGCGCAGCCCCATCGCGTAGATCTCGGGGCGGGTCTTCGGCGTGCCCGGCCGGAACAGGTTGCCGCGCGGAACCGTGTAGCCGCCGTTGCGGCCGGCCTTGATCCGCAACAGCTTGCCGCGCAGGTCGTTGGTGTTCCCGGCGGTGCGCTGGGCGTCGAAGGCCGGGTTGCGGTTCGCCCGCTCGTCGAGCGGCGCGAATCCACTGGAGAAGAACGGGTTGGTGTCGTCGCCGGTGGACAGGAACAGGTTCCCGGACCGGTCGAAGTCGATCTTGCCGCCGACGTGGCAGCACATGCCGCGATCGGTCGCGACCTCGATGATCTTCTGCTCGGTGTTCAGCCGCAGCGTGTTGCCGCTCAGCTTGAACCGGGACAGCCGCATCACGCCCTTGAACGGCGCGAAGTCGGCAGCCGTGCCCTCCGACGGCGCGTCGCCCTCGTTCACGGCCGGCGTCGCCGGGTCGTCGACGGGCGTGTTCAGAACCGGCGAATAGTAGAGGTAGACCCAGTTGTTGTGCGGGAAGTCCGGGTCGATCGCGACGCCCTGGACACCCTCCTCGTCGTGCAGATAGACGGGGATCTTCGCGGCCAGGACGTTACGGCCGGTGGACGGCTCGTGGATGCGGACCTCGCCGGAGCGGGCGGTGTGCAGCACCCGCCGGTCGGGCAGCACGGCGAGCGCGATCGGCTCGCCCGGGAAGTCGTCGAGGGTGACCTTCTGGAAGTCGGAGGACGGCGGCAACTCGTGACCCGGATGGGCCACGGCCACGGCCGGGGTGGCCAGCACGGCGATCCCGGCAAGGCTGATCAGTCTTGCACCGAAGGACGACATCAGAATCTCAGGCCTGCTAGGTACGCGTATCCGCGCCGAGCCGTGACCAGGGCATCCGCCGGAGTCCGTGGCGGCGTGCCGGCGTCGTCACGCTCCACGATGTACTCGACCAGGCCGGCCTCGCGCGACCGTGCGAAGATCCGCCCGAAGTCGATCAAACCGTCACCGGGGTCGGCGAAACTGCCGGCCACGTTCAGATCCTTGACGTGCACCTGCTTGATCCGCCCGTGGTGCTCGGCGATCAGGTCCACCGGGTCGTGCGCCCCGCGGAACGCCCAGAACAGGTCCACCTCCAGGTGCACCAGGCGCGGGTCGGTCTCCCGGGTGAGGATGTCGAACCCGGTCAGTTTCGTGCCGTCCTGCCGGAGGAACTCGGCCTGATGGTTGTGGTATCCGAAGCTGAGCCCCGCGCGCCGGGCCAGCTCACCGGCCTTGTTCAGGTCGCGGGCGAACGCGCGGTAGACGGCCGCGTCCCGGACCGGCCCGGTGGCGCCCTGCCCGAAGAACGGGTGGACGATGAACCTGTTGCCGACGATCGCGGCGTCCTCCAGCGTCCGCTGCCAGGTGGCGGCGGCGAACGGCTGCGGGATGCCGGCGTGGCCGGAGGTGGCGCGCAGGCCGGCCGCGTCCAGGGCGGCGCGGAACTGCGCGGCGGTGCGGCCGACGAATCCGGCGTGCTCGACCCGGGTGTAACCGATCGCGGCGAGCTCGGCGAGGCTCGCCTCCAGGTTGACGGCGAGCTGGTCGCGCAGCGTGTAGAGCTGCACGCTGATCTGGTCCCTCGGAACCCGGTGCAGCGTGCCGCCCCCGTGCGCGGTGGCCGCGGACGGAACGGTGATGGTCGTGGCGGCGCCCGCAGCGGCGGCAGCGCCGAGAAGTTGGCGGCGGCTGAGTGACGGCTTCATTGCGGCCCCCTCAATCGATACATCGAGATGGATGCCTGAGCGACGTTACCCAGAGGTTTCGTCCGCCGTGAAGCCAAGTTTCTTCAGAACGAGCGAAAGTTCGCGAGCCGACGACAAAACTGAAGCGCCCACCGCGGCCGGCGGCGGGGTCAGGCGATGCGGGACTCGGCGTCGGCGGTCGCTATCGCGTCGGTCAGGATGGCGAGGCCTTCGCGGGCCTCGGGCTCGGTCAGGGTCAGGGGTGGCCCCATGCGCAGCACGTTGCCGTAGAGGCCGCCCTTGCCGACCAGCAGACCGTTGCGCCGGCACAGGTCGAAGACGCGGGTCGTCACCGCCGGGTCGGGCTCGGTGGTGCCGGAGCGGACGAACTCGAGCCCGATCATCAGGCCGCGGCCACGGACGTCGGCCAGGATGCCGTACGGCAGATTGCGCAGTCCTTCGATCAGCAGCGCTCCGACGCGGCGGGCGTTCTCCTGCAGGTCGTGCGAGAGGACGTAGTCCAGCACCGCGTTCCCGGCCGCCGCGCTGACCGGGTTGCCCCCGAACGTGGAGAAGCTGGTGGCCGGCACCGCGTTCATGATCTCGGCCCGGCCGACCACGCCACCGAGCGCGAACCCGTTGCCGATGCCCTTCGCGAACGTGATCAGATCCGGGACGACGCCGTGCGCCTGATGGCCCCAGAAGTGGTCGCCGGTCCGGCCCCAGCCGGTCTGCACCTCGTCGGCGATGAGCAGGATGCCGTGTTCGGCGAGGACTTTCCGGTACGCCCCGAGCAGCCCGTCGGGCCCGGAAACGAACCCGCCGACGCCCTGGATCGGCTCCGCGATCAGCCCGGCCACGTCACCGGCGGTGACCGTCGCGAGCACCTCCCGCAGGTCGTCGACGGCCGCGTCGAGCAGATCGCCGTCGGACATCCCGGCCATGCGCCCGCGCAGCCGGTCGGGCGCGGCGAGCCAGTGCACGACGAGCGGGCTGAGCGAGCTCGACGACCAGCTGCGGTGCCCGGTGACGGCCATCGTCGCGAAGGTGCGCCCGTGGTAACCGCTCTTGATCGCGAGGATCTGGTTCGAGCGGCGCGCGTTCGTGGCGAAGAGCAGCGCGGACTCGTTGGCCTCGGACCCGGAGTTGGTGAAGAAGACGCGCGCGTCGGGGATGCCGGAGACCCGGGCGATCTTCTCGGCCAGCTCGACCTGCCGGCGGATCAGGTAGAGCGTGGACGTGTGCGCGACGCCGGTGGCGACCTGCGCCCGGACCGCGTCGCTGATCTCGGCGATGTCGTAACCGATCATGGTGGTCAGCACGCCGCCGAAGAAGTCCAGGTAGGAGCGGCCGTTCGCGTCGGTGACCCGGCGGCCGGAGCCGGAGACGATCTCCAGCGCGTCGTCGCCGTAGTACACCGGCATCCAGGCCGGCATGACAGCTCGATGACGGTCCAGCAGGGACATCGCACTCACCTCACATCAGTCCGCGGGGGTGGCCGCGGCCCCGGGGCCCGCTGCCCCGGCCGAGTTGGACGGCGGCCGACGCCAGGGCACCGGCCAGGTCGTCGTGGCCGCCGGCGACCAGCCCCGCGGTGATCCGCAGGTGGTCGGTGCCGAGCGGGGTGACCAGGAACGGCGCTCCGGGCGCGGCCCCGATGCCGTGCGCGGCCAGCGTCACCATCGCGTTCTGCTGATCGGGAACGGACATCCACAGGTTGATGCCGTCGGCCGCGGAGGCCGTCACGCCGCGCTCGGCGAGCGCGGCGAGCAGCGTGATCCGTCGCTCGGCGTAGGCGTTGCGGGCCGCCGCGATCCGGTCCGCGACCTCCGGCGAGGTCAGCAGGTCCAGCAGGACGCCCTGGAGGAGCCGGCTGGTCCAGCCCGGCCCGATCAGCCGCCGTTCGATCACCTGCTCGACCACGGTGGCCGGGCCGCCGATCGCGGCGAGCCGCAGATCCGGCCCGTGCGACTTGGAGAAGCCGGCCACGTGCACGACCCGGCGGGGCAGGTAGGAGCCCAGGCTGATCGGCGGCGCGCTCGCGATGTCCCCGGCGTGGTCGTCCTCGACGACCAGCACGTGCGGGGCGTCCCGCAGGATCCGGGCGATCGCCGCGGCCCGTTTCGTGGTCATGCTGACACCGGTCGGGTTCTGCGCCCGGGGCTGCAGGAACAGCGCCGCGGGCCGCCGCTCGGCCACCAGCCGGCGCAGCACCACGGGGTCCATCCCGGACTCGTCGAGCGGGACCCCGTGCACCGTCGCGCCGGCGGCCTGGAGCAGGTCGAGCAGGGGCGGGAAGGTGGGATTCTCGACGAGCACGTGGTCGCCGTACCGCAGGGTCGCGGCGACGATCCGGTCCAGCGCGTCGAGGGCGCCGTCGACCACCGTCAGCCTCTCCGGCGGGAACGGCCACCGTTCGCGCAGCACCTCCTCCAGCCCGGGCAGGACCGGTTCGTCGAGGTAGCTGCCGGCCCAGCGACCGTCGCCGGCCCGGCGCAACGCGTCACTCAGGTCGGGCAGCAGCGCCGGGTCGGGCACTCCGGTGGACAGGTCGAGCGCGAGGGTGACGGGCGGCCGGCCGAGCCGGGTGAACCGCGGCGGGGACGGGCCGGCGACGTACGTGCCGGATCTGCCCCTGGTCTGGATCGCCCCGGCGAGGGTGAGGTTGCGCCAGGCCTCACTGACCGTCGTCGGGCTCACCCGCAGTGACCCGGCCACGGCGCGCACGGTGGGCAGCCGCTCGCCCGCCGGCAATCGGCCGGCGGTGATCAAACGGCTCACGGCCGCGGCGATTCCCCGGGCGCTGCGGTCCTCGACCGCCCCCGTGATCAGCGGAAGCAAATTACCTCTCCGAAACAATCGGTTACGTATCAGCAATTGTTCGCTCGAATGTGTGTCGTTAAGGTCCTACGGCATCAGGCGCTACGAAGCAAGGTCTAGCGCTGCGGTTACTGCGGGGAGTAGACACACGATCACAGGCGCCGTCCTGGCGCACTGCGCGTGCTGGCCATCCGAGAAAGATCGAATGAGAGGGGCCGCAAATGACGACCGGAGTCGTCCGCGCCGCCCTCGTCCAAACGAATTGGACGGGCGACAAGGAATCGATGATCAAGGCGCACGAGGATTACGCCCGTGACGCCGCCGCCCAGGGCGCAAAAGTGATCTGCTTCCAGGAGCTGTTCTACGGGCCGTATTTCTGCCAGGTGCAGGACGCCCAGTTCTACGAGTACGCCGAGTCGATCCCCGGCCCGACGACCGAGCGTTTCCAGGCACTCGCCGCCGAGCTCGGCATGGTGATGGTCCTGCCGATGTACGAGCAGGAGCAGGAGGGCGTGCTCTACAACACCGCCGCGGTGGTGGACGCCGACGGCAGGTACCTCGGCAAGTACCGGAAGAACCACATCCCGCAGGTCAAGGGCTTCTGGGAGAAGTTCTACTTCCGTCCCGGCAACCTCGGCTACCCGGTGTTCGACACCGCGGTCGGCCGGGTCGGGGTCTACATCTGCTACGACCGGCACTTCCCGGAGGGCTGGCGGGCGCTGGGCCTGAACGGGGCGCAGATCGTCTTCAACCCGTCGGCCACCAGCCGCGGCCTGTCGTCGTACCTCTGGCAGCTGGAGCAGCCGGCGAGCGCGGTCGCGAACGAGTACTTCATCGGCGCGATCAACCGGGTCGGGGTCGAGGAGCTGGGCGACAACGACTTCTACGGGCAGACGTACTTCGTGGACCCGGAGGGCAAGTTCGTCGGCGACGTCGCGGACACCCACCACCCCGAGCTGATCGTGCGTGACCTGGACCTGAGCCTGCTCAAGACGGTGCGCGACCGCTGGCAGTTCTACCGCGACCGCCGGCCGGACTCCTACGACCGCCTGGTCCAGCCATGAGCACCCTGATCAAGGGCGGGACGGTCGTCTCGCCGACCGGTGCCGCGCCCGCGGATGTGCTGATCGACGGCGAGAGGATCGTGGCGCTCTTCGCGCCCGGCAGCGCGCCGGAGGGTCCCGAGGTGATCGACGCGACCGGGAAGTACGTGATCCCGGGCGCGATCGACGCGCACACCCACATGCAGATGCCGTTCGGCGGCACCGAGGCCAGCGACACGTTCGACACCGGCACGAAGGCCGCGGCGATCGGCGGCACCACGACGATCATCGACTTCGCCATCCAGCGGTACGGCGAGGTGGTGCAGGACGGGCTGGCCGCGTGGCACGGCAAGACGGCCGATCAGTGCCACATCGACTACGGCTTCCACATGATCGTCGGCGGGGTCGACGACGAGTCGCTCAAGGCCATGGACCAGCTCGTGGCGAGCGAGGGGATCACCAGCTTCAAGCTGTTCATGGCGTACCCGGGCGTCTTCTACTCCGACGACGGGCAGATCCTGCGCGCGATGCAGAAGGCCCGCGACAACGGCGCCATGATCATGATGCATGCCGAGAACGGGCCGGCCATCGACGTACTGGTGAAGCAGGCTCTCGAGCGTGGGGAGACGGATCCCGTCTTCCACGGGCTGACCCGCCCGCAGGAGTTGGAGGCGGAGGCCACCAGCCGGGCCATCTGGCTGGCCAGTGTCGCCGCGGACTGTCCGCTCTACATCGTGCACCTGAGCGCGTCGAAGGCCCTGGAACAGGTCCGTAACGCCCGCGACCTGGGCCGCAACGTGTTCGCCGAGACCTGCCCGCAGTACCTCTACCTGACCCTGGAGGACCAGCTCGGCGCGCCCGGCTTCGACGGCGCCAAGTGGGTCTGCTCGACCCCGCTGCGCAGCGGCAAGGAGAGTCACCGCGCCGACCTGTGGCAGGGCCTGCGCACCAACGATCTGTCGGTGGTGTCGACCGACCACTGCCCGTTCTGCATGAAGGACCAGAAGGAGATGGGGATCGGCGACTTCTCCAAGATCCCGAACGGCATCGGCAGCGTCGAGCACCGCGTCGACCTGCTCTATCAGGGCGTGGTCGAGGGCAAGCTGTCCCTGGCCCGCTGGGTGGAGACGATCGCGACCACGCCGGCCCGGATGTTCGGCATGTACCCGCGCAAGGGCATCATCGCGCCCGGCTCGGACGCCGACATCGTGCTCTACGACCCGGACGGGCGCACCCGGATCAGCGTCGAGACGCACCACATGAACATGGACTACTCCGCGTGGGAGGGCTGGGAGATCGACGGCAAGGTCGACACCGTCATCTCCCGCGGCGAGGTGATCTCGCGCAACGGCGAGTACACCGGCCGTCCGGGGCGCGGGAAGTACGTGCCGCGCGGGCTCTCGGACTACCTGGTCTGAGGCGGGCGCACATGGACATCGGAGTGGTTCTGCAGAACGACCCACCGGCCCTCGCGCTGGTGGACTGGGCGAAGAAGGCGGAGGCCGCCGGCTTCAGTCACTTCTGGACGTTCGACTCGCACGTGCTCTGGCAGGAGCCGTACGTCGTCTACTCGGCGATCCTCGGCGCCACCGAGCGGATCGTCGTCGGGCCGATGGTGACGAACCCGGGCACCCGGGACTGGACCGTCACGGCGTCGACCTTCGCGACCCTCAACGAGATGTACGGCAACCGGACCGTGTGCGGCATCGGCCGGGGTGACTCCGCGTTGCGCGTTCTGGGGCTCACCCCGCAGACCCTGGGTCAGCTGCGCGAGAGCGTGCTGGCGATCAAGGGGCTCGGCAACGGCGAGAAGGTGACCGTTCGCGGTCAGGAGATCCAGCTCGCCTGGGCCGCCCAGAGCCGCCTGGAGGTGTGGGTCGCGGCGTACGGGCCGAAGGCGCTCGCCGTCACCGGTGAGGTGGGCGACGGATACATCCTTCAGCTCGCCGACCCGGACATCGCGGAGTGGATGATCAAGGCGGTCCGGAAAGCCGCGGTTCTGTCCAAACGGGACCCGGATGCCATCAAGTTCTGCGTGGCCGCCCCCGCCTACGTCGGCGACGACCTCGCTCACCAGCGCGAACAGACCCGCTGGTTCGGCGGCATGGTCGGCAATCACGTCGCCGACATCGTCGCGCGGTATGGCTCGTCAGGGGCGGTCCCGCAGGCGCTGACCGACTACATCAAGGCACGGCAGAGCTACGACTACGCCGAGCACGGGCGGGCCGGCAACAGCCACACCACGTTCGTGCCGGACGAGATCGTCGACCGGTTCTGCGTCCTCGGCCCGGCCTCACAGCACCTCAAGCGCCTGGAGGAACTGAAGTCGCTCGGCGTCGACCAGTTCGCGGTGTATCTGCAGCACGACGACAAGGAGAACACCCTCGCCACGTACGGCGAGAAGATCATCCCGGCGTTCGCATGAGGCGCGCGCTCGCGATCCTGGCCGGCCTGATCGTGGCGGTCGCGCTGTGGGAGGGCTACAAGGCGGTCGGCAGTCCCGACGGGACGGTGCTGTTCGGGGTACGGATCCTGCCGCGCGCCGACGACCTGTCCATGCCGCACCTGTGGACCGTCGCGCAACGTCTCGGCCGTCCGGAGCTGGCCGGCGGTGACCCGGTGTGGCTGGTGGTGCTGCGCGCCTGCCTGTTCACGCTCGGCATCACCGCCGCCGGGTTCGTGGCGGGCGCCGTGGTCGGGCTGCTCCTGGCCATGGCCATGCAACGGTTCCGGATCGTCGAGCGCGGGCTGCTGCCGTACGTGATCCTGTCCCAGACCGTGCCGCTGGTGGCGCTCGCGCCGCTGGTGGCCGGCTGGGGCGGCAGCATCATGCCGGCCTGGGCGACAGTGGCCGTGATCGCGGCGTACCTGGCGTTCTTCCCGATCGCGGTCGGCATGCTGCGCGGTCTGCAGTCGCCGTCCGCGAGCGGCGCGGAGCTGATGCGCAGCTACGCCGCCGGTTGGTGGCGCACGCTGGTCAAACTCCGGTTCCCGGCGGCGCTGCCGTACCTGTTCCCGGCGCTGCGCCTGGCCGGGGCGGCCGCCGTCGTCGGGGCGGTGGTCGGCGAGATCTCCACCGGCACCCGTGGCGGGATCGGCCGGCTGATCATCGAGTACTCCCGGGAGGCCACCTCGGATCCCGCCAAGGTCTACACGGCCATGCTCGGAGCGGCGCTGCTCGGCCTGCTCGTGGCGGGCGCCGTCAGTCTGCTGGAGGTGCCGCTGATGCGCCACCGCCGCCACGTGGAGGTGGTGACGCTATGAGCGCGGTCGACATCTCGGGAGTGTCGAAGGTCTTCAACACGGGGACTCAGGCGCTGTCCGATGTGGATCTCACCGTCGGCGACGGGGAGTTCGTGTCGCTGATCGGGCCGTCCGGCTGCGGCAAGAGCACCCTGCTCCGGCTGATCGCCGACCTGATCGAGCCGTCCACCGGCACCGTGACGGTCGCCGGGAAACCCGCCGGGCAGGCACGACGCGAGCAGGCGTACGGCCTCGCCTTCCAGCAGGCCGGCCTCTTCGAGTGGCGCACCGTCCGCAAGAACGTCGAACTCCCCCTCGAACTGCGCGGCATCGGAAAAGCCGAGCGCAAGGCCCGCGCCGAGGAGATGCTGACGCTGGTCGGGCTCGCCGACTTCGCCGGCCACTACCCCGGTCAGCTCTCCGGTGGCATGCAGCAGCGCGTCGCGATCGCCCGCGCCCTGGCCGTCCAGCCGCCGCTGCTGCTGATGGACGAGCCGTTCGGGGCGCTCGACGAGATGACCCGGGAACGCCTGCAGTCCGAGCTGTTGTCGATCTGCGCCAAGACGGGAACCAGCACAGTCTTCGTCACACATTCGATCTCCGAGGCGGTGTTCCTTTCCGACCGGGTCGTGGTGATGTCCGCCCGCCCCGGCCGGATCACCGCCTCGATCGAGGTCGAGCTGCCGTCCCGCGACGACGCCGGCCGGCAGTCCCCGGCGTTCTTCGACAAGATCACCGAGGTGCGGAAGGCGCTGCGCGGATGAGGCGCCTGCTGCCGCCGCTGATCACCGGCATCCTCGCGCTGATCCTCTGGGAGCTGTTCGTGAAGCTCGGGCGGGTGGCGCCGTTCATCCTCCCGGCTCCCTCGGCGATCGGGGCGCAGCTCGCCGAGCAGCGCGGCAACGTCTGGGACGCGGCCCTGGCCAGCGGCGCCAACGCGCTGATCGGCCTGATCGCCGGGACCGTCGCCGCAATCCTGGCGGCGCTCGCGGCCAGCCGGTTCACCGCCCTCGGCGAGGTCTCGGTGCCGTTTGCGGCGCTGGTCAACGCGCTGCCGATCATCGCGCTCGCCCCGGTCCTCAACAACATGTTCGAGTCGACCAGCAGCATCCCGCGCCGGCTCGTCACGGCGATCGTGGTGTTCTTCCCGGTCTTCCTGAACACGCTGCGCGGCCTGCGCGAGATCGACCCCACCCATCAAGAGCTGATGCGGACGTACGCCGCGAGCGGCTGGACCTTCGCGGTCAAGGTGCGGCTGCCGGGCGCGTTGTCCCACCTGTTCACCGGGTTGCGGCAGGCGTCGTCCCTCGCCGTGATCGCGGCCGTCGTGGCCGAGTACTTCGGCGGGCTCCAGGACGGGCTCGGGTCACGGATCACCTCGGCGGCCGCTTTCACGGCGTACCCCCGGGCCTGGGCCTTCGTTGTCGGGGCCTGCCTTCTGGGTTTGACCTTCTACCTGGTCACGCTCCTGCTGGAGCGACTGACCATGCCCTGGAAACGAAGTTTGATCAGCTAGTCAGGAGTCCGCATTGAAGATCTCCCGCATAGCCGTCGCCTCCCTTCTCGCCCTCGCCGCCTGCGGCACCGCCGACACCCCCAGCACCCCGGCCCCCGGCGCGAACGGCGCCCTGACCCCGATCAAGCTGCAGTTGCAGTGGTTCTACCAGGCCCAGTTCGCCGGTTACATCGCCGCCGCCGACCAGGGCTTCTACAAAGAGCAGGGCCTCGACGTGCAGCTGCTCGAGGGTGGCGTCGACATCGTGCCGCAGACCGTGCTCGCGCAGGGCAAGGCCGACTACGCGGTGGCCTGGGTGCCGAAAGCCCTGGCCTCCCGCGAGCAGGGCGCCGGGATCACCGACGTCGGGCAGATCTTCGCGCGCTCCGGCACGTACCAGGTCGCCTGGAAGGACAGCGGGATCAGGACCGCGGCCGACCTCAAGGGCAAGAAGGTGGGCAACTGGGGCTTCGGCAACGAGTTCGAGCTGTTCGCCGGCATGACCAAGGCCGGCATCGACCCCGGCAAGGACGTGACGCTGGTCCAGCAGCAGTTCGACATGCAGGCGCTGCTGAAGAAGGAGATCGACGCCGCCCAGGCGATGAGCTACAACGAGTACGCGCAGCTCCTGGAGGCGAAGAACCCGGCGACCGGCAAGCTCTACACCGCCGACGACTTCTCGATCCTCGACTGGAAGACCGAGGGATCGTCGATGCTGCAGGACGCGGTGTGGGCGAACACCGAAAAGCTCAGCGACCCGGCGTACCAGCAGCAGACCGTGAAGTTCCTGACCGCCACGATCAAGGGCTGGGCGTTCTGCCGCGACAACGCCGAGAAATGCCGTGACCTGGTCGTCGCCAAGGGCTCCAAGCTCGGCAAGAGCCACCAGCTGTGGCAGATGAACGAGGTCAACAAGCTGGTGTGGCCGGCGCCCGGCGGGGTCGGTGTGGTCGACGAGACGGCCTGGAAGCAGACCGTCGACATCTCGCTGACCACCAAGAACCAGACCGGAGACACCGTGCTGAAGAAGGCGCCCGAAGGCCTCGCCTACACCAACGACTACATCAAGCAGGCGATCGACAAGGCCAAGGCCGACGGCGTCGACGTGAACGGCACGAGCTTCCAGCCGGCCACGGTCACCCTCACCGAGGGCGGCGCCTGAGTCAGACCAGCTCCATCACGTACGACTCGCCCTCGCGCCGGAAGCCGAGACGGTCGTAGTACGGCGCCCGCATCCCGGGCGGCGTGATCACGGTGTGGCACCCGCGGTCGGCGAAGTACCGGCTCTGCCGGTAGACGAACTCCCCCGGCGTGAAGTCCCGATAGCGCTGGGTGACGTAGTCGAGCTCGACCCGGGCCACCCCGTCGCCGTCCCCGCGGAACACCACGACACCGACCACCTCGTCCCCGTTGACCACGAGGAACGCGGCAGCGCCCGGCGCGATCCCGGTGAACCCGGGGTTGAAGCGCACGATGTCGTCGTGGTGCAGCCGCAGCGTGTGCCCCAGGAACTCGTCGTCGGGGCGCACCTCGACCACCTGGTACGCCTTGTCGTCGTGCCGGGTCACCAGCATCCGCCACAGATACCAGACGTTGATGATCGTGAGCACCACGTTCAGCCCGACCATCGGCCAGACCCCGAGCGCCGCGTTGAAGCCGATCAGCACCAAGCAGCCGGCCAGGTTCAACGCCCGCAGGCGCAACAGCCTGGCCTGCAGGAGCGACCACACGAGCAGAGCCGAGCCGGCCCACCCCACCACGTCGAGCAATGTCACCCGCTGAGCCTAGGTCCCCTGTTTCCGACGTGTTACAGCAGGTCCAGGGCACGGCCTAGATCGGGATCAGCCGCGCGGCCAGCGCCACCGTCGCGAGGTCCCCGTTGCGCAGTTTCTCCGCGGCGTGCGCCTCACCCAGGCCTTCCAGCCGGACCGCTGACGCGTCGATCAACGCCTCCTCGCCGTCGAGCAGGCGCTTGGCGATGCGCGCCTGGGCCGGGCTCAGCTCCGCATACGCACAGCGATCGAGGGCGGCCACCGTCTCGGCGTCGAGCCGCCCGGCCAGCGCACGCTCGGTCACGACCTTGAGGAGCCAGCTGGGCCACCACGCATACTTCCCGATCACCTGGCCGGAGTGCAGCGCCGTCACCGGCTCCTGACCCGCCGCGAGCAGTTTCACCGCGAGGTTGCTGTCGAAGCGCTCCAGCCGCAGCGCGCCGACGAAGCACCGCAGGATCGCCTGGGTCTTCACGAACTCCTCGGCCTCGTGCGCCGCGTCGCCGGTCTTGCCCTCCAGCAGGTGGATCAGGGCATGCACCTCACGCAGCTCGAACCCCTCACCGGACCGCTCCTCGAGCCGGGCCACCGTCGCGATCATCCGCTCGACGGCCTTGCGGGCCCGCTCCGCCAGCTCCTCGCTGGCCGGCTTGCTCAGGTGGCGGACCATCACCTCCAGGGCGATCTCCGCCTCCCGGCGCAGCAGCGGCGAGGAGATCTTGGGGACGATCTCGTCGCCCAGATGCTCGGTGAGGATGGCGAGATCGAACTTCTCCGAGGCCTGCTGGAACTGGTCCCACCACGATGCCGGGTGCCGCTGCTGTCGAATCACGCTACCAAGCGTGACCTGCCAGCTACGTTACGACAAGTGATTCGAGCATCACCCTGCGTGCTGGCGCTCACTCGCGGCCTCGGTCAGGGCGGCCGGGTTCATCATGCCGGCCTTCACGACGGTGCGACTCAGCGGCCGGGTCAGCTCGGCCAGCCGCAGACAGCCCCGCTCACCGAGAGCCCGGTACGCCGGCTCGGCCAGCCTGTCGGTCGCCGCCTCCAGCGACTCGCGGACCCGCCGGCCCTCCTCGGAGAGCTCGTCCCCGGCCATCAGGCCCCGCGACCGCAGCCCCTCGGCCGCCGCTGCCCACTCGGCATCGCTCCAGCCTCGCGTGATCTTCAGGAACCGCCCGTCGATCGCACCGGTCGCGACGTGCAGGACGATCGACTCCAGCCCACTGATCCCGGCCTCCAGCAGGGCCGCGATGTGCCCGTCGCCCCGGAACTCGCGCAGCAGCGTCTGCGCGTGGAAGAGTCGCAGGTGCGGCTCGTCCGGCCAGGGCAGCTCCGTGTGCGCGGCGAAGAGCGGCCGCCCGTGCGGCATCGCCGCCGCGTCCAGCGCCGCGGTGCGGGCCAGCTCGGCCGCCTCGGCGACCTCCCGGGACGTCACGACCCCGGCACCCAGCGCGCGGGTCAGCGCCTCGCCGGCGATCTCCAGCCGGGCCGCGATCATCTGCTCGGGGGTGACGACCCGCCAGGC
This sequence comes from Actinoplanes cyaneus, assembly GCF_016862095.1. Classification (GTDB taxonomy): domain Bacteria; phylum Actinomycetota; class Actinomycetes; order Mycobacteriales; family Micromonosporaceae; genus Actinoplanes; species Actinoplanes cyaneus. Next base: position 214,769 of record NZ_BOMH01000004.1, read on the forward strand.
CGCGGGCAGCGCCCGGGCGACCATCGCCGGGTTGAAGTTGTAGAACGTGGCGGCCACCAGCGCCGGACCGGCCTCGCCGAACGCCGCGCCGCGCGCCGCGAAGTAGCCCGCCATCGGGTCGAGCCCGAGCCGCGCGTAGACCTCCGACGCCTCCGGCACCAGGTAGACCAGGGCGTGCAGCGGCTCGGTGACCCGCCAGGCCAGGCGGGACGGGCTCTCGGTCACGGTTCCCACGGCAGCTCCTCGACCTCGGCGACGACGGGCGGGGCGCCGGAGTGCTCCGGGGCGGGCCGCTCCGACACGGTATGCCACCTGCCCGCACGCCGCGCCGCCTCCCTGGTCACCATGTGCACCGGCAGCGGCGGTGGCGGGAACGGCCCCGCGCCCCACCGGACCCAGATCGCGACCCGCCCCGCGGCCGCCTCGGCGAGCAGCTTGTCGACAGTGCGCTGACGATCCGACCGGTCCACCTCGATCGCGACGGGAGCGGCGCCGGCCGGACGGGCACACGCGACGTCGAGCACCGAGCTGCCCCGCAGCGGCGCCGGCAACGGGAAGACGCTGGGCGCCCGCCGGTAGACCCGCCAGCCCTGCGAGCCGGCCCACTCCTCGATCGCGTCGACGATCCGCCCGGTCGCCTCGGCCTCGGTCAGGTCCGCGAACGCGACCCCCGCCAGCCACGCCGCCAGGGATCCCGCCGTGCTCGTGCCGTCGTCCGCGGTGTCCATCGCAGGTACCTTATCGGCCCACGATCACGATCGAGTTCTTCCTGTCCCACGTCCGCCGTGGTCGAGGTCCGCTGCTCCCGCGGGGACCCTTGCGGGCTTCGCAGGGCCGTGGCCGGCCCAGAACGCGAAACCCTCCAGGGCGATCTCCCCGGCGGGGCACGGTCAGGGCAGAAACCCCACCGGCGGGTCCCGTGGGTGATCGCGCCGACCCCGCTCACCGACGGATAGGCCGCCGGACACATCATCAGCCGCGATCCCGGTCGGAGCAGAGAACCCGTCGACGCCCGCGTCTGCGGGTGATCCGGCCGGAGCAGAGAACCCGTCGACGCGTGCGTCTGCCGCCGAGTTGCGCCGCCGGAGTCCGCGACCGGGCTGGTGGTCCCGGCCGCAGCGCGCCCGGGGGTCCCGGCTGGTTCTCATGGGCGTTATTCGTCCCGAATAACGCCCATGAGAACCAGCCGGAAGCGTGAGTCGCGCTGCCTCCGCCACCCACCGCCCAGCTCGCGGGCTCCGGCCGGCGGGACTCGCCCGGCCGGCGGGCACCCGTGCACGGCGGGCACTCATGGACGGCCGGCATCCGTGGACGGCGGGCACCCGTGGACAGCGGGCATCCGTGGACAGCGGGCGCCCGTGGACGGCGGACGCCCGTGGACGGGTCTGGTGCTCTGAGCGTGCGCCGCGACGGAGGCCGCCCTTGCGGGCTGAG
>NZ_BOMH01000005.1 GCF_016862095.1 Actinoplanes cyaneus
CGGCGGTCCGGACCACAGCGGAGGCAGGCAATGAAGAATTTGATCTTCAGGCGGCGGCGGGGACGGAGCGTTGCTCGGCGGCGAGGCGGGCGGTGAGCTCGGCGGCGCTGACCGGACGGCCCAGGTGGTAGCCCTGGCCGACGGTGTAGCCGAGCTTGAGCAACCGGTCGGCCTGCTCCTGGTTCTCGATGCCCTCGGCGACCGTGTCCAGGCCGAGAGCGTCGGCGAGCTGGACGACCGCGCGGGCGACGGCCTGGCGGGCGTTCGCGGCGGCGCTGCCGGGTTCGTCCAGTTCGATGTGGTCGACGAACGACTTGTCCAGCTTGACGACCGCGGCCGGGAACGCCCGGAGCAGGCTGAGCGACGACTCTCCGGTGCCGAAGTCGTCGAGCGCGAGCCGCACCCCCATGTCGTGCAACTCGTGCAGCACGCGCAGCACCTGGTGGCCGCGCAGCACCGCGGATTCGGTGAGTTCCAGGACGAGGCGTCGCGCGGGCAGGCCGCTGTCGGCGAGCGCGGCGCGCACGTCGGCCACGAAGTCGGGGTCGTGGAGCTGGCGGACGGAGACGTTCGGGGCGGCCTTCTCCAGCACGCCGGGGCCGAACTCGGCGATCCACGCGGCGGCCTGGCGGCACGTCTCGCGCAGCACCCAGCGGCCGAGCGGCACGATCAGCCCGGTGCGCTCGGCGGCCGGGATGAAGTCGGCCGGTGACACCATGCCGCGGTCCGGGTGGAACCACCGCACGAGTGCCTCCACGCCGACCACCCGCCCGGTGGCCAGGTGCACGATCGGCTGGTAGACCAGGGCGAACTCGCCGGCGTCCAGGGCGCGGCGCAGGTCGCCGCCGAGCTGGGCGTGCGCCTGGGCGGGCTTCTCCATGCCGGGGGCGTACCGCACCCAGTTGGCCTTGCCGCGCTGCTTGGCGGTGAACATCGCCGCGTCCGCGTCGCGCAGCAGGTGGCTGGCCGGGGTCCCGGCGGGCGCCGACGCGATGCCGGCGCTGGCGTGCACGAGCAGCCGGTGCGCGCTGATCGGCGCGCCGATCGCCGTCATGATCCGCTCGACCACCGCACGGTCCTGCCCGGGCGTGGTGATCAGCACCGCGAACTCGTCACCGGCCAGCCGGGCGGGTTCGCCGTCCTCACCGGCCGCGGCGCGCAGCGTGCCGGCGAACGCGATCAGCAGCTCGTCGCCGACGTCGTGGCCGAGCGAGTCGTTGACCGTGTTGAAGTCGTCGAGGTCGACGAGGAGCACGGTGGCGCCGTCGCCGGTCAGGACCTGATCGAGGCGCTGCTTGAACAGCACGCGATTGCCGAGGCCGGTGAGGGCGTCGTGGGTCGCCTCGTACTGCAGGCGGGCCTCGGAGGCCTCGCGCTCGCGCAGCAGCCGCACGTTGTCCCGGTTGGCCAGGAACTGGCGGGCCAGGACCAGCGCGGTGACGGCGGCCGCGGACCCGACGACGAGCCGGCCCTCCGGGACCCCGTCCCGCACCGGCGGGCTCAGGAGCACGTCGGCGAGCGGGAGGTCGACGGCCAGCACGGCCAGGTAGGGCAGCCAGACGTTGCCGCGGCCGCGCGGCGGCCGACCGGTGGCGCGGCGCTGCAGGTACACCCCGGACGTCACCAGCAGCGGAATGAGCGGCATGCACAGCGTCTGCCCGGGCAGGATCCCGGCGTAGCCGAACTTCCCGTCCAGCAGCGCCACCCCGCCCACGGCCAGGCCGGTCGCCGCGACCGTGCGCACGGCGATCCGGTCGACGGGCCCGCCGGCGATGTAGGAGACCTTGGTGATCGCCCCGGCGGCGAACGCGAACGCCAGGATCAGGATGCTGAGGCTGGCCGGCGTCCACTGCTCGTCCGCGGTCACCAGCGGCAGCACGCCGAAGTGCCAGAGGACCGTGACGCAGCCGAGGAAGGCGATGGTGCGGTCCAGCCACTGCCGGACCCGTTCCCGGCGGTGGTGCACGCCCAGCGGCACCCGGGCCACCGCCCAGATGGAGGCGAGCAGCCCGGCCCCGGCGAACGCGGCGCCGGCCGGTGGCATGTCCGGCAGCTCCGGGGTCGAGACGACGGCCGCGACGGCGAGGATCGCGAATCCGGCGGTCACCAGCACGCAGCCCGCTTCGAGGGCACGCCAGAACCGGCGGCCGACCGGGTCGGTCGTCTCCCGGCGCAGAGCGCGCACCGCGAACACGGCGACGCCGGTGGCGAGCGGCATGAACAGGTAGCCGACCGAGAGCGGGCCGAAGCCGGTGACCGTCCAGAGCACGTACCAGAGGGTGCTGAGCAGCACGAACACACCGGTGAGGGCGACATGACGCACGGGCCTGGTCATGACGTGAGCTCCCGGGAGCGCTGCTTGTCGGCGTACATCCGCAGGTCGGCGAGGTGCAGCAGGTGGTCGGGCCGGTCCGCGGGACCGGTCGCGACGCCGATGCTGGCGCCGGCCGTGAGGCGTTGCCCGCCGACCTCGACGGGCTGGGCCAGCGCGGCACGCAGCCGCCCGGCGAGGTCCCGCGCCGCCCCCGCGCCGGAACCGACCAGCACCGCGAACTCGTCACCGCCCAGCCGGGCGGCCAGGTCGTCCTCGCCGGTGCCGGCCAGCAGCTGCTCGGCGACGTGCCGGAGGACGGCGTCGCCGGCGGCGTGGCCGTACGTGTCGTTGATCTGCTTGAAGCCGTTGAGGTCGACGAGCAGGACGGTGACCTCGGCAGTGCCCGCCGCACGGAGGCGATCGGTGAACTGACGCCGGTTGGCGAGCCCGGTCAGCGCGTCGTGCCCGGCCTGGAAACGCAGGCGTTCGCGCAGCTCGCGCTCCTCGGTCATGTCCCGGGCGTTCATCACGACGCCGCCGATGCCGCGCTCGGCGACGAGGTTCACCGCGACCACCGACAGCCAGCGCCAGGAGTCGTCCTCGTGCAGGACGCGCAGCTCGAACGCGGCCTTGGCGCCCGGCTCGGCGAAGACGCTGTCCATCTCCGCGGCGACGCGCCCGGCATCGCCCGGGTGGATCAGGTCGAGCCAGTTGCGGTTCAGGAACTCGTCGAGCGAGCCGCCGACGACCCGCTCCACGGCCGGGTTCATGTACTTGACGATGCCGTCGGTGCCGATGATCGCGGTGATGTCGGAGGCGTGCCGCAGCAGCGCCTCCTGCCGGCGCTCCCGGCGGCGGATCTCGGCGAGGCTCTCGTCGAGCCGGTCGAGCAGGGTGTTGTTCTCGGCGAGTGCCAGCATCTGCCGTGCGACGACCAGCGCCACGTTGAGCAGCAGCCCGATCAGCGCGCCCCACGCGGAGAGTCCGAGGCCCTGGCCGGTCAGCACCGCGATCAGGGCGACCGCGCAGATGACCGTGCCCAGGTAGGGCAGCACGCTGTAGCGCCGCCGGCCGGCGGCCGCGGCACGGCCGGGCGCGATCCTCCGGGACCGGACGGCCACCGTCTGCAGCCGCGGCGCGAGAAGCGTGAGCAGGCACGGCACCAGGACCAGCAGGACCGGCAGGGTCAGCCCGCGCAGGCTCTCGCTGGGCAGCAGGGCGTTGGCGGCCGCCTGCACCAGGCAGCAGATCACCAGCGGCACGGCGGCCTGCCAGGCGATCGGGCTGGAGCCGCTCAGACCGAGCTTGACGGCCAGGAAACCGCCGACCAGCAGGATGCCGCAGCCGAAGATCGAGGCCGCGTATCCGGCCGGGCCGGCGTGCGCCATGCTCGACCGGGTCAGCACGCACCAGATGGCCGAACCGGCGGCGCTCAGGATGATGGCGGCGTCCAGCGCGACCCGGATCCGGGCGTCGCGTGACCACCAGCGGCTCGGGTGCAGCAGGCCGACGACGCAGACCAGGACCACGCCGAGGACGCCGAGCAGGCTCTGCGGCGCGGTCAGCTCGAGGCCGGTGCGGCCCGGATGGCTGAGGACCGAGCCGAGCTGATAGCTGTCGCCGGCGGCGAAGAGCAGACCGGCCACGCCCATCGCCCGCCAGAACCGGCGGTTGGCCGGGGCGAGGTCCGGATTGCGGTAGAGCTGCCGGGACAGCAGGAACGTGCCGAGGTCGGTGAGCGGCGCGATGATCCAGCACAGCACCAGCTTCTGCCGGTCACTGCCGAGGTCGAGCGCGTAGAAGCCGCACACCGTCACGGTCAGCAGGACCAGCGGGGCCAGCACCCGGTCACGCCAGAGCACAACCACTCTCCCACCCGTCCACGGTTCCCGTCTGACCCTCGATCGGCGAAGAGCTCCGCGCGTTTAGGGTTTCCGCGTCCGGCCTTGAAGAGAACTTCGCCTCACCGTCACCATCAGCCTCTTTGATTCATACATCTGAATCTGTTGGCAAAGGGGACAGTCGATGCGACGAAGCGGTGCGATCATTGCCGGGCTGGTGCTGGCCACGGCGTTCGCCGCCCCCGCGCGGGCCGCGGTGAGCAACGCCGCGCTGGCGCTGCGCTGGGCGCCCATCCACTACCAGGACGTGGACGCGACCGGCGATCACGCACTGGCCGGCAAATCCGACTACCTCACGCGGTACGACTTCGACGGCGACCTGAACGGGCGCAACAACTGGGACAACGCGGGCAAGGACGTCACGGCGTACGCGTACTACTCGGTCGTCGAGACGAGCACGCACTGGTACCTGACGTACTTCTTCTTCCACCCGCGCGACTGGGTCGACCACCCGCTGTTCGAGACCGAGCACGAGAACGACGGCGAAGGCCTGCTCGAAGTGATCGAGAAGGACGGCAGCGACTACGGCATCCTGCGCGCGGCGGTCACCGTGGCACACAGCGACTTCTACTCGTACACCCCCGCCGGGAGCACGTGGACCAACGGCGGCGAGACCATCGACGGGACGCTGCGGACGCAGACCAACCCGCACGACGGGCTGGCACACCCGGTCACCGCGCAGGAGGCCAAGGGGCACGGGCTCAAGGCGTACCCGCAGTACACCATCAACGGCGACGGGCTCGTCTACTACCCGTCGACCACGGCCGAGGCGCCGTCCGGCACCGACGACCGGGACGTGCGGTACAAACTGATCGACATCTTCGCGTCCGGCGGGATGTGGGCACAGCGCGGCAACCCGACACTGTTCGCGTCGCTCGGCACGTTCGCCGGCGACACCACCGGCGGCTGCGGCACCGGCACCTACGGCTGCGGCACCAACTCGGCGAACGCGCCGTGGGGCTGGGACGACGGCAACGACGTGCCGGCGCGCGGGGAACTCGCCACCGACCCGGCGAAGCTGTCCGCGGCGTACTTCACGATCCCGGGGACGCTGTCACGGACGTACACCAGCAACGGGTACGCCGTCGCGGCGGCCGCGCTGCGCGAGGCCGCCGCAACCCTCCCGAGGACCGTCGACTAATCCTCGGCCGGGGTGTCCGACGGGTCGGCCGAGTCGTCCGGCTCGGCCTCGCCCGGCTCCTCCGACGGCGAGGTGCTCGGCGACGCGGACGGGGGCGTGCTGGGCGATGCCGTCGGGGCCGGCGACGTCGTCGGCGTGCTCGGCGAGCTCGTCGGGGCCGGGGGCGTGCTCGGCGACGTGGTCGGGGCCGGGGACTTGCTCGGCGACGGCTTGACGACCTTGCCGCTCGCCTCGACCTTCGCCGCGGTGTAGACGGCGTCGACCCGGGTGCCGGTGATCGTGATCTGGTAACCGGCGGCGAGCGCGGTCACCGCGACCCGCTTGCCGTTCAGCAGGACCCGGGCGCTCGACGGCACGGCGATCGTGACGGTCCGGCCCTTCACGTCCTTGGTCCCGCCCTTGACCGCCACGGTGACCTGGCCGGCGGCGACAGCGGTGACCTTGCCGGAGGCGGTGAACGCGACCTTCACCACCTTCTTGGGCGGGCTCTTCTTCGCCGGGGCGGGCTTCGCCGGCGCAGCTTTCGCCGGCGCGGGCTTCGTCGGGGCGGGCTTCGTCGCCGCGGGTGAGGAGCCCGGCTTGGCGGCGTAGGCGGCCATCCCGGTGGACGCGACCGGAACGGTGACGGCGGCGGCCACGGCGACGGCCACAGCGATACGACGCATGCGCATGTTCGGAACTCCTCGTGATCGGGGGAGTTCTTACTGTCGAGAACGCGCGTTGCGGCCGGCCCGCTCGACCGGGTGCGAATCGGTTGCCGGTTGACACGCGGACCCGGACTGGGCGAATGTTCCGGGCATGCACGATGTTTGGCCGGCGCCGGGTGCCCTTCTGGTCTCGCGGTACCGCCTCGTCACCTTGATCGAGACGGGCGGCATGGCGCAGGTCTGGCGGGCCACCGACGAGCTGCTCGACCGTCCCGTCGCGGTCAAGCTCCCGGCCGGCGACATCCGTGCCGCGCACCTGGCCTGGCGTGAGGCGCGTCTCGCCGCCCGGCTCTCGCACCCCGGCATCGCGGCCGTCCACGACTACCGGGAGGCGGTCCGCCCGGACGGCTCGGTCGTCCCGTTCGTGGTGATGGAGCTGCTCGCCGGGGAGACCGTCGCGGCCCGGCTCTGCGACGGGCCGATGCCGTGGCCGGCCGCCGCCGCGGTGGGAGCCGCCGTCGCCGGGGCGCTCGCGGCCGCGCACGCCGCCGGGGTGGTGCACCGCGACATCAAGCCGGGCAACGTGATGCTCTGCCCGGGCGGGGTGAAACTGCTCGACTTCGGGATCAGCGCGGGCGTCGGCGAGCCGGACGACGACGACACCGGGGCGACGTTCGGGACACCGGCGTACGCGGCACCGGAGCGCCTCGACGGGAAACCGGCCGAGCCCGCCACCGACCTGTACGGGCTGGGCGTGCTCCTCTTCGAGATGGTCGACGGGGAGCCGCCGTACAGTGTGGACACCTGGGAGGAGCTGGCGCTCGCCCGGCAGAGCGGGCCCGCGGCGCTGCCACCCGGGCTGCCCGGGGCGCTCACCGGCCTGATCCACCGGTGCCTCGACGACGATCCGGAGCGGCGGCCGTCAGCGGCCGAGGCGTGGAAGACCCTGGCCGAGCTGGCGCCGTCGGAGGACAAGAAGGCACCCACCGTGCCGCTGCCCGGTGCACGGCCCGCCAGGCAGACCCTGGGCAGCGGGACGGTGCCCGAGGGGCGCTCCGCCGGGCAGACCCCGGGCAACGGGACCGTGCCCGGGGCGCGGCCCGCCGGACAGGCCCGGGTTCCGGACGTGAGCCTTCACGAGCGGCCTGCCCGCGGCCGGAAGATCGCCGTCGGGGCGGCGCTCGGGGCCACCGCCATCGCGTTCCTCGCCCTGGCTCACGCGGTCACCCGGCCCGGTGACGATCTGGCCGGTCAGCCGCCGGCCGCGGTGCCGCCCGCGAGCCCGGCGGTCAGCTCCGCGCCCGCCGCGGCGCCGTCCTCGGCGGCGCCGGCCCCGAAGAAGGCGACGACACCGCCCGCGGCGACGCTGACCGTGGAGGCGGCTCTCGGCCGGGTGCAGAGCGCCGTGGAGCAGGGCGAGAGGTCGGGCGGGATCCGTGAGGACGTGGCGCAGGACTTCCGGAACATCCTGGGCGAACTGGCCACGCGGGACGATCCCGACCTTCGCCGTGAGGTCGACCTGTTGCGCAAGAAGGTCCGCCAGCGACTGAGCGAGCGCGCCCTCACCCCGGCCCAGGCCACCATCCTGCAGAGCCGCCTCGACGACCTGAGCAAAGCCCAGGCCTGACCCGCCGCCGAGCCCGCACGTCCCGCTCCGGCCGGCACTCACGGCTGGTCCAGCCCCCCAGGACAGCCGTCACCGCCAGCCACCAAGCGACAGCTGGCACTCACGGCTGGCCCAGGCCCCCAGGACAGCCCTCACCGCCAGCAAGGCGGGCGACGCGCGCGGGCTCAGGCCGAGCCGCGCAGGATCAGGCGGGTGGGCAGGACGGTCTCGTGCTCGACCGGCTCGCCGTCCAGCTTCGCCAGCAGCAGCCGCACCATCTCCTGCCCCATCTGCTCGATCGGCTGATAGACGCTGGTCAGCGGCGGATCCGTGTGCCGGGCGATCACGGAGTCGTCGAAGCCGACCACCGCCACGTCCTCCGGCACCCGGCGACCGGCCCGCCGCAGCACCCGCAGCGCCCCGGCGGCCATCATGTCGGAGGCCGCGAACACCGCGTCGAGCTGCGGATAGTTGGTGAGCAGCCACTCCATCGCCATCGCGCCGCTGATCTCGCCGAAGTCACCGGTGGCGGCCGGGCCCTCGCCGACGACGTCACGGTAGCCCTGGTAGCGGTCGATGCCCGGCGCGGTATCCATCGGCCCGGTGATCGTCGCGATGCAGCGCCGCCCCTGCTCCTGCAGGTACGTCACGGCGGCCCTGGCCCCACCCCGGTTGTCCGCGTCGACGAGGCTGGACGGCCCGGGGTGCGCCGGGCGCCCGGCCCGGACGGTCGGGACGCCGCGCTCCTCGAGGATCATCGGCAGCGGGTCGTCGCCGTGCAGCGAGAGCAGCAGCGCGCCGTCCACGTGCTGGCGGGTCAGGTACCCCTCCAGCTGGCGGCGCTCCTCGGGGGCCTGCGCGATCATCAGGACCATCTGCAGGTTGCGCGCGACCAGTACCGACGACACGGCTTGGACGATCCGCCCGAAGAACGGCTCGGCGAAGAACCGTTCCCCCGACTCGAAGACGACCAGGGCTATCGAATCGGTTCGCTGGGTGACGAGCGCCCGCGCGGCCCGATTGGGAACGTAACCAAGCTCGTCGATCGCGTCCTGCACCAGCTTGCGAGCCTTGGGGCTGACCTGTGCCGAGCCGTTCACGACCCGGGAAACCGTGCCGCGGCCGACGCCGGCCCGGGCCGCGACCTCCTCCAAGGTCGGCCGCCCGGCCGAACGGTTGCTGTTGTCCCTCATCGCCAGCCGTCCTTTCCACGGTCACCGGCTAGGACAAAGTACAACCGCCACGCCGCCGGGCCAGTGATTCTAGTGGTCGACTTGCGGACCGCGGGAGCGCTCTCGCCCGTACGCGCTGTTTCATGGTGCGGCCGGGTGCATGAAAACACACCCTGACGGTGGCGGAATCCTTGCGGTTGCCGCCCGGACAGCCACTTTCCGGGAACTGCCACCGCCGGGCAGAGTGGTCCCCATGCGAGCACATACCGTGGCCATGCTGATCCTGCCCGGGCCGTCGCCGCTGGGCGTCGGTGTCGTGACGCAGGTCTTCGCTCCCCGGCACGGCCTGGACTACCGGGTGGTGCCGTGCTCCGTCCAGGCCGGCCCGGTGCCCGGCCGGGACGGCCTGGACTACCACGTCGGCGCCGGCCTGGAGGCGCTGGAGACCGCGGACACCGTGATCGTGCCCGGCTTCCGGAACCCGGCTGGCCCGATCGATCCCCGGGTGCTCGACGCGCTCCGGACCGCCGCGTTCCGGGGCACCCGGATGGTCTCCACCTGCGTCGGCGCGTTCGCCCTGGCCGCGGCCGGTCTGCTGGACGGCCGGCGGGCGACGACGCACTGGCAGATGGCGCCGACGCTGGCCCGGGAGTACCCGAAGGTGACCGTCGACGACGGGGTGCTCTTCGTCGACGAGGGGCAGGTGCTGACCTCGGCCGGGGTGGCCGCCGCCCTCGACCTGTGCCTGCACCTGATCCGCCGCGACCACGGGGTGCAGGCGTCGAACCGGATCGCCCGGGTGATGGTGGCGGCGCCGTACCGCAGCGGTGGCCAGGCCCAGTACGTCCCGCGGAGCATCCCGGAGCCGCTCGGCGACGTGTTCGCGGCGACCCGGGAGTGGGCCCTGCGCCACCTGGAGGAGCCCCTCACCGTGACCGCCATGGCCCGGCACGCCGGTGTGTCGGAGCGCACATTCGGGCGGCGCTTCGTCGAGGACACCGGTTACACGCCGATGCAGTGGGTGCTGCGGGCCCGCGTCGACCTGGCCCGGGAGATGCTGGAGCGCACCGGCCTCGGGGTCGACCAGATCGCCGCGCGCGTCGGTGTGGGCACCGGCGCGAACCTGCGCATGCACTTCCAGCGGATCCTGGGCACGCCGCCGAGCGAGTACCGCAAGACGTTTGGCGGCAAAGTTGCGTGACGTGGCGGTCCGCCACCTGCCGCCTCGTTGAACACAACAGCAGGCTGAAGGCATGACAACAAGAGTCGCCATCAACGGTTTCGGACGCATCGGCCGCAACGTCCTGCGCGCGGCCGCCGGCAGCGACGTCGAGATCGTCGCGATCAACGACCTGACCGATTCCGGCACCCTCGCGCACCTGCTGCGCTACGACAGCACGCTCGGGCGGTTCGCCGGGACTGTCGAGGCCCACGAGGACCACCTCGTCGTGGACGGCCGCCGGATCGAGGTCACCAAGGTCCGTACGCCGGAGGACCTGCCCTGGAAAGACCTCGGCGTGGACGTGGCGCTGGAGTCGACCGGGCGCTTCACCGCGGCCGCCGACGCCCGCGCCCACCTCACCGCGGGCGCCCGGAAAGTGCTGGTCAGCGCGCCGTCCAAGGGGGCGGACATCACCATCGCGTACGGCCTGAACCACGGTGGCTACGACCCGGCCGCGCACGACGTCGTCTCGAACGCGTCCTGCACCACCAACGGTCTCGCGCCGATCGCGTCGGTGCTGGACGACCTGGCCACGATCGAGACCGGTTCGATGACCACGATCCACGCCTACACCCAGGAGCAGAACCTGCAGGACGGCCCGCACCGTGACCTGCGCCGGGCCCGGGCCGCCGCGGTGAACATCGCCCCGACGACGACCGGCGCCGCGACCGCTATCGGTCAGGTTCTGCCCCGGCTCGCCGGCAAGCTCACCGGTTACTCCGTGCGCGTCCCGGTCCCGGTCGGCTCCCTGGTCGAGCTGAACGCGATCGTCGAACGCCCGGTCACCGCCGAGGAGATCAACAGCGCGTTCGAGGCCGCGGCGTCCGGCCCGCTGCGCGGCATCCTGGAGTTCTCGGCGGACCCGCTGGTGTCGAGCGACATCACCGGCAACCCGGCATCGTCCATCTTCGACTCGCTGCTCACCAGCGCGAACGGCCGCCTGGTCAAGGTGGTCGCCTGGTACGACAACGAGTGGGGCTTCGCCAACCGCGTCGTCGACACACTCTCGCTGCTCGGCCGCTGAACCCCCGCGACACCGACACACTCCCGCTGCTCAGCCGCTGAACCCCGCGACGTCGCGGCCGGGTCCCGCTGATCCCGGCCGCGCCGTCGCCGCTCTTCTTCCGCACAACCATGCCGGCGTACGAAGTTCTCGGCGCCCGTCCCCAGGCGACACGACCAAGCCCCGCCCGTGCCCGCGCGACCCCCGCCGTGGTCCGGGCCCCGGCCGCGGCTGGGGGTTCCGGCTGGTCCTCATGGGCGTTATTCGTGCCTCATAACGCCCATGAGGACCAGCCGGAATCGGGCCCCGCGCCACGAGAGCGAGCAGCTCGCTCGGTCGCGGCCGTCCGCGAGCCGACGCTGTTAGCAGGCAGCGGCGCGGCTCACGGTCCCAGCTGGTGCTCATGGCTGTTATGAGGCACGAATAGCAGCCATGAGCACCAGCCGGAACCCGCAGCCGCGGCCGCTACCTGGAGCGGGGCGAGCATCGCGTGAGCGGGTCCACCGGAAGTCGCGGCCGCGGCCTGGAGCGGGGCGGGGCTCGCGGCGTACGGGCAAAAGATCGGCACTGCAAGTGGCGCTGCAACACCGGGGCGAAGGTTTCTCTATGCTGTGCGGATGGCGGTCACCCTGGCAGATGTGGCCCGGCTGGCCGGGGTCTCCCCCGCCACGGTCTCACGCGTGATCAACGACAGCGTGAAGAAGGTCGCGCCGGAGCTCCGGGAGCGGGTGCTGGCGGCTGTCGCGCAGTTGCACTACGTGCCGAACGCGCACGCGCAGAACGTCGCACGGCCCCGCAAGTCGGCGGTCGGCGTGATCGTGCACGACGTGTCGGACCCGTACTTCGCCGAGATCACGCGTGGTCTGCAACGGCAGGCGGCGGCGCACGACCGGCTGCTGGTGATCTGCAACAGCTACCGGGAGCCGGAGCGTGAGCTGGCCTATGTGGCGCTGCTGCGCGCCCAGCAGGTGCACGCGCTGATCCTGGCCGGTTCGGGTTATCACGACGACGAGTTCACGGCGCGGCTCAACGGTGAGCTCAACGCGTATCAGCAGGGCGGCGGCCGGGTCGCGGTGATCGGCCGGCACGAGCTGGTCGGCAGCGCGGTGCTGCCGGCGAACGAGGCCGGGGCGTACGAGCTGGGCTGTCGCGTCCTCGCTCTGGGCCACCGGCGCGTCGGCGTGATCGCCGGCCCGCGCACCCTGACCACGACGACGGACCGGCTCACGGGCATCCGGCGCGCGGCCGCCGAGACGAAGGTCGCGCTGGAGCACGTGGTCTACGCCGACTTCACCCGTGACGGCGGTGCCGCCGCGGCTGCCGAGCTGCTCGCCGCCGCGCCCGGCCTGACCGCGATCCTGGCGTTGAACGACTCGATGGCGGTCGGCACCCTGGCGACTCTGCGCGAGCGTGGCATCTCGGTGCCGGGGCAGATCTCGGTGACCGGTTTCGACGACATGCCGATCGCCCGGGACATGACGCCGACGCTGACCACGGTCCGGCTGCCGCTGGTCGGGATGGGTGAGCGGGCCATGGCCCTGGCGCTGGGCGACGACGCGGTGCCGGCTTCCGAGCCCGCTCCGGCCGAGCTGATCTGGCGGGAGAGTTGCGCGGCGCCTGCCTGAGGCCGCACCCGCTCAACGGGCCGCACCCGCTCAACGGGCCGGGCTGCTCAACGGGCCGGGACTGCTCAGAGCCGCACCGCGGGCCGCTGGTTGACGCCGATCACCACGGGCAGCAGAAGCAGGCCGCTCGCGAGCTGGTCGATCGTGAACCAAAGCGGGAACAGGCCCGGGACCGCGACGACCACCACGGTGGCGGCCAGCATGATCGCGGTGACGATCCGCAGGCGGCGCAGCATCCTCCGGTCGCCGCCGAGCGCCCGCAGCCCGAGATAGAGGGTGAGCAGCGACGACGCGGCGACGATCGCGCCGCGGATCCAGACGGCGTCGGAGATGACGAGCGTCGTGTTGAAGTGCAGGGCGACTGTCGCTCCCACCGTCGAGAAGCTCAGGGCGACGTACAGGCCGAGGAACGGGACCACGTTGTTCTTCATGACGACGAGCTTCGCAACGCGTGGGGTCGCCGCGGCTCGCCCGATCTCCCGAGCGGCGGGTGGAGCCAGTACTCCACCGATCGGTGGACCGGTACATTGGCGCGGGTGACCGACGTCGAGCAAGTCCGCCGTGTCCCGGCCGCCGGGCGGGCGGTGTTCTGGACGCAGTTCGCGCTGCTCATCGCGTACCTGATCGGCAGTTTCGGGATCTTGATCCTGGCCGCCGTGCACGTGGGTGATCCCGGCGCGGTGCTGCACCCCGGGCTCGATCGGCTCGGCGATCCGAAGGACTCGATGCTCATCGGGCCGGATTCCGTGTGGAACCCACTGGTGTGGATCGTCGGGGTCTGCCGGCTGATCGCCTGGTTCGTCTATCCGCTCGGCTTCGCGATGCTGCTCTTCGGCGGCGCGACCATGGTGCACACGTGGCGGCTCGGCGATCGGCGCACGTTCACGCAGGTTGCCGTCCTCACCGCGATCTGGCTGATTCTGATCATCCTCGCCGCCTCGCCCTACGGCAGCAGCCTGACGACGTGGCTCCTGGATTGAGAAAGCGGCCCGGGAGACATTCTCCCGAGCCGCTTCTCCCGTACGGAGCAATCAGGCGGGCGTGCTCTCGGCGGCCTGGTTCTCGATGATCGCCTTGATGCGGTCCGCCCGGGCGGGGCTCTTGACCCCGGTCACCGCGGTGACCCGGTAACGGGTCAGGTTCCCCTTGGTGCGCAGGTGCTCGTGCAACTGCGGGCCGAACTGCTCGACGATCTCCTCGTCGCTCGGGCCGCGACCGCCCTGCGGCCGGGGCAGCAGGTGCTGCCACGGCTGGTCGCCACCGGTCGGCTGACCGCCCAGCGCGGAGACGTAGTCGTTGACGAACTCCCGCACACTCTCGTCGTCGAGCCGCGAGAAGTTCGGCTTCAGCATGATCGCCAGCTCGCGCGGGTCGGTCTCGTCGCTGCTCTCCATCTCCTCGATGAGAGCCGCCCGCAGGTCCTCGATCTCCTGCATCCACGCGGCCGTGCCGACCTGCACGGTCACCGGCTCGGGCAGCAGGTCGCGCCACGGGAACGCCGCGTCGCCGGGCTCGCCGTTCATCTCCCGCACGTAGTCGTTGACGAACGAGCGCACGACGCCCTCGCCGAGGTCCGGGACCCGCGGCGCGAGGTTCTTGACCAGCTCGGCGACCCGGTTGTACGTCATCTCGGGCAGGTTGTCCGGGGTGATCTCGGCGGCGACCAGGCGGGCGAGGCGCTCGACGGCCAGGCGCCACCACGGGGAGCCGACGATGGTGACGGCCCGCTGGGCGCCGGTGGGGGTGGCCGCCCAGGACGGGACCGCGGGCTGCTGCGAGTTCGAGCCGTTGGCGCCGTTGGTGCCGTTGGCGCCGTTGGTGCCGTTGGTGCCGTTGGTCTGGGGCACCTGCGCGGTGGAGACGAACGGCCGGGGCGCGGCCGCCGCACCGATCGAGCCGAGCACCGCGGGAACGCCGCCGGACACGTCGCCCGGGCCGCCGTTCGCCGCCGCCGGCTGTCCATTGGCGATTGCCGGGAGCTGCCCATTCGTGGCCGACGTGGAACTGCCCGGCGCGAGGTCCTCCGACGGGCGTCGCTGCCCCGGAACTTCGGCAACGCCGTTCCCTGACGCAACAGCGTTCCCCGACGCGACACCGTTGGCCGACGCGACGCCGTTAGCCGACGCGACACCGTTCGTCACCGCGGCGCCGTCCGGTGGCACCGGCATCCCCAGCATCTCCTCCGGGGTGACCGCCGCCGCCAGCCGCTCCCCGAGCGACCCCTGAGCGACCACCGGCGACTCCGCCGTCGAGTTCACCCAGGCGGCGAGTTGCGCGACCGTCGGCGACACCGTCGTGGCGGGCGCGACCGGCGGCACGAACTGCACCGGCTGCACGGGCTGCGCCGGACGGGCCGCCTGACCGTTCTGGATCACCGGCTCGGCACCGGCGGCAGCGGCTGCCACGGTGATCGCGGGCGGCACCGGAGCCGCCTCGACCGGAGCGGCGGAGGCCGAACCGGCGGCGGCCGAACCGGCGGCGGCCGAACCGGCGGCGGCCGAACCGGCGGCGGCCGGAACCGCGCGGGCCACGACCGGCTTGTCGCCCGGCACCAGCAGATCCATCACCCGCTGGATCCGCGCCAGCTGCTCGACCACGTCCTCCACCACCGGCTCCCCGGCGGTCCGGGCGTCCTTCAGCAGGCGGCTGCGCCACCACGCCTTCGGCCAGCGGCCGGAGCTGACCCGGTGGTGGTTGACCACCATGCGCCGCAGCTGCCGCTCGGACGCCATCCGCTCCAGGTCGGGGTCGTCGTCCGGGATGAGCCAGCCCCATCGCTCGGCGAGACGCCGCGGACTGTACGCGAACCGGCCACGACGGACCCGCTGCCCGGCCGCGGTCAGCGCCGCCCACCACATCAGGAAGATCACGCACGGCACGGCCAGGCGCAGCAGCTTCTCGGTGCCGGTGACCGCATTGCTGGCCACGATGACGCCGGAGACCCCGGCGATCAGCGCGGCGATCCACAGCATCGGGCCGGGGTGACCGGGCGTCTCGATCTTGCCGTCCGGGCCGTACACGGTGGTGTTCCGGTACTGCTCGGCGGCGAGCGAGGTGGCGGTCAGGAAGCAGATCTCGAAGACCGCGAAGACCAGCACCGCGAACAGGCGCGGCAGGTTCAGCTGCTCGGTCGCGATGACCCACATGCCCTCCGCGTTGAGCAGCAGCGCCAGGTTCATGCTGAACGACAGCGCGAGCGGGCGCAGCGGCTTGCCCGACCGCTTCGCCCAGACGGCGAAGCTGATCAGCAGGAGGACGCCGAGCAGACCGCCGGCCAGCGCCACGAGGGCCGCATAGTCCGTCCAGAAGGTGGCGATCTGTTCGTTGAACTGCTTCATACGGGGAGGCCCTTCATAGGAACCGGAAGGTACGCGTCGAGTGCGGCCGCGATCAGCGCGGACCGGTTGCCGTCGGTGTGCCGGCCGGCCAGCCCGTCGATCACGGCCAGGTTCTCCTGGTTCGGCCGGATCGACACCTGCACCTGGTCCTCGAGATGCTGGCGGCGGCCGGAGCGCTGGGCCACGAAAAGGCCGTCCACCGGCATGGGGGTGCCGGCGAGCTCGGCCAGGCGGGGGTGCGTGTCGTTCAGCGCGTCGAAGACGATCTGGGTGTGCGATCGCCCGGTCGCGGCGGCGTGCGCCCGGAGCCGGGACCGCAGGCTGACCGCCAGGTACACGATCACGCTGCTGCCGGTGATCGTGCGTGCGCTGCCTGGCACGGCGGACCCTCCTCGTCGTCGGGGCATTCTTGCGAACGCGGATTTCTATCACGTATCCGGGGTCGTACGCGAAAGCCACGCGACCACAGTGCTATCCGACAGCTATCCGCATGCTCCCCCACGCGACGAGCGGCGAGCACCGGCGTCACCCGTCAGCGCACCTGCGTTCACCCCCGCCCGCACACGCAAAAAGGGGCCCCGAAGGGCCCCTTCCCTACAGATGCGTTACTTCTGGAGCGCGCAGGTGGACAGTCCCTCGGCGTTCAGGTCCGGCTTCGCGGCGGCCCGGCCGATGGCGGTCTCCATCCGGTTGATCGTCGAGAAGCGCTTGTCCTTCAGCGGGCCGAGGATCGCGTTCTGGATGAAGTTGGCGCCACCCTGGCCCACGGTGCTGGCCAGACGCTTGTTGGCCTCCTGGATCTGGGTGTTGAGCAGGGCCAGGTTCCGCTCGATCTCGGCCTTGGCCGACGCCGGGACGGCCGGCAGCGCGCCGCTCACGTTCGGGCAGTTCACGGTCGGGACGCCGGTGGCCGCTCCGGTCGAGCCGTTCGATCCGGCGTTCGCGGCCGGGGCCGCCGTCACCGCGGCCGGCTCCGGCGCCGCGTTGCCGCCGCCGTTCTGGTTCAGGCCGCAGGTGGCGAGCGAGTCGACCGGCAGGTTCGGTTTGGCCGCGGTCCGCCCGATCGAGATCGCGATCCGGTCGATCGTCGACGCGCGCTTGTCCTTCAGCGGGCCGAGGATCGCGTTCTGGATGAAGTTCGGGCCACCCTGACCGACGCTCGTGGCGAGGCGCTTGTTCGCCTCCTGGATCTGGGTGTTCAGCAGCGCCAGGTTGCGCTCCACCTCGGCCTTGGCCGAGGCCGGGACGGCCGGCAACTGCGGCGCGACCTGCGGGCAGTTCACGGTGGGCACGGCCTCCGAGGTCGCCGCGTTCGCCACGCCGAGCCCGACACCGGCCAGAACGACCGCGACGCCGACGATGCCGGCGACCCGCCAGCGCCGGACGTTGGATCCGCCCGCGTTACTCCGGTAGCGCTTCATTGTGCTTCCTCCTGCTCGGATCACGTTCTCAACCCGTCCTTACGGGAACGCTCCCAAGCCGGATCGAACTAAAGGAAAACTTAAGGATCATGGGACTGCGGTCTTAAGGCGCGACTTATCGCCTCCACTTTCAACTGCGAATCCCCTCCTCTGGTACGGATGTGGACCCCCGGGCAACCTCACGAGCGCCGCCCGCCACCGCATCCGCGACGCCCGCCCGGCACCGGGCCGCCCCGGCGCCACCGCCATCACGGTGCCCGCGCCTACCGCCATCGCGGTAGCCGTGCCCACCGCCATCGCGGTGGCCGTGACCACCGGCACAGCCACGTCCCCGGTGACTCTGTGTCAGACTCGGCGACCATGAATCTCCCTGCCGAGGTCCGCGCGCTCGTCCGCACCCGTCTCAGCCCGGAGACCGCGACGGCTTACCTGGACATGGCCCGCCCGTCCGTCGGCTACGTCCTGGCCGACGAGGGCTGGAGCGCGTTCGGCGGCGACCCCTCAGTGGCAGCGTTCGACTGGCCCCTCTACCAGGGCACCCCCATGCTGATGCTGGCCCAGATCGACTGCGCCGAAGCGGCCGAGCTGCTCGGCGGCGCGTGGCCGTTCACCGACGAGGGCCGGCTGTTGTTCTTCCACGACGAGGACTTCGCCGCGCCGTACTCGGGAACGGAGGGTGACGACGCGTGCCGGGTCCTGCACGTGGCCAACGCCCCGGTCGCCACGCTGCCGGCCCACCGCCGCACGATCCCGCCGCTCCCCCTGGCGCCCACCCCACTCGCCGCGCTGCCCAGCTGGCAGGACGCCGCCGTCGACACGCTGGGCCTCCCGACCCGCGACCTGATCGACCTGTGGGAGGACATCGCCCCACTCCTGCCCGCCCCGCGCCACCGCCTGCTCGGCCACCACGACAAGCAGGGCCCCGAAGTCACCGGCCATCGCCCGTTGCTCCAGGTGGAGGCCGAGGAGGGCACGCAGTGGGGCGAAGTGGTGAGCGTGACGTTCTGGATCACCGACGCCGACCTGCGAGCCGGCCGCACCACCAACGTCCGCCGCTCCTACGAGGTCGCCTGACTCCCTTCCCTGTACGCCCCGGCCCACCGACCACCGCCACTTGATCACTCCCCCATTCCCACACCGCCCACAGCGCCACCCGCCGGTCATGTTCGCGAGCCAGCGCCGCGGCGATATGCAGCACCCTTCCACCAGCGTCGCCCCTCGGCGGCGATACCTTCGAGGACGAACAGCGCGTGCCGCAGCCCGGTAGCGTCCTGGACGGCATCAGCCAGCACCCGAGGATCTTCGTCCACGCCCGGACGGCCGTTCTCGGTCACCGCCACCTCGATGTCGGCGCCGTTGACGAGGTGTAGATGGAACTCGCTGGCCTCGTCATCACGCACCGACACCTGAACGGCTGCGACGGCGTCGTACCGGTAGTTGGTCCGTTCCCAGCGCAGGAATTTCGCGTCCTCGAAGTCCAGCTCAGTGGTCAGTTGCCGAACACCGTCCGAAGTGAGAAGAAAGACCAGCAATCGATATCGCGTGTAACGCCACGGCCCATTCTTGACCCGCGCTTTCCGGCTGCTCCGTCCTCGCGCCTCCAGCGACGCATATGCCTGGATGTCGCTCCACTTCAGCCGGTATTCCTCGATAGCCCGGTTCAGCAGCAGGCGACGATCGCAGTCGAGCCATTGCGCCATTTGCGTGTCGGTCGGCCGATCGGCCAGCCGTTGCAGCCAGCGTCGGTACTCGGCGTTGTACTGCTCCAGCCGCCGCTCACGATCGATTCTTCTGACACGAACATGCTTGTGGTCCGCCAGAATCCGGAGTCCGAGCATGAACGCCACCGCTCCAGCGAGCGCGAGGACGAGAACCGCGCCGGTGGCACGAAGAACATCCTGTCTCAGGGCGGATTGCGTAACCCATGCCAGGGCGATCAGCGACAGGACCGCGTCTGCTCCGGCGGCCAGCCTGAGCCGTGCTGGTACACCCGGCCGCGGATCGAGTTCCTCGCCTCTCGTCCAACGGATTCGCATATCCCTGACCTGAAAACGGACAAGCCATTTGATCTCGTCGGCACCGACCTCCCGCTCCCGGTATGCCTCCACCAGATCGTTGCGGAGCCGGGACAATGGAATCTCGGTGGCATCGAGCCAGGCCCTGCGCTCCCGGTCATCCGACGGTGCGAAGCGCCGGACGTAGCTGCGATACAGGCGGTCGACCTGATCAGCGAAGCCGCCCGGGCGCAACGCGTCATAGCTGAAGCGGACAGCGCGGCGTTCCCGCTCGCTCGCCCGTAGCGCCTCGTCGCGGAACCGCCATTCCACTCCGAGCCTGAGGGCGATCCCGACGGTTACCACTAGGCCCACCAGGGCTACCGTCGCGGAGACGTCACCGCGCTGCGCGACGAGCCAGCCGAGAGTTCCCGACGCAACGATCACCACGGTGGTGGAGATTCCCGCTGAGGCCCTGACCACCGGTGAGGCGACGAACCCGCGCACCGGGCAGATTCGCGGCGGCCGAGGGTCGGGCTCGAAGAACTTCCAGACCCGGGTGCGCCGATTTCCCGCCTTCTGATTGGCTTGCGCCTCCTGGACGTCCCGGTGCCACAGCTCGTCCTTGAGCGAGCCTTGGATAAGGCGTTCCAGGTGCGTTCGGATCGCCGCGCTGAGATCAGTCGGCAAACTGTTGAGGTCAGCCTCGATGCCGGTTCCCTCGAATGGCTCGTCGGGCCTTGACCGGCCGGCGAGCACAAGCCGCTGGATGACGCCGATTCCGGCGGACCACCTACTTCGAGGCAGTTCGACGATCCGCTTGAGCTCGGTCATCACCCGCTCGGACTCCTCCTCGGAAAGCTCCCAGAATGTCCGGCCACCGAAGAAGGCAAGCAGCCAGTGGAAGCAGATCTCTCCCGAATCCCGGTCCTCCGCGATGACCTCGTCCAACAGCCTCCTGGCGGTCGTCGGCTGACCGGATCTCAGAAACCGGAGCGCGGACTCCAGCTTCTCTTCGAGGGAGGCTTCCGGGGGCGGAAGCTCGTAGTAGTTGTTGTGGACGCCGCCATGAATGGTGTCGGCCACCGCGCCGTGGCTGCCGCCTTCAGTGCGAACCTTCGCGTCGACGGGAGCCTGGCTCACGGTTGCCCCGGCTCCTCGGCACGTCGGGCCGCCGCAGAGCCCAGGTGGGAGTTGTGCACACCGCCGTGGATGATCCCGGCCACCGCGCCGTGGCTTCCACCACGTGTCTTCACCTGAATCCCGCTCGAATCGGTGATCGCTGCCGCCGTCTCCGAAGCATGGTCGACAGCCAGATCGGCAGCCAGCGTGACGGCAAAGGCCGCGGCGGTCCGAATGGCGCGGTCCTGCCAGTAGTCACCGTCAGTCTGTGCTTTGGTCCCATCGGCTGCGTCGCTGATTGCCCGGATCACCGCTCCCGGCACAGCGTTGAGTTGTCCCGCCTTCGCGAAACCCGCGGCCTCCATCTCGATGGCGATCGCGTCCTCGTAGTGTTCCTTGATCCAGGACAGCGGATCCGACGCCGGTGCGTCGTGCAGGACCTCGCCAGAGGCTATCGGGCCGAAATGCACTTGCGGGGAATCCGCTGCGGGACGCGCGGCTCGTTCTCGATCGTATTGACGGCGCAGTTGGTGAGCGGCCTGCTCGATGCCGTGATCGATGTCCCAGACCCGGGGACGTGACTTCAACCCGCCGGCTCGGGCGGCAGCACCGTGGTAGCCGTACACGTGCGTCGCAACCACGATGTCGCCCAGGTCAAGGCTCGCTTTCAGTCGGCCTGCGACTCCGACGAGCAGGATCGCCGCAGGTTCGAAGGTACTGATGGCACGTTCCGCGATCACTGCCGACGAGTGGTTACCCATTCCGGTGAGGACGATGATGGCGTCGCCCACGCCTCCGGGCAGAGAGCCGGCCTCGAACCGGGTGCCCGCGACGCGAGGCGTACGCCGGATGTCGGTGAGCCGAGCACGGACAGCCTCGTATTCCAGGTCGAGTGCGGTCAGGAGGATGATGGGCGACGGCTTCCATCGATGCTCATTCATGGGCTCAAGCTAACTTAGTGTCAAAGACACAGTAAGTGTTCGGCCAGCAAACCCACCGGGGTGGGCATTCCGACACATGGCATGAGTTTGTGTCAATCAGACACTAATCGCTATGCTGCGAGTATGACTGCGCGGGATCACGCCATGCTGCGACTCGCGGTCGACCTCGCGATTCTCACGGTGCGGAACAACGCCCTCCACGTGTTGGTCATCACCAGAGGGAAGGAACCGTTCCTCGGTTCCCTGGCACTGCCTGGCGGCTTCTTGCGTGCCGGCGAGGACCTGCGCGCCGCCGCCGTACGGGAACTGAGAGAAGAGACCGGCCTCGACGGCCGGGACATGCACCTCGAACAACTTGCCACTTATGGACGTCCTGATCGTGACCCCAGGGGACGTGTCGTCAGCGTCGCCTACCTCACCATCGCGCCGGACCTGCCGGCCCCGGAGGCCGGATCGGACGCCGCCTCAGCGCTGTGGGTTCCGATCTCGAAAGCCCAAAGTCGGCTGGCCTTCGATCACGATGACATCCTGCGTGATGCCGTCGAGCGCGCCCGGACCCGGCTGGAGTTCACGACGCTGGCGACAGCGTTCTGCGGACCGACCTTCACCGTCGGAGACCTGCGTAAGGTCTACGAGGTCGTTTGGGATCAGCCCCTCGACCCGCGAAACTTCAGCCGCAAGGTTCTCAACACCGCCGGATTCATCGAGGCCACCGGCCAGAAACGCATTCCGCAGCTAGGCCGGCCCGCAGCCCTCTATCGACGCGGTGATCAGCAAACGCTGAATCCGCCCATTCTGCGCAGCAACGGCGGGCCGGAGCTGGAAGCCATCTCCGTCGATCGGTAGTCCGACGCCGCCACAGAGCGGGTGCCGCCACGCGGCGGGGCACGCGACGGTGTGGCACGAAGGCGTGACGTAGCGTCTCCTGATCCTTCATAGAGTCCTGTGCAGACGGACCGCGACGGACGGCCGCGACAGACTCACGGGGACTGCCATCATGCGTACCAGAATCGTTGTTTTCGCCGGTGCCGCCGCGTTCGCCCTGCTCGCCGGCGGGTGCGGCGACAAGCCGGTCGCGGCCCCCGCCGCTCCGGGAGCAGCGACCTCCGCGACCGCCGGGGCACCCGCCGAGGCGTCGGCCGGCGCGTCCGCCGTGGCGCCTGGTGGCGCACCCAGCGAGGCACCGGCCGGCGTGTCCACCGGGACGCCGGGTGGCGCGCCCGCGACGTCGAAGCCGGCCACGGTCCCGGTGAAGACCGCGAAGCCCGCCCCGGTCGGCGACCCCGGCGACGGCGGCAACTGGTTCGGCGCGCTCAAGCCCTGCCCCAACAAGGAGCAGGAGGTCGAGGTCCAGAAGATGGCCACCGGTGACCTGACCGGCGACGGTGTGGCCGACGTCCTGGTGGCGCGTAGCTGCACCGCGATCACGTCGTACTGGCCGAGCACGGTGGAGATCTTCGACGGGGCCGCCGGCGGCGAGAAGCCGAAGCGGATCGGCACCCTGCTCGGCGACCTCGGCCCGACCGACGTCCCGGCGGTCCAGTCCCTGAAGGTCAGCGACCGGGTGCTCACCATCACCGCGTACGGCAGGAGCAAGATGGCCCCGGCCGCGTGCCCCGACCTGAAGCTGACCTACCAGTACAAGTACAGCGGCGGCCAGTTCGCCCGGACCAACCGTAACGCCGTGACTGCGAAGGACTGCCTGCCCATCCAGTGACCGGCCGGACCGGAGTGCGCCGCCGACTCGCCCACCGGCCGCTGATCGATCGGATCGGGGCGCGCCCTCTGATCAAAGGGGGCGCGCCCTCCATCGGTGAGCGATGACGGAGGGCGCGCGGGGAGGTCGGATCAGGCCGCGAGAACCGAGCTGACGGACTCGGTGGGGAGGCCCAGCGCTGAGCCGACGAGGTCGTTGGTGAGCGTGCCGGCGTGCACGTTGAGGCCGGACGCGAGCGCCGGGTCGGCCCGCAGCGCGTCCTTCCAGCCCAGGTCGGCGAGGCGCAGCACGTACGGCAGGGTGGCGTTCGTCAACGCGTACGTCGACGTGTTCGGCACCGCGCCCGGCATGTTCGCCACGCAGTAGAAGACCGAGCCGTGCACCTGGTAGACCGGGTCCTGGTGGGTCGTGGGGTGCGAGTCCTCGAAGCAGCCGCCCTGGTCGATCGCGATGTCGACCAGCACCGAGCCCGGCTTCATCCGCTTGACCAGCGCGTTGCTGACCAGGGTCGGGGCCTTCGCGCCGGGCACCAGCACCGCGCCGATGACCATGTCGGCCTCGAGGACGGACTGCTCGATTGCGTACGAGCTGGAGACCAGGGTCTTGATCCGCCCGCCGAACTGGGCGTCGATCTGCCGCAGCCGCGGGATGCTCAGATCAAGAACGGTCACCTCGGCGCCGAGCCCCAGCGCGATGGTCGCCGCGTTCACGCCGGACACGCCGCCACCGATCACCGTGATCTTGGCGGGGGCGACGCCGGGCACGCCACCCGGGAGGACGCCGCGGCCGCCGCTGTTGCGCATCAGGCTGTACGCGCCGACCTGCGGGGCGAGCCGGCCGGCGACCTCGGACATCGGGGCCAGCAGCGGCAGGGAGCCGTCGGCGAGCTGCACCGTCTCGTACGCGATGGCGGTCGTCCCGCTGTGCAGCAGCGCCTTCGTGCCCTCGGCGTCGGCGGCCAGGTGCAGGTAGGTGAAGAGCACCTGCCCGGCGCGCAGCCGGTGGTACTCCTCGGCGATCGGCTCCTTAACCTTGAGGATCATGTCGGCGGCGTCCCAGACGGCGTCAGCGTCGGGCAGGATCCGGGCGCCGGCCGCCACGTAGTCGTCGTCGCTGATCGCCGAGCCGGTCCCCGCGCCGGCCTGCACGAGGACCTCGTGCCCGTGACGGACGGCCTCCACCACACCCGCGGGCGTGATCGCCACCCGGTACTCGTGGTTCTTGACCTCTGTCGGCACACCGATGTGCATGGGGATGTCCTCTCGCCCGGCGTCATGGGGATCACGCCTGATGCGGTTAGAGTGAAACGATGTGCAGTGAGCGGGCAAGTGGGGCGAACAAGATTCTGCCCAGTTGCCTGTTGATGCATTTGCTTCGACTGAACGGTGCCTCATGACGGATCTGCCGAAGGATGTTCGAGGTCTGGATCACGTCGATCTGGAGCTGCTGAGCCTGCTCCGCGCCGACGGGCGCATGCCGAACAACGCCCTGGCCGAGCGCGTCGGCATCGCGCCGTCGACGTGTCTGACCCGGATCCGCCGGTTACGTGAGCTCGGCGCCATCCGCGGCTTTCATGCCGATGTCGACCCCGCCTGGATCGGCCGGCCCATCCAGGCGATGATCGCCGTGCGGATCCGCTCCGACGCGCGCGACGCGATCGGCAAGTTCGCGGAGTCGCTGGCCGGCATCCCGGCCGTCCGCGACGTCTTCTTCGTCTCCGGCAACTACGACTTCCTGCTGCACGTTGCGGCGGCCGACGTCGACGACCTCCGCTCGGTCATCACCGAGCGCCTGAGCGGCACGCGCCTCATCGCCGGCACCGAGACCTACCTGATCTTCGAGCACCGCCGCGGCAGCTGAAGGCTTCGCCGGTGGTGCCGGCCCCGCCGGAGACGGTCAGGGGGTGGGCGGTCGCCGGGGCGGCGGGGGCGGCCGCCGTGGGGGCCGTGGTGGGTAGGGCCGTTGCGGGCGGGGAGCTGAAGGGATGCGCACCGGTCCTCGTCGCTGCTCGGTGGTGTGGGGTCACCCACCAAGTGGTCGCGACGGTCACCGGCGTTGTCCGCAGTGACCGTCGTCACCTTCGATCAGCGGCTGAAGCGTTCGATCAGCGGCTGAGGCGGTCGGTCAGCATGTGGGTCGCGAAGAGGTGGAAGCCGATCACCAGCGGCACCGTCGCCGGGACGACCAGAGCCAGGAAGATCGCGAGGAGGTTGGTGACCGCCAGGGCCGCGGCGCATCTCGGCTGGTTCCAGGCCCAGCGGGCGGCCTCGCGCCACGGGAGGTCCGGGGTGCGGCCCAGGGCGGCCACGGTCACGGCCGCCACGCCGGACAGCCAAACCGTGACGGCCGTGGTGAGCGCGAAGAGGGGCGTGCCGCCGGGAACCCGGCCGCCGCGGACGGCGGCCAGGTCCAGGATCAGCGCGGCAACGATCAGCAGGACGGCGAGCCCGGGCAGGAGGCCGCGACGGTAGATCCGCAGCAGCGGGCGCCAGGACGGGATCCGGCCGTCGAGGTAGCGGCCGCGGACCGCCGCCGAGCCGGCGACCAGCGCCGCGGGGGCGGTGATCACCGGCAGGGCGAGGACGGTCGTGCCGATGCCGATCAGGGCCAGGTCGGTGGCGAGGGCCAGTCGGTCACGCCAGTCCGCACGCGCCGGGGGCGCCTCCTCCGCGGGCCACTCCGTCCGCGGAATCGTCATCCCTTCAGGCCCGTCGTGTTGATGCCTTCGACCAGCAACCGCTGGAAGGCGACGAAGAACAGGAACACCGGCGCCAGGGACAGCACCGACATGGCGAACATCGGGCCGACCGCTGACTGCCCGGTCGAGTCGATGAAGAGGGTCAACGCGACCGGCGCAGTGTATTTCTCCAGGTCGGAAAGGTAGACCAGCTGGCGGAAGAAATCGTTCCAGGTCCAGATGAAGGAGAAGATCGCCGTCGATACCAGTGCGGGCCGGGAGAGTGGCAGCACCACGTAACGGAAGATCGAGTAGGCGCTGCAGCCGTCGATCTTCGCGGCGTCGTCGAGCTCGCGCGGAATGCCGCGCATGAACTGGACCATCAGGAAGACGAAGAACGCGTCGGTGGCCAGCAGATGGGGCACGATCAGCGGGAGGTACGGCCACGGGCCGCCGACCCAGCCGAACGAGCGGAACATGACGAACTGCGGCACGATCAGCACGTGACTGGGGAGCAGCAGCGTCCCGATCATGATGGCGAACCAGAAGCCGCGCATCCGGAAGCGCAGGCGGGCGAACGCGTACGCCGCGAGCAGGCACGACGTGCAGTTCGCGACGACGGTCAGCGTCGCCACCATGAAACTGTTCAGGAAGAAGCGGCCGAACGCGACGTCGAAGTGGCTCCAGCCGTCCGGATAGTTGGCCGGGGTCCACGTGTCGGGCAGCACCGAGACGTTGTTGAGGATCTCCTCGGGCGCCTTGAACGAGCTGCCCAGCATCCACGCCAGTGGATAGAGCACGAGTGCGGTGAGCAGCACCAGGATCACGGCGCGCGGGGTGATGAACGGCCTGCGGCCGGCGGTCACGCTGACCATCAGTCGTCTCCGTCCGAGTAGTGGACCCAGAACCGGCCGGTGCGGAACAGCACCGCGGTGACCAGGCCGATGGTGAGCAGGAAGACCCAGGCCATCGCCGAGGCGTAGCCCATCTCGAATTGGCCGAAGCCCTTGAGGTAGAGCTGCAGCGTGTACATCAGGGTCGAGTCGACCGGGCCGCCGGTGCCGCCGGAGAGCACGAACGCCGAGGTGAAGCCCTGGAAGCCGTGGATCGTCTCGAGCACCAGGTTGAAGAAGATGACCGGGGAGAGCATCGGCAGGGTGACGCTGAGGAACTTGCGGAACGCGCCCGCGCCGTCCACCTCGGCCGCCTCGTAGAGCTCGGTCGGCACCTGCTTGAGGCCGGCCAGGAAGATCACCATCGGAGCGCCGAACTGCCAGATGGCCAGCAGGATCAGTGTGCCGAGCGCGGTCGACGGGTCGTTGACCCAGGCCTTGCCCTCGATGCCGAACCAGCCGAGGAACGCGTTGAGCGCGCCCGTCCGGTCGAAGATGCTGCGCCAGATCATCGCGACGGCGACGCTGCCGCCCAGCAGCGACGGCAGGTAGAACAGGCCGCGGAAGACCCCGGCGCCGCGGAACGACTTGTTCAGCAGCAGCGCCACGCCGAGCGCCGCGCCCAGCTTGAGCGGCGTCGCGATCAGTGCGAACACCAGCGTCACCTTGACCGCGTGCCAGAAGGCCGGGTCGTCGGTGAACATCGTGCGGTAGTTCGCCAGCCCGACCCACTTGATGTCGGACCACTCGCTGAGGATGTCGTAGTTCGTGAAGCTCAGGTAGAGCGACACCAGCATCGGGATCGCGGTGACCAGCGCGAGCCCGAGCAGCCACGGGGAGAGGAAGAGGTATCCGGCGCGCCCGTCGTCGCGGTGCCGGGCGGGCCGGCCCCGCCGCTGGTGAGCGGCGGGACCGGACTGCGGCCGGGGTTGGGCCGGCCGGGTGGTGACGGACATACTGCTCACCCGGAGACCGCGGCCTGGGCGGCGCTGAAGAACTGCTCGGCGGCCTTGTCCGGCGTGAGGGTGGCGAACTGGGCTGCCTCGGCGGCCTTGATCAGCTCGGTCTTGACCTTGCTGTGGCCCTTCGGCGGGACGCTCGGCGACGGGCCGAACTTCTTGAGCAGCTCGTCCTCGAGTGCGATGGAGGCCTTCATCGCCGGGTCGGTGGTCGTCGCCGCGACCTGCGTACGGATGTCCAGGTTGGACGGCAGGCCACGGTCGGTGCCGAGGATCTTGCCGGCCTCCGGGTCGTTGGCCAGGAAGTTGATCACGTCGACGGCGGCGTCCTTGTGCTTGCCGCCGCGGTAGACCGAGAAGTACATCGAGGCGCGGGCCCACTGCGCGGACGGGTCACCGGGGTAGGCGACCACGCCGAGCTCGTCCTTGGTGTTCTTCTGGATGTCCGGCATCTGGTTGGCCCACACCCACGAGGTGAGCGCCTTGCCGGTGACCACTGTCTGCTTAGTGATGTCGGTGGCGTTGCCCTCGTGGATCACGTCCGCGGTCGGGGTGGCCTTCGCGTCGCGGGCACCCTTCCACAGCTCGAACCACTTCTGCACGTCGTCCTTGGTGAAGCCCAGCTGGCTGCCGTTGTAGAACTGCTTGCCGTTCTGCCGCAGCCACACCCAGAACGCCTTGTAGTCGGCGCTCGGATCCATCGTGCCCGGGATCTTGGTGGCGGTCCCGGCCTTCTGCGCCCAGGTGATCAGGTCGCCCCAGCTCATGCCGGTCTTCGGCAGCTCCTGCTTGGCGGCCTCCAGCTTGGTCTTGTTGAAGACCAGGCCCTGGGTGTTCTCGCCGAACGCGAGGCCGGCCAGCTTGTCGTTGACGACGCCGTACTTCCAGAGGCTCTCGGGGAACTTCGTGACGTCGAGCTTGCCCGAGTCCTTGTACTTGGTGAGGTCCTCGGTGACGTTGCGGGTCGCGTACTCCGCGAGGTAGTTGTCGTCGATCTGGAAGATGTCCGGCGCGTCCGAGCCGGCGGTCAGCGTCGCCAGCTTGTCGAAGTAACCCTGGTTGGCCTGCCACGTCGTCTTGAACGTGACGTCCGGGTGCTTGGAGGTGTAAAGGTCGAGCGCCTGCTGGGTCAGCTTGGCCCGGGCCTCGCCACCCCACCAGAAGAAGGTGAGCTCGGTCTTCCCGCCGGCGCTGGAGTCGTCGTCACCGCCGCAGCCCGCGAGGGCCAGTGGCAGGACAAGAGCGGCGGCCATCAGGCCGCGCAACAACATTCGGGGTGCGGTCATGAGGATGGGTCACTCCTTGGCGTATACGGCGACCTGTTCTGTGGTCGCGCCGGCCGGGGCGTACGGCCCGGGCCCGGTGGAGTTACGGATGACCAGATCGGTCCGGAGCGTGACCTGCCCGGTGGCGCCGTCGTCGCCCTGCTGGAGCAGCATGTCGACGGCGGCGCGCCCGGCGGCCGCGGTCGGGTTCGCCACGGTGGTGAGGGTCGGGCGGACCAGCGCGCTGGTCGCGATGTCGTCGAAACCGACGACGCTGATCTGCTCGGGGACGGCGACCCCGCGGTCCTGCAACGCCTGGAGCAGGCCGATGGCCATCAGGTCGTTGTAGGCGAGCACCGCGGTGGCGCCGGTGGCGAGCACCGCCCCGGTCGCGTCCGCG
The DNA here is from genome assembly GCF_016862095.1 of Actinoplanes cyaneus. Taxonomy (GTDB): domain Bacteria; phylum Actinomycetota; class Actinomycetes; order Mycobacteriales; family Micromonosporaceae; genus Actinoplanes; species Actinoplanes cyaneus. The sequence continues at coordinate 29,359 of NZ_BOMH01000005.1, forward strand.
CCGGCCTGGGAGACCGGCACGTGCGGACCGAGGACGGTGAACTCCGCGCCGCCGGCCCGGGCTGCTGCCCCGGCGGCCTTGCGGATCTCCCGGTTGGTCCACGACCCGCGCGGACCGGACAGGTAGAGCAGGTGGCGGTGGCCCAGGTCGAGGAGATGGCGGACGGCCGAGCGTGCGCCCGTGCCGACGTCCATCACCACCGCCGGGAGCCCGTCGATCAACCGGTTCACAACGACCAGCGGCACCTCGCGGCGCACCTGCTCGATCTGGTCGTCGCTCATCCGGGGACTGCAGAGCAGAATCCCGTCGACCTGCTTGGCCAGGGCCCGGACGAGGTCGGTCTCCACAACCGGGTCCTCGTCGGTGTCGGCGACGAAGACGTGGTAGTCCCGCCGCCGCGCATGGGTCTCGGCCGCCTTGATCATGGGCGGGAAGAAGGGGTTGGCGATGTCGGCCACGATCAGGCCGATGTTGTGGGTCCGTCCGGTGATGAGCGCCCGGGCGGCCCGGTTCGGGCGGTAGCCCAGTTCTTCCGCGGTGGCCAGCACCCGCGTGCGAGTCTCGGGGTTGACCAGGTGCGGCGCCGAGAAGGTGCGCGAGACCGTGGAGATGTGCACTCCGGACGCCTTGGCGACGTCCCGGATGGTCACAGCCACTCTGCCTCCCCCGTCTCGGAATGTGATCCGGCTCTCTCTGGTGGAGCCATTAATGCAAACGGTTGCTGTCGTGTCAACGCCCTTCGATGTCACTTCTGTTGCCGAGGCATGACGTAGATACCGCAAAACTGGACATTCCTGGGCCACGCATTGACTTGGATCGTCATCTGCTCCCTAATCTGTTGCAAACGTTTGCCGAATGGAGGCGTCTTGACTCGCTTCGCCCTCGTGGGGGCCGGCTCCCGGGCCGGGATGTTCATCCGGGCGCTCACCAGTGACCACGCCGACGTCGCGCAGCTGGTGGCCCTCGCCGACACCAACCCGGCGCGGCCGGCGGTCTACAAGAAACGCTTCGATCTCGACATTCCCGTGTACGACGCTGCCGACTTCACCGAGATGCTGCAGCGCGAGCGCGTCGACGTCGTGCTGGTCACCACGGTGGACAGGTATCACGAGAAGTACCTGGTCGCGGCCATGGAAGCCGGCTGCGACGCGATCACCGAGAAGCCGATGACCACGGACGTGGCCTCGTGCCGGCGGATCCTGGAGACGTCGCGCCGGACCGGCCGCAAGGTCCGGGTCACCTTCAACTACCGCTACAACCCTCTGCACGAGGCGGTCAAGCGCGAGCTCCAGGAGATCGGCGAGATCGGCTCGGTGCACTTCGAGTGGCTGCTCGACGTGCGGCACGGCGCCGACTACTTCCGGCGGTGGCACCGCGAGAAGGAGAACTCCGGCGGCCTGCTCGTGCACAAGGCCGGCCACCACTTCGACCTGGTCAACTGGTGGCTGGACGACGCTCCCGAGACCGTCTTCGCGGCCGGGCGGCTGTTCTTCTACGGCGAGCAGGGACGGCGGCACGGCTACGCCCGGGACTACGAGCGCGCGCACGGCGCGGCCGCGGCCGAGGGCGACCCGTTCGCGCTGCGGATGGCCGACGAGCCGACGATGCGCGAGCTCTACCTGGAGGCCGAGGAGCACGACGGCTACCTGCGCGACCGCAACGTCTTCGCGCCCGGCGTGACCATCGAGGACGACATGGCCGTGCTGGTGAAGTACGCCCGTGGCGCGTCGATGAGCTACCACCTCACGGCGTACGCGCCGTGGGAGGGCTACCGGGTGATGTTCAACGGCAGCCGGGGCCGCCTCGAACTGGAGGTCGTCGAGACCGACCACGTCGCGCCCTCCGCCGCGGCCGGGGTGAAGGGCGAGCCCGGCTCCCTCTCGAACGCCGAGCAGGGCTGGCGGAGACTGCTGATCCGGCCGTTCTGGGCGCCGCCGCGTGAGATCGAGGTGGACGGGTACTCCCGGCAGGGGCACGGTGGAGCTGACGTGCGCATGCTCGCCGACCTGCTCCGGCCGGACGCGCCCGTCGACCCGCTCGGGCGTACCGCGAACGCCGTGGACGGCGCCCGTGCCCTGCTCACCGGCCTGGCCGCCAACGAAAGCCTGGCATCCGGACAGGCCGTCCGCGTGCAAGACCTCCTGGAGTTGGATTGACGGATCGAACGGGGCCCCCTCCGCAGCCCCGCGTGATCCGCCGACCCGGCCCCTGATCCCGAGGAGATCGAGTGAACCAGCTGTTCCCTGCTGAGGCGACTCAGCGCGAGATCGCGCGTGAGCTCTACGCCCACGCCCGTGATCTACCGATCATCAGCCCGCACGGGCACGTCGACCCGGCGCTGCTGGCGAACGACGAACCGTTCCCGGACCCGGCCCGGCTGTTCGTGGTGCCCGACCACTACGTGACCCGGATGCTGGCCAGCCAGGGCATCCCGCCCGCGCGGCTGGGCGTGCCGAGCGTCGACGGCAGCGAGGTGGAGACCGACGGGCGCGCCATCTGGCGGCTGCTCGCGGCGAACTGGCACCTGTTCCGCGGCACGCCGTCCCGGCTGTGGACCGAGAAGGTCTTCGCCGACGTGTTCGGCATCGAGAAGCGTTTCGGCGCGGACACCGCCGACGAGATCTACGACGAGGTCTCCGCCCGGCTGGCCGAGCCGGAGTACCGGCCGCGGGCGCTGTTCACCCGGTTCAACATCGAGGTCCTCGCCACCACCGAGAGCCCGATCGACGACCTCGCGGTGCACGCGAAACTCGCCGCCGACGGGTGGGGCGGCCCCGGCGGGCGGGTGATCACCACGTTCCGCCCGGACAACCTGGTCGACTTCGAGTGGGCCGGCTGGGCCGACCGCGTCGCGGCGCTCGGCGAGCTCACCGGGCAGGACGTGGGCACGTACCCCGGATTCCTCGCCGCTCTGCGGGCCCGCCGCGAGCTGTTCGTCGCGGCCGGCGCCACCAGCTCCGACCACGGCCACCCGACCGCCGCCACCGCGGATCTGACCGAGGCCGAGGCCGCCGTCCTCTACCGCAAGGGTCTCGGCGGGGGGACCGACGCGCGCGACGCCGAGACGTTCCGGGCTCACATGCTCGTCGAGTTCGCCCGGATGTCCCTGGAGGACGGCCTGGTCATGCAGCTGCACCCGGGGTCGGTGCGCAACCACAACCGGGCGCTGCACGCGCGGCACGGGCGCGACGTCGGCGGCGACATCCCCTCGGCGACCGAGTACGTCCAGGCCCTGCGCCCGCTGCTCGACCGGTACGGCGACGACCCGCGCCTGCGGATCGTGCTCTACACGCTCGACGAGACCGCGTTCACCCGCGAGCTGGCCCCGCTCGCCGGTGGCTACGCCGCCCTCTACCTCGGCGCGCCGTGGTGGTTCCTGGACAGCCCGGAAGGCCTGCGGCGATTCCGCGAGACGGTGACCGAGACGGCCGGGTTCTACAACACGGCCGGCTTCGTCGACGACACCCGGGCGTTCTGCTCCATCCCGGCCCGGCACGACGTGGCCCGCCGGATCGACGCCGGCTTCCTCGCCCGGCTCGTCGCCGAGGACCGGCTGCCGCTCGACGAGGCCGCCGAGACCATCGCCGACCTGGCGTACCACCTGCCCAAGAAGGTCTTCCGGCTGGACGGGCCGGCATGACCGTGACGACCACCCTGGGACTGGCCGCCCTTGCCGGGCTCGCGCCCGAGAACCGTCCCGCGGTCCGGCCCGGCGACGTCCGGCCCGGCATCCTGCACCTCGGGCTCGGCGCCTTCCACCGCGCCCACCAGGCCGTCTACACCGAGGCGGCGGTCGCCGCGGCCGGCGGGGACTGGGGGATCGTCGGCGTCGCGCCGCGCTCCCGCGACGTCCTCGACAAGCTCCGCGCCCAGGACCGGCTCTACAGCGTGCTCACGGTCGGCGGTGCCGGCGGGGACCACGCCCGCGCGATCGGCATCCTGTCCGGCCTGGGCCACGCGGCCGGTGACCCGTACGGCGTCCTCGCCGCGATCGCCGACCCCGGGATCCGGATCGTGTCGCTGACCGTCACCGAGAAGGCGTACCGGATGGGACCGGACGGGAAACTGCTGCTCGACGACGAGCTACGGGCCCAGCTGACCGGGGACGCGCCGCCGACCAGTGTGCCCGCGCTGCTGGCCCGGGCGTTGCTCACCCGCCGCGCGCCGCTGACCGTGCTGTGCTGCGACAACCTGCAGAACAACGGCCCGCGGATCCGCGGCATGGTCGAACAGGCCCTGGAGGTGGCCGGCGGATCACTGCCGGACGGCGTGGAGTTCCCGGCCACCATGGTGGACCGGATCGTGCCCGCCACCAGCGCGGCGCATGTCCGGCGCGCGGCCGTGGCGCTCGGCGCGTCCGACAGCGTGCCGGTCGTGGCCGAGCCGTTCCACCAGTGGGTGATCGAGGACCGCTTCCCGGGCGGGCGACCGGACTGGGCGGCCGCCGGGGCGATCATGACGACCGACGTCGCGCCGTGGGAGATGCTCAAGCTGCGGGCGCTGAACTCGGTGCACTCCGCCTGCGCGTACCTCGGCGCGCTGGCCGGCCGGGAGATGATCTCGGAGGCGCTGGAGCTGCCCGGGATGGGCGGCTTCCTGCGGCGGTTCCTCGCCGACGACATCGCGCCGTCGATCACTCCGCCGCCGGGCGTGACCGTCCTCGAGTACGGCGAGACGGCGCTGGACCGATTCGCCAACCACGAGCTGGGCCATCGTACGCATCAGGTGGCCATGGACGGCACGCAGAAGCTGCCGCACCGGCTGCTCGGGACGATCGCCGACCGGCGCCGCGACGGTGACGTGCCGGTGTGGGGCGCGCTGGTGCTCGCCGGATGGATGCGCTTCGCCCGGGGCTACGCGGACGACGGGTCGGCGCTGCCGCTCGACGACCCGCTCGCCGGGCGGATCAGGGCTGTTCTCCGCGAGGCTCCGGACACGCCGGAAGGGCTGGTCGACGCGCTGCTCGGGCTCTCCGAGGTGTTCCCCACCTCGCTGGCCGGCGACGCCGAACTGCGGACGGAGTTGGTCCGTTGGTCGGGAGAGCTCGCGCGGCACGGAGCGGCTGCGACGATCGCCGCGGCGGGACGATGACGGCGCGGGTTGCGCTGATCGGCGCCGGGGGGCACGGGGCGTCCCATCGCCGTACGCTCAAGGATCTTGCCGGTCGTGGGGTCCTGGAGATCGCGGCGCTGTGCGATCGCAACCCGGTCGAGCCCGAACCCGGGGTCCCGTTCTTCGACGACCATCGGGCGATGCTCGCCGCGACCCGGCCGGACGCCGTGATCATCTGCACGCCGCCGCACACCCACCTGCCGCTCGCGCTGGACTGCCTCGCCGCCGGCGCGGACCTGCTGCTGGAGAAACCGCCGGTCACCACCCTCGCCGAGCATGCGCGACTGGCGGCGGCGATCGCGGAGAGCGGCCGCCGCGTCCAGGTCGGCTTCCAGGCGCTCGGCTCGGCGGCGCTCGCGGCCTTCCGCACGGCGGTCGGTCCCGGCGCGGCGCTGGTCTCGGCGGCCGGGGCCTGGTGGCGGCCGGACACCTACTACCGGCGGGCGCCGTGGGCCGGGAAACAGGCGGCGTTCGACGGGGCGCTGGTCAACCCGTTCGCGCACGCCCTGATGCAGGCGCTCGCCGTCGCCGACGGGTTCGAGCCCTCCCGGATGGAGATCGAGCGGTACCGGACCCGGGACATCCAGACCGATGACTGTACGTTCCTGCGGCTGACCGATTCCGCCGGGCGGCGCGTGGTGGCGGCGGTGTCGCTGGCGTCGGCGGTCTTCGTCCCGGGGGAGATCCGGGCCGGGGACGCGGTGCTGGAGTACCCGACGGATCGGGTGCGGCTGCCCGGCAACCCCGAATACACCGAGATCCCCGGTCGGATCGGCCTTCTCGGCAACCTGCTGAGCGGCGGACCGCTCATAGCGCCGCTCGAACGGACCCGGACGTTCACCGCCGTCGCCGCGGCGATCGTCGCGTCACCGCCGCCGGCGCGGATCCCGGTGACGACCCCGCACCCCGACGGTGGCGGGATGACCCTGCCCGGTATCGATCAGCTCGTCCGGCAGGTCGCCGCCACCGGCCTCCTGCCGTCCGAAAGCGACATTCCGTGGGCGGTTCCCCCGCATCGGGTGTCGCTGTCATCGCAGGAAGGAGCAACCCATGCGCAAGCTGAGCATCGCTGAACTCGAAGCACACCACCGCGGGCCGACTTTCACCAGCGTGCTGCCCGGGCACGTCGTGCAGAAGGGCGGATTCCGGGTCTACGCCGAGCCGAACTTCCGCACCCACGACGAACCCGGGCGGCACGTCCACACCGTTCCCGAGATCTTCGTGATCGTGCAGGGAAACGGCGCGATCGAGGTCGACGGGAACGAGGTGGAGAAGTTCCGGGCGGGCGAGGCGGTGCTCTTCGAACCGGGCGAGGACCACCACCTGATCAGCCGGGGTGACGAGCCGCTGATCTTCGTATGGATGCATCTGGAGCCCGTTTCCTGACCTCAATCCGCTGATTCCGCTGATTCCGCTGATGTCGCTTCTGGAGTGACGATGCTTCGAAGAACCGCTCTCGCGGTGACGTCCGGCCTTCTCCTCGCCGGCGTCACCACCATTCCCGCCTCCGCCATTCCCGCCTCCGCCGCCACCGCTTCCGCCGCCACCGTTTCCGCTTCCGCCGCCGCGAAAGTCCCCGCTATCGCCCGGGACGTGCTCCCCGTCAATGACGGATGGGCCGCCGGGACCACCGGCGGATCGGCCGCCACGGACGATCGCGTCTACGTCGTGCGGACCCGTGACGAGTTCGCCACCGCGCTCGCCGCGACCGGCACCGCGCCCAGGATCGTGCTGGTCGCGGGCACTCTCCGGCCCAACGGTGACTGCGCGTCCTACGCCGACCCGGAGTACTCGCTCGACGCGTTCCTCGCCGCCTACCAGGGCGTCACCACCAAACCCGCCGGTCCGCTGGAGGACGCCCGGGTCCGGTCGGCCAAGAACCAGGCGCTCGACGTCCAGCTCAAAGTGCCGTCCAACACGACCATTCTCGGACTGGCGAACGCCCGCCTCGTCGGCCTCAATCTGCTCGTCTCCGGCGCCGACAACGTCATCATCCGCAATCTGCGCCTGGAGGACGCCGCCGACTGTTTCCCGCTGTGGGATCCGACCGACGGCGCGGCCGGTAACTGGAATTCCGCCTACGACCTGATCACGCTGACCGGCGCCACGCACGTCTGGGCCGACCACAACACGTTCAGCGACGGCAACAATGTGGACTCGCTGCAGCCGGAGTACTTCGGCCGCCCCTATCAGGTGCACGACGGCGCGCTCGACGTCATCCGCGCCTCCGACCTGGTGACGATCTCCTACAACGTCTTCCAGGAACACGACAAGACGATGCTGATCGGCTCCACCAACACGGTCGGCGCGGACGTCGGAAAGCTGCGGGTGACGATTCACCACAACAAGTTCGCCAATGTCGGCCAGCGCGCGCCGCGGGTGCGGTTCGGCCAGGTCGACGTCTACGACAACTACTACTACGAGACCGACGAGGACGCCTATCAGTACTCCTGGGGCGCCGGCGTCTATTCGGCGATCTACGCGGAGAACAATTTCTTCCTGCGTAGCGCCGACATTCCGCTCGACGCGGTCGTCTACAACTGGGGCGGCACGGCGATGACCGAGAAAGGCACCCTGACCCGGGTCGGCACCGGCCCGATCACACCGGTCAGCCTGCTCGACGAGTTCAACGCCACCCACGACCCCGACCTGGGCACCGACGCCGGCTGGACGCCGACGCTGCGGCCCGGCCCGCTAACCCCGACCGCCCAGGTCCCGGCCGTCGTCGACGCGCAATCCGGCGCCGGCCGCCTCAGCCTCGCCTGACGCATTCCCACGGAAAGGACCGCCTGTCTGCCGCGGCGCGGGCGGTCCTCTTCCGCTTTCTTTTCCGGTACGCCGATAAGGGCCCACCCACGCAGAAGCCACGCCCGCCTCGCGGCCCGCGACCATTCCCCGGTGCCGGGCCACCCCCGCGCCGCCGCCCGACCCGATCGAAGAACCCGCACTCGCCGCCGCTGCCGGTGCCGCTGCCGCCGCCCCGCTGCGCCGCCGCCCCGGCTGGTGCTGATGGTTGTTTTGGGGCGTTGTTCCAACCGTGAGCGCCAGCCGCCGGGCTTCGGCTGGTGCTGAGGGTTGTTTCCGGGCGTTGTTCCGACCATGAGCGCCAGCCGGGATGCGGGGGTGAGTGCTGGAGCTGGCGGGGGTGGGCGTTGATGCAACTGTGAGCGCCAACTGCCGGGCGTGGGCTGCACCCTGCCCCGGGTCGGCACCGGCCCGATCACACCGGTCAGCCTGCGGCGTAACGGATCGCCCACACGCCCGCACCCAGCTGCGCGCCGCGCGATCAGCCTGCGGCGTAACGGATCGCCTGCTCGTCCTCGTTCAGCGCGGACACCGGCCGGCCCTGCGCGCTGCGTGTCTCGGCGAGCTCGACCATGTCGTCCGGCCGGACGCGCGGCGGCAGCGCGCCGAACCGTTCGACCCGGGAAAGCTCGGCCTCCTCGGCCGTCATCGGCTCGTTCTCCATGTCCTCCATCGTGTCATCGCCGGGACTCGTGCACCAGGATCGCGACCTGCACCCGGTTGGCGCAGCCGAGCTTCTCCAGCAGCCGGGACACATACGCCTTCACGGTCGCCACGCTCATGTGCAGCTCGGCGCTGATCTCCGCGTTCGAGCCGCCGGTCGCCACGGCCTCGGCAACCTCACGCTCGCGTTCGCTGAGCCGTTCCAGAGCGGCCCGCGCCCGCCGTGCCACGTCATCCCCGCCGGCCCGCCCTGCCGCGTCGGATCCTTTCGCCCCGCCGCCACCGGGTGACCGCGACGCCTTCTCGTCCCGGCCGACCGCGTAGCCGATCAGCCGTGGCAGCACCGACGGCGCGAGGATCGACTCGCCGGCCGCCGCGCGCCGCACCGCGTCCAGGATCGACGCCGGCGCGATGTCCTTGAGCAGGAACCCGTTCGCCCCGAGCCGCAACGCCCCGAGCAGGTGCTCGTCGGTGTCGAAGGTGGTCAGCACGATCACTGCCGGCTCCGGCCCGGCACGCCGGATCTCCCGGGTGGCGGCGAGCCCGTCCATCCGTGGCATCCGGATGTCCATCAGCACCACGTCGGGCCGCAGCCGCCGGGTCAGCTCGACCGCCTCGGCGCCGTCCCCGGCCTCGCCGACGATCGTCAGGTCCTGCCCGGCCCCGAGCACCAGCCCGAGCCCCACCCGCACCAGCGGATCATCGTCCGCGATCAGCACCCGGATCACGCCGGACACGGTAACCGCCCCACCGCTCCGCCCGACATGGTCCACCACGGTAACCGCCACACCACCCCGCGCGGCGTCACCGACCACGGCGACCGCCACGCCACCCGGCTCAGCGCCACGCGCAACGGCGGCCGCCACACCACCCGGCTCGGCGCCGCGCGCAACGGCGACCACCACACCACCCGGCTCAGCACTCCGGCCATGGCAGCCACGCCTCCAGCCGGAACGTCAGCACGCCGTCCGGGTCGCGGCGGATGCCGTGCTCGAAGCGGCCACCGGCCAGCTCCACCCGCTCGGCGAGACCGACCAGCCCCGCGCCGGCCCCGGGGGGCACGGCGCCCGGCAGGCTCCCGACCGGCACGCCACCGTTGTTCGCCGGGGACAACGGATTCGCGACCAGCACGTGCAGCAGGTCGTCGCGGGTGCGGGACAGGACGAGGCGGACCTGCGTACCACAAGCGTGTTTTCCGGCATTTGTCAGGCCTTCCTGAACCAGGCGGTAGACGGTGCGCCCCAGTCCCGCCCCGGTCACGGAGTCCCCCAGGTCGTTGGCCCATTCCACCGGCACACCGGCGGCCCGCGCGTCCTCGACCAGCTCGTCCAGCCGCTCGATCCCCGGCTGGGGGCGCAGACCGTCGCTGTCCCCCACGCGCAGCACACCGAGGATCTCGCGCAGATCCTCCAGCGCCTGGTGTGCGCTGTCCCGGATGGTCGTCGCCGCCTTCGCCACCTCTTCCGGCGTGAGGTCGGGACGGATCACCAGGGCGCCGGCGTGCAGGCTGACCATGGAGATCCGGTGGGCGAGCGCGTCGTGCATCTCGCGCGCGATCCGCTCGCGTTCCAGGGCGCGCAGCCGCTCGGCACGGATCCTCGTCTCCTCCTCCGCCCGCGCCGCGCGCTCCCGCAGCACCTCGACCAGATCCCGCCGGGCGCGCATCGCGACCGCGATGGCGACGGTCGCGGTGAGGAACGCCAGCGTGAACAGGAACTCGACCGGCGGCGCCAGGGCCGGGTCGGGCCGGATCACGCTGTAGGCGACCGCGGCCAGCAGGTGCAGCGCCAGCATCACCGGGATCACCCGGCCGCGGCGCCGGACGATCAGGGTGTAGAGCGCGACCAGGCTGGCCAGGCCGACGAAGTCGGTCACGACCAGGACCGGCACGAACAGCGCGGCGACCGCGACCGGGTGCGAGCGCCGCCACCACAGCGCCAGCGTCGCCAGCGCCGCGAGGACCAGGTTGACGAACGTCGCGTCCCCGCTGATCCGCCCGGAGGACTCGGCCTCGCCCGCGATCACCAGCGCGGCGAACCCGGACGCCCCGATCGCCACCAGGTCGAAGACCCGCTCGCCGGACGCCGCCAGCGCCCGCTCGACCCGGCTCACGAGCGCACCAGGGGACGCCAGAACTGCTTGCCGCCGTCGTCGCGGACCGCGTATCCCAGTTTCTCCAGCGTCGCCCGCAGCTCCCCGGCCTCCTTGGCGGCCTTCTTGCGCACCGCGACGGCCCGGGCCGCGAGCACCGCGTCGACGGCCGGCGGGAGGGAGTCCGCGGCGGAATTCCAGGGCTGGTAGAGATTCGCGTACGGATCGGTGTCGCGCCACGGATAGCCGAACTGCTGGAACGCCTCGGCGAGCGCCCCGCGCCGCGCCCGGGTCATGCACCGAGCCGCCTGCCGGGACTCCCGGTCGAGAACGACCAGCGAGTCCCCCTCCGGATAGAGCGCCGCCACGTCGTTGCGCGGGATCACCGTCTCGCCGAGCCGTGCCTGCACCGGGTCGACCGTGACGACGACGAGCCGCTCGAAGAGCACGACGGTGACGAACAGCCCGGCCAGGACCAGGACCGCCGCCTCGATCGCCAGCTCCCACGGCCGGTCGATCGCCCCGATGACCCGGACGATCGCCCGGAACGGCAACACGATGTGCAGCCCGAGCAGCCACCGCGCGGCGATCGGCAGCACCGCCGCGAGCAGCAGCCCGGCCGCAGCCGGCCCGGCCGCCACCAGCACGCGGTCCACCGGCGTGAAGTCGAGCTCCCTGTTCATGCCCCGACGCTAACCGGCCCCGGATGCCTTGCCACCGGCCGAAAGTAGGGGACGCCGAACTTTGGTATACGACTCCGGCCGGCTCCGCACGGGCGCGTCAGGACGTCTCGGGAACCGGCCCCCGGCGGACGTGTCAGGACGTGTCACGACGTCTCGGGAACCGGCACCGCAAGCGCGATGGTCAGCGCGAGCACCCACTGCGGATCCTTCAGCTTCTCCCCGTACAACTCCCGCAGCCGCGCCATCCGGTACCGCACCGTCTGCGGGTGCACGAACAGCTCCGCCGCCACGTCCTCGCGCCGCCCGTGGTGCAGCAACCAGCTGCGCAGTGTCTCGACGAGTTTCGCCGCCGCGGTCCCGCGTTCCCCGGCGAGCGGCGCGAGGGCCTGCTCGCGCAGGTCGGCCAGGGCGACCGGGTCCGCCGAGACGACCAGCTCCGCCAGGTGGTCCTCGGTGTCGACCACCGTGTTGCCCACGGGCGTGTGCAGCTGGTGCACGCGGACGGCACGCTCGACCGAGTCCTGTGCCCGCAGCCAGGGCCGGGCCGGGCCGATCACCGCGTTGTGGCCGGTCAGCAGCCGGGTCAGATGCGGGCGGGAGGCGCCCTGCGGGTCCGGCACGAGCAGGACCGCGGTCTCCGGCAGGTCCGGCAGCGCGCCGGCGAGCGGCAGCGTCCGGGGGTCGAGCAGGTCGATCAGCGAGCGCGCCGAGCGTTCCGGCAGCAGGATGGCGGTGAGGGTCTGCGGCGGCGTCCACTCGGCGCGCTCGGCGGCGGCCTGCAGCACGTGCACCGGCTCCCCCGCGACCAGCGCCTGGGCGAGTTGTTGCAGGTGGCGCAGCCGGAGCCGGCCGGTGGTGGCCAGCTCGTCGGCGTGCCCGGCGACGCTCGCCGCGGACAGCTCGTCGATGTAGGCGAAGACCAGTTCGGCGAAGTCCGCGATGGTCGCGGCCGGTTGCCCGCAGCGGACGCTGATCGCCGCGAGCTCCCGCCAGGCGACCCGGGCGCCGACCCGGTACGCCGAGAGCAGCGCGTCGAGGCTGCGGCCCGACCGTGCCTCGCCGCGGCCCAGCGCGTACGCTCCCTCCAGCGCCGACGCCAGCGGGGTGCCCGGGTCGCCGCTGGAGCGGGCCACCAGGCTCAGGAAGGTGCCGAGCGCGGCCTGCACCGCACGCTCGATCTTGTGGCCGAGCACTCCGGCGAACGCCTCGGCGTAGGCCGGCACCTCCTCGGTGATGGCCGCGATGGTCTGCACGGAGACCTCGGCCAGCCCCTGCCGCAGTGGATGGACGAGATCGTCCGGCAACTGGTACGACCGGACGTCACGCAAGGGCTCGATCACACAGGGCTCCCCAGGTTTCAGGTCCGGCGCTTGTCTCCGCCGAACAATTATGGCGCTTCGATTCACTTCCCCTGGTCATGCTTTCGTTCGTCGGAACCAGCAGTCTTGTTCACGTGGCTGTTACACAGACATTGCGCAACGGCGCGTGGCGGGTCGTCGAGTTGATCACCACTCCGGTGGTGCCGACCGACTACCTCGACGTGATCGCTCCCCTGCGCAATCCGAACGTACTGCGCGCCCGGGTCGAGGCGGTTCACCGGGAGACCGCGAACGCGGTCACCCTGGAGCTGCGGCCGGGCCGCGGCTGGCGCCCGCACGAGCCGGGGCAGTATGTGCGTCTCGGCGTCGACGTGGACGGCATCCGCCTGTGGCGCTCGTACTCGGTGAGCAGCCCGGCCGGGCAGCCCTCCGGGCGGATCAGCGTGACCGTCAACGCCGTACGCGACGGGGTTGTCAGCTCTTATCTGCTGGCCAACGCCCGCCGCGGCATGGTGATGAACCTGGACCTGCCGGCCGGCGATTTCGTCGTGCCGAGCCGGCGCCCGGCGAAGAGCCTGTTCGTGACCGCCGGCAGCGGGATCACGCCGGTCATGGGCATCCTGCGCAGCCTGGTCCACGAGCTCACCGACGTGGTCGTCGTGCATTCCGCCCGCACCGCCGAGGACGTGGTCTTCGGCGCCGACCTGCGGGCTCTCGCCGAGCAGGGCCGGATCACGCTGATCGAGCGGCACACCGGCGCCGACGGGCGGCTCAAGCCGGCCGACCTGGACATGCTGGTCCCCGACCGCTTCGAGCGCGAGACCTGGGCGTGCGGCCCGGGCGAGATGCTGGACGCCCTGTCGGAGAACTGGGCCGAGGCGGGCGCCGCGCAGCGCCTGCACGTCGAGCGGTTCCGGCCGACGGTGCTGGTCGCCGGCGAGGGTGGCACTGTCACCTTCGAGCGTTCCGGCACGACGGTCGAGGCGCCGGGCGGCGTGTCGATCCTGGACGCCGGCGAGGCGGCGGGGCAGCTCATGCCGTCCGGCTGCCGGATGGGCATCTGCTACTCGTGCGTGCTGCCGATGCGCGAGGGCATCGTCCGCGACATGCGCGACGGCACCGTCACCACCGCCGTGGAAGGCGACAACGTGCTCGTCCAGACGTGCATCTCGGCCGCCGCCGGGCCGTGCCACCTGGACGCCTGACCATTCCTGATCACGACCCCCCAGTAGAGAACAAGAGGAACTCGTGACGACTCTGCAACGCCAGGAAGTGAACCCGATCGGCCACCTGACCGCCGAGGACATCGAGGCCATCGGCCGCGAGCTGGACGCCATCCGGGACGAGGTGCTCGCGAACCGGGGGGAACGCGACGCCGCCTACATCCGCAAGGTGATCAAGGTCCAGCGCAGCCTGGAGATGGGCAGCCGGGCGGTCCTGCTGTTCTCGCTCTTCCCGCCGGCCTGGATCGTCGGCACGGCCGGCCTCTCGGTGGCGAAGATCCTCGAGAACATGGAGATCGGCCACAACATCCTGCACGGGCAGTACGACTTCATGCGGGACCCGAAGATCCACTCCACGACCTGGGAGTGGGACCACGTCACCCCGGCCGACCAGTGGAAGCACTCGCACAACGAGATCCACCACAAGTACACCAACGTGGTCGGCAAGGACAACGACCTCGGTTACGGCATCATGCGGGTCGACGAGAACCAGAAATGGCACCCGTTCTTCCTGGCCCAGCCGCTGTGGAACTTCATCAACGCGCTCTTCTTCGAGTACGGGATCGCGGCTTACGACCTGAACCTGGGCCGCAACCTGAAGTCCAAGAAGCGCCGCAGCGACCCGGAGTTCAAGGCGAACGTGAAGGCGGTCGGCCGCAAGATCCGCCGCCAGGTGCTGAAGGACTACATCATCCACCCGGCGCTGTCCGGCCCGTCCTTCCTGCACACGATCGCCGCGAACTTCACCGCGAACATCGTGCGCAACCTGTGGAGCCACTCGGTGATCATGTGCGGTCACTTCCCGAACGGCGTCTCCACCTTCGAGCGCACCTCGATCAAGGGTGAGACCCGCGGCGAGTGGTACCTGCGGCAGATGCTCGGCTCGGCCAACATCTCCGGCAGCAAGCTGATGCACATCATGACCGGCAACCTGTCCCACCAGATCGAGCACCACCTCTTCCCCGACCTGCCGAGCAGCCGTTATGCCGAGGTCGCGGTCAAGGTGCGGGCACTCTTCGAGAAGTACGATCTGCCGTACGTGACGGGGCCGCTCCCGGTCCAGGTGGCGTCGGCGTGGGCGAAGGTCATCCGCCTCTCCCTGCCGAACCGCAAACCGACCGCGGCGCCGGACCACTCGCGCCCGCCGCGCATCCCGGCGACCGAGCCCGCCACCGCCTGATCCACCCCGGATCCGTTCAGGCCGCAGCCCCACCCGGCTGCGGCCTGGACTCGTTGTGGCCCCGGACCGATCGCCGCCGGTCAGCCGCGCAGGTGCCGCCCGCCGGGCTGCACGTCCGGCTGCCTCAGGATCAGGTAGGCAAAGAGCCACATCGGCACGTAACCGAGCACCGCGGCCCACAGCATCGGGAACTCCGAGCAGAAGAACGCGGCCACGCACACCAGCGTGAACAGGCAGCCGAGCAGGTAGGCCCCGGTCGCGACGAGTGGCGGCCGCTGCCCGCCGCGCCGCACATGACGGGTCGCCACGGCGTAGGTGAACGGGATCGCGCCCGGCTGCACCACCAGCACGATCATGCCCAGCAGCAGGAGAACGGTCCCGGCGGAGACCTCGACGTGCGGCACCCGGCCCACCCCCTGCACCCATCGACGACCACCAAGGTCCTCGCAGGTTACTCGTCGGTATCCCCGAAGCGCCAGAGGTTCCCGGCGACGTCCGCGGCCCGCCACCTTCCACGGGAGCCGGATCCGGAGAGACTGTTCAACTTCCGGACATCCCCGGGCAACCCCCAGGCCCCAAGATCATTCGATGGTCACCGACGCCGCCCCGGCCCCCGCCGTCTCCGGGTGGGTGACTCTGCGCCGCGCCGCCACCGGCGCGGGGCTGGCCATCGCGGCCACCGTCCTGATCGGCCTGGCCGGGCGTCCGGTCGGTGACTTCGTCGGCGTCAGCGTGCTGATCTGGTCGACCTGCGCCCTGTACAACGGCGGCGACCGGCATCGCCGGATCGCCTGCGCCGCCGCCGCGGTCACCGCGGCGGTCGTCTGGCTGGGCACCCTCCCGATCCCCGACGCCGGACTGCCCGGCAACGTGGGCGGGGCGCTGCTGGGCGCACTGGCCGCCAGCCAGGTCTACGCCGTGATCACCAGGGTCGGCCTGGCGGCCGCCGGACGTGCTCCGGATCAGGCCAGGTAGGCCAGCTCCGGCAGCT
Source organism: Actinoplanes cyaneus (assembly GCF_016862095.1). Taxonomy (GTDB): domain Bacteria; phylum Actinomycetota; class Actinomycetes; order Mycobacteriales; family Micromonosporaceae; genus Actinoplanes; species Actinoplanes cyaneus. The sequence goes on from NZ_BOMH01000005.1 coordinate 45,426, forward strand.
CGGCCCGGTAGGCGTCGACCAGCCGCGCGCCCAGCTCCGCGTCCCCCACCAGAGGATGCGCCGCCATCGCCCGGACCGCCGCGTCCCGCGAGCCCGTCGCGACCGCGGACAGGATCAGCCGATCGGTGGTCTTCACCGCCCGCACCAGCTCCACCGCGTGCCCCGGCAGCGGAGCCACCGGCAACGGCACGGCCCCGCGCGCGTCGACCCGGCACGGCACTTCGACCACCGCGTCGTCGTCGAGGATCGACAGGGTCCCCCGATTGCGGACGTTCAGGATCAGCGTCGCCGGCTCGTCCCGGGCCAGCGCCCGCATGACGGCCAGCGCCACCCCCTCGTACCCCGCCGGGCGCGACTCGTCCTGCTCGCGCTCCCCCGCGCCGGTCAGCGACCGGTTCTCCGACATGTACGTCGCCTCCCGCTCCCGCCACGCGTCCCGCCACGCCTGCAGCGGCTCCCGCGAGGCGATGTCGTGATAGCACCGCTCCTGCTGCTCGAGCAGGAACGCGCCACGGGTCCGGGGCGCCGAGCGCAGCGCCTCGAAGGTCCCCGCCGGGTCGTAGTAGTAGTGCAGGTACTCGTTCGGCACGGCTCCCAGCTCGCGCAGGTTGCCGAAGAGCCGGCCCTCCTCGATCGTTTCCAGCAGCTTGTCGTCGGCGAGCAGCCCCGGCAGCAGGTCACGCCCAGCCGCGTCGTGCACGCCGTAGAGCCAGCCGAGATGGTTCAGCCCCGCGTAATCGATCCGCACCTCGCCCGGGTCGGCCCCGAGCGCCCGCAGCACCCGGTCCACCAGCCCGGTCGGCGAGTCGCAGATCCCGATCACCCGATCGCCGAGCAGCCCGGACATCGCCTCGGTGACCAGCCCCGCCGGATTCGTGAAGTTGATCAGCCAGGCGTCCGGCGCGACCTCGGCGGTCAGCGCGGCGATCCGGAGGGATTCCGGGACCGAGCGCAGCCCGTACGCGATGCCGCCCGCGCCGACCGTCTCCTGCCCGAGCACGCCGGCGGCCAGCGCGACCCGCTCGTCCACCACCCGCCCGCGCAGCCCGCCGACCCGGATCGCGGAGAACACGAACGCGGCCCCGGTCAGCGCCTCCGTCAGATCGGTGGTGGTCCGCACGGGCAGTGAGCCCAGCGCGGCGAGCACCCGCCCGATCGCGTCGAGGCGCCCGGCGTCCACGTCGTGCAGGACCACCTCGGTGATGGTCCGTTCCGGGTCGGCCAGCAGCGCCCGGTACACCAGGGGAACGCGGAACCCGCCACCGCCGAGGATCGTCAGCCGCATGTCAGCCCTTCATCGCTTCGTTGCCCGCGTTCTGCGCCTTGCGCAGACCGTCCACGACGCCGAGCTGCCCCAGGAAGACCTGTTGCAGCACCGGCGCATACGCCGTCCCGCCGGACCCGACGCGCGGGCCGACCGGCGCCGGGAACGTCGTCCCGCCCGCCGAGTCGAGGAACGGTTGCAGGTCCACGCCCCGCTGCCGCCAATGGTCGACGAACGCCGGTTGCACCGAGGTGACCCCCGGGAACGCGTAGCCGCCCGCGGCGATCGGCCGCTGCCCGTCCGCCGAGCCGATCCACTTCAGCACCTCGGTGGTCGCCTCCTTGTGCGCGGTCCTCGCCGACGCGACAGCGGCCACGCCGTGCACCACGCCGACCCGGCCGGCCGGGCCGTCGAGCAGCGGCGCGATCCCCCACGGGAAGCCGGCGCCGTCATGGACGGCCTTCAGGTGGTAGGGCCCCGACTGGAACAGCGCGATCCGGCCCTGGGTGAACAGCTGGAGCGCCTTGTCGCTGTTGGTGTTCGTGTCCGCGGCCGAGGGGGCCACGTGCTCCTTGTTGATCAGGTCCACGACGTACTGCACGGCCTGCGCGGTCTTCGGCTGGTCCGCGAAGGTGAAGGCGTCACCCGTCTGCCAGGTGCCACCGTTGGACCCCACGAAATCCCACATGATCGCCTGCTGGTCGAGGGCGGCGTTGAACCCGTACGTCGTGATGTCCTTGGGATCGAAGCCCGCCTCGCCGGGATGCCGGCCCGCGCCGTCGGCCGTGAGCCGCCGCAGCGCCGCGCGGAACGGGTCGTCAGGACGGGACGGATCCCAGGTCAGGGCCGCCGGGTCGACACCGGCCTTCGTGACGAGGTCCTTGTTGTAGTAGAGCGCGATCGAGTCCCACAGCTGCGGCACGCCCCACAGCTTTCCGCCGCGCGTGTAGAGGTCGACGACCGATTTCGTCCAGTCGCCGCTGACGTCGACGGGCAGCAGATGCCCGTTGTCGGCGTAGAGGCCGAAGTTGGACGTGTTCGTCCAGAAGATGTCGGCGGCCGTGCCCGCGGCGACGTCGGCGGGCAGCTTGGTCCAGTAGTCGGCCCACGGCACCACCTGGACGTCGACGGTGATCTCCGGATGTGTCTTCTCGAAGGCCGCGAAGGATTGCTCGTACGCCGTGGCGACCTGCTCGTCCCAGAGCCGGAACGTGACAGTGGTCTTCCCGTCGGCGTCGTCGTTGCCGGCGATCGAGCAGCCCGCGGTCAGCAGGAGGGCCGTGATGGTCAGGAACAGTCGTCGCATGTGCTCACTTCATCCCGGTGATGGTGATCGACTTGACGATGTGCTTCTGGAAGATCGTGAAGAGCACGAGCAGCGGCATCGTGGCGAGTGTCGTGGCGGCCATGACCAGGGTCCAATTGCCCTGGTACTGACTTTGCAGGCCGGCCACCGCGACGGTCAGCACCTCCCAGCGCGCGCCGCTGGTGACCACCAGCGGCCAGAGGAAGTCGTTCCAGTGGGTGACCGCCGTGATGATCAGCAGGGTGGCCAGGACCGGACGGCTCAGCGGCAGCATCACGTGCCGCAGCACCCGTGGATGCCCGGCCCCGTCGATCCGCGCGGCGTCCAGCAGCTCCTGCGGGACGGCCCGGAAGAACTGGCGCAGCAGGAAGATCGCATACGGCGAGCCGAACATCGAGGGCAGCACGATCCCCCAGAACGTGTTCACCAGCCCCGCCTCGCTGAGCAGCACGAACCGGGGCACCAGCACCGCGACGGCCGGCACCATCAGCGTCGCCAGGTACACCCAGAAGATCGCGTCCCGGCCCGGGAAGTCCAGGCGCGCGAACGCGTAGGCGGCCAGCACCGAGCAGACGAGCTGTCCGAGAACGACCACCAGCACGACCTGGACGGTGATCACCAGCGGCGGGATCAGGGTGTGCCCGCCGACCGTCAGCTCCGCGTAGTTCTCCCCGGTCGGCGGGCGGGGCGGGGCCAGCGGCGGCTGCTGCGCGAACTGCCGCGGCGTCTTCACCGACGTCTGGACGCTCATCAGGTAGGGCGCGAGGATCACCACCGCGGCCAGGCTCAGCGCGAGGTAGGTCAGCACGGCACGGCGCATGATCACCCCATCTCGTACGTCGTGCGCCGGCGGAAGTACGTCTGCTGGGCGATCGTCACCGTGATCAACAGCAGGAACAGGACCACGGACATGGCCGCGGCCCGGCCCATCCGGAAGTTGACGAACGCCTCCCGGTAGATCGTGTACGCCACCACCTCGGTGCGCCCGGCAGGCCCGCCCCCGGTCATCGCGTAGACCGTGTCGAACACCTGGAAGCTGCTGATCACGCCGGTCGCGAGGACGAAGAACGTGGTCGGGCGCAACAGCGGCAGCGTGACCCGCCGCAGGCCCTGCCACGGGCCGGCACCGTCGATGCGGGCGGCCTCCCCGTACTGCGGGGGGATCCCGGCGAGGCCGGCCAGGAAGAACAGCGCCACATAGCCCACATTGGTCCAGATGGTGACCGCGGCGACCGACGGCAGGGCGAGCGCCGGGCTGGTCAGCCACTCGATCCGGTGGCCGAGCAACTCGTTGATCGCGCCGTCGGACGGGTCGAAGAGCCAGCGCCAGACGACGCCGAGCGCGAGCGGGGCGCTGATCCACGGCAGCACCAGGATCGCGCGGAACCAGGTGGAACCGGGCAGCCGCTGATCGAGCAGCAGGGCGGCGGCCAGGCCGAGCGCGGTCTGCAGCGGGATGACCAGCAGCACGAAGACCGCGGTGACCGCCAGCGATCGGCCGAACGCCGGGTCGCCCAGGATCGACCGGTAGTTGTCGAGGCCGGTCCACCGGGCCGGGTCGATCAGATCCCACCGGGTGAGGCTGATGCCGAGCACGACGACGACCGGCGCCAGCAGGAAACCGCCGACCCCGACCAGGCTGGGCGCCAGGAACGCGAGACCCGTGAGCGTGTCCCGCCGCGACCGGCCCGGCCGTGCGCGAGCCGCCGGCACGGCCCGGCGTGCGGGAGCCACCGTCACGGCTCGGCGTGCGCGTCGGAGAGCCGCGCGATCGTCGCCGTCGCCCGGTGCACGGCGTTCCGCCTCCCCGGCGGGATGACGTCGGGCAGGAACGCGAAGCGCCGCGCCAGCTCCCCCTCGCTCGACTCGGGATGCCGTTGCTCCGCGGCCCGCAGCGTGGCCTGCCACCAGTCGGCGATGTCCCCCCAGCCGGGCGCCGACAGCGACCCGCCGAAATGCTGCACCGAGAGCGCGGCCACCAGATTCGCGAAGGCCACCCGGTCGGCGAGCGGCCACCCGCCGACCGTCCCGGCGATGAACCCGGCGGTGAAGACGTCCCCGGCGCCGGTCGGGTCGAGTGCCTCCACGGGCACGCCCGGCACGGTCGCCACCTCCCCGGTCGCCGAGTCGACAGCGAGCGCGCCGTCCCCGCCGTCGGTCACCACCACGATCGGGACCAGGCCGGCCAGCTTGTCGAGAGCGGCGCCCGGGGTGTCCGTCCGGGTGTAGCGCATCGCCTCGACCGCGTTCGGCAGGAACGCGTGGCAGTCGGGCAGCACGGCGAGCGCGTCGACATCCCACTGATCGGTCTCGTCCCAGCCGACATCGGCGAAGATCAGCGTGCCGTTGCGACTCGCCCGGGGCACCCACGCGGTGCTGGAGCCGCCCAGGCTGACGGCCGCCGCGCGGGCCGCGGGCAGCCCGTTGACCAGGCCCTCGTCGTCGGTCGGCAGCGGATGCCCGTGCGTGATCATGCTGCGGTCGCGGTCATAGGCCAGCGAGACGGTGACCGGCGAGTGCCAGTCGTCGAGCCGGCGGGACGCGGAGAGATCGATTCCCTCCTGGCGGCTGAGCACCTGATGGCAGAATTCGCCGTAGGCGTCGGTGCTCAGCGCCGTGCCGAGCCCGGTGCGCAGGCCGAGCCGGGCGGCCGCGACGGCGAGGTTCGCCACCCCGCCGGGGCACGACCCCATGCCGGAGGCCCGGACCTCGGTGCCGGGCCCGGGCAGCTCACGCAGCCCGGTGAAGATGACGTCAAGGAACACCACCCCGGGGACGAACAGATCGAGCTGGCGCGCCATTGGCCGATCTTACCTCCGCCCCGATAGGTCAAGTGGAGATTGATCATCGAGTCCGGCGCAGGTCTCCGTGGGCCGCACGCAGGGTGTCGACGTGCCGGTCGGTGCCCGGCGGGTGGAGCTGGTCCAGCATGCGCCACGCCTCGTCCAGCGCCTGGGACAACTCGTGGATCCGGCCGGCGTGCTGGCGGCGCACGTCCTCCCGCACCTTCTCGATCCGGCGGAGCCAGCCGGCGCTGCTCTCGGCGGCCGGGCGGGGCGGTGGGGGCGGTGGGGGCGACGGCGGAGGCGCAGGCTCGAGGACGTCGGCGGCGGGGACGATCGCGGCGATCGGGCGGCCGCCGTCGACCACGACGGTGACCTGGCCGGTCAGCCCGGTGAGCCGGACCAGCTGCTGGAAACGCAGGCGGGTCTCGGCGATGGACAACTCGATCCGGCGGCGGATCGGCATGGCTGCTTCTCCCATACCGCCGATGATGCGCGCGGGGTACGACACTTTTGCGATAGCTTCCGCGCCATGGGTGATTCACTTGTGGATTCCGGCGACGTGCGCACGGTGGTCACGCAGGCCGTCGTGGCGCTGCGAGAGGTCGCCGGGCAGGACTGGCAGGCCCCGGCCGGCGACCTCGACTGGTCCTGCTGGGAGACGGTCGAGCACGTCGCCGACGACCTTTTCGCCTACGCGGGCCAGCTCGCCGCCGAGGAGCCGCCCACCGACCGTTACGTGCCGTTCGGCTACCGGCGGAGCCGGCCGGCGGCGCCCGCGCTCACGGTGTACGTCGACCCGGAGCACGGCGTCGACGGCCTGCTCCAGGTGCTCGACGCGGCCGGGGGCCTGCTCGCCGCCGTCGTCCGGTCGAGTCCCGCGTCACGGCGGGCCTTTCATCCGTACGGAATCTCGGATGCCTCGGGTTTCGCCGCGATGGGCGTCGTCGAGGTGCTGGTCCACCTGCACGACCTGGCCCGGACGATGACATTCCGGTGGACGCCGGAGGCGGACGTGTGCGCCCGTGTCCTGCGACGCCTCTTCCCGGACGCGCCGTCCGGCTTCGAGCCGTGGCCGGCGCTGCTCTGGGCGACCGGCCGCACGGAGCTGCCCGGCCACCCCCGGCAGACGTCCTGGCGCTGGCAGGGTGACGTGCTCAGCGCCGGAAGGTGAGCAGCGCCTCCATCGCCTCGTCCGCACTGTCGGAGAGCACGGCCAGGTCGACGCCGGTGTAGATGCGCCGCCGCGTGTCCACCACACAGTGCGCCCCGAGCATCACCCCGCCCGGCGCCACCAGCGGCACCCCGAGGTAACTGCGCAGCCCGGTGCTGGCCAGGAACGGGTTGGCCGCGTGCACCGGGTCGTCGCTGAAGTCGGCCACACAGTACGGCTCGCCGTTGAGCACCGTCCGGCTGCACACCGCCCACTCGGCCGGCGCGCCCTGCGGCGTGGCGACCCAGTCGCGCAGCCCGTAGGCGCCGACGATCTGCTGCGCGTCGGCGCCCAGCACCGACACCAGCGAGACGGGCGCCTCGAGCAGTTTGGCGCTGCGCTTGGCCACCTCGTCCAGCGTGGCCCGCAGCGTGGTGTCGGCGAGGTCGTAGCGGGCCAGCTCGGTCAGCCGGGCGGGCTCGGCCAGGCGGTCGTAGAGATCGGTCTTCATCGGAACCTCCCCGGGGGATGACGCGCCGTTGCCGGGAACGACGACACGGCGGGACCAGACTTGAGGGTCAGTGACGGAAACCACCCACCAGGGTGGTGAGGTCACCGGCCAGCCTGGTCAAGTCTGCCGCGGCCTGCTGCGTGGTGCGCGCTCCCTCGGCGGTCGCGGCAGCGACTTGCGCCACACCGGTAACGGTGAGGGCCACCTCGCCGCTGCCCGACGCGGCCTCGGCGACCGAGCGGCTCATCTCCCCGGTCGTCGCGGTCTGCTCCTCGACCGCCGACGCGATCGTCGTGGTGTAGTCGCCGATCCGCTGGATGACCTCGGTGATCTCGCCGATCGCCGAGGTCGCCGACGTGCTCGACGCCTGAATCGCGCCGATCCGCGCGGTGATCTCCTCGGTCGCCCGCGCGGTCTGCTGGGAGAGCTCCTTGACCTCGCCGGCCACCACCGCGAAGCCCTTGCCCAGCTCACCGGCGCGGGCCGCCTCGATCGTCGCGTTCAGGGCGAGCAGGTTGGTCTGCTCGGCGATGGTGGTGATCAGCCGGACCACGTCGCTGATCTCCGCGCTGGCCGCGCCGAGCTCGGCGACCTGCCGGTTGGTGCGCTCGGCCACGCTCATGCCCTCGGTCGCGACCCGGGCGGCCTCGGCCGCGTTCGACGCGATCTCGGTGATCGAGGCGCTCATCTGCTCGGCGCCCGCGGCGATCGACTGGACGCCGGCGTTCACCTGCGCGCTGGCGGCGCTGGCGGAGCCGGCCCGCTCGGCGACGTCGCCGGCGCCACTCTCCAGCTGCGAACTGACCGCGGTGAGCTCCTCGGACGCGCTGGCCAGGGTCACCGCGGAGTCGCCGATGGTGCTGACCGTCTCGCGCAGCCGCAGGATCGCGGCGTCCAGCGCGCGGCTCATCCGTCCCGGCTCGTCGGCCGACGTGATGCCGGTGCTCTGGGTGAGATCGCCGGCCGCGAGGCCCTCGCAGACGGTGGTCACCCGGCGCAGCGCGCGGACAATGCCCCGGGCCACCATGACCCCGAGCGCGAGCGCCGCGAGGATGCCGATGGTCAGGACGAGGATCGAGTCGAGCCGGCTGTCCTCGTAGCCGTCGCGAGCCTCCGCGGCGGCCGCGGCCGCGTCGGCCCGCTCCGCCTCGCTGAGCTCGGCGAGGGTCTCCTTGAGCGTGGTGATCAGCGGGGTGACCTGCTCGGTCCGGACCTGCTGCCACCCGCTGAGGTCGCCGGCCCGGGACAGCGGGATGAGGTGCTTCTGGGCCACCTCTACGTACTGCCGCCAGGTGCTGTCCAGCTTCTCGATCACCGCCGCGTCACCGGCCGGGCTGGCCGCCTCGTACCGGGAGAGCGCGCCGGCGGCCACCTCCAGGTCGTCGCTGAACGCCTGCTCGTACTTGGCCTTGTTCGTGGCGTCGGAGTAGATCGCCTGGTTGGTCAGGTCGAGGCGGGACTGGGTCATGGCGTTCTGCAGCTCGCCGAGCACCGTGACGCTCGCGACGTTGTCCTCGAAGATGCCGGTGGCCGACCCGCTGGCCCGGCTGAGTGCCCGCAGGCCGGTCGTCCCGATCACCAGAGCCACGACGGCGGCGACACCGATCGCCACCATGATCTTGACGTTCACGCTGAGATCCGCCCAGAACTGCCTCATACCTCACCTTTCGGCACGGGAACCGTCCGGCTGAGTGGCGGGCCACGCCCGCCACTCAGAGGTGCACGAATCGGTCAGTGTGCCGGCGGGACGACACCTTCGGGCTTCGCCCCGCGCCGGATGCCGACGACCGCGACCACCGCCGCGAGCAGGCAGAGCACGCCGGAGACGAGGGCCGCCGCGTGCACGCCGTGCAGGAACGCCGTGCCGGCGCCCTCGATCACCGCGGCGCGAACGTTCCCGGTCAGATCCGCGCTGACCGGCGCGATGCCCATCGCCACCACGTCCTTCGCCGCGGTCAGGCCCTCGGCGAGCGGGGCGGGCACGCCCGCCTCGGTCAGCGAGCCGGCGAGGGTGCCGCTCACCCGGGCACTGATGATCGAGATCAGCACCGAGGTGCCGAGCGCCCCGCCGATCTGCAGCATGGTCGCCTGCAGGCCACCGGCCACGCCACCGTCCTTGACCGGGGCGTTGCCGACGATCGCCTCACTCGACGCGGCCATCACCATGCCGACGCCGAGGCCGAGCCCGATGAACGACGGCCACATCGCCCAGTAGCCGGAGTGCGTGCCGAGCGCCATCAGGCCGAACGACGCGGCGCCCTGCAGCACCATGCCGAGCGGCATCGAGAGCCGAGGGCCGAACCGGTCGGTGAGCGCGGCGCCGAGCGGCGAGGCGACCACCGAGGCGAGGCTGAGCGGCAGGGTCAGCACACCGGACCAGACCGGGCTGTATCCGCGGACGTTCTGCAGGTACAGCATGATGTAGAAGATCGACCCGAGCAGCGTGAAGAAGTTGATCGCGGTGATGATCGCGCCGATGGTGAGCGCCGGGCTGCGGAAGAGCCGCATCGGGAGCAGCGGATGTTCCAGCCGGGTCTCGAACCAGCCGAAGATGATCAGAATCAACAGCCCGGCCGCCATCGTGCCGAGCGTCCGCGCCGAGCCCCAGCCCCACGCCTCGCCCTTGACCACGGCGAACACCAGGACCAGCAGCCCGATCGCGAGCAGCAGCACACCGGCCACGTCGAACCGGTGCCGGCCCGTCGGGCTCTTGCTCTCCGGCAGCACCAGCGCGCTGACGATCAGCGCGATCACCCCGATCGGCGCGTTGATGTAGAAGACGGACTCCCAGCCCACGTGCTGGACGAGCAGCCCGCCGACGATCGGCCCGAGCGCGGTGGAGACCGACGAGACCATCGCCCAGATGCCGACCGCCATGCCGAACCGCTTCGGCGGGAAGACCGCGCGCAGGATGCCCAGCGTGTTCGGCATCAGCAGCGCGCCGAACAGGCCCTGCGCAGCGCGGAAGGCGATGACGCCCTCGATCGAACCGGCCAGTCCGATCGCGACCGACGCGATGGTGAAGCCGGCCACGCCGATCAGGTAGTACGTCCGCCGGCCGAACCGGTCACCGAGCTTGCCGCCGAGGATCAGCGCGGCGGCGAGGGCCAGCAGGTAGGAATTAGTCACCCACTGCAGCTCCGCGGTGCTGGCGCCCAGGTCACGGCCGATCTCCGGGTTCGCGATCGACACCACGCTGCCGTCCAGGCCGACCATGAACAGGCCGAACGCCACGGCGATCAGACTCAGCCAGGGGTTGCCGCGCCGGCCTGCCGCCGCGGCCGGCGGCGCATGCGCCGGGGTGGGGACGTCGGCGGAAACGGTCGAGGTCATGCTGTGCTCCTTGTTTGCTTCGATTGCTCCGGTACGGCGATGAGCACGCTCACGCCTCGCGGTGAGGACGCCCGTCGCGCACGTGCCGGGCGATCCTGGCCAGCACCGGGATCGCGGCGTGCACGGCCGCCCGCTCGTCGTCGCCGAGATCGCCGAGCGCCGCGTCGAGGTAGCCGCTGGACAGGCCCTGCACCTCGTCGATGCGCCCGCGCGCCTGCTCGGTGACGTGCAGGCGCACCACCCGGCGGTCCTGCGGATCCGGCTCGCGGGTCAGCAGGCCGCTCTTGACCATGGCGGTGACCAGGGCGCTCGCGTTGTTCGGCTGCATCTGCAACTCGTCGGCGAGCTCCCGCACGGTCATCCCGGGCGACTGCCGGATCTGCCAGAGCGCGGCGATCTGCGCCTCGGGCGGTTTGGGGTGGACGAAATCGCCCTGCAGCCGACGGTCCAGGCTGCGGTGCAACTGATGGGCCAGGTGCATGAGGGCGATCGCGTCGTCGGTCATGTGACGATTATTAGGTATGAAGACATACCTATCGCAAGCCGAAGGGAGTCTGGTCACTTCCGCTTACGCGAGGGGCCCCTGCCGTCGTACGGGGAAATCAGCCCAGGGCTTCCTCGAAGGCCCTCCGGGTGTTGCCGCCGCGATCCAGGACGGCGAAGACCACCAGGTCGAACCAGGGACTCGCGGCCAGCGTCTCCGCGAAGACCTGAGCCACCTCGGCCGGATCGTTGCCGAAGACGCCGCAGCCCCAGGCGACTCATGGCGGCGATCATCCTGCCTCGGCAATACCTCCGGCGAACCATTTTCGTCGCTCGCAGGTACTCCCTGGGTCCGACGACAAGGGGCCGCGGGCCGGGCAGGATCGTCGGCATGACCCAGGTTGTCGCCGCGGCCCGCCTCCGCGCCCTGCGGCCGGTGGAGCGCGTCGCCCATCTGGTCGGGGCGCTGCTGATGCTCTCCGGCGTGGTGCACTTCGGGGTCTTCCTGGCCGACGACGGGCCGTGGGAAGGCCCGGTCTCGTGGCGCAAGCCGACGACGTTCGGGCTGTCCTTCGGGCTGACCCTGATCACCGTCGCCTGGGTGACGCGGTTTCTCGTGATGAGCCCGCGACCGCGGGCCTGGCTGCTCGGGGTCTTCACGGCGGACTGCGTGCTGGAGGTCGCCGGGATCACCGTGCAGGCGTGGCGGCGGGTGCCGTCGCACTTCAACACGTCGACGCCGGCGTCGCGCGCGATCGCGACAGCCCTCGCCCTCGGTGGCGCGGTCCTGGTGGTGGTGCTGGTCAGCTTCGCCGTGATCGCGCTGCGCGGGCGGGTGCGGGGGCCGTCCGACCTGCGCCTCGCGCTGCGCGCCGGGTGGGGGCTGTTGCTGCTCACGCTCGTGACCGGGGTGGCGATGGTGGCCAAGGGGTCGATCCTCTACCGGACGCAGAGTCCACAGATCGCGTACGAGACGGCCGGTTCGCTGAAGCCGGTCCACGGGGTGGCGCTGCACGCGATCCTGGTGCTGCCGCTGCTCGCCGTCGTGCTGCGTGCGCTCGGCCGGCCTGAGCCCCTGCGGTACCGGGCGGTCCGGCTCGCCACCTGGCTCTACATTCTGGCCACAGTGATCGCCGCGGTCATCTCACTGACCTGACGTTGCCACTGCCACCGGCTGCGGCAAGCGGTCGTCTCACGACCTGACGCTCCCACCGCCACCGCCACCGCCACTGCCACCGGCTGCGGCACGCGGGGCGGCTTCCCGGTGGCCACGGCGTTCGGGGCGGGCTTCTCCTCGGACGCCGCCGTGAGGAGCGCGATGAGGGCGGCGGCGAGCGGCTCGGCAAGCTCACGGGCACCGTTCCGGGGCCGGCGGAGCGACGTCTCGCAGCATCGTCGCGGTGAGCTCGGCCAGTCGCCGGGCGGCCACCGGGTCCAGGGTGGGAAGATCTGGCGGGAGTTCACGGCCACGATCGATCGCGGTCAGCTGCGCGGCGGGCGGGTGGTCGATCCAGCCGGGGATCGGGCGGATCGCGTCGGCGATCGGCTGCGCCGCGAACCGGGCCAGGACCTTGATGCCCGTGCGGACGAGGAGCGGCAGGGGACTGAGGTTGCCGCTCCTGGTGAAGCCGGGGTGGTACAGGATGTAGCGAGCTTTCCCACTGAACCCGGCACCGAGCAGATCGTTCGCCCGGCCGGCTTGCAACTGCGCGGTGATCACCGAGTAGTCCCGGGTCAGCTGCGGGTCGTCCCAGCGCACCCCGCCACGGGTGACCCCGACCCCCGCCACGTTGACGATCACCGGATGCGCGGCGCGGTCCAACTGGGGGGCGAGCCCATGACCGAGCAGATAACGGCTCAGGTAATAGAGGGCGAAGGTTCCCTCCAGACCGTCCACGGTCTCGGCCCGATGCCGCGACGTCCGGTTCGCGAAGAGCAGCAGGGCGTCGACGACCGGCCACCGCGAGCCGATCTCCGCGATCACCCGCTGGTTCTCCGCCACACTGCTCAGATCGGCTTGCAGATACGTTGTTCCGGGAACCTCCGGTTCGAGGGAGGCGCGGCTCCCGATCGCCACGACGGTGTCACCGCGCCGTGCCAGCTGGACGGCCAGCGCCCGTCCCATCCCGTCACTTCCACCACTGATCACCACGACTGCCATGACTACGATCGTCACCAGTCGGCCCGCCGCCCGGAAGAAGGCACATCAATGTCCGTGCTCGCCACCCCGGTCCCCGCGAGGGAGTACGACAGCTGCCCGGTCACCCGCGCGGTCCACCGCCTCGGCGAGAAGTGGACCCTGCTGGTGATCATGCTGCTCGGCAAGCGCCCGCATCGCTACAACGAGCTGCACCGCGGCATCGAGGGCATCAGCCAGCGCATCCTCACCCGCACGGTGCGGCTGCTGGAAGCCGACGGCCTGGTCTCCCGGACCGTGCATCCGACCGTTCCGCCGCAGGTGGAGTACCGGTTGACGCCGGCCGGCGAAAGCCTGCTCGTGCCGCTGAACGCGCTGGCCGGCTGGGCCGTCGAGCACTACTGACGACCGGGCACGGGCCGCCGGACGCGAGGGCCCGGGCGCTGCCTCCCCCATACGGAGGCAGCGCCCGGAACCCTCTTCAAGGGGTCACCCGGGGGCATCTTCCGGGCGGCCCCAGCTCATCCGGCGAGGCGGAACCGTTCGGCGTGGACCTGCCGCCGGGGCACCCGCAACCGCCGCAGACTGTCCAGCACCGACGACGTCATCGCTTCCGGGCCGCAGACGTACACGTCGCGCGCGGTGATGTCCGGGACCAGCGCCAGCATCCGCTCCGGCGCGAACGGCTGGTTGTCGCTGCCGGTGCGGCCGGTGAGCAGGTGCAGCCGCGCGTGCCGTACATCAGCCAGGTTCTTCAATTCCCCGAGAAGCACCGCGTCATGCGCGTCACGCACCCGGTAGAGGACGACGACGTGACCGGTCAGCGCGGGATCCTCGAGCAGCGCCCGGATCGGGGTGACCCCGATCCCGCCCGCGACCAGCACCGTCGCGGCCCGCACCCGGTGCGCCGCGGTGAACGCGCCGTAGGGTCCCTCGGCGTAGACCCGCGCGCCGATCGGCAGTTCCCGCAGCCCCGCGCTGGTGACCCCGACGCCTTTCGCGGTGAGCCGCAGCGACCGGCCGTTCGGCGCGGCCGACAGCGAGAACGGGTTGACCTGCCACCACCCGTTGTGCCCGGGGAAGCGCCAGAGGAAGAACTGCCCGGCGCTCGCCGCCAGCCTCTCCAGGCCGCGGCCGGTGACGTGGACCGAGACGGTGTCCGCCGACTCCTCGACGACCGCGGCGACGCGCAGCCGGTGCCGCGCGTTGCGGATCATCGGCACGACCAGGCGACCGGCGATCAGCGCGCCGAGTGCGAACGTCCACAGCCCCCACCAGTAGATCTGCGTGAACAGGTTCACCCGGAACGCGGTGCCCTCGTAGACCTGGTGCAGCACACCGAGCAGCACGACGACGTAGAGCATCAGGTGGATCGCGTGCCACGTCTCGTAGGAGAGCCGGCGGCGGGCCACCCGGATCGACAGCACCACGATCACCAGGATCAGCACGGCCGCGATCATGCCCAGCAGGACCGGGAGCTGTTTCGCCAGGTTGACCGTCTCGGCCAGGAACGAGATGCCGTCCAGCCGGGCGAAGCCGAGCAGCACGAACGCAGGGTGCGCGAGCACGAGCCAGAAGATCGCCTGGCCGGTCCAGCGGTGCCAGGTGGTGAGGCGGTCCATGCCGAACGCCCGGTCCACCGTCGCGAGGCGGGCCACCAGCAGCAGTTGCAGGGCCATCGCGAGTGCCAGGTAGAGGCCGAGCAGGCGGCCGACCGTACCGGCGACGTTCTTGCCCGGGCCGGCGGCGACGAACATGAGCTGGACGGCGACCAGATTCAGCACGATGAAGGCCACGATCGCGACGCGCGCGACGCGGACGGATCGTCGGAAGGTGAGGACTCGAGGCTGGGTCAGGGCGGTCATCCCGGTCTCCTCCCCTGCTGGGAGCTGCAGTTACCGGGGTGTACCACCACCGGGCGACGCCGGTTCACCGAGATCGCAGCCGGATTCGAACCGGCGTGTACCGCTTTGCAGGCGGCCCCCTCACCACTCGGGCATGCGATCGTGCTGGTACCAGGCGGCGTTTCGCAGTGCGGCACTGCGACACACCGCCTCCGTGCGGGCGGCAGGATTCGAACCTGCTCAGCGAAGCACCCGGTTTACAGCCGGGCCCGACTCTCCAGCGTCGGCGCGCCCGCGTGGCGTGTGACCACGCGGTGCCCTCGGCGCGACTCGAACGCGCACTGCTGGCGTCCTCAACGCCAGGCCTCTGCCAATTGGGCTACGAGGGCGTCACCACATCCTTGACAACAAAAAGCCGCCTTTCCCGTACGTCGGGAGCGGCGGCGCAAGAGCACGAGCGGCGGTCAGCCGCGCCACCGATCCGGGGCGAGATAAAGGCTCGTACACAGCATGGTCGTGATCTCCTGATCGTCTGATCGCTCGAAGCTGTGCATGAACCTATGCGGCCCGCCCCGGACCGGCAACGCATTTACGCGCGAATGTGGAACCGTGCGTCGAGGGTGAGCGCGGCCAGCTCCTGCGCGGTGAACGGCAGCGCGGCGAGCGGCGCCTGCCCCTCGAAGCCGGAGGCCTTGTTCTGCGCCACGAAGACGACGGTGCCGTCGGCGTAGCGGTAGGCCGCGAACTGGTCGAGCCGCTGGTCACCGCCGGTCGACGTGACGACGCCGACCTTCTTGCCACCGGCCTCGACCACCTGGCAGGGGCCGCCGATCCCCCAGAACGACCGGGCCAGCGCGCACGGCTCGTCGGGCAGCTTGTTGCCGGGCTCGTGCACCTCGACATGGAGTTGCCCGGCCGTCGTGTCCTTGGTGATCGTCACGCTCGCCAGGTAGCTCCACTCCGGATCCTCGATCGCCGCCTGGTGCGACTGGTACTCCATGTCGCCCGGGCCCATGCCGGTCGGCGTCCCGTAGCCGCTCGGCACCACCTTCAGCAGGTCGCCGAGCAGCTGCTTGCCCTTCTGGTAGCGCGGGCCGCTGTCCGCCGTGGCGTCGCCGTTCGCCTCGGCCGGCCACGACGGCTTGGTGTCGCTCGGATCCGGCGTCCCCCCGTCGGCCCACTCGATCGGCGGCGTGGCGTGCGCGCTCGGTGCCGCCGCCGGCCCGGCCACGTCGATCGCCGGGCCGGGCCCCGCGGACAGGTAGCGCGCCGGGACGACGGTCACCGCGGCGAGCGCGACGACCGCGCCGGTGCAGGCCAGGGCCGTACGTCGTCGCTCCGATCGTCTCCCGGCGGCGACAGCCGGCCCGGCCTGCATCGGCGGCGGCTCGGGACTCTGCGTCACCACCGTGCGCAGGGCGTCGCGGAACTCGTTCTCGTCCATGGTGTTCCCCCTCATTCGGCCGGGACGGGCGCGCCGATCACCGCGCGCAACGTGGCCAGCCCGCGGGCGGCCTGGCTCTTGACCGTGCCGGTGGTGGTGCCGAGCGCCGCCGCCGTCTCCTCGACGCTCAGGTCCTGCCAGTAGCGCAGCACCAGCACCGCACGCTGCCGGGGCGGCACCTCGGCGAGCGCGCGCAGCAGCATGAGGCGGTCCTCGACCGGGGCGCCGGGCGGGGCCGGGCGCTCGATCGTGGTGTCGTGCGGGCGTTCCCGCCGCCACCAGCCCCACCGGCCCTCGTCGATGAAGGTCCGGATCATCACCTGGCGGACGTACGGATCCAGCGACTCCTGCCGTTGCACCTTGTTCCAGCGCAGGTAGAGCTTGGTGAACGTGGTCTGCACCAGGTCAGCGGCCCGGTGCCAGTCGCCGCAGAGCAGGTAAGCCGTGGCGCGCATGCTTCCGGAGCGCGCCGCGAAGTACTCCGCGAACGCCTCGTCACGATCGCTCATGCCGTCCCCCATCGTCATCGGTCGCGGCATACACGAGGTCACCACCCGTCAGGGTTGCACGGGCCACCGTTTCTGGACGGATCGTTTCCCGGAGGCAGGCGAACGCCATGACGGATCGCGCAGTCGCGAGCCCGCGCGGACCCCCCGGGCTGCGGCCGCGACGCACTGTCCTGGGCTGGTTCTCACGGTCGTTCTTCGTGCCTCATGACGACCGTGAGAACCAGCCCGGGCCGGCGGCGCGGGGCGGTCCGAAGTGGCGGCGGGCTCGTGGGGACGTTCGCACGGGCGCGGTGCCCACGACGTACCGCAATCGGATCTTGGGGTTACTTCGGGGCCTTCAGGTCGTCGAGGGCCTTCTCCGCGCCCCGGTGCAGGACGACGGGGCTGGTCTTGCGGGCGGTGTCCAGGCTGATCTCCTTGGCGGCGGCGTTGGCCTGCACCAGCTGGGTCTTGCGGTCGAAGAGGGTCCTGGTCACCACGCAGGCCACGTTCGGGTCGAGGTTCTGGCGGACCAGCAGGAAGTTCGGGACGACGATCGTCTTCACGTCCGCGGCCTGCTGGTAGGTGGCGGCCGGGATGACGCTCTCCTGGTAGACCTCGTTGATCTTCTGCATCTCCGGCAGCACCGGCGTGATGTCGAGGAACTCAACCTGATCCTTCGCGGTCGTCATCAGGTCGGTGATGCCCGGCGTGGGCAGGCCGCCGGAGAAGAACATCGCGTCGATCGTGCCGTCCTTCATCCCGTCGACGGTCTTGGTGAGGTCGAGTTTCTGCGCGCTGACGTCCTTCTCCGCGTCGAGCCCAGCCGCTTTCAGGACGCGGTTGGCGATGACCTCGGTGCCGGACTTCGGCGAGCCGGTCGAGACGCGTTTGCCCTTCATCCCGGCCACGTCCTTGATGCCGGCCGCCTTGCGGACGATCACCTGCGTGTAGTTGGTGTGGATCCGGGCCAGCGCGGCGACCGGCTGCTTGGTGGTGAAGCTGCCGGTGCCGTTGACCGCGTCGGCGGCGGTGTCGGCCAGGGAGAACGCCACGTCGTAGGTGCCGGCGACGAGCTGCTGGATGTTCTGCACCGAGGCGCCGGTCTCCGCCGCGGTCGCCTGCACCTTGCTGCCGGACGCGTTGACCTGCTCGGCCAGGGCGTTGCCGAGGGCGAAGTAGACGCCGATGGCGTTGCCGGTCGCGATGCCGATCCGGGTGTCCTGCCCGGCCTGGCAGGTGATGTCACCACCGGCGTCGGTGGCCGCCGTGTTCTGCCGGCCGCCGCACGCCGCGGTGGCCAGCGCGAGTGCGGAAATGGTGGTGACGGTCAGGATTCGTCGCATGCAAGTCCTCCGGTCACAGTTTCTTCTTATCCGGTACGGCCGTTGCCGCCCGAGTCGTCCCTTTCGTGCCGTCCGGGCCGGCGTCGGCGCCGCCCGTGCGGGTCTCCGTGCCGCCGTCGTCGGGGCCGCGCGAACCGGCGATCCCGTCGTCACCGGCAGCACGTGTCGCGGAACCACCGTCGTCACCGGCAGCGCGCGCTCCGGAATCGCCGTCGCCACCGCGACTGCGGGTCTCCGTGCCGTGGTCGCGCTTGCGCAGCACCGCCGCCAGCAGCGCGGACAGTGCCAGCGCGGCCACCCCGATCCCGGCCGCGACCGGCGCCAGGTACAGCAGGAACAGCCCGGCCACCCCGCCCAGCACCCGGCTCGCCGTCCCGGCCCGGCCCACGCCCGGCACCCAGCCGCCGGTCGCCACGGCCAGGCCGAGCACCGCCAGCCCGGCCGCCGCGGTGGTCCACAGGATTCCGGTGACCGGGCCGCGGGCCAGCAGGTACTCCCCGCGGTCGGTGAGCACGAACGCGATCGGGGCGAGGAACGCCGGCAACGCGTACTTCAGCGCCTGCCACATCGTCGGCATGGTCCGCCCGCCGGTGATCGCGCTCGCCCCGACCGCGGCCAGGGCGGTCGGCGGGGTCACCTCGGAGAGCACCGAGTAGTAGAAGACGAACATCGCGGCGGCCGGCGCGCTCACTCCCAGCCCGAGCAGCGCCGGCCCGATGATCACCCAGCCGATGATGAAACTGGCGGTGACCGGCACGGCCAGCCCCAGCACGGAGAGCGCGACGGCGGCCAGCGCCACGGTCAGCGCCAGCACCACGCCCGGGTTGTCGGTGACCGCCCGCGCGCCGTTGACCAGCAGCGACGCGAGCTGCGCGCCGAGGCCGGTCTTCGTGGTGATCGCGGTGATCACGCCGGCCGCGGCGCAGACCGCAACCACCGGCAGGACACCGCGGACCCCGGCGGCGAGCGCGGCGAAAAGACGTACCGGGGAAAGCCTGGCAGTTCTGTCGAGAAAGGACAGGGCGACGGCGAGCAGGGTCGCGTAGACGACCGCGCGGGTCGCGCTCTGCCCGAGCGCCAGCAGGACCACGATCAGGATCAGTGAGGAGAAGTGGTACCCGAAGCGGGCCAGCAGCCGCCACGCGCTGGTCGCCGGCATGTCGACGGCGCGGACCCCGAACCGACGCACGTCGATCTCCACGGCCAGCAGGATCCCCAGGTAGTAGAGCAGGGTCGGGATCATCGCCCAGCCGAGCACGGTCAGGTAGGAGACGTCGAGGTACTCCGCGACGATGAACGCGGCAGCGCCCAGCGTCGGCGGGGACAGGATCGCGCCGACCCCGGCCGCGGCGAGCATGCCCCCGGCCTGCTCCGGCGGGTACCCGGCGCGGCGCAGCATCGGCCAGGTCACCGCGCCCACGCTGACCGCCGTCGCGGTGCCGGAACCGGAGACCGTGCCGAGCAGGAACCCGGCGGCGACCGCGGTGCGCCCGGCCGCGCTGCGCGACTTGCGGAACGCCGCCACCGACAGGTCGACGAAGAACCGGCTCGCCCCGGACAGGTCCAGGACCGCGCCGTAGATCGTGAACAGCACGATGTACGTCGCGGCGACGTCCAGCGGGGTCCCGTAGAACCCGCTGCCCGAGTTGTAGAGCGCGTCGACGATCTGCGCGAAGTCGAGCCCCGCGTGCGCGATCGGCCAGTTCTGCGGGAGGAGGCCGCCGTAATAGCCGTACGCCAGGAAGGCGACGCAGACGATGGGCAGGGCGAGCCCGGTCGTCCGCCGGGCGGCCTCGATCACCAGGACGAGAAGGACGGCGCCGAACGCGATGTCGACGGGTTCGAGCAGCGCCTGACGGTCGAGGAAGCCGTCATATCCACCGCCGAACGGATTCACCGGGTAAAGGCACGCGACCACCGCCGCCGCACCGAGGATCCAGTCGGTCACGGTGGGCTTCCGGTCACTGTCGATTCTTGCCCGGTACGCGATGAAGACCAGTGGCAGCGTCACCGCCAGGAAGATGATCAGGTAGAACTGGCTGCCCTGGGAGAGCGGACGGAACACCTGCCAGAGCGTCAGGGCACCGGCTCCCGCGGCGACGACCGCCACCCCGGCCCCGACGCGCCCGGTCAGCTCACGGGCGGGCCGCTCCTCGTCGTCGTAGTGCACCGCGGCGGGGTCATCGACACCAAGAGATCGATCATCACCCATGGAAGGGAATCTACTATGCCGCCGCCCGCCCGAGGTCCCTGATCATCCGATAGTGGGCGAGCCGGGAAGTCGACAGTGGATAGCATGACGGCATGACCGTTGCGTACCGCGAGGAGACGCCCGCGGGCTGGACCGACGCCGTGGCCCAGACCTGGTCGCTCGACGAGGCCGACGGGGGCTGGCGTCTCTCCGGCGACTGCCCGACCTGCGCGCACCCGAGCGAGACCAGCGTGGTCCGGGTGACCGCGGCGCCGGGCGCGCTGCCGCCCCGCGTCGTGCACGAGGTGCTGAAGGTCCTCGTGGTGTGTGACTGCACGGCCGACCACGAGGGACGCCCGGCCGGCCTGACCGGATGCGGACGGGCCGGCTACCTCGAGCTCAGGGACGAGTCGTGATGAGACTGCGCCCGGCGCCCGGCACGGTCACCGCCGAGGACCGGGAATGGCAGGCGCGGGCGCGGCGGCTGACGCTCGACTCGCTGCACGACGTGCGGGCCGTCGCCGGGCGGTGGGCGGCCACGATCGGCTCGCTGACCGGGCTGCTCAGCCTCGTCGCCCTGGTGGCCGGGCCACGCAGCGCGGACCAGCTGCCGGTCGGATGGCGGGTGGTGGCCGGGCTCTGCGTGCTCGCGGCGATCGGATGCGCGGGGTGTGCGACGTGGTTCGCCGCCGAGGCGGCGCAGGGCAGCATCGGGTCGGTGCTCAGCACGTACGCGCAGGTGCGTGATCTCTTCCGGAAGCAGGAGGCGGTCGCCGTCCGGCTGCTGGGCCGCGCGAAGATCCTGGTCGTCGTGGCGATGGGTGCGCTGGTCGTGGCGGTGGCGCTGACCTGGTTCGTCCCCAAGGAGTCCAGCGATTACCTGGTGATCAGGCGCGGTGCCGAGGTGTCCTGCGTGCCGCTGAAGGACGGGCTCGCGCTGTCGCTGGCCCTCGACGCCGCCTCGACGGTCACCGTCGCCAAGCGCTGCCCGGCACGCTGAAAGATCAGTCCGGCGCGGGAACCGTCGTGGCGTTGACGATCTCGCGGAGGGCGGCGACATGTCCCTGGTACGCCTTGCGTCCCTGGCGGGTCATCGAGAGCCACACCCGGCGGGTGTCCGAGCCGAGCCGCTCCTGCTTCACGTAACCGGCGTCGACCAGGGCGGCGACCTGTTTGCTCAGTGCCGACGGGCTCAGATCCAGATGTTCCTTGACGACCGACAGCTCCAGGGTGCCGCCGGCGACGAGCATCGCGCAGATGCGCAACCGGTGGGTCGGGTGGATGATCGGGTCGAGGTCCGCGGTCACCGGGGTGCCCCTGTCGACCGCCGGTGCGCCACACCACCAGCCAGGTAGACGGCGGCCGCCGCGACGGCGAGGACGAGGATCGGCCATCGCTGGGTGGTGACCTCGGCGACGATGAACGCGGCGAGCAGGCACGCCATCGCGGCGCCGACCGAGGCCAGGAAGACGCGACTGGTGGGCAGGGCGAACGGTGTGCCCATCCGATACCCCGCCAGCGTGTTGACCGCGATCAGCACAGCGCAGGAGGCGAGCAGGGGGACGAAGCCGTCGTCGCCCAGCGCGAAGGTCGACGTCATGGCGCCCAGCAGGAGTGCGTTGACCGGGTAGAGCCACGTGGGCCACGGCGTGTCGCGCACGGCGCGCTGAACTGTGTCGATGTCTGCCAGCGCCTTGCGGGCCTCGGCCGGGTTAGGGACGTCCAGGTTGTTTTCCATAGCGGAAACTATCGCAGATGTTTTCCACCATGGCAACCTTCAACCACTTGGAAAGTATCTGGCACGCGCGGGCGATCGATCGCTTCCGTCGGTTCACCTATGACCGCCACAACGATCACCGATGGGCGCATCCGCATCTGCCGCAGGGAACGCGCGATCCGCCCGGTCTCTGTCCGCGCCCGGCGCGCTGGCCGGCATGCGCTGTCGTCACCCTTGATGACGCAGCGGTCGAGTCCGCGGCGACGTTGGGCTGAGCCCGGAGGTTGAATGACAAGTTCGGCGCATACGCCGCCCAGCCCATGCCGGTGCCCGGCCGGGGTCGGCATCCGCTCATCGACAAGATCCAGGCGCAGGCAGGGCTCGCGCGGCTCAGGGCTGGTCACGACCGTGGTTGTCGCGACCGCGTTATCACGATGAGCACCAGCCGCCCGAGACGCTCCCTTCTCGGAGAATCAAGACGGCGGTGTGGAGGGGGCCCGGATCGAAGTCGCGATCGTGGTCGGTCTGCGGCGAGGACCGCGCGCCGCCGTCCGTTCGGGTCGCAGACGAGACAGTTCGGCCGTCGTCGCCGTTCGGTGCTCATTTCCGTTTCGGTGCCGCCGGGAGGAAATAGTTTTTGGCACGTGCCGACGCTTACACCAGCATTTCTTGGGCTGGGACAATTTGATGGTGGCGCAGATGTCGTTGTTCAGCCGGGCCGAGCTCGCGGGAATGCGGGATCGCACCCTGGCGCGCAATTATTCGGCGGAGCGGGAGGAATTTCGACGCGAACATGAACGGCATCGCGCTTGGGGTTTACGCCAGCGCCATGCACGGAAGCTGGTCCGGGCGGGATGGGGTGCTGCGGCGGCGTGGGAGGCCGTCACCGTCGGTGAGGATCGGCAGCATGAGGCGGCGTCAGTGATTGCCGCGACGCCGCAGCCGGCGGATCCTGAGCCGAGCGCGCTCGCTCCGGTTGCTGTCCCCTCGGGAGCATTGACTCCCGGCGAAACACCTTCACCGCAGCCCGCGCCCGGGCCTCCCACAGCCGCCAGCCCTCAGCCTGCGCCCGGCCGTAGGCAAGCTGGTTTGTTCATTGTTTTAGTAAGTTGGTGTGTGATGGTGGTCGAGGTGGCACTCGATAAGGTGGGATGCCGCCGGGTCCACCGTGGGCACCGGGCTGTGGTTCAGCTCAGGGCAACCAGTTTTGCTGTTTTTGGCCGCGTCCGGAAGGCGTCTGGCGCGCGTGGTCCGCCGACATTTCTTGTGCCTTTGTCAACGCTTGGTCCGGACTTTCATCGGCACGGTGGACGCCGCCTTGCAGCGGCCTCTCTCGGCAGGAGAGTGAGATGCACGTTTGCGGCGTGCCTGCCGGGCCACTGGGCGCAGAACTGCAGCGGATCTTCTGGCTTCATGCTTAAGGCTCGGCACGGTGGAGCGTCCGGCAGCAAGCGACCAGAGGGGGGCCGGGGTCGAGCGGCGCGGCGCGGGGCGCGGCTGGACGCGGGGCGCGGCTGGACGCGGCCCGGCGCGAGGCGCGGCCCGGGGGTTGAGCGACGCGGGGCGCGGCTCGACGCGGTGAGCCGGGAGGGGCCAGCAGCGTCGGGGGCGGCCGGCGTGGTGAGCCGGGAGGGGCC
>NZ_BOMH01000006.1 GCF_016862095.1 Actinoplanes cyaneus
GCTGGGCCCGGCCAGTCAGCGGCGCGGGGGCGGCCCGGCGTGGTGAGCCGGGACGGCGGCTGGGCCCGGCTGGTCAGCGGCGCGGGGCGCGGCCCGGCGTGGTGAGCCGGGGGCGGCGGCGGTGCTCGGCCCGCAGCCGGGTCTTGACCCGGCGGCGTTCCCAGATCTCGCGGACCACCGGCAGGACCTCGGACACCGCCGGGATGACCGGCTCCGGCTTGGGCACCGTCGCCACGCCGATGGCCAGGGCCGGCGCGGAGCGTTCCAGTGAGCCGGCCATCCGGTCGACGTCGGTGATGATCGAGCCGGTCAGCACGAGCACGCCGGTGTCGTCGACCTCGCTGCGCACCGTGCGCATGGTCCGCCGGCGTGTCTCGCGCAGGCGCTCGACGAGGTGGTCGAGGTGGCCGGCGTCGGCTGCGGCGTCCGCGCCGGGGTCGGCGACCAGGGCGGCGTGCGCCGCGAACGCCTCGGCGGCGACGTCCAGGACCTGCCCGATCTGCTCGGGCACGGCTGCCGCGTCCGGCCGGGCGGCGGCGTCGAACATGGACCGGGCCACCGAGTTGACCTGGTGCACCCCGTGTTCCAGGGCGTGCAGGGTCTCTCGCAGCGGGGCCACCTGGCTCACCGAGGTGGTCAGCGACCAGCGGGCCTGCTGGACCAGGTCGCGCACGGCCTCGACCGCGTCGTCGAGGTCCTCGCTGAGCTCCCGGGACCGGGCGAGCCACTGCTCGGCCTGCGCCCTGTCGTAGCCGTCACGGGCGCCGGCGCCGAGGACGGCCAGCAACCCGGCGATCTCGTGGGACAGGTGCTCCAGCACGTGTCGTGCGCGTTCCTGCAGGGTCATCCCGCCGACCAGCGGGGACAGGATCACGCCGACGACGATGCCGAGTCCGGTCGCCTCGACGCGCTGGCCCACGAACGTCTCGGTGACCGTGCCGCCGACGACCAGGATGCCGAGCGAGGTGGCCGGCACCGCGACAGCGCCGTCACCGAGCCGCAGGAGCCGGCCGACGGCCAGCCCGCATCCGGCGATCACCGCGATCGACACGAGACTGAGGCCGAACAACCGCCACACCACCACGGTCAGGGCGATCCCGGCGAGCATGCCGATCAGGCGCTGGGCGCCCTCACGCAGCGAGGCGTGCGAGCTGAGCTGCACCGACAGCACCGCCGAGATCGCGGCGGTGACCGGTGCGGTCAGGCCCAGTGTGCCGGCCGCGGCCCAGCCGATCCCGGCGGCCACCGCGGTCACCAGGGCGGAGCGGGCCGCGCCGGCGTCCAGGCGGTTCGCGGACTGCCGGGCCCGGCGTCGCAGCCAGGGCGGCAGGTGCGGGCCGAGGCGGTCCCGCACGGCCCGGCCGGCCGACCGGGCGATCGGGCGCACCGTGCGCCGCAGCAGGGCGGCGGCCACGGCGCACAGAGCGAGACCGGCGACGACGACGGCGCGCGGGTCGGCGCCCTCGATCGGGGCCATGGCGGTGGCGGCGAGCGACTGCGGCACGATGACGGCTCTCCCCTCCACAGGCGGTCTTCGGGACGTGGCGGGCCCGGGCCGGTCCGGTCCGGGCCGCGCCAGTTGCCGAAGTTAGCCGCGGGCGAGGGCCGATGCGCAGCGTTTCGGGGAACTGTGACAGCAGTCGCCACCGCGACCGGTCACGCGACCTCGCACGGTGACAGCCTCGCCACCAGGACCTCGCACGGTGACAGCGGGCGCCACCACGACCTCGCACGGTGACAGCCGTCGCCACCACGACCTCGCACGGTGACAGCGGGCGCCGACCGTCGCCGCGTCAGGCGACCTCGCGCAGTCGGGCGGCGATCCGCTCCGGGGTGGTGTCGCTGATCCAGGCGGCCATCGCGGATTCGACGCCGGCCAGGTACTTCAGCTTGCCCGGCGCGCGCAGCACGCTGAACACCTGCAGGTGCAGCCGGAACTCGTCGCGGCCCGCGTGCACCGGCGCCTGGTGGACGCCGGCGATGTAGGGCAGCGGTTCCGGCCCCGGGAAGTAGCGGTCGAGACGTCCGAGCACGTCCAGGTAGATCCGGGCCAGGTCGTCACGTTCGGCGCCGGTCACCGCGGGCAGGTCCGGCACGTCGCGGTGCGGGGCCAGGTGCACCTCGACCGGCCAGCGGGCGGCGGCCGGGACGTAGGCGGTCCAGTGCCGCGACGAGGCGACGATCCGCGTCCCGGCGCGGTGCTCGGCGTCGAGGATGTCGCGGAACAGGTTGCCGCCGGTCCGCTCGCGGTGGGCGCGGGCCATCTGAAGCATCCGGGCGGCCTTCGGCGGGACGAACGGGAACGCGTAGATCTGCCCGTGCGGGTGGGGCAGGGTCACCCCGATCTCCTTGCCGCGGTTCTCGAACACGAACACGTGCTCGACGCCGGGCTGCCTGCCCAACTCGGCGGTGCGGTCGGCCCACGCCTCGATCACGGTCCGCGCACGGTGGGCGCCCAGGCTGCCGAACGACCCCTGCGGGGCCGAGGAGAAACACACCACCTCGGTACGGCCGTCGGCGGGCCGCGCCGGCCACAGCGGATCGCCGTCCACGTACGCGGCGGAACCCCCGTTGCGCGGCGAGAACGACGGGAAGCGGTTCTCGAACACCACCACGTCGTACTCGGCCTCGGCGATCTCGGTCGGGAAGCCGCCGGGCACGGTCGGGGCGAGCGGGTCCTGGTCGGCGGGTGGCAGGAACGTCCGGTCGTTGCGGTGCGACGCCATCGCGACCCATTCGCCGGTCAGCGGGTCGTAGCGCACCTGTGCCCCGCCCTTGAGCACCTCCTCGGCGCTGGGCAGCGGCCGGGTGTCCACCGCCTGCCGGGTAGCGGCGCCCGACACGTACGGCTCGGTGTCGTCGAAGTAGATGATCTCCCGCCCGTCCGCCATCCGCCGGGACGTCCTGCGCACCCGGTGCTCGTGCTCCGGCTCGGCGGTGGTGCCGCGCGCGACGACCCGGATCGCGTCGATCGCCAGCAGCTGGGAGCCGGCCGCGACGAGCCGGTCGCGCGCGTCCTCGGGAACCGACACGCGGGAGACCGTGGCCAGTGGCAGCAGGTGCAGGGTCACCTCGGCGCCCGGACGGTACCCGGCGTCGATCAGGCTGACCTGCCAGCGGGAGCCGTCCCAGAACCGGTCGGTGGCGGGGACGCCGTCGACGCGCAGCTCACCGGCGTCCCCGGCCCAGTCGATCAGCAG
Organism: Actinoplanes cyaneus; assembly: GCF_016862095.1. Lineage (GTDB taxonomy): Bacteria > Actinomycetota > Actinomycetes > Mycobacteriales > Micromonosporaceae > Actinoplanes > Actinoplanes cyaneus. Next base: position 3,201 of record NZ_BOMH01000006.1, read on the forward strand.
CAGCGCGTCGTGGCCGGGGTCGGCGGCCCACGCGGGCAGCTCCAGGCGCCACACCGCGGCGTGCTCGTCGAACGCGTCCCGGCCCGGCGCCGACGGCCGGCCGTCGTGCTTGCCGTACTCGGCCGGGACCGCGGTGGCGGCGCGCAGCTCGACGGCGGGCACGTCGGCGGCCGGCGGGAAGGACGCCGGCTCGACCGGCAGGTCGGTGAAGTCACGGGCGGCCGGGTCGTAGACCCGTACGGCAGCAATCGAAGCGGCCTTGACCAGGATGCGACCGGAAGCGTCCCATTGCAGCTCGTCGTCGCTGAGGAGAAGCCGGCGGCCGGCCTCCTCGCAGACCCAGACCGAGGCCGCGGTCTCGGCGGGGAGCACGAGCACGTCGAGCTTGCCGTCGCCGGTTTCCAGGCGGATCGGCTGGAAGCCGGGCACGATCTCCCGGGGCGTCTGATCGGAATCGGCCAGCATCAGCGACGGCGAGACGCCCGCCTCGGCGAGCAGCACCAGCGTGGGGACCGCGCCGGGCAGCAGCGTGAGCGCGGAGGCGGTGGCCCAGGCGAGGCGCACGCCGCCGGCGGTCAGGTTGACCGGCCAGCGGGCGAGGGTGCCGGCCGGGATGTCCACCGGCCGGGCCGGGAACTCCAGCGTCCGGCCGTCGAGCTCCAGCCGGAACCGGGCGCCGCGGTAGGTGTCGAGCGGGAAGTGCGGCTGGTGCCAGGCGACGAAGACGAACCCGCTGGCGCCGTCGCTGCGCAGTGCCCAGCGCAACGTCTCGCTGTCCTCGACGCCGTTCGGCCGTACGTCGGGAAGGCTCGACGGCATCGCGGCGAGCTGGTGACCGAAAGCGGACAGGAACGCGTGCTGGCGGCGCAGCTCGGCGTGACTGGGGGCGAGCGCGCCGGCCTCGCCGATCGGCGCGTGGAAGTCGTAGCCGAGGCGGGGCAGGTCGTTCGGGTACCCGGTGGCGTGCGACTCCTGCAGGTCGCCGGGCGGATTGGTGCCGCCGGTGTACATGTAGTAGCCCTGCCAGGCCGACCCGTTGCCGATCTTGCAGTGCGCGATGGTGGCCACGTCGAGCGCGGACGGGCGCGGACGCCGGTGGTACGCGGTCGCCATCCCCCCGGCGAGCTCGCAGGTCGCGGCGGGGAACTCGTCGGACGGGGTGCGCGGGCCGCCCTTGGCCGCCTCGATGTTCTGCGCGCGCCGCACGTCGGCCCCGATGCCCGGGTCGTCCCAGACGTGCGAGAAGAAGTAGTGGTCGCGGAAGTTCGGCGCCCACGGCGCGTCGGAGTCGACCCAGAAGCCGTCGCCGTACCCGCCGTACAGCGGAAGGACCTCCTGCTCGGGCAGCTCGGCGCTGTCCCACGCGGTGGCGGTCCAGATCGGCGCGTGCATGCCGGCCTCGCGCGCCATCCGCTTGAGGGTGCGCAGGTGCTCCGGCTGGGTGTAGAGCTCGTTCTCGATCTGGATGCCCAGCACCCGGTCGAACCGGTCACCGACCGCGGCGCCGACCGCGGTGAAGAACTCCTCGACCATCGCCAGGTAGCCGGGGTCGTCGGTGCGGTGCCGCACGGGGGCGTGCTGCACCCAGTCGGGGAACCCGCCGTTGCGGCTCTCGGCGTGCACCCAGGGGCCGATCCGCAGCACGATGTCCAGCCCGGTCCCGACCACGAGGTCGACGAAAGCGCCGACGTCGAGGTTGCCGTCGAAGCGGTATTCGCCCTGCTCAGGCGAGTGGTGCAGCCAGAAGACGTAGCTGGCCACGACGGTGACGCCGCCGGCCTTCATCTGGCGCAGGCGCTCGGCCCAGCGGTGCCGCGGGACCCGGCTGTAGTGCATCTCGCCGGAGACCGGGATGACCGGTGTCCCGTTCCTGGTCAGGTACCGGTTCGTCAGGGACAGGCCGGGCCGGGCGTCCTCGTCGTTGCTCATCCGCGGCCGTCGCAGGGGTGTCGCCCAGGGCTGGTGGCGCGCGGAGAGCGGCTCCGTCTGATGGGGCACGAGAACCCTCTTTCCGTTAGGACTGTAACCGGTCACAGCCCGGCACGTCCGAACGATACACAGGATCAAGTGCTGGAAGGCAAGGTCTTGACACATGCTCGTAACAGCAGCACTGTAACCGGTCACAGGCATCGACCGCGGCCCTCACCCGGTGTGCCTATCAAGGAGGATCAATGTCTAAAAAGATCGCCCCTGTGCTGGCGTCCCTTACCGCGGCGGCTCTGTTCCTGACCACCGCGTGCAGCAGCTCCGACGACTCGTCCGACAGCGGCACCACCGGCACCGAGAAGGTCGCGCTGACCTACTGGAGCTGGGCGCCGAACATGGACAAAGTGGTCGAGGGCTGGAACTCGACCCACCCGAACATCCAGGTCACGGTCAACAAGCAGGACGGCGGCGACCCGGCCGTCACCAAGCTGCTCACCGCGATCAAGGCCGGCAGCGGCGCGCCCGACGTGATGCAGGCCGAGTACCAGAAGATCCCCACTCTGGTCTCCGCCGACGCGCTCGCCGACATCTCCAAGCAGGCCGGCTCGCTGAAGGACAAGTTCCCGGCCGCCGTCTGGAACAGCGTCACCCTCGGCGGCGACGCACTCTACGGCGTCCCGCAGGACTCCGGCCCGCTGATGTTCTTCTACCGCTCCGACGTCTTCGAGAAGAACGGGTTGCAGGCGCCGAAGACCTGGGACGACTACGCCGCGGCGGCCGAGAAGATCCACAAGGCGAACCCGAAGCAGTACCTCGGCACGTTCTCGGCCACCGACGCCGGTCTGTTCACCGGGCTCGCGCAGCAGGCCGGCGCGTCCTGGTGGGGCGTGAACGGCGACTCCTGGACCGTGAACGTGAACGACGCGGCGACGCAGAAGGTGGCCGCGTACTGGGGCGGCCTGGTCGAGAAGGGCACCGTCGACAACAAGCCGATGTACACCCCGGAGTGGAACGCCGCGCTCAACGACGGCTCGCAGGTCGGCTGGGTCTCCGCCGTCTGGGCGCCGGGCGTGCTCGAGGGCAGCGCCAAGGACACCAAGGGCAAGTGGAAGGCCGCGCCCATGCCGCAGTGGGACACCGCGGCCCCGGCAACCGGCAACTGGGGCGGCTCGGCGACCAGCGTGACGAGCCAGAGCAAGCACCCGAAAGAGGCCGCCGAGTTCATCACCTGGCTCAACAGCGACCCCGCGGCGCTCAAGCTGCTCGCCGGCACGGCCAACGTCTACCCCGCCGCGAACGACGCGAGCAGCGCGCTGACCACGCCGCCGGCGTTCTTCTCCGACCAGGCCGATTTCTACACGATCGCCGCCGAGGCCGGGAAGCAGGCCAAGTCCTTCACGTACGGGCCGAACGTCAACGTCGCGTACAGCGCGTTCAACGACGCGTTCGGCAAGGCCGCCGAGGCGAAGAAGGCGGCCGCCTTCACCGAGTCGCTCGCGACGATCCAGAAGGCCACCGTCGACGACATGAAGAACAGCGGATTCACCGTCGCCGGATGACGTGCGCCGGGCGGAACACCCCAGAGCGTTCCGCCCGGGCCCTCCCAGGAAGGTTTCGGCGATGTCGCTGACCACCACGCTCCCCCGTTCCACCACCGCGCCGGTCGCCGCCAGGCCCGCCCGCCGGACCCGGCGCGCCGGCGTCCCGTACGCCTTCCTCGCCCCCGGCCTGCTGCTGTTCACGCTCCTGCTGGCCGCCCCGATCGTCTACGCCGGCTATCTGAGCCTGCGCAAGGTGAAGGTCAGCGGCCTCGGCCTGGGCTCGAAGTCCCGCACCGAGGTGTGGGCCGGGCTGAGCAACTACGCCCGTTCGATGACCGACCCGGAGTGGCTGCCCAGCGTCTACCGGATCCTCGGCTACGGCCTGATCGTCGTTCCCGCCATGCTCGGGCTGGCGCTGCTGATGGCCCTGCTGCTCGACGCGAACCGCACCCGGCCGGCGCTGAGCAGCTTCGCCCGGATCTCGATCTTCCTGCCGTACGCGGTGCCGGCCGTGGTCGCCTCGCTGCTCTGGGGCTTCCTCTACCTGCCCCGGGTCAGCCCGTTCGCCTACGCCCTGGAGAAGTTCGGGATCACCGCCCCCGAGCTGCTCTCCTCGTCGTGGGTGCTCTACGCGGTCGCGAACGTCGCGGTCTGGGGCGGCACCGGGTTCAACATGATCGTCATCTACACGGCGCTGAAGGCCGTGCCGACCAGCCTGTACGAGTCGGCCCGCATCGACGGCGCGTCCGAGTTCGCGATCGCCTGGCGCATCAAGATCCCGATCGTGCTGCCGTCGCTGATCATGACGTTCGTCTTCTCGCTGATCGCCACGCTGCAGGTGTTCGCCGAGCCGATGACGCTCAAGCCGCTCAGCAACACGATCTCGTTCACCTGGACCCCGTTGATGAAGGTCTACCGGGACGCGTTCGTGCGCAACGACATCTACGCCGCGGCCGCCACCTCGGTGGTCATCGCGGTGGCGACGTTCCTCCTGTCCTTCGGCTTCCTCAAGCTGGTCGGCCGTCGCGCGTTCAACCAGGAAGACTCATGAAGAACTCCAAGATCGCTACCACGTTGCTGCTGCTGGGGGCGGCGTACTGCCTGCTCCCGGTGATCTGGGTGCTGATCGCGTCGAGCAAGAGCGCCGGCGAGCTGTTCTCCACGTTCACGCTCGCGCCGAGCACCCACCTGTTCGACAACCTGGCCGACCTGAGCGGTTACCGGGACGGTCTGTACTGGCGGTGGATGCTCAACACCGCGCTCTACGCCGGGGTGGGAGCTGCCGTCTCCACGTTCATCTCGGCGATGAGCGGGTACGCCCTGGCCAAGTTCGACTTCCCGGGCAAGGGCTTCGTCTTCAACGTGATCCTGGCCGGCGTGCTGGTGCCGGGCGTCATCCTGGCCATCCCGCAGTACCTGCTGCTGGCCAAGGTCGGGCTGACCAACACCTATTGGGCGGTGCTGCTGCCGAGCTTCATCAGCCCGTACGGCATCTATCTGGCCCGGATCTTCGCGGCCGCCTCGGTGCCGTCGGAGATCCTGGAGGCCTCCCGGATCGACGGCGCCGGCGACTGGCGCACCTTCGTCCGGGTGGTCATGCCGATGATGCGCACCGGCCTCGTGACCGTCTTCCTGTTCCAGTTCGTGGCGATCTGGAACAACTTCATGCTGCCGTACATCATGCTCGGCAACGACAAGCTCTATCCGCTGACCGTGGGGCTGAACGGCCTGCTGAACCAGGGCGCCAGCCAGCCCTCGATGTACACCGCCGTGGTGACCGGCGCGCTGGTGTCGATCGTCCCGCTGATCGCGCTGTTCCTGACGCTCCAGCGGTACTGGCAGGTCGACCTGGCCGCCGGTGGCGTGAAGGCGTGACGACTATGATCCCGAACGTGTCGCGTAAACGCCCAACGATCCGCGATGTCGCTCGCGAGGCCGGGGTGTCCTACGCGACCGTCTCGCGGGTCCTGAACGGGCGGGACTGGGTCAGCCCGGAAGCCGTGCGCGCGGTCCGCGACGCGATCTCCCGGACCGGGTACACGACGAACCAGCACGCCCGGTCCCTGGCGACCGGGCGCTCCGGGTCGATCGCGTTCCTGCTGACCGAGCCGCAGCACCTGCTCTTCGAGGACCCGAACTTCTCGGTGCTGCTGCGCGGCGTGGCGCAGGCCCTCTCCGACCGGCAGCTGACCCTGATCCTGATGATCGCGTCGACGCCCGAGGAGCGCAGCCGGACGATCGCGTTCCTCAACGGCGGCCACGTCGACGGCGTGCTGCTGGTCTCCCCGCACTCCGGCGACCCGCTGCTGGAGCAACTGGTGAAGGCCGAGATGCCGATCGTGGCGTGCGGCCAGGTGCTCGGATTCGAGGACAGCATCAGCTCGGTCTCCGCCGACGACTGGGGCGGCGGGCGGACCGCCGTCGAGCATCTGCTCGCCGCGGGCTGCCGGCGGATCGCCACGATCACCGGGCCGCAGGACACGTTCGGCGGGGTGTTCAGGTTGCGCGGCTACACCGACGCGCTGAACGCGCACGGCCTCGCCGTCGACCCGGCCTGCGTCGTGCACGGCGACTGGAGCCGGGAGAGCGGCGCGGCCGGCATGCGCACGCTGCTCGAACGGGTCCCGGACGTGGACGCGGTCTTCGCCGCCTCGGACGCGATGGCCGCCGCCACCCTGCCGGTCCTGCGGGAGGCCGGCCGGGACGTGCCGGGCGACGTGCGGGTCGTCGGCTTCGACGACTCGGGGCTGGCGGCGACCACCGATCCGCCCCTGACCACCGTGCGGCATCCGCTGGAACGGATCAGCGAGGAGATGGTCCGGCTCCTCGTGGACGTGATCAACGGCCGTACGCCACTCTCCATCACCGTGCCGACCAGCCTCGTCCTGCGCAGCTCCTCCCCCGCCTGATCCTTGCCGGGCCCCCACGGGGGTCGATCTTGATGTCCCCCTTTCATCGAGATCGGCCCTCACCACCAAGTGCGTCCCTTTTGTCCACAAAGGAGCGTCAATGAAGTTAGCCGCAGCCATCGCCGCCGGGCTCCTCCTGGTCCCGGCCGCGCCCGCTCAGGCCCATTCCGGGCTCACCATGCGCGGCGCCGATGTGTCCACCCTCCCCCGCGCGCTCGACCTGGGCGCCACGTTCCGCGACGCCCGCGGCCACCGTGCCGACCCCTACGAGATCCTGAAGAAGGCCGGCGTCAACTACGTCCGGCTGCGCATCTGGAACAACCCCACCAGCGGCTACAACAACAAGGCCGAGGTCGTCGCGCAGGCCCGGGAGGCGCGCAAGCACGGCCTCAAGGTCCTGATCGACTTCCACTACTCGGACACCTGGGCCGACCCGGGCAAGCAGTTCATCCCCGCCGCCTGGGCCGGTCACGACCTCGCACAACTGCAGAAGGACGTCTACGACTGGACGTACGACGTCTGCACGGCGACCCGTCCGGACAGTGTGCAGATCGGCAACGAGATCAACACCGGCATGCTGTGGCCGGTGGGTCAGGTGACCGACAGCGACTTCGGCCCGCTCGCCGCGCTGCTGAAGTCCGGACACGACGCGGCGAAGGCCTGCTCGCCGCGTACCCAGGTCATGATCCACACCGCGGACGCCGGGAGCATCGGCGCGGCGCGCTGGTTCTACGACGGGATCGCCGCGCAGGGCGTGAAGTGGGACGTCACGGCGCTCTCCTACTACTGCATGTGGCACGGCGACCTGACGAACCTGGCGTCCGTCCTCACCGACGTCCAGGACCGTTACGGCAAGCCCGCGGTGATCGCGGAGACCGCGTACCCGTACACCACCGAGAACTACGACCACCTGGAGAACATCATCACCTCGGCCGCGCCGTGCGACGGGATCCCCGCGTCGCCGCGAGGCCAGGCGACCGAGTTCTCGCAGGTGCAGGATGTCGCCCGGGCATCCGGGGCGCTCGGCGTCTTCTACTGGGAGCCGACCTGGACCGCGATCGACGGGAACGGGTGGGACACCGAGGACATCGAGAACTCCGGCAACGCCTGGGAGAACATGGCGACGTTCGACGACCGCGGGCGGATCAACCCGTACATCGTCTGGCGTCGCTGAATTTCCGGCACGTTCCTGTCCCCGAAGGAGCGAAATGCGTAAACCCGTCCTGGCCGTCATCGGAGCCGTCCTTCTGATGCTGGCCCTCACCCCTGCCCCCGCACAGGCCGCCTCCCTCACCATGCTCGGCGCCGATGTCTCATCGCTGCAGCGCACGCTCGATCTGGGCGGCAAGTACTACACCGCGGCCGGTGCCCAGGCCGACCCCTACGACATTCTCAAGGGCGCCGGCGCGAACTACCTGCGGCTGCGCGTGTGGAACAACCCGGCCAGCGGTTACAACAACAAGGCGAAGGTGCTCCAGCAGGCGAAGTCGGTCAAGGCCAAAGGGCTGAAACTGCTCGTCGACTTCCACTACTCGGACACCTGGGCCGACCCCGGTAAGCAGTACCCGCCGGCGGCCTGGAGCTCGCATTCCCTCAGCCAGCTGCAGACCGACGTCTACAACTACACCTACGACGTGTGCACCGCCCTGAAAGCACAGGGCACCACGCCGGACAGCGTGCAGATCGGCAACGAGATCAACGTCGGCATGCTGTGGCCGAAAGGTCAGGTCACCAACAACGATTTCACTCCGCTGGCGTCGCTGCTCAAACAGGGCTACAACGCGACCAAGGCCTGCAACAGCGGCACCCAGGTCATGATCCACACGGCGGACGCGGACAGTGACGCGAACGCGCGCTGGTTCTACGACGGCATCAAGGCGCAGGGCGTCACCTGGGACATCACCGCGCTCTCCTACTACTGCATGTGGCACGGGACGCTCGCGAACCTGTACAACGTGATCGCAGACGTTCGCAGCAGATATGCCAAGCCGGTCGTGGTGGTGGAAACGGCGTACATGTACACCACCGCCAATGCCGACAGCCAGTCGAACTCGATTCCCGGCACCACCACCTGCGACGGGCAACCCGCCACCAAAGCCGGGCAGGGCACCGAGTTCACCTGGATCCAGAACACCGCCCGCAATGCCGGGGCGATCGGCGTCTTCTACTGGGAACCGACCTGGTACGCCATTTCCGGCAACGGCTGGGACCCGGCGAACATCAACGGCACCGGCGACGGCTGGGACAACATGGCCACGTTCGACGCCACCGGCAAGTTCAACTCGTATGTGAAATGGACCGCCTGATCCGTCCCCGGTAACACCCGGCCCGGCGTTTCCCCGAACGCCGGGCCGGTTCCTTTTACCTTCAAGAGATTCATTGCCTATGTCCGCTGTGGTCCTTCTGCGCTGCTCCCGCGGGGACCCTTGCGGGCTTCGCAGGGCCGTGGCCGGCCCAGAACGCGAAACCCTCCAGGGCGATCTCCGTGGATGGGCACGGTCAGAGCAGCAAACAGTCGTCGGGCCGACGCACTCTCGAGCAGTCTCGCGGCTGGCGGACCCGCGAGGTGATCCCGGCCCGAGGCCCAGCCGCGCTCCCGGTTCCGGCTGGTGTTCATGGGCGTTATTCGTTCCTCATAACGCCCATGAACACCAGCCGGAACCTTGCGCCGCGCCACCGGCCCGGTGCGGGCTGGGGGTCGCGGACGTTTCGCGGGGCGGGCGGCGGGGCGGCGTACCGGCGCGAGCACGCGGACTCCCGGCGGGACGACGTAGCGCCGCGAGCACACGAGCCTGCGGCTGGGCGGGCGGCGGGGCGGCGTACCGGCGCAAGCTTGAAGAGGGAGGGCGGAGCCGCCGGAAGCGGCACCGCCCTCGGTGACGTCAGACGGACGCCGGCGCCGTTTCCTGCCCGGTGCGCGCGGTGGTGGCCTTGTGCTCCAGGGCAGCGCCCTCCACGTCGAGCTCCGGCAGCCAGCGCAGCCAGCGCGGCAGCCACCAGGCGGAGCGGCCGAGCAGGGCGAGCGCCGCCGGGACGGCGATCATGCGGATCACGAAGGCATCGAAGGCGATACCGACGGCCAGGGCGAACGCGATCGGCTTGACCGTGTCGTTGCCCTCCGGGACGAACGCGGCGAAGACCGCGAACATGATCGCCGCGGCGGCCAGGACGACCGGGGCCGCCTGGCGGAAACCGGTGACGATCGCGTCGCGCGGCGAGGCGCCGTGGGCGTGAGCCTCGTGCATGCGGGACACCAGGAACACCTGGTAGTCCATGGCGAGGCCGAACAGGATGCCGACGATGATGACCGGCGCGAGGCTGATGATCGGCCCGGTCGAGCCGGCGTTGACCGCGTCGGAGGCCCAACCCCACTGGAACACCGCGACCGTGGCGCCGAACGACGCGCCGATCGTCAGCAGGAAGCCGAGCACGCCGACGACCGGCACCAGCAGCGACCGGAACACGAGCACGAGCAGCACGAACGCCAGCCCGACGACAAGCGCCAGGTAGATCGGCAGCGCGTCGTTCAGTTTCTGCGACACGTCGATGCTGATCGCGGTCTGACCGGTGACGTAGACCTTCGCGCCGTCGGTGTCGGCGACCTGGTCGCGGATGTTGTGGACCAGGTCGACGGTCTTCTGGTCCTCGGCACCGGAGGCCGGGATGACGGTGATCAGCGCGGCGGTCTGCTTCTGGTCGGGCTGCGCCGGGGTGGCCAGGGCGACGTCCGGGAGGGTGGCGATCTGCTTCTGGACCGTCGCCGCGTAGGCGACCGCGTCCGGCCCGTCGACCAGGATCAGCAGCGGGCCGCTGACGCCGGGACCGAACCGGGAGTCGATGATCGCGTCGGCCCTGGCCTGGGTGCTGCCCTCGGGCGAGCGCTGGGCGAGCGTGGTCTGCATCTTGAAGAACGGCAGCGCGATCACGGCGAGCGCGAGGACCGCGAGGAGCAGGCTCACCACGCGCTTCTGGGTGACCGTGTTCGCCCAGCCCTTGATGAAACCACGGCCGTCGGGCAGCGTCTGCAGATCGTCCGGCGGGACGTTGCGCAGCTTGCGGGGCAGCGCGCGCAGACCGATGAAGCCGAGGATCGCCGGCACCAGGGTGATCGCGACGAGCACGGCGACGACGATGGTGGCGGAGGCGGCCAGGCCCATCTCGGTGAGGAACGGGATCCCGACCACGGACAGGCCGGCGAGCGCGATGACGACGGTCAGACCGGCCGTGACGACCGCGGAGCCGGCGGTGCCCACCGCGTACGCCGCGGCGGACTCGACGTCCTTGCCGCTGCGCAGCTCGTGCCGGAAGCGGGTGATGATGAACAGCGCGTAGTCGATGCCGACCGCCAGGCCCAGCATCACCGCCAGGATCGGGGTGGTCGACTGCAGCTGCACGAAGCCGGAGAGCGTGGTGATGCCGGCGACGCCGATGCCGACGCCGGCGATCGCGGTCAGCAGGTTCATGCCGGCCGCGACCAGCGAACCGTAGCTGAGCGCGAGCACGATCAGCGCGACCACGACACCGATGAGCTCGGACGCGCCGCCGATGTCGGCCGCGTTGCTGAGCGCCTCACCACGCGCCTCGACGGTCAGCGGGCCGCTGTGCGCCTGGGTGACCGCGGTGTTGACGGCCGCACGCTGGTCCTCGGTGAGCTCGGAGGCCTGCACGCCGTACGTGATCGTGGTCAGGGCCGTGCTCAGATCGCGCGAGACCGACGGGTTCTGCTTGTCGAACGGGTTGCTGACCTTCACGACGCCGGGCAGCTTGCCGAACGTGGCGACGGACTGCGCGACCTGCCCCGCGAGCGCCTGGTCGGTGATCTTCTGACCGGCCGGAGCCTCGAACACCACCTGCACCGTCGCGCCGGCCGACGCGTCACCGAACCGCTCCTTGAGCAGGTCGAGCGCGATCGTCGACTCCTGCCCGGGGATCCGGAACGTGTTGACGGTCTCGCCGGAGAGCTTGACCGCGCCGAAGGCCACGGCCAGCAGGGCGAGCAACCAGACGACGGTGACGATGATGCGATGCCGGACGGCCCCGAGGCCGAGGCGGTGCAACAGCGTTGCCATGGGAGATTTCCCTTGTTCAGTGAATGGGTGGATGCCCGAGCGCGTCGTAGGCGACATCGACGAGCGTGGTGAGTGCGTCCGGGGTGAAGCAGTCCCGCAGGGCGACGCTGGCGACCGCGAGCGCCCCGAGCGCGCCGACGACCCGCACCGACCGGACCGAGTCGCTCAGCGAGCCCGGGGTGCCGAGGGCCGCGCCGGTGAACGGCTGGTCGCCGAACGCCGCGGCGACCTCCTCACCGATCATCTCCAGCGCCGCGCCGAACTCGCTCTCCCGGTCGGCGAGCAGGCAGGACAGCAGCAACGCGACAGCGCCGGGCTGACCCAGCGCGAGCTGGGCGACCCCGCTGATCACCGTGCGGTCACGCTCCGGCCCGGGCGGCAGCGGCGCGGCGAGCGCCGCCACCTCCCGGATCTGCCGCACGCAGCGCTCGATGACCGATTCCTGCAGCGCTTCCTTGGTCGGGAAGCGGTGCAGCAGCCCGGTCTTCGAGTAACCCACCGCGTCCGCGATCCGCTGGACCGACGTTTCCTTGAAACCGTGCCGGGCAAACAGACCGGCGGCGGCGTCCAGGATCTCGTCGTCGATCTGCTGCTTGGTGGGGCGGGGCATAGGACCACCGTAGACCTTTCTGGACCAGACCGGTCCGTCGGGGACCGTGGCGGTCCCCACATCGCGCGAGGGTTTGATGCCGCATTCTTCCCAAGAGCCCGCCGCGGCGCGCCGGTGTGCACCCGAGCGGCACCTCATCATCGGGCGCGGCTGCCGAACTAACCGGATGTGGACCAGAAACTTCCGCGCTGGGTGGAGCCGGCACTGCGCCTGCGCTGGATCGCCGGGGCCCTCGGCGCCGCCCTGCTCGCGCTGATCGTCACGGACCAGCCGGTCGACCTCGGCGAGTTCGCCGCGTACGGGCAGCGGATCCTCGACGGGCACCTCAGCGGGATCTACGAGGACGGGTGGAACCAGGCCGGCCCGATCCAGCTCCTGATCAGTCGGCTGCTGATGCTCGGCGGGTCGGCCGGGATGCCCGCCGCCGCGGTGCGCGTCGCCGTGAACGCCGGGCTGACGCTGGGCGCGATGGCGTTGTGCCGGCGGTCCGGGACCGGGCGCGGGACGGGCGCGGCGCTGCGGGAGACCGCGACGGGACTGCTGGTGCTGCTGTGGCTCGCCGTTCCGCTCCCCTGGTTCGGGCACCCTGCCGAGCTCGCGATTCCGCTGCTGTGGGCGTACGCGAGTCTGGTCCTGCGCCGGGGGCGGACGGTGACCGCCGCCGCCCTCCTCGGGGTGTCGGTGGCGATCGCCCCCTGGGCGGTCCTGGGTTTTCCCTGTCTGCTGGCAGTGACCGGACTTCGCCGGGCGATCCGCGTGTGGGTGCTCGCCGGGGCCGCCGGCTCCGCGTTCTACCTGCCGTTCGTGCTGGCCGGGAACTTCAACATGCTCGGCCACGTGTGGGCCGTCGAGCGGGGCACGCTGGTGCGGCAACTGTTCCCGGAACTGACCGCGGTGACCTGGGAGCTGCGGCTGGTCCAGGCGGTGCTGGTGGCCGGCGCCTGCGCGGTGGTCGCCCGGGTCTTCCGGCGGCAGCGGATCGTCTGCGCCGCGGCGCCGGCGGCGGCGAGCCTGACGCGGCTGCTCACCGACCCGGTCGCCCTGCGCTACTACTGGACGCCGGTCGCGGTCGCGACGATTCTCGGGTTCGCGCTGCTCGGCGACGGGGAACGGCCGCGGCGGCAGGTGCTCGCGCTGCTGCTGGGATACCTCGCGCTCGTCGCCTGCGTGGCCGCGCATCAGGTGCCCGGGTCCGTCGCGTGCCTGGTGGCGCTGGTCGCGCTGCTGGTCGCCGGCGCGGTCCGGCGGCCCGCCGAGGTGGCGGCGGCCGGCACCGCGGGCGTGAGTCGCCGGCGAGATTCGGCGGTCCGCTGAGGTGGCGGCGGCTGACACCGCGGTGACACCCCGGGCGTGATCAGATGGGCGCATGCCTGCCGATCTGGTTCTCACGAACGGTTCCGTCTTCACCGCCGACCCGCTGCGCGGGCCGGCCACCACCGTGGCCGTCGCGGCGGGGCGGGTCCTCGCCGTGGGCGCCGACGACGTCCGCGAGCTGGCCGGCCCGCGGACCGAGGTGATCGACCTGGCCGGGCGGCTGCTGCTGCCCGGGTTCCAGGACGCGCACGTCCATGCCGTGCTCGGCGGCACCGAGCTGAACCAGTGCGATCTGACCGGCACCACCGATCTCGAGGAGTATCTGCGCCGCGTCCGGGACTACGCCGACGCCCACCCCGGCCTGGAGTGGATCAGCGGCGGCGGCTGGGCGATGGAGGTCTTCCCCGGCGGCGTCCCCGGCCGTGAGCTGCTCGACCGGGTCGTGCCCGACCGCCCGGTCTACCTGATCAACCGCGACCACCACGGCGCCTGGGTGAACAGCCGCGCCCTTCAGCTCGCCGGGATCGACGCCGGGACCCCCGACCCGGCCGACGGGCGGATCGACCGGCGGCTCGACGGCACGCCCGCCGGCGGGCTGCAGGAGGGCGCGATGCAGCTCGTCGCGAGACTGCTGCCCGGCACGACCCCGGCCGAGCGCCTGGCCGGGCTGCTCCGGGCCCAGACGCTGCTGCACTCGCTGGGCGTCACCGCCTGGCAGGACGCGATGCTCTGCGCGGCCAACGGCTATCCCGACGTCGCCGACGCCTACCTGGAGGCGGCCACCACCGGGCAGCTGACCGCGACGGTCGTCGGCGCGCTCTGGTGGGACCGGGACCGTGGCGCCGAGCAGATCCCCGAGCTGCTCGCCAAGCGGGAGCGGCACACCGTCGGGCGGCTGCGCGCCGACAGCGTGAAACTGATGCTCGACGGCGTCGCGGAGAACTTCACGGCCGCGATGACCCAGACCTATCGGGACTCGTGCGGGTGCGCCACGGCGAATGCGGGTCTGTCGTTCATCGACCCGGACGCGCTGCGCGGGTTCGTGACCTCGCTCGACGCGCACGGGTTCCAGGTGCACTTCCACGCGCTCGGGGACCGGGCGGTGCGGGAGGCGCTCGACGCGGTGGCGGCGGCCCGGGCGGCCAACGGCTTCCGGGACACCCGGCCGCACCTGGCTCACCTGCAGGTCGTGCACCCCGACGACATCCCGCGGTTCCGGGCGCTCGGGGCGACGGCGAACCTGCAGGCGTTCTGGGCCTCGCACGAGCCGCAGATGGACGAGCTGACCATTCCGTTCCTGACGCCGGAGCTGGCCGCGCGGCAGTATCCGTTCGGCGACCTGTGGCGGGCCGGGGTGCACCTGGCCGCCGGCAGTGACTGGCCGGTGACCACGCCGGACCCGTTGCAGGCAATCCACGTGGCGGTGAACCGGGCGCATCACGGAAGTGGGTATGACGCGTTCCTGCCGGGGCAGGAGCTGGATCTGGCCACCGCGTTGACGGCGTACACGGCCGGGTCGGCGTTCGTGAACCGGCTGGACGACACCGGCAGCATCCGGCCCGGGTTCCGCGCCGATCTGGTGGTGCTGGATCGGGACCTGTTCGCGGCCCCGGCCGCCGCGATCGGCGACGCGTCGGTCGCCATGACCTTCGTCGACGGGAGGCGTGTCTATACGGCGTGATCCCGCCGTCGACGGGAGGTGTGTCTATGCGGCGTGATCCCGCAGGAAACGCACCGACCTGTCGGTGACCGCCCGGGTCGCGGGCTCGTCCAGCTCGGGGAACATGTGGCCGGCCCCCGGGACCAGCTCGACCGTCGCCTCGCCGCCGGCCGCGCGCAAGGCCTCGGCCAGGCGCTCGGATTGCCGGGGTGGCACCGCGACATCCGCGTCGCCGTGCAGGAACAGGAACGGGGGTGCGCCCGGGCCGACCTGGTTGACCGGGCTGGCGGCGGCGACCAGGCCGGGCACGTCGTCGAGGGCGGCGCCGAGCAGGGCGCCCTCCCGTGAGTCGGCGCCGCGGGCGGGGCGGCCACCGGCCTCCGCGACGTCCTCGGCGAGAGCGTCCAGGTCGGTGACCGGGTACCAGCAGACCGCGGCGGCGATCCGGTGCCGCGGCTCCAGCGCGGCGAGGGCGGCCAGATGGCCACCGGCGGAGACACCCCAGATCACGGTGCGGTCCGTCGTGATGCCGAGACGGGCCCGGTGCTCGGCGAGGAAGCCGATCGCGGCCGCCACGTCGTCGGACTGGGCCGGGAAGGTCGCCTCGGCGGAGAGACGGTAGTCGACGGAGGCGATGGCCAGGCCGGTGCTCGCGACGTACGGGAAGAATCCGGGTTGCCAGGTCTTGACGTTACCGGGGCCCTCGGTGCGGGTGCCGGCGCGCCAGCCGCCGCCGTGCAGGTAGACGCAGAGCGCTCGCGGGCTCTCGGGAACGTGGAGGTCCAGGGCCAGCGGCCGGAAGCCCGGCCGGGTCGCGAAGACGACCTCCCGATGATGCGTGATCACGCCGCGACCGGTGCCTTGTGGAACGTGCCGCTCTGCATGATCGCCAGCAGGTTGTCGCGCTCCTGCAGCAGGCGCAGGTCCTCGGCGGGGTTGCCGCGCACGACCAGGACGTCGGCGATCCAGCCCTCCCGGAGCATGCCCAGATTCCCGAAGTCGACAAGCTCGCCGCCGAGCTTCGTGGCCGCCACCAGCATCTCCAGCGGGGTGTAACCCAGCATGTCGACGAAGAGCTGCAGGTCACGGGCGTTGCGGCCGATCGGGTTGTTCGGGAAGCCGTAATCCCCGCCGGGCAGCGCACGGATACCGCGCTTGCGGATCTCCGGGTAGACCCGGGCCATGCCCTCGAGCGCGTCGACCGAGCCCATCCTCTCGGCGACCTCGCGGGTGATGCCGAACTCCTCGCCCTCGTGCACGTTGGCGTAGATGATGCCCGGCGCGGGCGAGACGAAGACCGTGTCCTTCACCGATTCGAGCAGGTCCAGGGCTTCCTCGTCGGCGTACGTGCAGTGGTAGATCGACCGGAAGCCGGCCCGCACGGCGATCTTGACGGACTCCGCGGACTGCGCGTGGCAGTTGAGCCAGACCCCGGACTCGCGGGCCTGCTCACCGGCGGCCCGCGCCTCCTCCTCGGTGTACTGCGTGAGCTGGGAGCCGCCCGGCACGAACACGTCGTCGTTGCTCAGCAGGAACTTGACACTGTCGTAGCCCTGCGCGGCCATGTCCCGCACCCAGCGCCGGCACGCGTCCGGGCCCTGCCAGTCGGGCTCGACGTGCCCGTCCGGCCGGATCGGGTGGTTGTCGCGCTCCATGCTGGCCGCGCGCATCCGCGGGCCGGGCACGACGCCCGCCTTGATCTTGTCGCGCAGGATCACCTCGACCGGCATGGGCAGGATCGACCCGGCCGAGTACGCCGAGGTGAAACCGTGGTCGAGCAGGATCTTCGCGTTGCGCTCGGCGCGGGCCAGCTCGGACTCCAGGCCCTCGATGTGGTGGAAGAAGCTGACGTCGAGCGGCGGGTTGAAGCTCGGGTCGAGGTGCCCGACCGCCGACGGGAACGTCAGGTGGCAGTGCGACTCCACCATGCCGGGCATCACCGTGGCGCCGGTCGCGTCGACGATCACGTCGCCGGCCTCGTGCGTCTCCCGCCAGCCGGTGCGCACCTCGGTCACCCTGTCCCCCTCGACGACGACCTCACCGGGGGCAGGAGCCGCGCCCGAGCCGTCGAAGACCAGTCCGTTGGTGAAAACCGTGCGCGCCATCGTTCCGCCACTTTCACTAGGTGAGAACTACTTTCCAGTGCGTGTTACCCGAGTGTTTCTCGGTGCGCGCGGATGTGTCAACAGCCACAAGATCTTCGGGTTGCCGACTCGCGATCTGTGGACATGGCCCGCCTCGAGGCTTAATGTCGCGGCAATCGATATGAAACCAGCTTTCATCCAGTGAAAGTAGAGCCGGGGAGGCCCTCGTGTCCGACATGCCCGCAGCGGTCGTCCCGCCCGACGACGACGTTCGGCCGCCCGCACCGCGCCTCCTCGTCCCCGCGCTCGCGCTGGCCGCCTTCGGCCTCTACTTCGCCGGGCTGACCCCGCAGATCGTCACCCTCGCCGTCCGGATCACCGAGATCGACCCGGCCGGCAAGACAGTCGCGCTCTCCACCGTCATCGGCGCCGGCGCGGTCATGTCGATCCTGTCGCTGCCGCTGTTCGGCGCGCTCAGTGATCGAACCCGGTCAGGTTTCGGCCGTCGCCGCCCCTGGCTCGTCGGCGGCGCACTCACCGCCCTGCTCGGCCTGATCATCGCCGGCAGCGTCCCCACGGTCGGCGGTGTCGCCGCGGGCTGGGCGATCGGGTCGCTCGGCACCAGCGCCGCGTTCGCCGGCTTCCTCCCGCTGATCCCCGAGCTCGTCCCGGACCGGCTGCGGGCCCGTCTCTCCGGCCTGATCGGTTTCGTCGTCGCGCTGTCAGTGCTCAGCGGCGTCTTCCTCGGCAGCAGACTCGTCCACCGGCAGCTGCTCATGCTGGCCGTGCCCGGCGTCGTCGCGGTGGCCGCCGTGCTGCTCCTGGCTCAGGTGATCCGCCACGCCGACCGTTCCGCCTCGGGCGATTTCCCCGCTTTCGGCGTACGGCAATTCGCCGCCAGCTACTGGATCCGCACCGACGGTGACCGCGACTTCGCGTGGAACTGGGTGAGCCGGTTCCTGATCGGCCTGGCCTACGTGGGCGTGCAGACCTACGCGACGTACTACCTGACCGACACGGTGGGCATGTCGATCGACGACGCCACCGCGAAGTACGCGACGTTCACCGCCGTCTCGACGCCCGTCTCGGTGGTGTGTTTCCTGCTCTCCGGTTACCTGTCCGACCGGCTGGGCCGCCGCAAGGCGTTCGTCACGGTCGGCGCGATCATCCTGGCCGCCGGCCTGGTCGTCGCCTCGGTGACCCAGTCCCTCGACGGCTTCCTGACCGCGTGGCTGATCCTCTCCGTCGGCCAGGCCATCTACCTGACGGTCGACATCGCCATCGCCGCGGAGGTGGTGCCGGACCAGGCCCACGCCGGCAAGGCCATGAGCGTCTACCAGGTCGCCACGCTCCTCCCGAACGTGGGCGCCCCCGTCGTCGCCGTCGCCGTCCTGGGCGTCAGCGGGTCCAGCAACTACCCGGCGTTCTTCGCGGTCCTGGCCGTGCTGGGGTTGCTGTCCGCGGTCACGATCCTGTTCGTCCGCCGCATCCGCTGACCCGCCGCCCCTCGCTCCGCGCACGCAGCGTTGCGCGTCCCAGGAGACGGGCTGCTGCCCCACCGCGAGGGCCGCGACGAAGCCGGCCCTCGATGCCCAGCCGCGGTCGCGGTGTCCGGCTGGTGCTCATGGGCGTTATCCGGGTCGGATAACGCCCATGAGCACCAGCCGGAAGGGCGAGGCGCGCGGACGCCGGGACCACGGCGCGACATCGCGCGGCACGGAAACGGGCCGGCCCCCACCAGGGCCGGCCCGCACTGGAACCACCCACACAGGGCCGGGCCACGCTGCGCCGGGCCACGCTGCGCCGGGCCACGCTGCGCCGGGCCACGGTGGGCGGGCGGTCTCGGGGTGGGTCAGGCGCCGACCATGTTGTAGCCGCCGTCGGCCAGCAGGAACGAGCCCGTCATGTGCGCCGCGTCGTCGGTGGCCAGGAACAGGGCGGCGCCGGCCAGCTCCGCCGGGCCGGGGATGCGGCCCATCGGGGTCATCGAGCGCAGCTTGTCGCCCCGGCCGGACTTCCAGTCGTCGCGCTTCAGCGTCGCCTCGGTCTCGATGAAGCCGGGGGCGAAGACGTTCACGCGGACCGTGGGGGCGAAGGCGGCAGCGTAGGACTTCGTCAGGCCGATGATGCCGTACTTCGCGGCGGCGTACTGCGGGGCGCGGGCGCTGCCGCGGACCACGACCGTGGAGCCGATGTTGACGATGTTGCCGTGGCCCTGGTCGAGCATGCGGGCGCCGAACTCGTGGACGCAGAGCAGCGTGCCCTTGATGTCGACGTCGAGGACGTGGTCGATCGACTCCTCGGTGATGTCGCGCCAGGACATCTGGTCGCGGGCCACGTCACCGACGTTGTTGATCAGGACGTCGAGGCCGCCGAACGCCGCGAACGACTCGTCGGCCAGGCGCTTGATGTCGTCCCAGCTGGTGATGTCGGCCTGGAACAGCTCGGCCTCGCCGCCGATCGCGCGGATCCGCTCGGCCGTCCGGAGAGCGCCGTCCTTGGAGCTGCGGTAGTGCACGCCGACCCGGGCGCCCTCCTGGGCGGCGCGGAACGCGATCTCCGCGCCGAAGCCGGTGCCGGCGCCGGTGACCAGCACGGACCGGCCCGGGAAGCGCTGGGTGATGACAGGGTTGGACACGAGCGGACTCCTTAGACGAGGGTGCGGCCACCGTCGATGTAGAGGACCTGGCCGGTGACGAACGCGGCCCGGTCGGAGGCGAGGAACGTGATGGCGTCGGCGACCTCGGCGGGACGACCGAGCCGGCCGGCGGGGACGAGCGACTGCAACTTCTCCCGGTTGCCGTCGCGGTCGAGGTATTCCCTGGTCAGGCCGGTTTCGATGTAGCCGGGCGCGACCCCGTTCACGGTCACGCCGTGCGGCGCCCACTCCCGGGCCATCACGCGCAGCAGCTGGTTGAGCCCGCCCTTGGTGGCCGCGTACGGCGCGTGGTTCGGGTGGGCGAGCAGCCCGGAGACCGACGAGCAGAAGACCATCCGCCCGTAGCCCCGGGCGACCATGGTCCTGCCGACGGCCTGACCGGTCCAGTACGCCGTCGACAGGTTCAGGTTCACGACCGACTCCCAGTCGTCGTCGTCCAGCTCGACGACGGGTTTGCGCACGTTGCGACCGACGGCGTGCAGGAACACGTCGAGGCCGCCGAGCAGGGAGACGGCTTCCCCGACGAGGGATCGGCACGCCGGCGCCGTACGCAAATCGGCCTGAACGGTGTTGATCTCCGCTCCGGACTCCTTCGTGCGGAGCCGGACCGTCTCCAGAGCCTCCGGGTCGACGTCGGCCAGGAGCACGCGCGCGCCGGCGAGGGCGAGTGCCTGCGCCGCGGCGCCGCCGAGACCGCCCGCCCCGACCACCAGGGTGGGACGCTCACGTAGTTGCAACCAGTCGGTCATGGTCATCGGCACTCACCGTTCCGGGAAGCTCTTGCCAACTTTCACTAGATGAAAGTAGGTTTCTCGTGACAACGCTAGACCGCGGCACGGACGTCTGTCCAGCCGCGCGAGACGGAGGACGAGGACGCCGATGCCGGAGAAGAAGGACGGGGAGAAACCCGAGTACCGGGTGGAGGCCCTGGCCAAAGGCCTGCGGATCCTCTCGCTCTTCAGCGAGCAGCGGCCTGCCTGGCGGATCAGCGACATCGCGCCGGCGGTCGGCATGCCGCTGCCCACGGTCTACCGGGTGGTGATGACCTTGACGGCCGAGGGCTATCTGGACCACCTGCCGAACGGCGACTACCGCCCGGGGGTCCGCGTGCTGACGCTCGGCACCGCCGCCCTGCGCAGCCTGGACCTGGTCGAGCTGGCCACGCCCCGGCTCCAGCGGCTCGCCACGGCCACCGGCGAGACGGTCAACCTGGCGGTGCTCACCGCCGATCAGGTGCTCTACCTGGTCCGGCTGCGCAACTCGGACCTGGTCACGGCGAACATCCAGGTCGGCTCGACGCTGCCGGCCGTGCACACGTCGATCGGCAAGCTGCTGCTCGCGCACCTCCCCGAGGACGATCTGACGTCGCGCGTGACGGAGAGCTCCTTCGCCCGGCTGCACGGGCCGAACGCGAAGGTAAGCCTGGACGAGCTGCGCGACGAGCTGGCCAAGATCCGCAGCGACGGCTGGGCCATGCAGGACGAGGAGCTGGCCTACGGGCTGCGTTCGGTCGCGGCGCCGGTCCGCGATGCGAAGGGGACGGTCGTGGCCGGCGCGAACCTGGCCGTGCAGTCGCGCGACTGGTCCACGCAGCGCATCGTCCGTGAGCTGAAACCACTGGTCAGCGAGGCCTGTCAGGACATCTCGGCGCTGCTGGGCCACGCGGCGTGAGGCTGCGCAAGCTCCTCCCCGGCGAGCTGGACGACGAGCAGCGCGCGGTCTACGACGCGATCGCCGGTGGTCCCCGGGCGAACGGCTCGGCGTTCCGGCTCGTTGACGACGAGGGCGGCCTGGAGGGGCCGTTCAACGCGATGTTGCTGCAGCCCGGGCTGGGCGCCGCGCTCCAGGAGCTGGGCAGCGCGGTGCGCTACCGCACCGCGCTGAGCACCCGGGCCAGGGAGATCGCGATTCTCACCGTCGCCCGGGTCCGGCGTTCCGATTTCGAGAGGTACGCCCACGAGGCCGTGGCCGCCGCGGCCGGCTTCACCACGCCGGAGTTGCACGCGCTGCGCACCGGCGACGCCACCGTCTTCACCGACCCGGCGGATCGGCTGATCGCGGATCTGTCGGCCGCGCTGGCCGAGCGCGGCGACCTGACCGACGACGAGTTCGCGAGCGCCCGCGACGTGCTCGGCCTGCCGGTGTTGTTCGAGCTCACGACGCTGATCGGCTACTACTCGACGCTCGCCCTGCAGCTACGCGTCTTCCGGGTCGCGGCACCCGGGTCCCTTGACACCGAGGGTTCCGCGACGCAGGATTTTCCTGATTGAAACAGACTTTCACACAGTGAAAACGAGCCAGTGAAAACGGGTCAGTGAAAACGAGGCGAGCATGCGACTGGTGACATTCGACGAGGGACGGGTCGGCCGGATCGAGGGCGACGAGGTCGTCGAGCTGGCGGTCGGCTCGACCCGGGAGTTCTTCGAGCGCGGCGGCGGCGTCGACGAGACGGGCACGGTGCTGCCCCTGGCGAGCGTGCGGCTGCGGGCGCCGATCCAGCCGAAGAAGTTCTTCCACACCGCCGGCAACTTCGCGGTGCACCACCAGGAGCTGCAGAAGGTGAACTGGTCGCACCCCGTGCACAAGGGGATCGTGTTCTTCCAGAACGTCGACGCGATCATCGGCCCGGAGGACGACATCGTCTACCCGGAGGGGCTCACCAAGGAGCTGGACTACGAGCTGGAGCTGGCCGTGATCATCGGGAAGTCCGGCCGCTGGTTCGGCCCGGAGGAGGCCGGCGACTACATCGCGGGGTACACGGTGTTCAACGACATCACCGCGCGCGACATCCAGCGGCGCGAGATGCAGTCCGGGGTCTTCTCGTTCTCCAAGGGCATCGACACGTTCTGCCCGATCGGCCCGTGGATCGTCACCGCCGACGAGATCGCCGACCCACACGACCTCGGCATGGAGCTGCGGGTCAACGGCCAGGTCCGGCAGTCCGGGAACACCTCGGACATGGTGCTCGGGCTGCGGGACCTGGTCGCGTTCCACTCGCCGCAGGGTTACTCGGCCGGTGACATCATCACCACCGGCACGATCTCCGGGGTGGCCGCCGTGCAGCCGAATCCGTTCGACTTCTACCTCAAGCCGGGCGACGTGGTGGAGGCCGAGATCCAGGGGGTCGGGCTGCTGCGCAACACGGTGGTGCCGTGGAAGTCGGCCCACGACACCGAGCCGTACTCCAGCTCGATCTACACGGACTGAGCCGTGCGATTCGGGACCCTGTCCGGGCGGCTGGTCGTGATCGACGGCGACCGGGCGCTCGACGTCGAGAAGCACAGCGGCGGCCGGTTCTCCGCGGACGTGAACACGACCCTGGCCCGCTTCGCCGAGTTCTCCGCGTGGGCCGCCACCGCGGACTTCGCCGGGTCCGTGCCCTTCACCGAGCGGGAGCTGGGCGCGCCGTCGCCGCGGCCGCGGCAGGTCTTCGCGGTCGCGCTGAACTACCGGCCGCACGCCGCGGAGGCCGGCTTCCAGGCGCCGGAGGAGCCGCTGCTGTTCACCAAGTTCCCGTCCTGCATCACCGGGCCGATCACCGAGGTGACGCTGCCGCCCGGGAAACCGGACTGGGAGATCGAGGTCGTCGCCGTGATCGGGGCCGGCGGCCACCGGATCGAGCGGGCGCACGCGTGGGACTCCGTGGCCGGGCTGACCGTGGGGCAGGACCTGTCCGAGCGGACGGTGCAGCTCCAGGGCAGGCCGGCGCAGTTCTCGCTCGGCAAGTCGTTCCCCGGGTTCGGGCCGACCGGGCCGGTGGCGGTCACCGCCGACGAGTTCGGCGACCGGGACGACCTCGGGTTCGCATGCTTCCTCGGTGACGAGCGCGTCCAGTCGGGGCGCACCAGCGAGATGATCTTCGGAATCGACGAGCTGGTCGCCAGGATCTCGGCGGTGTGCCCGCTGCTGCCCGGCGACCTGATCTTCACGGGGACGCCGGCGGGCGTGGGGAATCGGCGGGAGCCGCCACGGTACCTGCAACCGGGCGAGGTGCTGGTCAGCCGGGTGGACGGGATCGGGGAGATCCGCCAGCGTTTCGTGTGAGCGGGCGGCCCACGGCGTACCGAGGCAAGCGAAACGGCCAGGACCACGCAGGTCCTGGCCGTTTCGCAGTGCCCGAGCTCAGTGCTCCTCGGACTGCTCAGTGCTCCTCGGGCTGCTCGGTCTCCTCGGTGACCGAGTGGTGACCGCGGCGCGGGCCGGCCTCGATCTCCTCGGCGACCGGCTCCTCGTCGATCACCTCGGCGGTGACCTGCGGGGCGTCGGCCCAGAGGGCGCGCAGCTGCCCCTGCATGAACTGGGTCAGGCGGCCCCGGTACTCACGGTCGAAGTTCTCCAGGGCCTCGATCTGCTGCTGCAGCGCCTCGCGCTTGGCGCCCAGGCTGCCGACCACGTCGTCATAGCGCTGCTGGGCCTGCAGCTTGAGCTGCTCGGCGCCGTGCATCGCGTCGGCACCGATGGACTCGGCACGCTGGCGGGCGTCCGCGACGATCTTGTCGGCGGCGCGGCGGGCCTCCTCGGCGCGCGACTGCGCCTCGCGGGCCATCTGCTCCGTCGCGGCCCGCGCCTCGGCGAGCACCCGGTCGGCCTCCTGGCGCACGTTGCTGGCGTGGGCCTGGGCGTCGCGGGCGATCTGCTCGGCGGCCGCGAGCGCGTCGGTGCGGATCTTGTCCGCGTGGTGCTGGGCGCTGGCGACGTGCTCCTCGGCGGTGCGCTGCGCGAGGGCGAGCACCTGAAGAGCCTGGTTCGGCAGGCCCGGGCTGGGCAGGCCGGGGGCGGGCATCCCGGAGTTGGGCGCGATCACCTTGTGCTCCGAGGTCTCACCGTCAGTCCCGTTCAGCAGCACGTCGCCACGATCCTTATCTGAAATGTCAGTTCCTGGAGCGCCATGACCAGCGAGGGGTGTCAGTCATGATCGGCGGGATGCTACCAAGCTGAACCGGCACTCAGCCAGGGTCGGCAAGCACCCTGTGGATGGGGTTTTGGCCGGTTGAATACGTTCATGGGGATAAGCACGATTAGTCTCGTAAGGATTCTGCTCCGACATCCCTCGAGGACCCCGATGCGACGATGGCTCCCGCTGCTGGCCACGACGATCCTGCTGGCCGGTACGCCGATGGCGGCGCACGCCTCGGCGGTCGTCCCGATCGCCTACTGGGCCATGGACGAGCCGTCCGGCGCCACCCGGATGTCCGACAGCAGCGGGAACCGACTTGACGGACAGATCGGCCGGGAGGTCGGGACCGGGACCGTCGTCCGGGGCGCGATCGGGTACCGGTTCGACCGGCTGGAGCCGGACACCCCGCCGGCCCGCCCGGGCCATCTGGTCGTCGTTCCGAACGATCCGGCGATGAATCCCGGCGTCCGGGACTTCGCGGTGACGCTGCGGCTGCGCACCACCGGCCACTTCGGCAACATCGTCCAGAAAGGCCAGTCCGCGACCGAGGGCGGCAACTTCAAGCTGCAGATCCCGAACGGGAAGGTGCAGTGCTCGTTCCGGGGCGACCGGGGGGTGCTGGAGGCCGACGCGCCCTATCCGATCAACGACGGCGAGTGGCACGTCGTGACCTGTGTGCGGGTCAGCACCGGCGTCGCGCTGGCGATCGACGGCGAGCGGGTGGCCGGGCGGGCCGGGTGGACGGGCGCCATCCGCAACAACTGGCCCCTGACGATCGGCGGGAAGCTGGACTGTGATCAGCGGACCGTGGGGTGCGACTACTACGCCGGCGATCTCGACTATGTCAGCCTGGAAACCGTATGAAGTTCATCTTCCGTTAACCCAGAAATCATCCAACGTACATCAATTCTCGGACAGCATTTTGCCGGGCCGACCCCGTCTTTGAAGGTGGGACCACCACCTGACCACGGGGAGATGTTTTGGCGACCACCGGCAAACGACGACGAACCCCGCGCTGGGCGATCTGGACCATGATCCTCGGCGTGTTGTTGCTGGTGGTGGGTGGCGGTGGCGTGATCAGCCTGCAGGCCACGGTGGCCGCGGCAACGTCCTCGATCGACAAGGTGTCGCTGATCGGCTCGGCCGCACCGACGAGCACGGCGAAGGCCGACGACGGCCTCACCGGGGCGAAGAACATCCTGCTCGTCGGCATCGATCAGCGGCCCGACCAGACCAACGGCGAGCCGCTGCGCTCCGACTCGATCATCCTGCTGCACATCAACAAGGACCACAGCAGCGGCTACATGATCTCGCTGCCGCGCGACAGCTACGTCACCATCCCGGCCTACGACAACGGGAAGCAGAGCCGGAACTCCGGCAAGGCGAAGATCAACGCCGCGTTCGCGTACGGGACCTGGGGCCTCAAGGGTGACGACGCGCTGAAGCACGGCTTCGAGCTGCTCACCCTGACCATCAAGGAGCTGACCGGGATCACCCCGGACGCCGGCGCGATCATCGACTTCCAGGGCTTCCGGGACGTGGTGAACGTGCTGGGCCGCGTCTGCATGTACGTGGACACCACCACCACCTCGATCCACCTCGGCAAGGACAAGAACGGCCAGACCGCCAAGCCGTACGTGATCAACAAGACCGGCACTGTCAACCGCTCGATCGCCGGGGTGAAGCCGAACGTCTACAAGAAGGGCGACCAGTGCTTCAACCCGAGCCAGGCCCTCGACTTCGTGCGCCAGCGTGACCTGCTGGAGGACAAGTCGCTGGACTACGGGCGGCAGCGGCACCAGCAGCAGTTCTTCAAGGCGATCATCAACCAGGCGATCAAGGACGGGCTCGACTCGCCGACCAAGCTGCCGAAGATCCTCGGCGCGTTCGGCAAGGCCATGACGGTGGACACCGGCGGCGTCGACCTGGCCGACTGGGCGCTGTCGATGCGCAGCCTCAAGCCGGAGAAGCTGATCACCATCAAGACGAACGAGGGCCGGCTGAACTCGGCCGACGTCCCCGGGGTCGGCAGTGTGGAGAAGCTGAGCGCCGACACGATGGCCCTGCTGAAGGCGATCAAGAAGGACCAGATCGACAGCTTCCTCCTGAGCCACCCGAAGTTCGTCTCGACGAACTGACCCGGCGCACATCGCGGGGCCGGCACGGCGGGCGTGGGCTCACGGCGTACGCGCGAATGGGTGTGACGAAGCGAGGCCGGCCCGCGGGTGCGGGCCGGCCTCGATCAGGGAATGCCCGGCGTTCCTAGCGGGCGAGGCCGCGGGCCAGGCGGTGGTAGGCCTGGTTCCAGCGGACCTCCTTGGCGAACTGCCTGGTGGTGGTGTTCTCGTCGATGAGCAGCAGCTCGGTGCCGAGCATGTCGGCCAGGTCGGCCAGTTCCTCGGCGCCGACCGCCGACGAGAGGACCGTGTGGTGCGGGCCGCCCGCGGTCAGCCAGCACTCGGCGGAGGTGGACAGGGACGGGGCCGGCTTCCAGACCGCCCGCGCGACCGGGAGTTTCGGCAGCGGGGCGGTCGGGGGCACGACCTCGATCTCGTTGGCGACCAGGCGGAAGCGCTCCCCCAGGTCGGCCAGGCCGAGCACGATCGCCCTGCCGGGGGCGGCGTCGAAGACCAGGCGGACCGGGTCCTCGCGGCCGCCGATGCCGAGCGGGTGGATCTCCAGCTTGGGGGTGGACGCGGCGATCGACGGGCAGACCTCGAGCATGTGGGCGCCGAGGATGACCTCGTTGCCCGGGGTGAGGTCGTAGGTGTAGTCCTCCATGAAGGACGTCCCGCCGCCCGGCGCCATCGCCTTCAGCGTGTGGACCAGGACCGACGTCTTCCAGTCGCCCTCGCCGCCGAAGCCGTAACCGTCGGCCATGAGTCGCTGCACGGCCAGGCCGGGCAGTTGACGCAGGCCGCCGAGGTCCTCGAAGTTCGACGTGAACGCCCGGAAGCCGCCCTCGGTCAGGAACTGCCGCAGTCCGATCTCGATCCGGGCGCCGTAACGCAGCGATTCCTTGCGGTCGTCCAGGAGCTCCGCCGCGATCTCGTAGACGTCCTGGTACTCGCCGACCAGCTTGTCGATCTCCGCGTCGGTCACCTGGTCCACCACGGCGACCAGGTCGTTCACGCCGTACGTGTTGACCGAGACGCCGAAACGCAGCTGCGCCTCGACCTTGTCCCCCTCGGTCACCGCGACGTCGCGCATGTTGTCGCCGAAGCGGGCCAGCTTCAGCGACCGCATCGCCGAGTAACCGCGGGCCGCCCGCACCCAGGTCGCGATCCGCGCGACCACGGCCGGGTTGCTGACGTGCCCGGCCACGGTCTTGCGCGGCACCCCGAGCCGGGTCTCGATGAACCCGAACTCACGGTCGCCGTGCGCGGCCTGGTTGAGGTTCATGAAGTCCATGTCGATCTCGGACCAGGGCAGCGCCACGTTGTGCTGCGTGTGCAGGTGCAGCAGCGGGGCACGCAGCGCGTCCAGGCCGGCGATCCACATCTTGGCCGGCGAGAACGTGTGCATCCAGGTGATCACGCCGAGCACGCCGGGGGTCGACGACGCCCGGCGGCACACGTCCAGGATCTGTTCCGGGCTGGTCAGCACCGGCTGCCAGACCACGTCGGCGTCGAGCTGGGAGTCCAGGAGGGCGGCGATCTCCCGGGACTGGGAGGCGACCTGTTCCAGCGTCTCCGGGCCGTAGAGCCCCTGACTGCCGGTCAGGAACCAGATTTCCCCGTTGCTCATCGTGCCCTCCGCGTGACCAGTCGCTGCAGAAGGATGAATCCGAACAGCAGGATCCCGACGACGATCCGGGTCCACGCCGAGTTCAGATCACCCTGGAAGTTGATGATCGTGCCGATCATGCCGTAGACCAGCACGCCGAGCAGACTTCCGAAGACGTAACCGGCGCCGCCGGTGAGCAGGACGCCACCGATGACGCAGGAGGCGATCGCGTCCAGCTCGGTGCCGCTGCCCTGCAGCGCGTGCCCCGAGGTGGAGTTGATCGTGTAGAGCACCCCGCCGAGCGCGGCGCAGAACCCGCTGACCGTGTAGACGGCGATCCGGGTCCGGGCCACCGGCAGGCCCATGAGCAGCGCGGAGTCGGCGCTGCCACCGATCGCGTAGACGTTGCGGCCGAACCGGGTCCAGGCCAGGACAGCGGCCGCGATCAGCACCGCCGACAGGGCCACCACCGCGGTCGGGGTCGTCCTGGTGTGCTCGCCGAGCGGGATGCGCATGTCGGAGAGCGTGGTCCAGAGCTTGTCCCGGATCGGGATCGACTCCTGGTTGATGAACAGCGCCAGGCCGCGGGCCAGGAACAGCCCGGCCAGGGTGGCGATGAACGGCTCCACCTTGAAGTAGTGGATCACCGCACCCATCCCGGCGCCGAGCAGCGCGCCGAGGAGCAGCACCAGCGGCAGCACCAGCAGCGGCGGCCAGCCGCCCTGCAGCAGGGTCGCGGTCAGCGTGGTGGTGAGTGAGATGACCGCGCCGACCGACAGGTCGATGCCGCCCGTGAGGATCACGAACGTCATGCCGACCGTGACGACCAGCAGCACCGCGTTGTCCCGGAACAGGTTGACCACGACGCTGGGCTGGTCGAAGTTGCGGTAGTTGGCGATGCCGCTGACGTACATCACGATCAGCAGCGCCAGGGTGGCCAGGATCGGGATGTACTTGGTGTTCGGCCGGTAGACGCGGCGGCGCGGGTTGACGGCCGCCTTCTGGTTCGTCGACGGCGGCGTGGCATCGATGGTGGTCATGCGGGAACCTCGGCTCGCACGGCGGGGCGTGACTTGAAGCGCCCGAACACCTTCTCGCGGAAGGTCACGGACTGGGACAGGCAGAGCACCACGACGACGACCGCCTTGAAGAGCAGCGTCGCCTTGGACGGCACCCCGATACCGACCACGGTGACCTGCAGCGTCTGGATCAGGACGGCGCCGAGCACGGTGCCCAGGATCGAGAACCGGCCGCCGATCAGCGCGGTGCCGCCGATCACGACCGCCAGGATGGCGTCGAGCTCGATCAGGTTGCCGGCGTAGATGCTGTCCGCGCTCTTGATGTTGGCGCTGTAGATCAAGCCGGCGAGACCGGCGAGGGCGCCGGAGACCACGTACACCATGACCGTGATCCGTTTGGCCTGGATGCCGGCCAGCCGGCTGGCGCTCGGGCTCCCGCCGACCGACTCGAGCAGCAGGCCGAGTGCGGTCCGCCGGGTCAGCACGGCGATCAGTCCGATCGCGGCCAGGGCGATCAGGAACGCGACCGGCAGGGTGAGGAAGAAACCGGTGGCGATCGTGGCGTACGGGCTGGACTGCACGTTGATGATCTGCCCGGCGGTGATCAGCTGGGCCAGGCCGCGCCCGGCCACCATCAGGATCAGCGTCGCGATGATCGGCTGGATGCCGACGATCGCGACCAGCGAGCCGTTCCACAGCCCGAGCGCCGCCGAGACGGCGATCGCGACCGCCATGATCAGCAGCACCGAGCCGACCGCGTTCTGGTTGCCCAGGTCCTTGATCAGCAGACAGGCCACCGCGCCGGAGATCGCCATCACCGAGCCGACCGACAGGTCGATGCCGCCGGTCGAGATCACCAGGGTCATCCCGAGCGAGACCAGGATCAGCGGCGCGCTGCCCCGGAGGATGTCGATCAGCGTGCCGAACAGGTGCCCGTCCTGCAGGGTGATGAACTGGTTGGACGTGAACACGTTGACGATCAGCAGCGCCAACAGGATGGCGGCCGGCCAGAAAAGCCGGTTCTTGAGGATGGTCATGAGGTTGCTCCGCTGGCGGTCTGGCCACTGGCGATGGTTTGCATGATGCGCTCGGCGTCGACCCCGGCGCCGTTGTCCAGCTCCTCGATGAGGCGACGGTCCCGCAGGACCGCGATCTTGTGGCTGAGCCGCAGGACCTCCTCCAGCTCGGCGCTGACGAACAGCACCGCCATGCCGCCGTCGGAGAGCTCGGCGACCAGCTTCTGGATCTCCGCCTTGGCGCCGACGTCGATGCCCCGGGTCGGCTCGTCGATGATGAGCAGCCGCGGCTCGGTGATGAGCCAGCGGGCGAGCAGGACCTTCTGCTGGTTGCCGCCGGACAGGTTGCGCACCGGGCGCTCCGGGTCGGCCGGCCGGATCTGCAGCGCCTTGATGTACTTCTCGACGATCTCGTCCTGCTTGCGGCGCGGGATCGGGCGGGTCCAGCCGCGGGCGGCCTGCAGTGCCAGGATGATGTTCTCCCGGACGCTGAGGTCGCCGATGATGCCCTCGGTGCGGCGGTTCTCCGAGGAGAAGGCGATCCCCCGCCTCATCGCCACCTGCGGGTCGCGCAGCGTGACCGGCTTGCCGTCGATGCTCAGCTCACCCGTGTCGGCCTTGTCCGCGCCGAAGAGCAGCCGGGCCAGCTCCGTACGGCCGGAGCCGAGCAGCCCGGCCAGGCCGACGACCTCGCCCCGGTGGATGGTCAGGTCGAACGGGGCGATCGCTCCCGTCCGGCCGACCCCCTTGGCCTGCAGGATCGGCTCGGCGGCGGCCGACTTCGTCCGGGACCGCAACGCCTTGTCCTCGAGCCCCTCCAGCGTGGCCAGCTCCTTGCCGATCATCTTCTCGACGAGCTGGACCTGAGGCAGCTCGGCGGTCCGGTACTCGCCGATCAGCTGGCCGTTGCGCAGCACGGTGAGCCGGTCGGAGATCTCGTAGATCTGGTCGAGGAAGTGCGACACGAACAGGATCGCCACCCCGTCGGCCTTGAGCCGGCGCATCACCCGGAACAGCTGCTCCACCTCGGAGGCGTCCAGGCTGGACGTCGGCTCGTCGAGGATCACCACCCGGGCCGAGATGTCGACCGCGCGGGCGATCGCCACCATCTGCTGGATGGCGAGCGAGTACGTGCTCAGCGGCGCCGACACGTCGATGTTCAGGTCGAGCCGTTCCAGCAGCTCGGCGGCGCGCTTGCGGATGACGCCCCAGCGGATCTTGCCGAAGGTCCGCGGTTCCCGGCCGATGAAGATGTTCTCCGCGACCGTGAGGTTGGTGCAGAGGTTGACCTCCTGGTAGACGGTGCTGATCCCGGCCTTCTGCGCGGCGAGCGGGCCGGCGATGTGCACTTCGTCGCCACCGAGCAGAATGTCACCACCGTCGATATCGTAGACGCCGGTGAGTACCTTGATCAGGGTGGACTTGCCGGCGCCGTTCTCGCCCATCAGGGCGTGCACCTCGCCGGGGAACAGACGGAAGTCGACGCCGTCCAGGGCGACGACGCCGGGGAAGACCTTGCGGATGCCGGTCATCTCGAGGACCGGTTTTGTGGTGGGCTCGCCCATGATGAACTCCGTTCCGCGGCCGTGCGGGCCACCCCGGCTTCCCGGAGTGGCCCGCACCTGCCTCAACTCAGTACTTGCGGTCCGGCAGAGCGGCCTTGGCCTGCTCCTGGGTGAACGTGGTCTCCACGGTCAGGATCCGCTGGTCCACCGTGTCGCCGGCCTTGACCTTCTTGGCCAGGTCCATCAGCTGCGGGCCGAGGAGCGGGCTGCACTCCACGATGAAGTTGATCTTGCCCTCGGACAGGGCGGTCATGCCGTCCTTGACCGCGTCGACCGTGATGATCTTGATGTCGGTGCCGGGCTTCTTGCCGGCCGCCTCGATCGCCTCGATCGCACCGAGACCCATGTCGTCGTTGTGGGCGTAGAGCACGTCGATCTTCGGCGTGGACTGGAGGATGCCCTCCATCACCGTCTTGCCCTCGGCCCGGGTGAAGTTACCGGACTGCGACTTGACGATCTTGATGTTCGGGTTCGTGGCGATCGCCTCGGCGAAGCCCTTCTGCCGGTCGATCGCCGGCGCCGCGCCGACCGTGCCCTGCAGCTCGACGACGTTGACCGGGTCGGTCTTGCCCTCGTACTGCTTGACCAGCCAGTTGCCGGCCTCCTTGCCCTCCTTGACGAAGTCGGAGCCCAGGAACGTCTTGTAGAGCGTCTTGTCCTGCGAGTCCACCGCGCGGTCGGTCAGGATCACCGGGATGTCGGCGTCCTTGGCCTCCTTGAGCACGGCGTCCCACCCCGAGGTGACCACCGGCGAGAACGCGATGACGTCGACCTTCTGGGTGATGAAGCTGCGGATCGCCTCGATCTGCTTCTCCTGCTTGCCCTGGGCGTCGGAGAACTTCAGCTCGTAGCCGGCCGCCGTCGCCGCGTCCTGAATCGACTTGGTGTTCGCGGTACGCCAGCCGCTCTCCGCACCGACCTGGGAGAAGCCGAGGACGAGCTTGCCGTCCCCACCGCCACCCGAGCCGGTGTCGTCGCCCTTGTCGCCGCAACCGGCGAGTGCCGACACGGCCAGCAGGCCCGTCAGCGCCGCCGCCATCATCTTCACGCGCACCATAACCTCCAGAAACTTGTTACCGTTAACAAACAGACCAGCGGCAGACGTGTACACACCTGCACCGGGGAGATCGCTAAGCCGCTGCGACCGGCGTCACAGCTTGCGTTTCGTGAGTGTTACCGTTCTCAACGTGCTCGTCAAGAGATCAGGATCGTTGTTTCCGGAAGATTGCAAGAACTCCGATGTCACGCCCGGCCACCACTCGGTTACCTGGTAAACATCCTCCAATGCCGACCTCAGACCCCGCGCCGGACACCGAACCGGCTGCCCAGATGCCTTTTGCCGCTCCCCGGCCGCGGTCCGGCAAGGTGCGGGGCAGCGTCATGCGCGACGTCGCCAAACTGGCCGGGGTCAGCCACCAGACGGTCTCGCGAGTCATCAACGACCATCCCAACGTGCGGGCCGAGACCCGGGAACGGGTGCTCGCCGCGATGCGGTCGCTCAACTACCGGCGCAACCTCGCGGCCCGCACCCTGGCCACCCGCGAGTCCCGCACCCTCGGCATCATCGGCTTCGAGACCACCCTCTTCGGTCCGGAATCGATGCTGTACGGCATCGAGAGCGCGGCCCGCGCCGCCGGCTACCTCGTCAGCGTCGCGACCGTCCGCGAGCTCGCCCACCAGCCCGTCCTGGAAGCCGTCGACCGGCTCGCGCAGCACGACGTGGACGGCATCATCGCGATCTCCCCCAAACCGGCGGTGACCAACGCGCTCACCCACGCCCCGACCGGCCTGCCGTGTGTCGCGGTGGGTGGCGCCGGTTCCGGCGCGGATCCCTTCCCGACGGTACGGGTCGACAACGCCACCGGAGCACGCCTGGCCACCCAGCACCTGCTCGACCTCGGGCACGCCACCGTGCACCACGCGGCCGGGCCGCCGGACTGGCCGGAAGCCCAGGCGCGGGTCGACGGATGGCGGGACACGCTCTACGCCGCAGGGGCGGTCGTGCCGCCCGTCACGCCCGGCTGGTGGGACGCGGCCGCCGGTTACGAGCAGGGCCGCAGGCTCGCCGCGGACCCGGCCGTCACCGCGATCTTCTGCGCCAACGACCGGATCGCACTGGGAGTGTTGCGGGCGCTGCACGAGGCCGGGCGGCGGGTCCCGCAGGACGTCAGCGTGGTCGGCTTCGACGACATGCCCGACTCGGGGTACTTCCATCCGCCGCTGACCACCATGCACCAGGACTTCGGGGAGCTGGGGCGGCGGGCGTTGTCGCTGCTCCTCAACCACATGTCGCAGGTGGACGGGAACACGCCACCCTCGCACGTCCTCGTGGTGCCGGAGGTGATCCTGCGGTCGAGCACCGCGCCGACCCGTTGACAGGGCGGGCACGGCGCTCCGGCTCACCCGCTCCGGCCCATTCGCCCCAGCGATCCGCTCGGGCTCACTCGCTCCGGCCCGCTCCCTCCGACTCACTGGCTCCGGCTCACCCGCAGCGCCTCGCTCATTCCGGCTCACTCGCAGCGCCTCGCTGGCTCCGGCTCCCCGCAGCGGCTCACTCGCTCCGGCTCACCCGCAGCGGTGAATGAACCCGCACGCGTGGGCTCATGCCCGTTACAGTCCGAGGGGTGTTCGAGACAGGTCTCCCCGGCCGGCTGCGCCGCCGGAACCCCCGGCTCTCCGGAACCCTGCGCATCCGCGACGCCCTCGGCCACGACGTCACGTTGCCGCTGCGCGGCCGCGCTTCCGTGTTCACCAGCGGCGGCACCGGCCTGACCGGCCACGGCGAGGTCTGGGCGGTCCACACCGACCCGGACGCCACCGTGACCAGTTTGATGATCAGTTACGGTCACACTCCCGCTGCGGAGGACCGCGAATCCGGGCTCTGCGCGGCCGGCGACACCGTCACCCTGGGCGGCGCCTCGTTCACCTGGCACTGCCCCTCCGTCGCGCCGCGGCCAGCGCCCTCCACTGTCGACGTCCCGCGTCCCCGTTCCGGCGGGACCAGTCCTGAAGAGATCAAGCCCGCAGAGGCCCGGCCCGGAGAGATCAGGCCCGGCTGGACCGAGAACGGCGGGACCAAGTCCGGCGGGACCAAGCATGGCACGACCGAGGCCGACGAGACCGGGACCGTGGCTGGGGCCGGCTCGGCCGGGACGCGCGCGCCGGGCAACAGCGGCCCTTCGGCGAGCCGCGATCCCGGGCCGATCCGGAACGCGCGCATGCCGCAGCCCCGCTCGGCCAACGCCCGGCCGGCAACGCCCAATCTGCGTCAGCGGGTTCAGGCCATCGTCCGCGACCTCACCCATCCCCCGCGCCACTGAACCGGCCGGCTCATCGCGGGCCGCCCAGGGTGCTGATCAGCCGGCGGTACGTCTCGAAGGCCGGCTTCGGCGTGTAGTCCGAGCGCAGCAGTCCGAGCTGGAAGACCGGGTCCGGGTTGGCGGAGTCGGCGTCACGGAGGGCGAAATGTTCGTACGCGCGAATGTTGAGATCTGCTGATCTCTCGGCGACGATGCCGACGACCAGCTCGAGCACCTCGGCCTGCCGCTCGCCGGAACGATCGGGGCCGGTTCCCCAGCCGTGTTCGGTGATGTGCAGCGGCACCTCGGCGGGGATGCCCGCGGCGGCAAGGCTCCGCTCGCGGAAGGTGGCCAGCGCGCCGGCGACGGCGACGGGCAGCCGATCGGCCGGGATCGGGTGGAAGACGTCCGGGAAGAAGTCCAGCCCGGCGTAGTCCAGCGCCTCCCGGAACTCGTCACCGCCACGCTTGCCCAGGTCTGTCCAGAACTCCTGCTCCGGCGAGAAGTCCAGGGTCGAGTTGCAGCCGATCAGCACGTCGAGGCCAAGTCGCCGGGCCTCCCGTTCGGCCTCGATCACGCCGGTGACCAGCGCGTCCCGGACCGCCGGGGAACGTCCGTCGCCGCCGGGGCCGGCGTGGTTGGCCTCCTCGGTGACCTGCAACGACGCCAGGAGCGGGCCGTGGGTGCGCAGTTGATCGCGGAGGAAGCCGAGCCAGCCGGTCAGGTCGAGGCCCGGCTCGCGGAAGCAGGCGACGAGGTCGAGACGGCGGCCGTCGGTGGCGTATCGGTGCGGCGCGGGCGGCGCCTCCGTCCTCGGCGCCGCGGCGCGGACGGTGGCGTCGTCGTAGTGGACGTAGCCCCGCACGAGCGAGGGTTTCAGGAGGTCCAGCGCCGCCGTGATCTTCCCGGAGTCCTCCGGCGGGCCCTGGGTGACGTGGTTGTCGTCGGTGACGCCGAGGCCACCGGGGTAGATGCCGAACATGAGAGTCATGCCGCGAGCATAGGCATGTTTTTGGTGTCACACCAAGTTTTGGGTCACGCTATGATTCCGTCGTGGGATTGCGCGAGGAGAAGAAGCAGGCCACGCGGGTCGCGATCGCGGACGCGGCGCTCGGGTTGTTCCTGGAGCACGGCTTCGACCGGGTGACCGTCGCCGACGTGGCGCGCCTGGTGCGGGTGTCGGTGAACACGGTTTTCAACTACTTCCCCACCAAGGAGGACCTTTTCTTCGATCGGCAGGACGAGGTGACCCAGCGGCTGCCGGCGGCGATCCGGGCACGGGCCCGGACCGAGTCGGTGGTGGACGCGGTGCGGCGGGCCTTCCTGGCCGAGTTGGAGCGGGGCGAGGCGACACTCGGGCTGCATCCGGGGATCGAGCGGTTCTGGCGGGTCGTCGAGCAGAGCGCGGCACTGCAGGCGCGGCTGCGTCAGCTGCGGGACCGGGCCGAGGAGGCTCTCGCCGAGACGCTGCGGCAGGAGACGGGGGCGGACCCGGACGATCCGATGCCCCGCATCGTGGCCGCCCTGCTCACAGCCGCGGACTCCGCGCTGCACGCGGAGATCAGGCAGAAGATCCTTGCAGGTCACCAGCCCGATGCGGTACGGGAGGAGACGCGCCGGACGGCCGAGGTCGCGTTCGACGCGCTGGCGGGCGGGCTCGCCGCATACGGACGGTGAAGGGTGACCGCTCGCACTTCCGGCGCGGGCGGCTCACGGCGTACACGCGAAGGGATTGGTTTTGCCGGCCCGGGCGATGCTCCCAGCTACGCCCGGGCCGGCGGGCCACCCGTCGCTCCGGCAATTCAGCGAACCGGAGACACAGCGGCCCGAGAGGGCCCGTCCCGAAGGCGCATCGCGTTCTGTTCGGCGCCGGTCGTTCGCTGCCGCGACGACCGGCTACGGATGCGCCCCGGACGGGTCGACTCGATGGCACCGGGTCAGCCGTTCAGGACCCGGTGCATGGCGTCCGAGACGCCGTGGTGGTGCTGGTCAGGACTTGGTGGCGCCCGGATTTCCGTAGTAGGCGCCCGGGCCGTGCTTGCGCTTGAAGTGACGCTCCTGCAGATGCTGCGGGGTGAACGCGTCCGGGTTCAGCGCGAGGGTCTTGATCGCCATCTCGGCGACCGCCTCGACGATGATCGCGTGCTCGACCGACTTCTTCGGACTGACGCCCCAGGTGAACGGGCCGTGGTTGGCGACCAGCGCGCCCGGCATGCCGGCAGCGGCCTCGTCGTCGCCGATCAGCTCGATGATCACCTGGCCGGTGTTGAACTCGTAATCGGTGGCACACTCCTCGGGGGTCAGCCCGCGGGTCACCGGAACCGGACCGTTGAACGTGTCCGCGTGCGTCGTGCCGAGGACCGGGATGTCCCGGTTGGCCTGCGCGAACGCGACCGCGTTGGTGGAGTGCGTGTGGGTGATGCCGCCGATCGAGGGCCAGGCCAGGTAGAACGCGCGGTGCGACTCGGTGTCGACCGAGGGCCGCAGGTCACCGCCGAGCACCTTGCCGGTCTTCAGGTCGACCGGGACGAGCATGTCCGCGGTGAGGTCGTCGTAGGAGACGCCGGACGGCTTGATCAGGAAGTAACCACCGTCACGGTCGACGCCGCTGACGTTGCCCCAGGTGAGCTGCGCGAGCCCGGCCTTCGGGATCACCTGGTTGGCCAGCCAGACATCCTGGCGCAGGGCCTCCGAGCCGATCGTCACGTCGCCATCCTTCACTCACGATGTTAACGCTCACTATACAAGATCCCAAGATCCAGAGTAATGCTGCAGGCAGCGTGTTGTGAGCGCAAACACCTGGACGCCACTGCTCGGCCCATCGGCCGGTCACCGCAGGCCGGCGACCGCCGCGTGGACCTGCTCCCGCAGGGCGGCCGGCAGCGGCGCATACCCCACCGCGCCCGCCGCGGCCTGCCCCTCCGGGCTCGCCGCGTAGGCCAGGAAACCACGCGTCACCGCCGACGCGCCCGCCTTGCAGACCACCTCGTAGGTGACCTGCACGAGCGGGTAGGCACCACCGTACAAGTCGTCGTAATTCAGGTCGAGCCGCAGGTCGTCACCACCGGCCGGGCGCGCCGCCGCGACCGCGTCCGCCGCCGCGGCGTCCGTGGGCGCCACGAAACCGCCGCCCGAGTCCCCCACCAGGGCGGTCGTCAGCTCGTTGACCCGCGCATAGGACGCCTCCACATAGCCGATCGCGCCGTCCGTCCGGGCGATCGCCGCGGCCAGCCGATCGCTGCCGGTCACGGCGACGCCGCCCGGCGCGGGCCAGGAACCGGCCGGCTCGAAGGGCCAGTCCGCCTTCGCCGTCCCGGCCAGGAACCGGGTGAAGTTGGACGTCGTGCCGGAGTTGTCCGCCCGGTGCACGGCCCGGATCGGCGTGGCCGGAAACGCCACGCCCGGATTGTCGGTGGCGATCGCCTTGTCGTTCCAGGCGGTGATCCTGCCGCTGAAGATCTTCGCGATGGTGGCCGGGGCCAGCCGCAGCTCCCCGACGCCGGCCACGTTGACGGCCAGCGCGATCGGGCCGATCACCATCGGCAGGTGGATCGCCGGGCTGCCACCGCAGCGGGAAGCGGCCGCGGACCGGTCGGCGTCGCTGAGCGCGGCGTCCGTGCCCGCGAAGTCGCCCGTGCCGGACAGGAAGGACGTGACGCCGGTGCCGGAACCGACGCTCGCATACGCCACGGCCGCCTGCGCGCAGGCGATCTGATACTGCTTGATCCACTCGTTGATCGCGTTGGCCTGCGCGGACGATCCCTGCCCGGCCGCCGAACCGGAGGCGCAGGCAACCGGATCGGTCTTCTTCTCCGGGTCCGAGCAGGCGGTCAGGGACAGGAGCGCGGCGAGGGCGACGGCCGCCGTGAGCTTCTTCATCGCGGACCTCTCAGCGGTACTCGGCGAGGCGGCGGCGCACGCCGATCGGAACCAGCAGGATCACCAGCACCAGAGCCACGATCGGGATGATCACCCAGCCGCGCAGTGTGCTTTCCGCGCCGCTCAGGGCACGATCGAAACCTTGCTTGCGTACGTCGGTGACGGCGCCCACGGCGGCGTCGAAGTAGGCGAAGTCGAACGCCGCGTCGCCGCGCCGGATGCCGGTCAGCGCCTCCACCGCGCCGTCCGGCCGGCCGCTCTCCGCGAGCGAGATCACCTTCTGGTGATCCTGCTGGTAGGCCCGCCAGCGCTCGAGCGCGTCGGCGCCGGCGAGCTCGGCGATGCCCGGGCCGCACTCGTACACGGCGACCGGGTTCGCCGCGGTCAGGCAGTCGGACTTGGTGGTGAAGCCGTCCTTGTAGAGCGCCAGGTTCGCGCTGACCAGATAACGGCTGGTGTCGGCGGCGGCGTCGTAGCCGATCGCGCGCAGCCGGGACAACGAGAGATAGGGATCCAGGTCGTCGGAGCGGGCGCTCGACAGCCGGCCGGCCTGGCTGCCCAGCACGATCATCGAGGCCAGGACCAGCACCAGGCTCACGGCGGTGGCGGCGAGCAGCGCGGGATTCCACGAGCGACGGAACCGGCGCGTCATCCAGACCTGCAGGAACACCAGGAGAGCCAGGAGCGCGCCGCCGAACAGGACGGCCAGGGTGTAGCCGGTGGCCTCGCTCGCGCGCTTGTCGGCATAGGCCTGGTCGAGCCGGCCGGTGGCGGCGTCACGCAACCGCTGAGCAGCCGGGAGCAGACGCAGGTGCAGGATGTTCGTCGCCTGGGTGTAGTAACCCAGAGCGTCCGGCGGCAGCTTTCCGGCGGTCGCCTGCGCGGTCCCGCCCTGGCCTGCCTGGGCGGTGCTGCCCTGGGCCGCCTGCGCGGGGCCGCTGTTGCCGGCTGTCTGTGCGGCGCCGGCCCGGGCCGCGGCGGGCTGGCTGGATGGTGCTCTGCTCGCGGCGGCCGCGGCGGTGATCGTCTGGCCGACGCGCTGGTGGTAGACGGCGAGACCGTCCAGAAGGTCGAGCGCGACGGACCGCTCCGACTCGCCGGTCGCCGTCGTCAGAGAACGCTGCAGGTCGGCGCCGACCTGGCGGGAGCGCACCTGATACTGCCCCTGGGCGTCGACCCGGATGGCGGCCAGGGCGTCCGAGTCACCGGTCAGCAGCAGGCGGGTGACCTGCGCGTCCATGTCGCTGAGCGCGAAGTAGAGGTCGGCCGCGGTGGCCGCCTGGGGCGCCGCCTCCCGGCCGATGATCCGGACCTGGTCCTGCACGCGGGCCATCACCGAACTCATCGCGAGCAGCAGCGCGGTGGCCGCGAGGACCACCAGCGCCGACCACAGGCGAAGGCGGGCGGGCGTCTCGTCCCGGATCAGGTTGCGGGCGGTGTTTCTGGTCGTTTCCATGACCGCTGGCACGCCGTCACGGTAATCCATTCCCGCCATCGGAATCATGTCGCAGGATCTCATTCCGATCGTTAACCGAGCGTTTCCCTAATTGTCATTTCCGCAGGTGGGTCCACTTTTGACCCTATTCCCCGAATGCTCTCTGAATGGATTGTCAGGCCGGCTCGCTGAGGGCCGCATAGATCACCGGGTCGTGAGCGGAAAGGAGGGTGAGATCGGGCTCGGCCCGCTGGTGCAGGGCCGCCAGCCGGGCATGGTTGGCCCGGACCAGGGCCCGGTCGTGGGCGACGCCGAACTCGGCCAGCCGCAGGCCGAACGGCACGCGGGCGCCGGCCAGCGTGTTGCGGTGGTAGAACGCGTCACCGCAGTGCAGCAGCCAGCGTGAGCCGGAGTCGACCGCCACGCAGGCGTGGCCGCGGGTGTGCCCCGGCAGCGGGACCAGGACGAAGCCCGGGCCGATCTCGGTCAGCTCCCGCGCCGCCGCGAAACCCCGCCAGCTCTCCCCGCCCGGGCCGTGCTCGACCACGTCGGGGCCGTGCGACCACTGCACGCTGCGGAAACGGCGGCGCTCGCGACCGGTCGGGGCGCGCAGGGCGCCGTCGGCCTCGGCGGCGGTCACGTGCACACGGGCGTGCGGGAAGTCGGCCAGACCTCCGATGTGATCGAGGTCGAAGTGCGTCACGACCACGTGCCGCACATCGGACGGCCGGAGACCCAGCCGCTGGATCTGGACCACCGCGGTCTCCTCCCGATCCAGCGCGGGCCGGAGCAGGTGCCGCGGCGCGCCCAGCCGGGACCTGGGATCGGCCACGTCGGCCAGGCCGAAGCCGGTGTCGATCAGCACCAGGCCGGCGTCGCTCTCCACCAGCAGCACGTGGCAGACGAGGTCGGCGCCCGGCGGCCGCATGGTGCCGCAGTTGAGGTGATGGACCCGCATGTCGCACTCCCCGCTTCGTCGATGCCAGCGAAGGTACGCCGGGCCACCGACAGAAAGCGATCCGGGAGAAGCCGGGCTTGACTCTGCCCCTGGGGCAGACCTCAGCGTTGCCTCAGCGACAGGCCGGCCGCCCCGCGGCGAGCAGGGCGGCCGGTCGGCGGGAACGGATCGTCAGCGGTGGGAGGGGTGATGGGCGTGACGGCGAGCGGAGTCGTGCCGCGGCAGCTGGAGGGCTTCCGGCAGACCGTGCGCGGCGGCCAGTCCGTTGGACTGCCGCACCAGGTGGCCCTCGGCGACCAGATCGGCCAGCAGCCCGGTCAGGCGGGCGTCGAGCTCGGTCGAGCGCCGCGCCGACCAGCCGTAAAGCCTGGTCACCGCGGCGAGCAGATCCTCGATCGGCAGGACGCCGCTGTCGATCACCAGGTTCTCGCACGCGACCACGAGCTCAGCGTCGGAGACCTGGTCCGCCTTGCGGGCGACGCCGTCGGCACGGTGCCGCACGAGCGGGATCATCTGGTCCGGGTCGCCGAGGAAGGTGCCGTCCCAGGCCACGCCGGCCTCCTCGATCGCCGCCTCGATCGCGGTGCGCGCGGGGCGGGTGATCCGGGCCAGGCCCCAGTCCTCGCGCATGCGCTGCAGGGCGACACCGATGTGCACCGGGCCCTCGACCTCGGCCAGTCGTCGCACCGCGGCGATCAGCTCGGGCCGCAGCGCCGGGTCGGTGAGCGAGGCGCCCGCCGGCAGCGGGTCCAGGTCCGCCCGCTGGTAGGGGTGGAGCCACTCGTCGGTGTGCGCGATCACCTCGGCGGTCGTCTCGATGGCCGGGGCGGCGGTCGTCTCCGTGGCCGGGGCTGCCGACTGCTCCGGCTCGGCATGGGTCCAGCCGGGCGGCGCGGCCATCGTCTCCTCGAACTCGGCGACTGCGGCGGCCATGTCGGGCTGCCCCTCCATCTCCTCGTACCAGGCGTGCCGGCCGGTCGGCGCGGAGCTGACGGAGCGCTCGGCGACCGCGGCCGCGGCGTCGGCCAGATCGGGGTCGAGGTTGGTGGCGCCGGTCAGCTCGGCGCGGATCTGCGTGATGGCGCCGAGCCGGTCGGCGGGTTCCGCGGTCTCGTCCAGCCCGGCCAGGAACTGCGCGGCTGCCGCTGCCAGTTCCTCGGTGCCGACGCCGAAGCGCGCGGCGACCTCGGCCAGGTCCTCCCGGCTGGCGGTGGTCTCCTCCGCCCGGGCGGCCTCGGGCCACTCGGCGGTCCCGGTGGGAGACCCGGTCTGCCGTCCGGCGGGTTCGTCGCGGGTCGCGGAGGGCCACTCGATCGAGGCGACGTGCCTTTCGGTGAGCTTGCCGGCCTGCCGTTCGCTCGGGGTGGCCAGGCGCTTCGCAAGTTCGGACTGGTCCTCGCGGCCGGCCGAGGGCCACTTCACCGAGGAGACCTGCCGCTCGCCGGGCACCGCGGGCCCGACCGGCTCGGTGCGTTCGGCGGTGGGCCACTCGACGCGCTCGGGGACCTCGGCCCG
The DNA here is from genome assembly GCF_016862095.1 of Actinoplanes cyaneus. GTDB lineage: Bacteria > Actinomycetota > Actinomycetes > Mycobacteriales > Micromonosporaceae > Actinoplanes > Actinoplanes cyaneus. The sequence goes on from NZ_BOMH01000006.1 coordinate 46,282, forward strand.
GCTCGCGAAGGGCCATTCCGCGCGGGTCGGGTGGTCGGTGGCGGTTCCGAGGTCCATTTCGGCCGGTGGGCCGACGGAGTCTCCCTGATCGGTGCCCAGCCCGGTGACGGCGGTCTCGAGGTCCGCCCCGAGGTATGCCTCGGCGGCGGCGAGCTCCTCGGCGCCGGCCTGGGCGAAGGCGAACTGGGCGGCGACCCCGGCCAGGTGACCGTGCTCCCCTGCCGGTCCCGCGTGCCCGGCGATCGGGACGAGTTCCTCCTCGACGATCTCGGCGAAGAGCTCGCCGTGATCGTTATCGGTCACGACCGTGTGGCTGAGGTCGTCGGTCTCGTGGGCGGCGGCCAGGTCTGCCTCGGCGGCGGCCTCGGCTTCGGCCAGTCCGAGGTCGTCGGCGTCCGTCCACGCGAACAGGTGCTGTTCCCCGACGGTCTCCGGGGCCACGAAGGTCGCCGGGATCTCGTCCGCCCGGGTGGCACCCCGCTCGGCGGGCGGGGCGAACGCCGTGGGCGCGGGCACCGTCCGGGTGGACGCCGGGGCGGGGCTGTTCACGACCGCGGCGGCGAGCTCGTCCACGGAGAGCGGCTCCCGTTCGACCTGCTCGGCTTCGGCGGTGCTGACGTCGTACGCCGGACCGGTGTTGATCGTGGTCTCGGTGAACGCCGCGCGATGGCCCGCGGCATAGCCCTCCGCGGCGTCCGCGATCGGGTGCTCGGTGGTGCTCCCGGGCGGCGGCGCGACCGCGAGCTCGGGCGTCTCCTCCTCGGGCAGTCCCGCGAACGCGTCCTCGATCGCGGCGCGCAGGCGGCTCTCCTCCCGCTCCCGGTCCAGGTACCAGGCGGTGCCCCAGACCCGGTGCAGCTTCCAGCCCAGCGCGTCGAGGACCTGCTCGCGGATCCGGTCCCGGTCGCGGGCGGTCGGCGCCGAGTCGTAGGAGGTGCCGTCGCACTCGATGCCGAGCGCGAACGGGGCGTTGCGGCGGGCCGACCGGCGCACCGCCAGGTCGATCCGGAACGCGCCGGCGCCGACCCGGCTCTGCACCCGGTATCCCCAGCCGTGGATGACGTCGCGCACCGAGTCCTCGAACGGGGTCTGGGACTCGGCGTGCTCCGGCTCCTCCAGGTCGAGCGCGGAAATCCCGCGGGCGGCGTAATCGAGGAAGTGCGCGAGGTGCCGCAGGCTCTCGTCGGTCTCCGGCAGGTCCCGGGCACGGACCGCGGAGATCACTTCGAGGCGGCGGCGGGCCCGGGTGGTCGCCACGTTGAGCCGGCGCCAGCCGTCCCGGCCCTCGAGCCCGCCCAGCTCGGTGCCGATCGCGAAGATCACCACGTCGCGCTCGTCGCCCTGGACGGCGTCCAGGCTCTTGATGAAGAAGCCGCGCAGCCGGTCGTCCTCGAGCGGGACGACCATGTCGGCGACCGCCGCCTCGACGTCGTCGGCGTCCTGCGCCGTGCAGACCACCACGCCGAGGCTGAGGTCCGGCCGGGTGACCAGGTGGTGCGCGACCCGGGTGGCGACCAGCCCGGCCATCGACATCTCGCCGCCGGCCGGGTAGAGCTGCACCCCGCCGTCCGGGCCGGGCGGCGCGAAGGCCGGGAACGTGGTGAGCCGCCCTTGGTAGAAGGCGTGGTTGGCGAAAGCGATGAGCGACTCGTCCCGGCTGCGGTAATGCGTGGCCAGGTCGAGGACCCGGAACGCGCCGCAGCTCAGGGCCCGGTCGAGGATCGACGGCGTCTCACCGCCGGGGATCGGGGCGGCGGGCAGTTGCCGATCGTCGCCGCAGATCACCAGGGCGTTGCCCCGGTAGGCGCAGGTGATCGCGTCCGGCAGCGGAACCCGCGAGGCCTCGTCGATGATCACCACGTCGAAGTGCAGGTCGGCGGGGAGCAGCCGGCTCACGTCGGCCGGGGACATCACGAGGCACGGCTTGACCGCCATCGCCGCGTGGGCGGTGCGGGTGAACAGCTCCCGGACCGGCAGGCGGTGGCCGTGCTGGGCGGCGGTGGCGCGGAGCAGGGCGGCCTCCCCCGCGGCGGCCTCGGCCGGCTGCAGCGCGTCGACCGCGTTCATCACCTCGGCCGTGGCGGCGCGCTGCAGGCCGGCGTCCCAGAGGCGGAACTCGGCGACCAGACGGTCCCGGGAGCCGGCGTCGAGCGGGGCGAGCCGGTCGTCCTCGCGGATGATCGCGTCGGCCCAGGACTGGAAGAGGGCCCGGCCGAGCACCGGAAGAATCTGCTCGACCGGCAGGTCCTCGCGGGCGCAGAAGTCGACCACGGGGTCCAGCCCGTGCTCGGCCAGCACCGCGCGGGCGGCCTGGTGATCGAACCACTCCTGCTGGCCACGGTTGTCGTCGAGCAGCTCGCGGAGCAGTTCACGGGCGGTCTCCCGCTCGTCCAGGGCGGCGCTGAGCGCGGGGTGCCGGCTCGGCGCGAAGGCACGCAGGATCCAGTCCCGGGCGGACTGCCACTCGGCGACCCGGGCCGGCAGGGTGTCGGTGGGGCGGGTGCGGCCCAGCAGCTCGGCCTGCTCGGCGGTGAACGCGATGTCCGCCCCGTTGCGGAGGCGGCGGGCCTCGGAGGTCCAGGCCATCGCGGCGGCCAGCGCCTCCACGTCGGTCTGGGTGCCGCGGTAGGCATTGCCCAGGGTGGTGGCGTAATCCCGGGCGTTGGAGGAGAGTGCCGCGGCGGCCTCCGACGCGCTCTCCCGCAACAGGCCGACCGTGGCCGCCTCGGCCAGGGTGAAGTCCCGCCCGGCGGCCGCGCTGTAGGCCTGCACCAGCTCGGCGACGGCGGTGAACGGTTCGACGTGCGCGCGCAGCCAGGTGACCGCGTCGTGGATCGGCCCGTCGGCGAGCGCCGGCCGGGGCGCGGGCTCGGGCGACGGGCGCAGCGCGGCGGTCCAGCGGTCGAACTCCCGGCCGGCCTCGCCGACGATCCGGATGATCGCGCTGTTCGGCGTCGGTGCGCAGATCCGCTCGATCAGCGTGGGCAGCGCCTCCGGCGGGGTGACCTTCAGAGTCTCCTCGGCGGTGTTCAGGGCCCGCTCGATCGCGTCGAAGTCGGTGTCCAGCCGCCGCCAGTGCCGGCCGAGAATGCCGGCGTACTCGCGCTCGGCGTCGTCCAGCTCCTCCAGGGCGCGTTTCCACACCGCGGCCGCGTCCAGGTTGGCGACCGCCTGGGAGCGTTTGACGTCCGGGCGGGCGATCTCCGCTGCCGCCTTCTTGTCCCGGCGGTAGGGTGCCCGCAGCTTGCCGATCCCCCGGTGCTGACGGGCGAACCGCTCGGCGAGCTCGTCGACCGGCTCGGCGAGCGCGTTCTCGCTGAAGTGCTCACGGGCCCGGGCCTCGGCGGCCTTCACCACGCTGACCACCCGCCGGAGGTTGCGCATCGCGGCGTGCGCGGCGTGGGTGCCCATGCTGTCGAACCAGGCCGGCTCCGGCTTGTCCGGGCGGGACAGCAGGTCGACGATGGCGGCCAGCCGGGGCAGGTCGGTGAACGCCACGACGTTGGGCAGGCCGAGCCGGGCGGTGACCCGATCCAGACTGTGCTGGTGCTGCTCCAGCCGGTCGGCCTCGTCGGCGAAGCGCCGGGCCAGGCCGCGGGCCTGCGCCGCGGTGAGCGGCAACAGCTCGACCGCCGGCGGCTTCAGGTGGGCCAGGCTCGGGATGAGCGGCAGTTTGCCGGGGGACGGCAGTGCGCTCCAGGTGACCCCGGCCTTCCCGCGGACCGCGTCCTCGGCCTGGTGCAGGGTCTTCAGGTGGCGCAGCAGGCCCTCGGCGGCCCGGGCCACCGGCTCCAGGCTGGACATGGTGAGCCACTCGTCGGCTGCCTCCGGCGGGCGCCGGACGACGTGCCCGACCAGCGTGGTCAGGGTGATCGCCTCGCCGATCGAGCCGATCAGGAACGCCTCGGCGAGCGGGTCCCGCTCGATCGCCTCGATCAGATGGTCCAGGGCGGTCTGCGCCTGGTGCAGGCGGGCGTCGAGGCGGTTGCGGTCGATCACGTCGCGCCACAGGAAGTCGTCGCCCTCCCGCGCCGGGCGCCACGATCGGCCCAGACGCTCGGCGGCGTCCCGGACCCGCTGCAGCGACTGCGTCGTGAGCGGGATCGGCAACTCGGCCGGGGCCGGCGCCTGCGCCACGTCGGTCATCTGCGCGCACATGCCCAGCACGTCGTGCAGGCGGTGGCCGAGCGGCTCACGGACCTCGTTCATCGCCTCGGCGTAAGCGTTGAGCCGTTGCCGGTGCTCGCGCAGCGCCTCGCGCTCGTCGGTGGAGAGGTCCGGCGGCGGCAGCGGGATGAAGTCGAGAGCGGCGGCCAGGGCGGACGCCACCTGTTCCCGGCCGGTCCGCCCGCTGTGCAGCGGGAGCAGGTAATCGTGCAGGCCGGTGGGCTCCAGCCGGTCCAGGACGGTGTCCAGGGCAGCGGCCTTCTCGGCGACCAGCAGCACCCGGCGGCCCGCGTGCAGGAGGACACCGATCATGTTGGCGATGGTCTGCGACTTCCCGGTGCCGGGCGCACCGCGCATCACGAAGGAGCGCCCGTGCAGGGCCGCGGTGATGCAGGCGCGCTGTGCGGCGTCGGCGTCCAGCACCAGCGGGACGTCGTCCGGGGCGGCCACCTCGTCGATCCGGCGGCCGGCGATCACGTCGAAACGAAACGCGTCCGGCTGGGCCTCCGGTTCGGTGGCCAGGGCACGGATCACCGGGTGGGCGAGGATGCGCCGCTCGTGGTCGAGCAGGTCGGTGTACATGACCTCGCGGTGCACGGCGAAGCGGGTCAGCATCACCGCCTCGTCGGAGTGCCAGTCCGGGTGGTCGCCCAGCGCGGCGTCGAGGCGTGCCCAGAAGACGGTGACGTCCAGGGCGGCCAGGCTGTCCACGGCGGGCAGCTCGATGTTGTGCCGGCGCAGGCAGATGTCCAGCGCCGGGTTGACGATCGGGTCCTCGGCGCGGGCCCGCAGACGGGGATAGTCCTGCGGGTCCGGCGTGACCAGGTCGACCGGGATCAGCAGGATCGGGCTGACGTGCTCGCTCCCGTTGTCCGCCCAGCGGACCGTGCCGACGCCCAGGTACAGCGTGGCGACGCCCTGCTCGAGCAGGTCACGCCGGGCTGTCCGGCGCAGCGCCCGCAGCGTGGCGTCCATGTCGGCGTCGGCCATCGCGGTCTGGAACACGTGCGAGGCTCGTGGCCGCGGGCCCTCCGCCTGCTCCTCGATGCCGAGGAAGCCGCACTCACGGCCCTGCTGGAGCGCCTCGACGATGCTGCGCGGCGACGGGCTGACGATCTCGACCACCCCGGGCGCCGTGGTCCGCACGTCGATCAGCGGATTGGCGCCAGTGAGGTCGAGCAGCCCGTCCCGCCACTCTTCCAGCGTTGCCCGCACACGGGCATCAGGCCGCCCGGTCAACCCGTCCGATTGATCCCACCGCATTTTCCCATTCCAGCAAGGCGACGGGCCGCATGGTGGCGTTTTTTCGGGTTAATCCGACGTTCCGCACGGATCGGACAAGTTTGCTGCCCCACCGGTAACACCAGCCCCACCAGAGACAACGGCGGCTTCGCGATCGGCCCGGGCGGCGAAGCGAGACCCGAGCAGCCGGGCAGCCGGGCCCGCCGGAATGCCGAGTCGCCGGGCGTGAGGCGGGGCCGCCGGGATGCGGGGGCGCCGGGCGTGAGGCGGGCCGCCGGGATGCGGGGTGCCGGGAGAGCCCGATTCGGGTCGGATGGGACGGCGGCGGGCGGGACGACGTGAGCGGGCGCCCGTGGACGGGCGGCCGCTCACGGGAGAACGGGGTCAGTCCCAGGTCGGGACCCACCACTGCCAGCCGGCCGGGGCGAGTGGCCAGCCGGCGTCCGGGCGCCAGCCCTCCGGGGGGTACCAGCCGTCCGGCGGCGTAGGCCAGCCCGGCGGGACGACGAACTTGATCCCGGTGGGCGCCGGGGGGATCGCCGGGTGGCGGTTCGGCTCAGGGGCCGGCGAGACCGGGGCGGAGCCGGCGACGGTGTTCGCGTGCTTGTTCAGCAGCACGGCGGAGAGGGCCGGGAGGACAGTGGTCTCGGCGATCTCGCCGGCACCGCCGAACAGGCCGGGCGGAGATCCTGCGCCGTCGGATCCGCCGGTGGAGGAGCCGACACTGGTGAACGATCCGGACGGTGAGCCGGCACCGGCGAACGAACCCGACGCGGGACCGGCGGCGGCGAACGAGCCGGACGCGGGACCGGCGAACGAACCCGACGCGGGACCGGCACCGGCGAACGAACCCGACGCCGGGCCGGCGGCGTCGAACGGGACGGCCGGGGAACCCGTAGCGCTGAACGAGCCGGGACCGTCGAGCGGATTGGCGGCGAACGAGCCCGTCGACGAGCCCGGGCCGTCGAGTGCCGAGCCGGAGTTCGGCGAGCCGGAGTTGAACGAGCCGGTGGCGAACGAGCCGGTCGACGAGCCCGCGCCCCCGAACGAGTCGGCGCCGGCGAAGGAACCGGCGCTGCCGAACGAGCCGGCCGCGGCCTGGGAACTGTCGAACGTCGGGGTGCCGAAGAAGCCGGGCGGGGCCGAGCCCGCGGTCGGGGCGGGGCTGGCCGGGACGCCGCTGACGCTGCCCGGGAGCGGGGCGGTCGGCACGCCCGGGATCGGGTGCGCCGCAACGCCGGGGACCGGGACACCACTGGTCGGCGCCGATCCGGGGCCGGCCGGAGAGCCTGCGAAAGCACCCGAGGCCGGGCTGGTGGCCGGGTCATCGGGCTGGGGACGGCCGGCGATCGTCGGGACCGGGCCGCTGACCGACGCCGCCCAGCTCGGGACCGGGCCGCTCGGCTGGACCCAGGTCGGGACCAGCTCGCTGCGATCCATCCAGGTGGGCTGGGCGTCGCTGGGCGTGGCGGCCCAGCTGGGGACCGCGTCGCTGCCGCTCATCCAGCTCGGGACGGCCGACGTGCCGGCGGCCGGCAGGTCGGGGCCTGCTCCGGCGGGCACGACCGGGGTGGTCGCGGCCGGAACGACGGGGGGCGTCGCGGCGGGCACGACCGGGGTGGTCGCCGGCGGCGGGGACACGGGCGCGACCCGTCCGCCGGCGGCGCTGCGGGCGGCCGGGCCGGTCCAGCTCTCCGGCAGGTCCTGCACCCGGATGACGTGCAGCAGAACCTCGGTCTTGTTGGCGTTGCTCTTGACGACCGCACGGGCGGCGACGACGAGGCCGCGCTCCGCCTGGTATCGCAGGACGGGCGTGAGCTCGAAGCTGGTCTTCGGGCTCAGGTCACCGACCCGGGCGTCACCGAGACGCACCTCGACGAGGTGGTCGGCCATCTCGTGGAGCGTCACGTACGCCCAGCATTCGCCTTCCGGCCGCTGGAACGGCGCGAGTGCGTCGAGGTGCTCCTCCTGCCCGTTGACCTGCAGCGCCGAGCCGGTCGGCAGCAGCCGGTGCTCGTGCACGGGCGGCTCGTTCGCCGGCACCAGCATGTGCGGCTCGGCCAGGTCGAGGCGGATCGTGCCGACGAAGGCCGGCGGCCGACCGTCGTACTCGCCCCATTCCCGGCCGTGGATCTGCGCGTTGACCTCGGGGATCAGGTTCCGTTTGGTGAGCGCAGTGAGAACCCCGACGTAACGGGCGGCCTCGGGTCGCGGCAGGTGGCCGAGCAGTGCATTGTCGGCCCAGACCCCGACGGCGTTGCGGTCGTGGCGGTTGCTGCGGTCGGGTATCAACTGGACCGGGACGGTTATGTCGGTTCCCTGAGGGTTGAAGTCGTTCCCGAACAGCGCACGTATCGCCTTGGCGTAGTGCGTCTCGCCGACGACCTCGGCGCTTGCCCAGCCCGCTTGTCCCCAGAGTTGGAACCGATTTGCCACACGGGAACGTTAGTGTCTGCTTTCCGTCAGTCACGTCGTCCGTACGGATGAGTACCGGTGGCCGGACGGTCCGTATCCGAAAGATCAACACTAAGCAGCGTTCAGGAAAAGCCCCGGCAACGTTCCGGGGCTTTTGCCCTCCGCCGGTCTATTCGCCGAGCTTGATCACCATCTTGCCGGTGTTCTCGCCGCGCATCAGGCCGAGGAACGCCTCCGGCGCGTTGGCGAGCCCCTCGACGATCGTCTCCTGCGCCGAGATCTTCCCCTCGCGCAGCCACCCGCCGACCTCGGCCACGAAGTCGGGCATCCGGTCGTTGTGATTGCCGACGATGAAGCCGCGCAGGTTCAACTCCTTGCCGATGGCCAGCGCCAGATTCCGCGGCGCTGCGGGCGCGGACGTCTCGTTGTACTGCGAGATCGCCCCGCAGAGCGCGACCCGGCCGTACTTGTTCAGGAACTTGATCGCCGCTTCGAGGTGATCGCCGCCGACATTGTCGAAGTAGACGTCGATGCCGTCGGGCGCCGCCGCGCGCAACTGATCCCGTACCGAAGAATCCTTGTAGTTGAAGGCCGCGTCGAAGCCCAGATCGTCGATCAGGTGCCGGACCTTCTCCGCCGAGCCGGCGCTGCCGATCACCCGCTTGGCCCCGCGCAGCTTGGCGATCTGCCCCACCACGCTGCCCACGGCGCCCGCCGCGCCGGAGACGAACACCACGTCACCCTCGCGGAACTGGGCGATGTCGAGCAGCCCCACGTACGCGGTGAGGCCGGTCATGCCGAGCAGCCCGAGGTAGGCCGACGGGGTGGGCGCGGCGGACGGGTCCACGACCCGCACGCGCTTGGCGTCGAGCACGGCGTAGTCCCGCCAGCCGAGCCCGTGCACCACCGTCGCGCCGACCGGCACGCTCTCCGCGTTCGACGCGACGACCTCGCCGATCGCCGCACCGTCGAGCGCCTTGCCGACCTCGAACGGGGCGACGTAGGACTCCACGTCGTTCATCCGCCCCCGCATGTACGGATCGACGGACATGAACTGGTTGCGCACCAGCACCTGACCGGGACCCAGCTCGGGCGTGGGCAGCTCGACGAGCTCGAAGTTGTCGGCGGTCGGCCACCCGCTGGGTCGGCTGGCGAGACGGATCTCCTGCATAGCGACGCTCCTGCAACGTTGGGGAACAGTTACTCGACAGTACGTCGAAAAACTCGACAGCGCGTCGACTACTTGCTGTTAACCGCGTTACCGTGAAGGCCATGAGCCAGAGGCGACGCGGTCCGAGCAAGGGTGACCTGCGCGAACGGGCCATCCTCGACACCGCCCGCGAGCTGCTCGGCCGCAAGCCCCTCGCCGAGATCACCATCGACGAGCTGGCCGCCGGCGCCCAGATCTCCCGGAGCAGCTTCTACTTCTACTTCGACTCGAAGCTCGCCGTCGTCGTCGCGCTCCTGCACGGGCTCGCCGGCGAGCTCGGCCGCGACTCCGAGGCGTGGCTGGACGGCTCCGGCCCGGACGTGCCGGCGCTGCGCCAGTCCCTCGCCGCGCTCGCCACTCTATGGCGTGACCAGGGCAGACTGCTGGCCGGGGCACTCGCGGCCGCGCCCGGCTGCCCGCCCCTCGCCCGCTGGCGGGCCGCCCTGCGCGAGACCCACGTCGAGCGCCTCGCCGCCCGGATCACCCGCGACCGGGCAGCCGGCCTCGCGCCGGACGGGCCCGCGCCGCACGTGCTCGCGGCCCTGATCGACGACCTGCGCACCGCCGCGTTCGCCGGCGCCGCCGACCCGGAAGGCCTGGTCGACGACCTGGTCACGGTCGAGCTGCGGATGCTCTACGGCGATTTCGCGGTTCCCCACTCGCACGGGTGATCGGCCAGGCACCCTGAGGTCATGCGTATCGGTGTCATTGGAGCAGGGCAGCTCGGCGGCACTCTCGCGACGTGGTGCGCCGAAAGTGGACACGAGGTCGCGGTCACCTCCCGGCACCCGGACCGGCTGACCGACCTGGTCGCGCACGGCGACGGGCACATCCGGGCGCTGACCGTCCCGGAGGCCGCGGCCTTCGGCGAGGTGCTGTTCTTCGCGCCGAACTGGGAGTCGGCCCGCGAGGCAATCGACCTCGCACACGACGCGATGGCGGGCAAGGTCGTCATCGACGCCACCAACCCGGCCCGGATCGACGCGCCGGTCGAGGGCACGATCCCGGGCGCTCCGGGTCCCGGCGGCCTCGGCCTCGGCGGCCCCGGCACCGGCGGCCCCGGCCCCAGCGGCCCCGGCCCGAGCGGACCGGGCTCCGGCGGCCTGAACGCGGGCGGAGCAGATGCCGGCAGCCTCAGCGCAGGCGGGATGGGCGCCGTCGGACTGGGCTCGTTCGCGCCGGGCTTTCCGTCCGCGTTGGACGTGCCGTCGTTCGTGCGCGTGCCGGCCGCCCCCGGGACGAGCCCCGAGCTGGGCATCCCCACCAGGAGCGGCTTCGAGCAACTGATCAGCTGGGCGCCCGAGGCGCACTGGGTGAAGGCCTTCAACACGATCACCACCGACGTCCTCGACCGCCGCCGCGGGCACGATCCGCTGCTCGCCGAGTGGGTCTGCACCGACCAGCGCGACGCCCGCGAGGCCGCCTGCCGCATCATCCAGGAGCTCGGCTTCGCGCCGTTCTTCGCCGGCGGTCCGGAGGCGGCGCGCCTCACCGAGACCGGCGGGCCGCTGCAGCGCCTCGAGGTCGACGTGCAGGACGCCAAGGACGTGCTTGCCGAGGCGCTCGCCACCATCCACTGAGAAGATCAACTTCAAGATCTTCAGGTCCCAGGTCCGCTGTGGTCCCTGGCCGCCGCTCCCGCGGGGACCCTTCCGGGCCGAGCAGGGCGCTGGCGCGCCCAGAACGCTCAGCCCGAAAGGGCGATCTCCGCGGGTGGGCACGGTCAGAGCAGCAGACCCGGGGCGGGGACAGCCCGCAGGACCCGCCCGTCCATGAACCGCCGCGAGCGATTGCCCGGCAAGCTCCCCGCGCGGCTGCGGCTTTCGGCTGGTGCTCATGGTCGTTATGCGGCCCGCATAACGACCATGAGCACCAGCCGGGACCGGGAGCGCGCCGCGGCCCGGTGCGGGCAATCGGTCGCGCGCGTTGCACGGCGGGGCGCTCGCCGGGCGGCCGAGCGCGGACGGAGCGCCGTGCGGGGTGCGCGCTCCCCCACGGGGGCAAGGCGCCGTGCGCGTGCGCTCCCGCCAAGGGCGGGCAAGGCGCCGTGCGCTCCCGCCACGGCCGGACGAGACGCCGTGCGCGTGCGCTCCCGCCACGGGTGGGCAAGGCGCCGTGTGGCGTTACGGAGACGGGTGGGCACGGTGGGGGTTTCAGAGGGGTGGGAGCGTCATGTGGGGTGGGGGTCTTTAGGGTTCGGGCGTGGAGATCGTGGAATTGCTGGCGTCGCCGGTGCATCGGTTCGAGGGGCGGCCCGGTGACGGTCCCGCGCCGGCGCCGGACGGCGAGCTGGTCCGGGAGATCAGGATCAGGGCCGGGATGGGGATCGTCGGGGATCGGTACTTCAACCATCCGGCCCATCGGGACGCCTCGGTCACCGTCATCGCCCGCGAGTCCCTTCCAGACGGCGCCGGGCTGGCCCAGGTGCGGCGCAACATCCTGGTCGCGGGCCTGCGTCTCGACGACCGGACGATCGACGACCTGGTCGGGGAGACGCTCACACTGGACTCCGGGGATGGGCCGATCCGGCTGGCCGTGCGGCGGCGGGCGAACCCGTGCGCCTGGATGGACGTGACCGTCGGGCCCGGGGCGTTCAAGGCGTTGCGAGGCAGGGGCGGGGTCCGCTGTGTCCCGTTGGACGACGGCGTCCTGCGGATCGGGCCGGTCAGGGCCGCGATCGGGACGGCGACGGCCGTACCGTGATCGGCTTCTAAAAGCTCAGCGCGGGCGGGATCCGGCCGATAGGGGTAGGTCGGACGTCAGGCTGGAGGTCGCGGTGACGACGACTGGCTACCGGAGCTCGCTGGCCCGGACCCTGATGTTCGCCCTCCTGTACGCCGCAGCCGTCTATGCCGGGCGGCGCACCGCGATGGTCGCGGACGGCGTCACCCTGATCTGGCCCGCGGCCGGGGTCGCCGTCGTCTGGTTCTGCGCGCACCGCGACGCGCCCACGAGACGGCTCGACACGGTGCTGCTCGTGGTGATCCTGGGTGTGGGCAACTGGCGGACCGGCGCACCCTGGGACGTCAGCGTGGTCGCCGGGTTCGTCGGTCTGATCCAGGTCTCCCTCTTCCAGTGGGCGCTGCACCGATGGCGGCCGAACCTGTGGGGCGCCGGTGGTCACGAGCCGCTGCGCTCCCCGCGGGACCTGTGGGTGCTGTTCGCCGTGACCGTGTTCACCTGCGTCGGCACCCATCTCGCCAGCATGCTGGGACGGGTCCTGGTCACCGGGTCGCTGCCGGTCGCGGTCTCGGCGATGGCGCTGGCCCGGCACGTCGCGAGCATCCTGATCATCGGCGCGGCGGGGATCCACCTCGGCGCGCGGCTGAGCCGGTGGCGGGACGGGCCACCGCTGCGGCGACCCTCGTTCTGGCGGGCCGCGGAGATCGGCGGGATCTTCGCGCTCAGCATCGCCGGTCATCTCGGCGCCTTCGCCTACGAGCACGGCCTGCCGCTCTCGTTCGCGCTGCTGGGTCTGACCGTCCTGGCCGGCACCCGGCTGCGGACCCCCTGGGTCCTGCTGCACAACGCGGTGATCAGCACGATCGCGGTGCAGTGCACGCTGTCGGACAGGGGCCCGTTCGCGCAGGTCCCGGACGTCGGTCAGCGGGCCGTGATCGTGCAGCTCTTCGACATCCTGGTGGCGCTGGTCGGGCTCGCCCTGGCTCTCGGCCGCGACGAGCGGGTCACGCTGCTCACCGCGCTGGACGAGGAGAAGACCGCTCTCGACACGCAGAAGAACCTGCTCACCGCCGTAATCGACTCGATGGCCGACGGGCTCGCGGTGATCGGCGCAGACGGGCGGGTCACCCTGCGCAACCCGGCCGTGACCGAGCTGCTCGGCGGCTGCCGCAGCCCGGACGACGCGCTCGCCGGGTCGGACTGGTACGGCCTCTACCACGTGGACGGAACCCGGTACGCCGACGAGGAACTCGCCTACCTGCGGGCGCTCACCGGTGAGGACGTCCGCGGCGTCGACATGCTGGTCCGCAACCCCGCGGTGCCCGAGGGACGGGTGGTCCGGGTGACCGCCACCGCCCTGCCCCACCCGGACGGGACGCACAGCGCGGTGGTGCTGTTCCACGACGTGACCGCGGAACGCCGGCACCGTGACGAGCTGACCAGCTTCGCCGGGGTGGTCGCGCACGACCTGCTCAATCCGCTCGCCAGCGTCGAGGGGTGGACGGCGGCGACGCTCGACGCGCTGGACGGCGTGCCGGACCATCCGTGCCTCGACCAGGCGCACGCCGACCTCGCCCGGCTGACCCGCGCCTCGGCACGGATGCGAGGGCTGATCGACGGGCTTCTCGCCTACGCGACGGCCCGGGAGGCAGCGGTCGCGGCGTCACCGGTCGACCTCACCGAGGTGGTCGCGGACATCGCGCAGGCCCGCGCGGACGCGGCGGTCGCGGCCGGCAAGCCCGAGCCACGGTTCACGATCGCCGAGCTGCCACCGGTGCAGGCCGACCCGGTGCTGGTCCGGCAACTGGTCGACAACCTGGTCGGGAACGCGATCAAGTACACGGCGCCGGGAGTGGTGCCACGGCTGGTGATCACCGCGGCCACGACCGGCGAGATGGTCACGGTCCGCATCGTCGACAACGGCATCGGCATCCCGGAGGGCCAGCACGACGCGATCTTCGGGAACTTCCACCGGGCGCACGCGGGGAGCGCCTATGCGGGGACGGGGCTGGGGCTGGCCATCTGCAAACGCATCGTGGAGCGTCACGGCGGGGACATCTCGGCGGCGGACGATCCGGGCGGCGGGTCGTGCTTCACGTTCTCGCTGCCGGCTGCCGCGGCGGCTCATCCGCGCCTCGCACCGGTCTGACCACCTCGGTGGCACAGGGGCTCGGGGCTTACACCAGGATGTTGTCGCCACTGTTCGGGGCCATCCGGGTGGTCGCGTCGCGGCTCTCCAGGACGGCGGCCCCGTGATCCGCGTCCTCCAGGGCCTCGTCGAGCAGCTGCTGGCAGTCTCCCCGCAGGCGCAGCCAGGCGGCGTGCGTCTCCCAGGCGGAGGACGGGGTGGACGTGCCGATGCTGATGGTCATCTCGTCTCCTTGATCGTTGTGAGAGCCCCGACCATCGGCTGCTTCCGCTCGAGCTGAGGGTTTCGCCACACGAGTTCTCGCTCCGTTCCCGCAACCGGCTGCCGCGCGGGTCGCGCTCCCCGGCTGGCTCCCATGGTCGTTATGAGGCACGGATAACGATCATGAGAGCCAGCTGGAACCCGGCGGTGCGGGGCGGCCGGTGTGGGGGCGTGGCGGTGCGGAGGGCGTGGCGGTGCGGGCAGTGCGGGCGGTGCGGGGTGTAGCGGTGCAGGGCGGTGCGGGGGCGTGGCGGTGTGGGCAGTGCGGGCGGTGCCGGGTGTAGCGGGGCGGGGGCCGGGCGGGGCGGGGCTGCGCACGCGGAATCGGCTGCTGGGTGGTGGGCGGGGAGAAGCGCGTACGCGGGGATGCTTTGTCGGCTAATGTCAGCTCATCTGGTGATCGGGAAACTGCCGGGAGGGACCGTGGATCGATCGGCGCGTCCCGCGAAGCGCTGACCGTGGCGTGATTCCGGTGTGGTTCGCCCTGGTCGGTGTCCTCGTCCTGGCCGGTGCCGCCTTCGCGGTCCTCCGATGGCGGAACGCCGAGCCCAGCGCCGGTCTCCCGGTGGGCCGGCGACAGAACGCCGAGCCGGGCGCCGGCCTCCCGGTGGGCCGGCGACAGAACGCCGAGCCCGGCGCCGGTCTCCCGGTGGGCCGGCGGCGGAACGCCGATCCGGATGGCAGCGGCCCGGTGAACCTGGCCGACGCCCGGCGGGTGATCGCCGAGCTCACCGAGGCGCTGCGCGAGCGGGACGCCGAGCTCGACCGTCTCCATTCCGACCGGGACGTGCAGACGCAGGCCACCGCGCTGCAGCAGAAACAGCAGCAGCAGACGCTGCGCCGCCGGGCCAAGGAGGCGATCGACAGCACCGCCGCGGTGATCGGCGGCAAGCTGGAGGACGTCGTGACGCATGTCGGCGCGGCCCGGGACGCCGCGGCGGCGACCCACGAGCGGGTCACCGTCACCAACCACGCGGCCGAGGCGCTGGTGAAGCGGGCGCACATCGCCGGCGAGGCGGCCACCGCGCTGAACACCAGCCTGCATCAGGTCGCCGGGATCGCCAGCGTGATCTCCGGGATCGCGTCGCAGACCCGGCTCCTGGCCCTGAACGCGACGATCGAGGCGGTCCGGGCGGGCGCGGCCGGGAGCGGCTTCGCGGTGGTCGCCGACGAGGTGAAGGGCCTGGCGGACACCACGGCGGACTCGACCGAGCAGATCACGAGAACGATCGCGGCGCTGGAGTCGGACGTCGCGCAGATGGGTCAGACGCTCGCCGCGATCATCCACGACGTCGGGGACATCGAGGACGCGATGCGCCAGCTCGGCGGGATCGCGGACCGTCAGCACGACATCGTGCAGCAGCTGCACCGCAGTGTGGACGCGACGATGGCCCAGCTCGGCGACCTGTCCGACGTGGCCGAGCGCCTGGAACGCCGGCGCAGCGATCGGCTCGCCATCGAGGGCACGGTGACGGTGCGGGTGCCGTCCCGTCCGCAGCCGATCACGGCGCAGGTGGTCGACCTCAGCTCGGACGGCATGGGCTGCACGTTGCCGGCCGAGGTGCCGGTCGCGGTCGGGGATCTGATCCGCACCGAGTTCACGTTCGACGGGCTGAGCGGGACGGCGGACGCGAAGGTGATGCGCCGGACCACGCGGGACGGCCTCACCGAGCTCGGCCTGCAGTTCCAGAACCTGCCGGCGGTCACCCGGAACCAGATCGACACCTACCTGACCCGGCTGGGCACGGCTTAGGGTCTGTCCGGCGGGTCACCCAAGTGCGCGGCGAGGTCCAGGTCACCGGTCAGATACCGCTGCACCGACGGCCCGACCGCCGCCACGATCACCTCGGACGGCACCGACGCCAGCGGCTCCACCTTGATCACATAGCGCGCCAGCGCGACGCCCACCATGTGGCTGGCCGCGAGCGTGACCCGCAGCGGCCCCTGCTCGTCGTCGTCGAGACCGAGTTTCGGCACGGCCCGCCGCAGGATCTGGGTGACCACGAACTCGCGGAACAGCCGGGCCGTCCACTCCGTGCCGACCGCGGAGCGCAGCATCGCCACCCCGGCCGCGCCGCCCGGCCCGTCCCAGATGCGCAGGAAGAGCCGGACGAAGCGGACGCCCACCTCGTCCCGGTCCCCTTCGCCGACCGCGTCGATGATCTCCGCCGGGTCCATCGGGGCCTGCATCGCGGCCAGGAACAGCTTGTCCTTGGTGCCGAAGTAGTGGTGCACCAGCGCCGGGTCGACCCCGGCGCCGGTGGCGATGGCACGGATCGAGGCCCCGTCGTAGCCCTTGCCGGCGAACGCCTCTCGCGCGGCGGCGAGGATCGCTTCCCGGGTCTCCGGGTTGCCGGGTCGCCGACCGGTCCGTCGTGCCATTCAAGAGCCCCTTCCCGCGTACGGCCGTGGCCCCTTGCGGCGGCACGGCACGAACGGAACGCTAGCCGCCGTACGGGAAAATCGTCATGGTGTGCGACGGCGGAGTGTCGCGGCGCCCACCGCGAGCGCCACGATGATCGCGCCGAGGACGACGCCCAGGTCACGCCACATCGTGCCGGTCGGGTCGGGATGCGAGCCGACCTCGGTGAGCGCCTGCACCGAGTAGGACATCGGCAGCACGTCGCTGACTCCTTGCAGCCAGCCGACCATGCGCTCGCGCGGCACGAAGAGCCCGCAGAGCAGCAGCTGCGGCGCGACGACGAGCGGCATGAACTGCACGGCCTGGAACTCGGTACGGGCGAACGCGCTGCACAGCAGCCCGAGGGCCACGCCGAGCACGGCGTTGGCGACCGCGATGAGCACGACCAGGCCGAGCCCACCGGCGGCGCTCATGCCGAGCGCCCAGTAGGCGAACCCGGCCGCGACCGCGGCTTGCACGGCTGCCGCGCCGCCGAACGCCAAGCCGTACCCGAAGAGCAGGTCGAGCTTGCCGACGGGCGTGGTGAAGAGGCGCTCGAGCGTGCCGTTGGCGCGTTCGCGCAGCATGGCGATCGAGGTGATCAGGAACATCACGATGAACGGGAAGATGCCGAGCATCGTCAGCGCGACCCGGTCGAAGACGCGCGGCTGACCGTCGTACATGAAGTACATCAGGGTGATCAGGAGCGTCGGCACGACCACGATCAGCGCGATGGTCCGCGGGTCGTGGCGCAGCTGGGTGAGGATCCGCCTGATCGTGCTCAACAGGATCATGCCGGCACCTTCTCGTGGGCGCGGATGAGATTGAGGAATGCCTGGTCGAGGTCGTCGCTGCCGGCGGCCTTCTTGACCGCGGCGGGGGTGTCGTCGGCGATCAGCACGCCCTCGCGGATCAGCAGCAGCCGGTCGCAGCGGTTCGCCTCGTCCATCACGTGGCTGGACACCAGCACGGTCGCGCCGTCCGCGGCCATCCGGCGGAAGTGCGCCCACAGCTCGTCACGCAGCAGCGGGTCCTGCCCGACGGTCGGCTCGTCGAGCACGAGGATCTCCGGCCGGCTGACGATCGCGCAGGCCAGCGACGCGCGGCTGCGCTGCCCCCCGGAGAGGTCGGCGACGAGCTGGTGTGCGGCGCGGGTCAGGCCGACGGTCTCGATCGCCTCGTCGGCGGCGCTCGCGCCGAGGCGGTAGAGGGAGGCGAAGTAGCGCGCGTTCTCCCGGACGGTCAGGTCGGCGTAGATGCTGGGCGCCTGGGTCAGATAGCCGATCTTGCTGCGCAGGGCGGGTGAGCCGGCCGGGCTGCCGAGCACGGTGACCGTGCCGGACGTGACGACCTGCACGCCGACGACGGTGCGCATGAGGGTGGTCTTGCCGCTGCCGCTCGGGCCGAGCAGCCCGGTGACGCTGCCACGCGGGACAGCGCAGGTGAAGCCGTCGAGCACGGCTCTCTTTCCGCGGCGGACGACGAGGCCGGTGACCTCGATCGCGGTGTCCATGGTTCCTCCCCGGAACTCATCAAGTGTTGAAATCAACGCTAGATGAATTCCGGGGCGCGGTCGAGAGGCTATTTCAACGCATGGTGAAATCGGTGCAGCACCTCGTCCACGTCATCGTCGGTGAGTTGCCCGAAGTCCTCGTACCAACGGCCCACCGCCCGGAAATCCGCCGGAGCGTGCAGGCAGATCACGCCGTCGGTCTCCGGCGCGAGCAGGTCACGGGCCTGCGGCGCGCAGACCGGGACGGCGAGCAGCACCCGCGCCGGGTCCCGCCCGCGGATCCAGCGCAGGGCGGCGTGCGCGGTCACCCCGGTGGCCAGGCCGTCGTCGACGAGGACGACGGCCCGGCCGGTGACCGGTGGAGCCGGACGATCGCCCCGGTAACGGCGCACCCGCCGCCGCAGCTCCGCCCGCTCGTCCGCCAGCGTCGCCGCCATGCCCTCCTCGGTGACGCCCGCGTAGCTCAGGTTGTCCCGGTCGTAGACGGGCGGCCCGTCCTCGGCGATCGCGCCGACCCCGAACTCCGGATGACCGGGCGCACCCAGCTTCCGGGCGACCACGATGTCCAGCTCCGCGCCGAGCCGGGCGGCGACCGGCGCGGCGACCGGGAGGCCGCCGCGCGGCAGCGCCAGGACCAGGACCAGGTCAGTGTCGCCGGCCGCCCCGCCGAGACGGTCGGCCACCAGACGGTCCGCCACCAGACGGTCGGCCAGCAGACGGTCGGCCAGCAGACGGTCGGCCAGCAGACGCCCGGCCTCGGCCCGATCGCGGAAGATCACCCCGGCTCATCCCCAGCGCCGGGCGGTGGCGAGATGATCCAGGGCCGGGTGCCGCTTGAACGGGACCGGCGTGAGGAACGCCTCGAACCACTCCCCCGCCTGCTCGGCCACCGATTCCAGGGCGCCCGGCTCCTCGAACAGGTGCGTGGCGTCCGGGATGATCCGCAGCTCGGCGTGCACCCGCATGGTGTTGCGGGCCTCCTCGTTGAGCTCGAGCACCGCGTCGTCGCGCCCGCCGACGATCAGCAGCGTGGGGACGCGCACGTCGATCAGCGCCGGGCCGGCCAGATCGGGGCGGCCACCCCGGGACACCACCGTCCGTACGCCATCAGGCCGTGCCGCCGCCGCGACGAGCGCCGCCGCGCCACCGGTGCTCGCGCCGAACAACCCCAGCGGCAGTCCCGCCGTCGCCGGCTGCACGCGCAGCCAGTCCACGATCGCGACGAGCCGGTCGGCCAGCAACCCGATGTCGAACCGGTGCTCGCGGGTGTCCTCGCCCGGCGCGAGCAGGTCGGTCAGCATCGTGGCGAACCCGCGCCGGTTCAGCTCGCGGGCCACGGCCTGGTTCCGCGGACTGTGCCGGGAACTGCCGCTGCCGTGCGCGAACAGGACCACGCCCGTGGCGTGCCCGGCGAGAGTGAGATCGCCCTCCAGGCACACCTCGCCCAGGTCGATGCGTTCCGTTGTCGTCCAGGTGGTCACGTGCATCCCTTTCTGCTTGCCGAAGTGGGGCGTGCAGTCCGGGGAGACGCGTTCCACGGTACGCGTCCTGAGTTGCCCGGCGAGCGGTCCTCAGTTGCATTCACCGGTGGCCGATCGGGAGTACGAAGAGTGCAGGAGGTTCACGCCCGATGTCCGTTTCCCGGTTGAATCGCGCCCAGCAGGCGTACTCGGTGACACCGGCCCGGCCGTCCGCACGGGAGCGTCACCAGCACGCCCGGGACGACGCCGCCTCGCTCACCGAGCGGGACCGCGAGCTGATCTACCAGGCCACCGGCCAGCAGATCGGGGAGGGACAGCCGAACGCCGGGTGGATCAACTCACTCGCGGCGGCGATCGCGGCGGACCGGGCCGCCGGGCGGCTCGCACCCGGGCAGGAGGTGACCCCGGCGTACCTCAGAGATCTCTCCCGGCGCTGGGAGCAGGCCGCGCCGGGGCGCAACCCGGTGGCCGGCTACCTCGAACCGGCCCTGCGCTACCTCTCCCAGCGCGGCGACGGCAACCGCCTCGACGTGACGGCCTGACGGTACGCCTCAAAACCCGCCTAGCCGCGCTGGGTGCGTTCGACCAGCGCCGCGGCGACGTCGCGCACCTTGCGGTTGGTGTCCTGGGAGACCTTGGTGAGGATCGCGAACGCCTCGTCCGCGCTGCACCGCCGCTCGCCCATGATGATGCCCTTGGCCTGCTCGATCACCGCTCGGCTCTCCATCGCGGCCTGCATGTGCCCGGCCAGGGTGGCGGTGGTGTCGTAGAGGTGCGCGTTGGCGGCCGCGACCGCGGCGTACCGCCCGAACGTCTGCGCCAGCGCGATCACCTCCTCGTCGAAGGCGCGCGGCTCCTCGCCGTAGATGTTGAGCGCCCCGCTCACGTTCTCCACGATCGGCAGGCCGACCGACAGCATGCTGCCCACCCCGGACTTCGCGGCCCGGGCCGGCCAGTCGCCCCAGCGGTCGTCCTGCGCGGTGTCCGCGACGTACACCGTGGTCTTCGCGGCCGCCGCCTCCAGGCACGGGCCGCTGCCCTGCTCGTACTGCCAGGCGTCGAGCCGCAGCGCGGTCTCGCCGGTGTGCGCCGGCGTGTGGGCGGTGCCGCCCCGGATCAGGGTGACGGAGACCTGCGCGGCACCCGGAAGGGTCCGGCACGCCAGGTCGGCGACCCGGTCCAGGACACCGTTGAGATCGGTCTCGCCGAGCTTGATACGGCCGAACTCCGCGAACGCGGCGGTAGAGTCGGCCCAGTCGTGCGCCATCAACGTCAGTAGATTCCCCGCAGCGGAGCGCGAGCCCCCGGGGGGGCGACTCGCACGTGTTTAGCCGGTGGTGCTGCCCGGAGAGCCGCCGGACGACTCTCGGACCCGCGCCGCTGCTTGACGCTGGCAGGCCGCTGTCATTCCGACACCGGCCGCAGGAGGACGATAGTACCCAAACTCAGCCGGAGATCCGCAGCGTGGGGCCGAGTCCCGCGCCCAGCAGAAGGTCGCGGGCCGGGCCGTGCACCCCGGCGAGCTCCAGCCGGTGGCCCCGCGCGTTACCCCGTTCGACGGTGCGCGCGATCGCCTCCGCGCCGGCCGCGCCGAACGACGTCACCCCGCTCAGATCGCAGGTGACCAGCGGGTACGCCAGGATCGCGTGCTCCAGCGAGGTCATCAGCACGCTCATCGTGCCGGCGTCCACCCGGCCGCGCACGCAGACGATCGCGGAGTCGGGTGTGAGCTGCCGGAAGTAGACGGTCAGCGGCGGATCGGCAGGCACGGAACATCCCCAACCGTCGGCGGGCGAGGTTCGGGCACATGGCTTGACCCGCCGCCACCCTAACGCGTCGGCCTGCGGATTCCGGGTATCCGACCCCCATGACACCCGGGCAGGCAGATCCCGCCGCCGCTGCTCTTCGCGAGCTCGGCCGGATCAATCTCGGGCAGATCGACCTCGAGGGGTCCTCGCCATCGTGGCCGGCCTCGCCCGCCGCACCGTGCCCGGCGCCTGCGAGGTCTCCGTCACGCTGATCCACGAGCATCGCGCGCGCACCGCCGCCAGCACCGGCGCCGCCGCCGATCACATCGACGAATGGCAGTACGAGCGTGACTCCGGCCCCTGCCTGGAAGCCTGCCGCCGGCGGACCACCCTGCTCGTCGACGACGTCGGGGCGGAACGCCGCTGGCCCGGCTGGGAGACGGCCGCGGGAGCCGTCGGCGTCGGCAGCGCCCTCAGCGGCGGCCTTCCGATCCGCGACAGCGTCGACGGCGCCCTCAACATCTACGCCACCTCGATCCACAACTTCGACGACGACGCTGTCCGGCTCGCCGAGACGTTCGCCGGTTACGCCGCTGTCGCTCTCGCGAACGCGCACCTCTACGACACCACTGTCGCGCTCGCCGACCACATGGAGACCACGATGGCGAGCCGCGCCGTGATCGAGCAGGCCAAGGGCATCATCATGGGGCAGCGGCACTGCTCGGCGGACGAGGCGTTCACGATCCTGTCCCGCGCCTCCCAGGAGTCGAACCGCAGGGTGCGCGACGTCGCCGCCGACCTCGTCGACCGGACCCTGCGCGGCTGATCCGCGCTCCCCGCCGCCGGCTCTTCCTCCGGAAAAGGACGATTCGCCGTACGGCATGAGCCGCCCGCCTCGCGCCTGCCTCCGCGATGCCCGCGCCGCTCCCGGCCCTGCCGCGACTCCCGCCTCTCGGCTGGTTCTCATGGGCGTTATTCGTCCCGAATAACGCCCATGAGAACCAGCCGGCAACCGCGAGCCGCGCAACAAGCCCGGCCCGGCACCAGATCGCGCTCCGGCCGGTAACCGTGGGCGCGCGACACGGTGAGCCCAGCCCAGATCGCGGGCCGGCCGGCAACCGCGGGCGCGCGACAAGCCGGGCGGAGCCGCAGGTCGCGGCCCGGTCGGCGGGAGGCCCGGCGACAACCGCGGGCGCCGGCCGGGTCAGTGCGCGCGGTCGAGGAGGTGGCGCCAGTGCCGGATCAGCGGGGCGGGGCAGGAGATCTCGCGGACGCCGGCGGCGATCAGCTGCTCGTGCAGTTGCGCGCTGGGCCGCAGGTCGACGGCGACCCGGCACGGCAGCGAGCGGGCCGCGGCGACCGACGCCGACCATTCGACGAGCTGGATGACCACGTGCGGCAGGCGGTCCGGGGGCAGGAGCAGGTCGTTGCGGACGGTCCGGTCCCAGACCAGGATGTGCTGGGCCAGGTCACCGGTGCTGACGTGCAGCAGGTGACAGTCGTCGACCAGGTCGGCGACGCCGAGCGCGGCGGCCGGGGTGGCGATGTCCAGGCCCAGGCGCCACCGGCCGCCGGTGGCCGAGGCGAAGGCGGCGATCTCCGCGCGCACCGAGACCATCGGCAGGACGACCAGAGGATCGTCGTCCGGGGACTCGGCCACGAGGGCACGGAAATGATCGATGGCGTCCGGAAGCAGGACGCGGACGCCGCGCCGGCCGAACGAGGCAGCGGGCGGGCCGCCGACCGGCTCGTCGAAGTAGCGGATCGCCGGGAGCGGCCGGCCCGACTCGGCGAAGAAGCGCCACAGCTCGGCACGTTCCGCGGCGGGCAGGGCACGCAGGTCCTCGGCGCGCAGCGGCGACCAGCCGTCGGCGAGGTGCCCGGCCTCGTGCGCCTCGGCCAGATCGGAGACCTCGGCGTGCAGCCGCAGCTCGGTGGCGGCCGGGGGCGGTGGCGCGGTGGTCGCCGCGTCGAAGTCGACGATCACCTCGTGGCCGAGCCAGCTGTCGTCGACGCGGACGCCGGTGAGCACCGGCACCGGCAGGGACCAGAGCGCCCGCGCCTCCGGGGCATACGGGGTGACCGGCTCCTCGACGATCACCCCGGACAGGCGCGGCGCCAGCCCCCGGATCAGGTCCGTGTCGGGTTTCTCCAGGTAGAGCAGGACCCGGCCGTAGACGATCTCTTCGATGCCGTTGCGGTCCACGAGCAGGCCCCGGTGACGGCCGAAGCCGTACGCGATGCCTGATTGGTCTTTCTCGGTCCGGTCACTCATGCGCCCACCTCGCAAGTCCGCTACGGACAGTAGCCCGGCTGCGCCCGCACCGCAGCCCCCAAGGATGCCGGAACGGGCCGGGCGGTCAGTGGGCGATGGGGATGCGCCAGAGCGGGCGCTGCTCGCGGTCCGCGTGGCGGGCGACCGAGCGGAGCCAGAGCAGCGCGATCAGCGAGATCAGGATCAGCCCGCCCCAGGAGAGGACGGTGAACAGGTGCGTCTGGTCGGCCGTCGGCGTCGGCTGGTAGCCCTTCTCCAGCAGTGAGTACTGGTAGGGCGTGCCGGTCAGCACCAGCGTGACCAGCAGCGCGATGCTGTGCATGCTGTCCCAGAGCGCGTGCAGCACGGCGACCCCCAGGTAGGAGAAGAGCAGCCGCCGGGTCAGCGCGAAGTGCTGGCGTCCGCTGGCGGAGAAGAGCACGCCGCCGAGGATGGCGGTCCACAGGCCGTGGCCGAGCGGGGCGAGCAGCCCGCGCAGCAGTTCGGTCTGGACGAGCTGCATCAGCGAGAGGCCCTGTTCGGTGAAGAGGGCGGTGAACGCGTACCCGGCGGACTCGAAGGCGGCGAAGCCGAAGCCGACCGACGCGCCGAGGACCAGGCCGTCCACGGCGTACTTGTGGCTGAGCCGACGGGTGAGGAAGGCGAGCGCGGACAGCTTCGCGGCCTCCTCGATCAGGCCGACGCCGAGGAAGAAGACGGGCGACGGGTGCAGGAGGTACGTCTCGAGCAGCGACGCGGCGAGCACGCCCAGGATCCCGCCGGTGACGAACGTGCTGAACAGCAGTTCCGCGGTGACCTCCCCGGTGTGCCGGCGGCCGAACGCCCACAGCACGAACGTGACCGGGACCAGGAAGCTGCCGAGCAGGACCAGCGTGGGGATCAGGTTGGGGTTCCCGGTGAAGAGGGTGACCACCACGGTCAGGACCCAGAGAAGGAGCCCGGTGAGGAAGACCCGTAGCCAGGTGCGCTTACGGGTGGTGGGTGTCGCTGCTGCCTCGTACATGTCGCGCCTCCTGCGCCGATGGTGACGGCACCCGGGTACCCCGATCCCGGCGCCGTCCACACTGTGACGGTCAGCGCTCGGTATAGATGAACCCGAGCTTGTCCACCTCGTCGCCCGCGCGCCCGTGGAAACCGGCGATCTGCCAGCCCGTGGGGGCGGTCCGGGTCACGCAGTCCGAGGTGGTGGTCCCCCCGGCGAGCGTGTTGCCGAGATTGGTGGTGAACTTGGCGTAGAAGATGCGTGTTTGCGATTTGTAGCTGCCACGGCACAGATAGGCGCTGGTCACGTACTCGCCGGGCGCGAGCGTCAGCGACCTCGGTGTTCCGCCGGTGCCGCCGTGGGTCCCGACCCGGTCGACGCGCGAGCCGGCCCGCAGACCGAGCGACGTGGGCGTGGTGACCGAGTCGAGGTCGGTGAAGTAGGCGCCGTGCGGTCCGCCGAACTGCTCACTGAACCGGTACGCCGGATCGGTCGTCCAGCTGAACCCGGCGCTGACCGGGTCGTGGTCGCTGAGCATCAGCCCGTCGCCGGTGAGGAACGACGCGTGCTCGTTGTGGTAGGTCGTCGCGTTCAGCGTGACGAACCTGCTGCCGCGGTAGAGGATCTTGTCGACCACCTCGCAGGTGTCCTCGGGGCAGAGCAACGGGTCGCTGCCCTTGACCGGCGCCACTCCCCCGCGTTCCAGCCGCACCCACGCGTCGGTGAGCCCGTTGGCCGCGACGAATGCGGCGATCGTGTCCCCGGCGCGGGTGTACCGGGTGTTGGTGTCGCCCATGACGACGACCGCGTTGCCGTTCGAGTGGGAGCCGATGAACGCGGTCAGCTGGCTCAGATTGTCGGCGCGGGACGTCAGGTCGCCGTCGTTGGTCCCGGCGTTGGTGTGCAGGTTGTAGAAGTCGACGTAGACGCCCTCGGCGAGCCGGGTCCGCATGAACGTGAAGCCCTTGGGGGTCAGGCAGTCGCCGGAGTCCCACTGGCACGAGTTCCAGCGCACGCGCTCGAAGTCGTCGGTGTCCCACGCGTACGCGGAAAGGGTGTTGAGCCCGGACCCGACGCCGGCGCCTCCGCTGGTGGCGGTGCGGTTCGCGTGGCCGTCGGCGGCGTAGAGGTACGCGTGGTAGTTGAAGTCCTCCTGCACCTGGATCAGGTCGTAACCGCTGATCCGCCGGCCGATCTCGGTGGTCGAGGTGGCCCGGTCGGTGTCGGCGCTGGACAGGATGTCGGGGAGTCCGGCTACGTTGTAGGAAAGAACCTTGAAGGTGCCGCCGGGGGAAGCCGCGGGGGCGGCGGACACCGGGGACGCGGGGACGGCGATCAGCGCGGCGGCCAGGGCCGTGATCGTGAAGGGGATGCGCACGACCCGGACGCTAAGGCTCCCATCGATCGGACGGAACCTCGGCTACTCGCAAGTAGCATAATGTTCACGCTCACATCCGCGGGTGTTGACACCGGGTTGGCCCACCGCACGAAGGCTGGTCCGCGATCTTGCCCCCACCTGCACCGCGGAGTCCCCATGCCCTCGATCTCCCGCCGGACCGTGCTGAAGGCATCCGCCGCCGGTCTCGTCGCCACCCAGCTGAGGGCGGCTCCCGCGTCGGCCGCCACGAGCGGGGTCACCGACTTCGTCGACGCCTACCGGACGAACGTCACGGCGAACTTGACCCCGGAGACGAATGCCGCGGTCCGCATCCTCTCCGGCTTCTCCCGGGTGTGGGCCACCGGCGCCGCCTGGAACACCGGGACCGTGCTCGACCGGGCCTTCCTGCGCGCCAACATCAAGTACGTCGTCAAGGTCACCAGGACCCGCACCGCCGCCGAGGCCGCCAAGGCGTTCATCGTCGACCGGCAGCACCAGAGTTACTCCGTGATCGACGGCCTGGGCCCGCTCGCCGGCCTCTACCGCACCGGCGCGCTCGCGGTCACCAGCATCACCTCGGCGCCGGCCACCACCCCGGCCACCACGATCAGCGACGCCGTCCCGGCCGGAGCGCCCGCCGGGGCGGCGATCGGCGCCGGCTCGACGACCTCGCCGCTCGGCGCGGTGGCCACGCTGGTCAACACGCTGCGCGGCACCTACTCGTCGGGCAACCCGGCCAAGTACGCGTTCCAGTACCCGCGCCCGTGGCGCTCCACGACCGACAGCCGCGTCGTCGACACCGGCTCGGTGGACGAGTTCGGCTTCCCGATCTACGACTCCGAGGTCGTCGTCGCCCCGGCCCTGCTACGCCAGCGTTCGACCAGCCCGGCCGACGACGCCGGTTACGTCAGCGGCCACACCAACGCGCTGTTCCTGGCGTCGCTCGCCTACGCGTACGCGGTCCCGGAGCGCTTCCAGGAGATGATCACCACGGCATACGACCTGGCGCACACCCGGATCGTGGCCGGCATGCACTCCCCCGCCGACGTGATCGGCGGCCGGATCCTGGCGACCGCGCTCGCCGCGGCGATCCTGCGCGACCCGGCGAACGCCGCGATCAAGGCTGACGCCCGGGCGCAGGCGCTCGCGTACTTCCGGGAGAAGACCGGGACCGAGGACCTCTTCGCGTACGCCCACGACCCCGCCGACCGCAAGGTCAACGCCGCGATCGTCGCGCCCAAGCACACCTACGACCTCCCGGCGCACGGCAAGCGCGTCCCGGTGACGGTGCCGGCCGGGGCCGAGGTGCTGCTGGAGACCCGCCTGCCGTACCTGGACGCCGCGCAGCGCCGTGAGGTTCTGCGCACCACCGGGCTGACCTCGGGCCACCCGATCCTGGACGGCCCCGAGCAGTGGGGCCGGCTGAACCTGTTCGCGGCCGCCGACGGGTACGGCGCTTTCGACCGGACCGTCGCCGTCACGCTCGACGCCGCGCGGGGCGGGTTCCACGCGGCCGACGCGTGGCGCAACGACATCGGCGGCCGCGGCGGGCTCGTCAAGCTCGGCTCGGGCACGCTGACCCTGGCCGGCGACAACGACTACCGCGGCGGCACCACCGTCGCGCAGGGCACCCTGGTCGCGGCGTCGCGGACGGCGCTGGGCCGCGGCGATGTCACGGTCACCGGCGGGACGCTGAGCCTGGCCGTGGACGGCGTGCGGGTCCGCGGCGACTACCGGCAGAGCGCCGGGACGCTGGCCGTCACCGTCGACCCGAAGGGCAGGACCGCCCTGACCGTCGACGACGACGCCGTCCTGGGCGCGACCGTGACGCTGTCCGTCACTGTCGGCGCGGCCCGCAAGGGCCACTGCGACGAGCGGATCACCGTGCTCCGGGCCCGGCGGTTGCGGGGAACGTTCGCCAGGGTGGTGGTGACCACACCCGGTTATCGGGCCGACCTGATCACCTCCGGGGACACCGTCGCGATCCGCCTGCGCCACGCCTGAGACCGGTGCCGGGGCCTGCGATCGGGCCCCGGCATCTGTCCATGAGCTCGCAGTGTCCTTGACAAACGTCGATGTCCGGCCATTTCATGTGTCCGGGAGGTACCACATGACCATGCGCCGGAAGTGCCTTGCCGTGTTCGCCGCAGCACTCGCACTGGTCACCGCGCTGAGCGCGCCGGCCTCCGCGGCCCCGGTCGCGTGCGCCGCGCCCGCGCCCAGCACGACGCAGCCCGGCTACCTGGTCTTCGACCCGAACTGTGACGTCTCCGGCGCCGCCTTCACGCCGCTGGCCGGCGCGCGGACGTACACCGGGATCCGGGACGGCGCCGCGTTCCGGGTCGAGGTCCCGCAGAAGTGGAACGGCAAGCTGGTCGTCTGGGCGCACGGCTACCGGGGCACCGGCAACGTCGTCTACGTCGACAACCCCTCGCTGCGCGCGCACTACCTCGAGACCGGGTACGCGTGGGCCGCCTCCAGTTACGCGAGGAACGGGTACGACGTCGGGCAGGGCGTCCGGGACTCGTACGCGCTGATCGACATCTTCCGGCAGGTGACCGGGCACCGGGCCCGGTCCGTGATCATGAGCGGCGCGTCGATGGGCGGGCAGGTCACCGCCGTGGCGATCGAACGGTTCCCGCGGGCGTTCGAGGCGGCCATGCCGTTCTGCGGGGTCCTCGGCGACACCGAGCTCTACGACTACTTCCTCGACGCGAACGTGACCGCCGCCGCCCTGACCGACGTGCGGATCGACTTCCCGCTCACCCCCGGCCCGGAGTATCAGGCGCAGTGGCGCGAGCAGGCCGGCCGGATCACGGCCGCGCTGGGCGTGCGGGCGGGCAGCGCTCCGGTGCTCACCACGGCCGGGAAGAGCTGGTCGAACGCGGTCGAGCGGCGCAGCGGCGGGGAGCGGCCCGGGTTCGACTCGGCGTTCGCCTACTGGAACGCGGCGCCGTCCCTCGCGCCGCTGAACGACCTGCCGTTCCTGTTCGGCCTCTACCCCGGGCTGTCCGGCGGCACCGGCGGGATCGCGTCCGGCAACGTGACCGACAACCAGTACACGTACTACCGGCTCGCCGACAGTCCGCTGCCGACCTTCGCCGAGCTCAAGCTCAACGCCGAGGTGCTGCGCGTACGGCACACCGCGACCGCCGACCCCGGCCTGGCCGGCATCCCGCGCGTCAACGGCACCCCGGCCGTCCCGGTGCTGTCCCTGCACGACATCGGCGACCTGTTCGTGCCGTTCTCGATGGAGCAGGAGTACGCCAAGCGGGCCCTGCGCAACGGCCGCGGGCACCTGTTCGTCTCCCGCGCGATCCGCGGCGTCGGCCACTGCGACTTCACCCAGGCCGAGCTGGTCACCGCGTTCGACGACCTGACCACGTGGGTCCGCACGGGCCGGCGCCCGGCCGGCGACGCCATCCTGAACAGCCGCGCGGTCGCCGACGAGTCGTTCGGGTGCCGCTTCACGAACGGCGTCCACCCGAACTACGCCGCCTCCCCCTGCCCCGCGACGACCACGACACCCCCGGTCCCGCCCCGCATGTGACCGATCAGCCGCCGCCTCACCGCCGACGTGGAAACACTGGCTTCTGGAGCTGATCGGCGAGAGCCGCTCCGAGGCCGCGCTCCCCACGCTGGCCGAGCAGCTCTACTCGGGCGACTCGAGCCTGCGGTTCTGGGCCGCCCGGGGGCTGGAGAAGCTCGACACCAAACCGGCGCGCACCGAGCTGTGGAAGGCACGGGCAAACGCCGTTCGCCAGCAGTGATCAGGAGATCGCTCCCTCCGGCTGGTCGTGCAGCGCCGCCGTGTCACGTGTTGTTCCGGGTCACGACTTCGCCGAGGATCTCGCGCAGGGCTCGGGCGGCCGGGGACTCGGCGCCCGCCACGCGCTGGGCGGTGAAGAGGGTGCGGCGCGGGGCCTCGTCCAGCTCCAGCAGCCGGCACGACGTGGAACGGCCGGCCCAGACCAGGTCCGGGATCAGCGCGACCGCGTTCCCGGTCTCGACCAGGCGGATGTGCGCCTGCAGGTCGGCCGTCTCGTAGCGGACGTCCGGCTCGAACCCGGCCCGCCGGCACAACTGCTCGGCGAAGTGGCGGGACGCCGCGCCGCGCGGCTCCATCACCCAGGGCATGTCCCGGGCGGACGCGAGCGAGCCGACCGGGCGCAACGACTCGGACTCGGCGGGCAGGGCCAGCCGGATCGCGTCCGTCGTCAGGTCGCGCCGGTCCAGTCCGGGGTGGTGTGGCGCGGCGTGTGCCGGGTATTGCTCTGCGATAACCATGTCGAAGTCCCGCGCCCACGTCTCCCGCAGGGCCTCTTCCGGCTCCCGCTGGGTCATCTCCACGCGTACGTCGGGAAATCGAGCGGCCGTGAGGCGCAGCGCGGCCGGCATGAAAGCGAGCGCCGCGGACTGGAAGACCGCGAGCCGCACGGTTCCGGTGACCCTGGTGGCGGCCGCTTTGAGCCGCGCCTCGGCGCGTTCGAGCGTGTCGAGCACCTCGTCGACCGAGGCGACCAGCACCTCGGCCTGCGGGGTGAGCTGGACCCGGCGGCCGGCTTTGCGCAGCAGGACCGTGCCGGTCTCGCGTTCCAGCTGGCTGAGCTGCTGGCTGACCGCGGACGGGGTGAAGTTCAGCGCCTCGGCGACGGCGGCGAGCGTGCCGCGGACGGCGAGTTCCCGGAGCAGGATCAGACGGCGGATCTCCAGCATCCGCATACGTTAGCCGAACTGAAGATTATCGGTCACAAAGCATCGCTTTTCCTTACCCGACACCGGACGCAGACTGGCGCTCATACCGGAAGGAGCATCCCGATGTCTGAGATCGCCGACGAGACGATCACTCTCGTGCGTCGCTGGCTGAGCGAGGCGTCGACGGTCCCGGTCGGCGGTTCCGCCGCCCAGCTGGCCGGTCTGCTGCGCGACCCGAAGGGGCTGGCGTTCGCTGTCGGTTTCGTCGACGGCGTGGTCCGCCCCGAGGACCGCAAGGTCAGCGCCAGGGCCCTGCACGCCCTGGCCGGCGACGTGCCGAGCTTCCTGCCCATGCACCTGAAGGCCGCCGTCAAGCTCGGCGGCGCGCTCGCCCCGATCATGCCCGGCGTGGTGGTCCCGGTCGCGCGGCGCGCGCTGCGGCACATGGTGGGTCACCTGATCGTCGACGCGACCGACGCCCGGCTCGGCCGCGCGATCCGCAAGATCAGGAAGCGCGGCGTACGTCTCAACGTCAACCTGCTCGGCGAGGCGGTCCTCGGTCGCGGGGAGGCGTCCCGGCGGCTCGGCGACACCGAGCGCCTGCTGGCCCGGCCGGACGTCGACTACGTGTCGATCAAGGTGTCGGCCACCGTGGCGCCGCACAACCCGTGGGCGTTCGACGAGGCCGTCGACGACATCACCGAGAAGCTGCTCCCCCTGTTCACGCTCGCCGCGAAGACGCGCAAGTTCGTGAACCTGGACATGGAGGAGTACAAGGACCTCGACCTCACGATCGCGGTCTTCACCCGGTTGCTGGACCGGCCCGACCTGCTCGGCCTGGAAGCCGGCATCGTGCTGCAGGCCTACCTGCCGGACGCGCTGAGCGCCATGATCCGCCTGCAGGAGTGGTCCGCGGCGCGACGCGAGCGCGGCGGCGCCGGGATCAAGGTGCGCCTGGTTAAGGGCGCGAACCTGCCCATGGAGCGGGTCGAGGCGGCGCTGCACGGCTGGCCGGTCGCCACCTGCGACAGCAAGCAGGCGACCGACACCAACTACAAGCGGGTGCTGGACTACGCACTGCGGCCGGACCGGATCAGGAACGTGCGGCTCGGCGTGGCCGGGCACAACCTGTTCGACGTGGCGTACGCGTGGACGCTCGCCGGGCAGCGCGGGGTGCGCGACGGCATCGAGTTCGAGATGCTGCTGGGCATGGCCGAGGGGCAGGCCGAGGCGGTCCGCCGTGAGGTCGGCGGCCTGCTGCTCTACACGCCGGTGGTGCGGCCCGAGCAGTTCGACGTGGCCATCGCGTACCTGATCAGGCGTCTGGAGGAGGGCGCGAGCTCGGACAACTTCATGTCCGCGGTCTTCGAGCTCAACGACAACGCCGCGCTGTTCGAGCGGGAGAAGGAGCGGTTCCTCGCCTCGCTGCGCGACCTGGACGAGTCGGTTCCGTCGCCGAACCGGGTGGTGGACCGGTTCGCCGCGACGAAGCGCGCGGAGATCGGATACTTCGCGAACACCCCGGACACCGACCCGGCGGTCACCGAGAACCGCACCCGGATCCGGGCGATCCTGGAGCGCGTGCCCGCCTCGACGCTGGGTTCCGGCCTGCACACGATCGAGTCGCGGGCCGAGCTCGACGCCGCCATGGAGAAGGCCGCCGCCGCGAGCTGGGGCGGGGCGGACCGCCGCGCCGTCCTGCACCGGGTCGGCGAGGCGCTGGAGAGCCATCGCGACGTTCTCCTCGAGGTGATGGCCGCCGAGGCGGGCAAGACGATCGACCAGGCCGACCCCGAGGTCTCCGAGGCGATCGACTTCGCCCACTACTACGCGGAGCTCTCGGCCGACACGCCGGACGGCGCGACCCCGGTCCCGGCCCGCCTCACGCTGGTCACTCCCCCGTGGAACTTCCCGGTCGCGATCCCGGCCGGCTCGATGCTGGCCGCCCTCGCCGCCGGCTCCGCCGTCGTGATCAAGCCGGCCGCCCCCGCCGAACGCTGCGGGACGGTTCTGGCCGGCATCGTCCGGGACGCCCTCGCCGCGGCCGGCGCCGACCCCGACCTGGTCACGCTGCTCCAGGTCGACGAGGGCACGCTCGGCCGGCAGCTGATCGCCCACCCGCTCGTCGACCGGGTGATCCTCACCGGCGCCTACGAGACCGCGGAGCTCTTCCGCTCGTTCCGCGAGGACCTGCCGCTGCTCGCCGAGACCAGCGGCAAGAACGCGATCATCGTGACCCCCAGCGCCGACCTGGACCTCGCCGTCAAGGACGTCGTCTCCTCCGCGTTCGGGCACGCCGGTCAGAAGTGCTCGGCCGCGTCGCTGGTCGTCCTGGTCGGCTCGGTCGCGCGGTCCGAACGTTTCCGGACACAGCTGCTCGACGCGGTGTCGTCGCTCGAGGTCGGCCTCCCGACCGAGCTGCGCACCCAGGTCGGCCCGCTGGTCGAGCCGGCCGCCGGCAAGCTCCTCGAGGGGCTGACCACGCTCGGCGCCGGGGAACGCTGGCTGCTGGAGCCCGAGAAGCTCGACGACAGCGGCCGGCTGTGGCGCCCGGGGATCCGGGACGGCGTGCGGCGCGGCTCGGCGTACCACAAAACCGAGTACTTCGGCCCGATCCTCGGGATCATGACGGCGGACACCCTCGACGAGGCGATCGACCTGGTCAACGACGTCGACTACGGGCTGACCTCGGGCCTGCACTCGCTCGACGCGGACGAGGCGCGCACCTGGCTCGACCGGGTCCAGGCCGGCAACCTCTACGTCAACCGGGGCACCACCGGCGCGATCGTGCGCCGGCAGCCGTTCGGTGGCTGGAAGCGGTCAGCAGTCGGCGCCGGCACCAAGGCGGGCGGCCCGAACTACCTGGTCGGGCTGAGCGGCTGGGCTCCGGCTCCGGCGCTGATCCAGGAGGAGATCAAGGATTCGCGCGTACGGTCGTTGCTCGCGACCGCCGCGACCCACCTGACCCCGGAACAGCTGGAATCGGTCACGCGCGCCGCCGGCAGCGACGCCGCCGCGTGGGCCGCCGGCTTCGGCCGTGCCACCGACGTCTCCGCGCTCGGCGTCGAACGCAACGTCCTGCGGTACCTGCCCACGCCGGTGACCGTCCGCCTGTCCGCGGGCGCGCCGATCGCCGACCTGGTGCGGGTCGTCGCCGCCGGGCTCCTCGCCGGCGCCCCGCTGCGGGTGTCGTCGGCCACGGCGCTGCCCGCCGGCCTGGTCCCGGACGCGGTCGTGGAATCCGACGCCGACTTCGCGTCCGGGCTGGCCGGGGTGAACCGGGTGCGCCTGATCGGCGACTCGGCGACGGCGCTCGCCGCGGCCACCGGCGGCCGCCCGGACCTGGCGATCTGGGCCGGGCCGGTGGTCGAGGCCGGGCGGGTGGAGCTGCTGCCGTTCCTGCGCGAGCAGGCGATCAGCATCACCGCGCACCGCTTCGGCAACCCCCTGCCGATGGCCGCCGAGGTCCTCTAGACGACGGAGAAGCCGGGCGGGAGTGGTTCCCGCCCGGTCAAGGCCTTCAGGAGTGGGACTCCGGAGCCGACGCCGAGGGCCGTCCGGGACGCCAGGGCGAGGGACTCGGCGAGCGTCTCCACCGGCAGCTCGTACTCCACGCCGATCACCGCGGCCGCGTCGAGACCGTGCACGACCAGCTCGAACGTACGGGTCGGGATCCAGTCGCGGACCCGCATGCCGCCGGCCGCGCTGATGATCACGTCGTCGTCGTTGACCCGGGACAGCGCCTCGGTGGCCCGGCCGATCAGGGTGCTGACCTCCTCGGCCGGCTCGTCGCCGAGCTGACCGGCGCTGGCGCGGGCGTCCTCGGTCGACGCGGCGTGCGCGGCGGCGACCAGGTCGGCGGGCGCCGACCGCGCGTACGCGAAATAGCCCTCGGGGGTCGCGACCTCGATCACCGGCGCCCGGGTGGCGAGCACGCCGGGCACCTGGCGCAGGGCCGAGCTGACCGTGTGGCCGAGCAGTTCGCGCAGGGTCCACTCGCCGAGACCGGGGTCGTCGAGGCGGCCGGGCGGGACGGCGGCGACGAGCCCGGCGTACGCGATCGCGGCGGACCGGTAGGTGCGACGGAAATCCATCTCACCAATCTGCCAGATCCGCGGGACCCGGTCGCGGCCCGAAGATCACCAGTCGGCCAGATCCGCCCGCGGTGGGAAGGCCGCGATCTCGGCCGCCCAGTCCCCGGCGGCCCGGACCAGCATCTCCGGGGTGACCTCCAGCCGGATCCGGTGCACGCGGCCGGATCCGTTCCCCCGCAGCCACGGCGGCAACGTCTCCTGGGAGAACGCCACCTCCAGCAGGTCTCCGGGCAGCTGCCGGAACGCCACGTTCGGCTCGATGAACTCCAGCGCGGCAGCGACGTCGCGGCGCCCCAGCCAGTCGGCCAGGGTGATCGCCTCGGCCACGGTCAGGCACGGGGTCTCGGCCTGCCAGGTGTTGCCGTGGTGGTCGGCCGCCGCGACCGACACCACGAGCCAGTCGTCGAGCGGGCCGTCGGGCTCCTCCTCGAACTCGTAGCGCAGGGGCCGCATCGACAGCCAGCCACCGGTCTCCGAAGCGATCTGCATAACAGCATTGTCCCGGCTCAGAGGCCTGCCGGGTAACGTTCGAGCGTGCTTCTACCGCTTCCGCCGGGCGACTTCCAGGCCTACCTGTTCGACTGCGACGGCACCATCACCGACTCCATGCCGGTGCACTACCAGGCCTGGCAGGAGGCGCTCGCCGAGTGGGGCGCCGACTTCCCGGAGGACCTGTTCTACGCGTGGGGCGGCCGGCCGGCGGCGGACATCATCGTCGACCTGAACGCGCGGCAGGGGCTGGCCATGCCGGTCGCCACCGTGAACGAGCACCGGGAGTCGCTGTTCCAGTCCCGCCTGGCCACGGTCCAGGCGGTGCCCGGCGTGCTGCAGCACCTCCAGGACGCGTACGGCCGGGTGCCCTTCGCCGTCGTCTCCGGCAGCACCCGGGACTCGGTGACCGCGTCCCTGACCGCGCTCGGCCTGCTGGACCGCTTCCCGGTGCTGGTCTGCGCCGAGGACTACGCGAACCCGAAGCCGGACCCGGAGCCCTACCTGACCGCCGCCCGCCTGCTCGGCGCCGACCCGGCGACGTGCGTGGTCTTCGAGGACACCGAGCTGGGCGTCCAGGCGGCGAAGGCGGCCGGCATGGCGTACGTCAAGGTTCCACCGCCCTGGGAGCGCGCCGGCGCCGGTTAGGATCGGCGGCCATGAGCGCCTTCACCGAGATCCCCCCGACCACGCTGGCCGACGTCCTGGGGCGGGAGCAGGTGATGAACATCGGGATCCGGCCGCTCTGGGGCCCGGTGCCGCGCGTCGCCGGGCCGGCGTTCACGGTCCGCTGCGAGCCGGGCGACAACCTGATGCTGCACGCCGCGATCTACCGTGCCGAGCCCGGTTCGGTGATCGTCGTCGAGTCCGGCGACCTGGACTACGCCCTCGCGGGCGGCAACGTCTGCGCTGTCGCGCACCGGCGCGGGGTGGCGGCGTTCGTGCTGGACGGCCTGATCCGGGACCTCGGCGAGGTGCGCGAGATCGGCTTCCCGGTCTTCGCGCGGGGCGTCATCCCGATCCCGGGCACGAAGAGCCGGCTGGGCTCGCACGGTGACCGCGTGCGCTGCGGCGGGGTCACGGTGAACCCGGGCGACCTGGTCGTCGCGGACGAGGAGGGCATCGTCGTCGTGCCGGCCGGTCGCCACGACGAGATCCTGGCGTCCGCCCGGGCCAAACTGACCGCGGAGGAGACGACGACGCTCGACGACTGGGAGGCCGCGCACCGCGCCAGGATCGAGAAGACCCTCGGCGCGTACGGTTTCTCGCTCTGACCCGGGGCCCGGCGGCTACCAGCGGTTCCGGGCCTCCTCGGCCCAGCCGGTGAGCCCGTCCAGGTCGATCTTCTGACCGTCGGCGCCGCGGGCCCAGCCGGAGAACCGCCCGAAGCACTGGTGCGTCTCGCCGGCCACGACGCCGAGGTTCGTCCTGGCGACCCGCTCGTGGAACGGCTCGAACGTGACGTCGACGCCGTGGCCGGTGACCCGCCACGGTTTGAGCCGATCGGCACGGTCGTACTCCCAGCGCAGCTCCGCGCCGATCTTGTGGAGCCGGCCGTCCTCGAAGACGGCGTTCTCCGTGGTGCCGGTGCCGTCGGTCCACGTGCCACCGAGCTGGATCGCCCGCCCGGGGCCGGCGCCGGCGGCCCAGTTCCACGTCGCCGCGTACGGCCAGCGGCCCCGCCCGTGGTCCAGGGTCGCGAACGACCCGGGCGGCACCACGTGCTCGACGCCACCGGCCACGATGGTGCCGTGGACGGGGCGCCCGACGTCCTTCACCGTGTACTG
This sequence comes from Actinoplanes cyaneus, assembly GCF_016862095.1. Taxonomy (GTDB): domain Bacteria; phylum Actinomycetota; class Actinomycetes; order Mycobacteriales; family Micromonosporaceae; genus Actinoplanes; species Actinoplanes cyaneus. Next base: position 83,251 of record NZ_BOMH01000006.1, read on the forward strand.
GAAGCGGCTGCGGCTCCACGCGACCACGACACCGAGGGAGTCACGGCCCTCGACCGCCGGCATGGTGAGGTCGAGCGTCAGGTCACGGGAGTGGGCCTTCACGGTCGTACCGTCGGCGTTCTGATCAATCTCGATGCTTAGGCCGCCGCCGGAGGCCGCCACCCGGCCCGATCCGCTGCGGTCCGGGAGGATCACGCCGCGGGCCAGCGGGACTGTCGCGTCGACGACGGTCTCCCGTCCGCTGATCCGGTCGAGCAGGTAGAGACCGTGCACGCCGGCATAGTCCAGGCTGGACACGACGACCCCGGCGATGTGCGCGGGGGTCACGACGCCCCAGTACTCCCAGCGCTTGTTGCGGCCCCAGCCGCGCAGGTTGGCACGGTGCAGCGGCTTGCGGCTCCAGCCGACCGCCGCCGGGTTCAGACGGCCGTCCGGCAGGCACAGGTCGACCGGCTCGGTGATCTGGATCTCGTGCGTCACGCGCGCAGGCTACCGCCGGTCCGGTCCGGGATCCCGGCCAGGGATGGTCAGATGTCAAGCAGAACGGCCGGTGACCGGCGAGACGGTCGTTTCCGGCTCGTTACCATCCGTCCGGAAGCCTTGCCATCCATGCACACTCATCAATAATGAGCGCCATGAGAGGAGCCGAGAGCGGAGCCCGCGCCAAGGATTCACACCCGGCGGCGCAGCCCCGCCCACCCGACCAGACCTGCCCATCGACCCCGGCGGAGCGGGTGATGCCATGAACGAGGTGGCGCACCCAGAAGCCCTGGACCAACCCTCCCGCGTACGCCGGAGCCCCCAGCCCCGCCCCGCGAACCGCACCGGCCCGACCCGTCCGGCGGGCCGCAGAACCACGCGCACGGCCCCCTGCACGCGCCGTACCCCGGCCGGCCCGGCGTCAACCGCCGCACCCCGGGAAGATCCGACTCCGCCCGCCGCCCGGGAAACCCCCGTCGACGCCGTGGGCCGCGAATCGCCCCGTTCCGTGAGGTCCGCCCGTCCGCCGGCGTCGTCCTGCCCGACCTCCGCGAGACCCATCAGGTGCACGCCCCCGAGCTGTCCGCCGACGGGGGCGAGCCGGCCTCCCGTGGGGCCGGGTGGTCGCCGTACCACCGACTTCGATCGCGGAGCCGCGAGCGGCGGCAGTCACCGCGCGCCGGGCCTCGCCCGCCCGGCCGGACGCGCACCCCGCGCCGCCCTGCCGCCCAGCGCCACGCCGGTCGCCGCGGCCCGCCCACCACCTGCCCGCCCCGCGGCGCATTCCCGTGGTGATCAAGATCGACTTTGGTTGGCGAAGTGACGTCAGCGGGTAAAGGCTGGGGTCACAACGCCGACCACAGGGGGAAACATGCCCGTCATTCCCACCATCGAGCTGAACAACGGGATCGCCATGCCGCAGGTCGGTTATGGCGTGTTCCAGATCCCGGAGGACGAGACCGCGCAGGCGGTGACCCACGCGCTGGAAGCCGGTTACCGCAGCATCGACACCGCGGCCGCCTACGGCAACGAGTCCGGCGTCGGCGCCGCACTGAAGGCCTCCGGGATCGCCCGCGACGAGCTGTTCATCACGACCAAGCTGTGGAACAGCGACCAGGGCTACGACAGCACACTGCGCGCCTTCGACGCGAGCCTCGGCCGGCTCGGCCTCGACCACCTCGACCTCTACCTGATCCACTGGCCGACCCCGAAGCACGGGAAGTACCTGGACACCTGGCGAGCCCTGCAGAAGGTCCACGAGGAGGGGCGGGTCCGCGCGATCGGCGTCTCCAACTTCCTGCCGTCGCACCTGCGCGCGGTCGCCGACCTGGGCGGCGTCCTCCCCGCGGTCAACCAGATCGAGGTGCACCCGGCGCTGCAGCAGCGGGACGCGCAGGAGGCCAACCGCGCGCTGGGCGTGGTCACCGAGGCGTGGAGCCCGCTCGCCCAGGCCGGAGTGCTCGACAACCCGGCCGTCACCGGGATCGCCACGGCCGTCGACCGCACGCCCGCGCAGGTCGTGCTCCGCTGGCACGTCCAGCAGGGCCGGGTGATCATCCCGAAGTCCGTCACGCCGTCCCGGATCCAGGAGAACCTGGACCTCTTCGACTTCGAGCTGTCCGACGATCAGCTGGCGGCGATCGACGCGCTGGAGAGCGACGGGCGCACCGGCCCACACCCCGACTTCTTCAACTGACCTCGCGGGTACGGCGGGTGCCCGCCCCTTCGCAGGCGGCGCCGCACGCCCCGAACCCGCACCGCGGGTGCCCGCCCTTCACAGGCGGCGCCGCACGCCTCGACCCAGCACCGGGGGCCCGCCCCTTCCCGGGCGGCGCCGCGCGGCCCGGGCCCGGTGCGAGGCTGCGGCCGCGCCCCGGCTGCCCAGCTGGTGCTCATGGACGTTATTCGTGCCTCATAACGTCCATGAGCGCCAGCTGACACCGTGCGGCGCCTTGCCCGCCCGGCCATGCACCCGCCTCGCGGTGCGGGCCCTCAGGAGCAGCTGCCACGCGGCTCGGGGCAGCGGTGCCGGGCGCGCGGTGCGGTCGGCCACTTCCCTTGAGGTGGGCCGGTTGCTGCCGATGGAGGAGAACCGCCGTGGGCGGCCAGCTCACAGACGCCCCTCAGCAACCTCACAAGCTGGCGCGTCACAGTGGGTGCACATCCCCCGGCACACCTGGAGGTAAGTGATGGGTCTCCTCGGAATTCTCGACCTGGCCCTGCTGATCGTGCAGTTCCTGCTGATCGCCCGGGCGGTGCTGGACTGGAGCGTGGTGCTGGCCGGCCCGGCGATGCCGGGCTCGATCAGATCACGGGTCTCCGGCGGAGTGTTCGCGGTGACCGAGCCGATCCTGGCACCGGTCCGGCGGCTGGTCCCGCCGCTACGGGCCGGCGGGATGTCGATCGACCTGTCGTTCATACTGGTCTTCTTCGCGGTGGTTATCCTGCGCTCGTTCATCTGACCGGTCGTTGGCGAGGCGGTCGCCCACCTGACGGGTCACCGCCGAAGCGCCCGCTCACCCGATCGATCGCTGTCGGAGCGCCCGCTCACCTGACCGGTCGCTGCCGGAGCGCCCGCCGCTGACACGGCACGCCCGTCTGACCGGTAATCGGCAAAGGGCCGCGCACCCCGGGGTGCGCGGCCCTTTCGTGCATAGAGTGGGCCGGATGACGGATTCGCACGCCGACATCTACGGACGGTATCTCCACGCCGGCGCGATCAGCCGGGATCCGGATGCGTTCGCCGAGCTGTTCACCGAGGACGGGGTCTACGAGGCGCCACTGCTCCCCGAGGACGGTCCGCTGCCGAGACGGCTGACCGGCCGGGCCGCGATCCGGGGCGGCATCGGCGCGTTCCAGCAGGGCGAGCCGGGCGAGGTGGACCCGAGCCGCAGTGGTTTCGTGCTGCACGGGACCGCCGACCCGGACGTGTTCATCGCGGAGACGGACGCGGTCGTCGGCGGGGCCGCGATCGCGCTGGTGCAGATCTTCCGCCTGCGCGAGGGCCGGATCGCAAGCCTCCGCGACTACTTCACGCCCGCGCTGATGGACGGCACAGCAACGCCGCACCGATGAATGTCAGAGCAACGCCGCGCTCATGGACGTCAGGCCAACGGCGCGCTCACTGACGCCAGAGCAGCGCCGCCCACGCAAAAGCGCAGAGCAGCGCCGCGCTCACGGACGCCCATAACAGCGCCGCCCACGCGGACGCCCAGAGCAGGGTGGGCTGGCGGACGTCAGAGCAGGGCTGTGACCGAGTCGGCCACGGCGGCGTCCGCCGGAGTGGTCACCTCGCAGAAGCGCCACTTCTTGTCCGTCCCCCGGAACAGCGAGATCCGGACCGTGGTCGACTTCAACGCCGGCAGATAGGACAGAACCGTCGTGTCCTCGCCGGCGGTGCGCATGGTCACCGCCTCGGCCGGCCGGCTCGCCCGGATGGTCACCACGGCCTGGTCGCCGAGCGGCGCCGTGCTCGCCGACAGTGCCGGTGACGGCCACTGGACGGCGGTCACGGTCGGCAGGACGGTGGTGAGGCGGGCGCCCTGGTCCACCAGGGACCTGGTCTGGCGGATCAGGTCTTTGCTGGCCGCGCATCCGGGCGCCGCGACGTTGGCGACCCGGTCCGGGTCGGGGTTCGCGAGCAGCCACTGTCCGTACTTGATCAGTGAGGCGACCACCGTGGGCAGGGTGCTCCCGGTGTTCGCCAGCGTCGGCGGGGAGGTGTCGGCCGGCGGGGCTGTCTGCACGAACGTGCTGGTCGGCCCGGGTGTCGCGGTCGACGTCGGCGCAGGCGTGACGGTCGTCGACGTGAGCGCGGCACATCCGGTGAGCGCGCACGCCGAGGCGAGCGCGGTGGTGAGTCGCAGGGCACGACGGGGGGTCGGCTGCATGGGGGTTCCCTCCGGTACGACGTTTCGCGAAGAGTCCGTCGGTTCCGGAGGGTCCCGCTTGAGGAATCGGCGCCGTGAGAATCCGGCCGTAACCGGTCAGCCGTTCCGGGCCGCCGCCACGCCGCCCGCGGTGAGCCGGTAGTACTTCCGGGCCGGCCGCCCGGCCACCGCCGGATCGAGTTGCTCCCAGCGGGCCTCGATCCACCCGGCGCGTTCGAGCCGCGTCAGGATCGGGTAGAGGGTGCCGCTCGGATACCCACTGACCCTCATGAGGTCGAGCCCGTACCGGTCGGCGGCCGGATCCTCGAGGAACACGGCCAGCACCCGGCTCACCGCGGGAGTGGCCCGGACCGACTCGACCATGCGCTCACCGTAATGAGATTCACCACCGAGGGTCAAAGGCCGTTTCCCGTACGGCCGGATCAGCGCACGTGGGCAGCGGCGAACTCCAGTGCCTTGACGTCGAAGAAGGAGCGGCCGCCGTCGTGGCCGTCCCACTCGTAGACCTCGATGTCCTTGGGGCCGGTCACCTCGTTGAACGCCGCGAAGACTCCCGACGGCGGGCAGACCGCGTCCATCAGCGCCGTGGAGAACAGCGCCGGGGCGGTGATGCGGCGGGCCAGGTTCACCACGTCGAAGTGGTCGAGCGTGGCGAACGTCCGCGCGGCCCGCTCCGGGTTGGCGCGCAGGAACTGGACGATCTCCTGGAACGGGAAGCTGTCCGAGATGGTGACGGCGCGCCGGATGTCGCAGAGGAACGGGACGCCCGCGACCACGGCGGTCACCCTGTCCGGGACCAGCCCGGCGGCCGCGATCGACAGCGCTCCACCCTGACTCTTCCCGGTCGTCACCAGCCGGGACGCGTCGACGCCGGGCAGCTCCGCGGCGGTTTCGACGGCACGGGCGGCGTCGGTGAACAGCCGGCGGTAGTAGTGCGTCTCCGGAGAGCGCACGCCGCGGGTCATCTGGCCGGGCGTGGACGGGCCGGCGCCGTCGACGTCCTGGTCGGGGGTGTCGCCGCCGCGCCAGCCGCCGCCCTGGCCGCGCGTGTCCATAACCAGGTGCGCGTAGCCGGCCGCGCTCCAGAGCAGCCAGTCGACCGGCAGACCGCGGCCACCGCCGTACCCGATGAACTCGACAGCGATCGGCAGCGGGCCCGAAGCGCCGGCCGGGACGTTGAGCCACGCCTTGACCGGCTGGCCGGCGAAGCCGGTGAAGGTCACGTCGTAGCTGATGACGCCGCGCAACGGGGTCCGCTCCTCGACGAGGTCGACGGGTTTGGCGGCGGCGCGCGCCTCGTCGAGCGTGCGGGTCCAGAAGTCGCCGAAGCCGTCCGGCTCGGGGTTGCTCGTCCGGTACGTCCGCAGGTCCGGGAGCGGGAGATCAAAAAGCGCCATACCCGACACGCTAAGGGGGAAAGCTTGCGGAAACCACAGCGGCGTGGACGATGGTCGCCATGCCCGGCGCGCCACAGACCTCCCGCCCGGCGCCGCACGTTCTGGAAGCGGTGCTGGAGCGGCTGACCTACCAGAACGAGGAGACGGGCTACACGGTGGCCCGGGTGGCGACCGCCAAGTCCGGCTCCGATCTGCTCACCGTGGTGGGCGCCCTGCTCGGCGCGCAGCCCGGAGAGAGCCTGCGGCTGTCCGGCTGGTGGAGCTCACATCCGCAGTACGGGCGGCAGTTCGAGGTCGTCTCGTACACCACGGTGCTGCCGGCGACCGTGCAGGGCATTCGCCGGTACCTCGGGTCCGGCCTGGTCAAGGGCATCGGGCCGGTCTTCGCCGAACGCATCGTGGACCACTTCGGCCTGGAGACGCTGGACATCATCGAGGAGTCGCCGGGCCGGCTGATCGAGGTCACCGGCCTCGGCCCGAAACGCACTGCGAAGATCACCGCCGCGTGGGCCGAGCAGAAGGCGATCAAGGAGGTGATGCTGTTCCTGCAGGGGGTGGGTGTCTCCACGTCGATCGCGGTGCGGATCTACAAGAAGTACGGTGACGCGTCCATCTCGGTCGTCAAGAACAGTCCGTACAAGCTGGCGTCGGACGTGTGGGGCATCGGGTTCAAGACCGCGGACACGATCGCGCAGGCGGTCGGGATCCCGCACGACAGCCCCGAGCGGGTGAAAGCGGGCCTGCAGTACACATTGTCCCAGGCGACCGACAACGGTCACTGCTTCCTGCCGGTCGACGAGTTGACGGAGGACGCCGCGAAGATCCTCGACGTGCCGGCCGGGCTGATCCCGGCGTGTCTGGCGGAACTCGTCGAGGAGGAGGGCGTGGTCCGCGAGGGGGACGACGTCTACCTGGTGCCGTTCCATCGCGCGGAGATCTCGCTGGCCAACACACTGGTCAGCCTGTTGCGCGAGAAGTCGGACCGGATGCCGCACTTCCACGGCGTGGACTGGGCGAAAGCGCTCGACTGGCTGCACAAGCGCACCGGCTCCACGCTCGCCCCCGAGCAGGAGGAGGCGGTCAAACTCGCGCTGACGTCGAAGGTCGCGGTCCTCACCGGCGGCCCCGGCTGCGGGAAGAGCTTCACCGTCCGCTCGATCGTCGAGCTCGCCGCCGCGAAACGCGCCAAGATCCAGCTGGTCGCGCCGACCGGCCGCGCCGCGAAACGCCTCGCCGAGCTCACCGGTCACCCCGCCGCGACCGTCCACCGGCTGCTCAAGCTCCAGCCCGGCGGCGACGCCAGTTACGACCGTGACAACCCGCTCGACGCGGACCTGCTGGTCGTCGACGAGTCCTCCATGCTCGACCTGATCCTGGCGAACAAGCTGGTCAAGGCGATCCCGCCGGGCGCGCACCTGCTCCTGGTCGGTGACGTCGACCAGCTCCCGTCGGTCGGCGCCGGCGAGGTGCTGCGCGACCTGCTCGCCGCGGACGTCATCCCGCGGGTCCGGCTCACCCAGATCTTCCGGCAGGCGGCGGAGAGCGGCGTCGTCACCAACGCGCACCGGATCAACCAGGGCCGGCCGCCGCTGCTCGACGGCATGAAGGACTTCTTCCTGTTCCCGTGCGACGACACCGAGGCGACCGCCGGGCTCACCGTCGACGTCGCGTGCACCCGGATCGCCCGCAAGTTCGGTCTCGACCCGCGCCGCGACGTGCAGATCCTCACCCCGATGCACCGCGGCCCGGCCGGCGCCGGAGCGCTCAACACGCTGCTGCAGCAGGAGCTCACGCCGGCCCGCGAGGGCCTGCCGGAACGCCGGGCCGGCGGGCGGGTGTTCCGCGTCGGCGACAAGGTCACCCAGATCCGCAACAACTACGACAAGGGTGCGGCGGGCGTCTTCAACGGCACTGTCGGCGTCGTCACCGGGCTGTCGCCCGAGGAGCAGACCCTGACGGTACGGACGGACGAGGACGAGCTGATCGAGTACGACTTCGACGAGCTGGACGAGCTGGCGCACGCGTACGCGATCACCATCCACCGGTCGCAGGGCTCGGAGTACCCGGCCGTCGTCATCCCGCTCACCACGAGCGCGTGGATGATGCTCCAGCGCAACCTGCTCTACACCGCGATCACCCGCGCGAAGAGACTGGTGGTGCTGGTCGGCTCCCGCAGGGCGCTCGCCGCCGCGGTCCGCACGGTCGGCGCCGGCCGCCGGCACACCGCCCTCACCGAGCGCCTCGGCGGCTGAGGCGTGTTTCGGAATCCGGCCGAGGGCGAGGGCGAATTCCGAGACACGCCTCAGCACGGATTGTCTTGGGGAGCGCCCTCGGGGAGAGCGGCCCGTTCCGTCTCGGTGAAACCGGCCCCGAAGGCCCGGCAGAGCTGATCGCGCCAGGCCGCCGCGGTGAGCGCGACCTCGGTCGGCATGACCCGGTCGCCGCGGAGCGCCAGCGTGCTGGTGACGGCGGCCTCGTTCGGCCCGGTCTCCTCGTCGGTGAGCCGCAACGCGCCGCTCGACGTGCCCCGCTCCAGGTCCCAGAACTCGACGCGGCGTCCACCGTCGACGTCGGTGAACGTCACGACGTAGGCGCCGTCCTCCTCCGGCGTGATACCGAGCGGCGACCATGCGTCCGGCGCGGTGACCGGCGATCCGACCGGTCGGCCGGTGGCGACGTCCCAGACCTGGATGGTCTTGTCGGCCTCGAGGTGGATCAGCCGGTCACCGGTCGCGTCGAAGAGCATGCCACCCGTGTCAGCCGTCATCGGAAGCGTCGACAGCAAGGTCCTCGTGCGGTAGTTCCACAGTTGTGGCCGCTCCGTGTTGGTGTAGATCAGGACCTCGCCCGGATGACCGATGCGGAGCAGGACGTGCGGGTCGGACCGATACTTGCTGAGCAGCGCCTCGCCGGCCGGCACGGTCAGTTCCGACTCGGTCCGGCCGGAGCCGCGATCCCAGACCGTCACCCGGTTGCCGACGGCGACAGCCAGCAATCCGCCCTCGTCCCGATCCAGGATGTCCCACTCGTATCGCGCCCCTTGCTCCGCCGGGGCCCGGAAGACGCCGGCGGTGCGCAGGCCGGGCACCGAGTACTCGGTGAACACCCGGGCGCCGTCCTGCCACACCGAGGTCCACGGGATTCCGATGTTGCCGAAGCTCACCCCGGCCGGCGCGCCGAGGTGGGCGACGGACCGGCCGGTGCCCGGAGACGTCACCTCCAGCCGGTCGTAGTAGTGCGTCAGGACGTGCTCGCCGTCCTCGGTACGGCTGTTGCTGCCGGGCATGGCCAGCGGATCCCGGGCGATTGGGCGCAGCCGCAGGACGGCCGTGCCGATCCCCAGCAGAGCCATCGGCGGGCCGCCGGCCACGTCAATGACCGTGAGCCTGGTCAGATCGCCGGCCGACTCGTCCCGGGCGGAGCGGTACGGCAGCACGAAATCGTAGGACTCGCCGGTCACCAGCGACGTGATCCGCCGGATCGTGGCGGCGTCCTCCCGGACCGAGGTCACCTCGGGCAGAAGGTGGTTGCCGTCCGGTGTGGCCTCGGTGCCACAGTCGGGCTGCCGCGCCGCGACCCGCTCGTTGGGCTTTCCGGTGGCGGCCCGCACCACGCTGACCGTGGCCGGTGCCCCGTCCTGCGTGTTCTCGTCGACGCACCGGTGGACCCATCGCCCACCGCCACCGGGTGTCGCACCGGCCGGAAACCGCCGGACCGACCGCCCGCTGGTCAGCGACCTGACCTCCAGATGGTCGCTGCCCGAGACCGCGCGATTCACCAGGATCGTCGACGGGTCGTCGGTGAAGCCGATCCCCGAGATCGCGCCGTCGCCGAGAACCCGGGACGGCAACGGCATCCAGGTGAGGCCGGGAAGGCTCCACATCAGGGCTCCGGCGCCGTCCTCTCCGGCCACCAGCAGCCTCGCGCCGTCCCAGCTGAACGCCCAGGACTGCTTGTCGACGGCGGTGATCGGCCGGCTGCCCGGCAGCGACAGCGGCCTCCGCCGCCCCGCGACGTCCCAGAGGGACAGCGCCGTGCCGTTGCCGCCGGTGATCACCCACCGACCGTCGGGGCTCGGCATGGCACGGTTGTGCGAGGTGGGCAGCAGCCAGGTCGACGCCCGGCCGACGGTCAGGCCGGTCACCACGGTGAAGGTGCTGCCCGTGGCCGCCACCAGCACCATGTCACCGTTCTCGGACGCACTGAGACTCTTGATCGGCCCGGTCGCCGTGACACCGTCGAACACGTGCTCCACCGACCGCATCGCCATGTAGCGATTCGCCAGGGCGGCCCGCGCCGATGGGTGGGACGGCTCCAGGCGCCAGGCCGCGAGCGCCAGCCGGGTGGCGAAGGCCGGATCACCAGCCGCGGCCGCCTCGGAGGCAACCGCCAGATTGCCGGCGTTGGCCGTTCTCAGCTGCTTGTCGAGACGGTCACCGCGGTTGACCGCGAGCACCGCTGTCGTCGTCGCCAGGACCGTGAGCAGCACCAGCGCGGCCGCCGTGATCCGGCGGGTCCAGGCGGTACGCCGTTGCTGGCGTACCGAGGCGGCCAGGAACTCCCGTGCGTCGTCGCCGAGCCGGCCGGCCGTGTCCGGGTCGATCCGGGACCGGGCCTCGGCGAGACGCCCGGCCCGGTAGAGGTGGGCCCGATCGCCGGCCGCCGCACGCCAGCCGGCCGCGGCGAGTTCCAGTTCCTGGGCCACGAGCAGGCCGGCGCGGCTGTCGCCGACCCAGTCCCGCAGCAGCGGCCACTCGCGGATCAACGCCTCGTGGGCCAACTCGACGGAGTTCTCGTCCACCGTGACGAGCCGGTGATCGGCGAGCTTGCCGAGCGCGGCCTCGGCGTCGGCGCCGCTCACCGCGGCACGCTGGATTCGGCCCCGGGTGTCCGGCCGGCCGGCCGCGCCCACTCGGACCAGGCTGATCAGCAGACGGCGGGCCGCCGCCTTCTCCGGCGCGGTGAGGGCGGCGAACGCCGCGTCAGCGGTCTGCTGCACCGCCTGCCGCACCCCGCCGGTGGCCTGGTAGCCGGCCAGCGTGAGGGTGCGTCCGGAACGACGGTGCCAGGTGCTCAGCAAGGCCTGTGAGATGAGGGGCAGGGAGCCGGGGCCACTGCCGGCCGTGTCATCGGCGCCCAGGTCGGCCCCGGCGTCGATGAGAAGCCTCTCGATCAGCCCGGGTTCCAGACGGAACCGGCTGCGCCGTGCCGGTTCCAGGACGGCGGTTCGCAACTCACCGGTGGTCATCGGCCCCACCACGACATTCCGCTCCTGGAAGGCGGAGACCAGCTCGGGAAATCCGGCGCAGGGCCCGTCGAAGTCCGACCGCAGCCCGAGCACCACGAGCGCCCGCGGACCCCCCGGGCCCGGCCGGGAGAGGTCGTGCAGTGCGGACACGAACGCGCGCTGACGGGAGGGCGCGATGCCTTGGACGAACAGCTGCTCGAACTGGTCCACCAGAATCAGCAGCGGACTCCGGGCGGACGGGCCGGGCCCGCCGGCGAGTGCGGTGTTCAGCGCCTCGACCGGGTCGGTGGTGATCCGGATCCGCACCACATGGGAGTCCGGGACACCCGGTTGCACTACCGCTCCGTTGCGGATGGCCGGAACGACGCCGGCCTCGATCAGCGAGGTCTTGCCGTTCCCGGAAGGCCCGCTGACGACGGTGATCCCACCCGTGGGCAGGGCGGCGCGCATCTTCCTCAGCACCGCTTCCACCACGGCGTCGCGGCCGGCGAACAACCTCGCGTCCTCGGTGGTGTACGGCTGGAGCCCCTGGTACGGGCAGCTGTCGTCGCCACCGGCGGGCGGCTCGCCGGGGTCCTCGCCGGTCGGCCTGTCCATCGGATTGCGCCCGAGGACGACCTCGGCCGTCAGATCCCCGGCCTGCAGGATCGGGACCGGGTACCCCTGCTTCGCCAGACGACCGCGCAAATGCCGGAACAGATGCCGGAGCTGGAGATCACCGGGCTCCCCGGGGACACCGTCCCGAAGAGCCTCGATGAACGCGCCGCTGAACGTGGTGTGTTCCGCGCCCTGCGGCGCCCAGGCGAGCTCGTCGGCGCCTGCGGCCGCGAGCAGCACACCGTCCTCGGCCGGCGGCTCGGCCCGGCCGGCGAAGCAGCAGTCCAGGACCAGAATCGCACGGCGTCCGCCCCGGAGCCGCACCGTCTCCTGGATCTCCCGGACGGGCAGCGCCTGGTACGCGCCGACCGTCGCCGGGTCGACAGCGCCCTGGACGGCCAGGTGCAGCTCGCGTCGCCGGTTCAGGATCCCGTGCCCGACGTAGTAGATCAGCAGCACCTCGGTCGCCTCCTCGGCGGCCGCGGCGATGGCCCGCTGGAACTCGTTCGGCGTGGCCGGGTCCTCGACCGTCCTGATCTGCTCCTCGGCGACCCCGCACGCGTCCCGGAACACGGCCCGCAGGTCTCGCAGCGTCGTCGCGACGGCCGGCACCGACGACGGCCACCCCGCGCCGTCGTGCCGGCCGGTGCCGAGCAGCACGACGCGGGAACCGAGGGCGTCGAGGCGCGCGCTCACGCGCCCGGGTCCTCCGGCTCCGCGTCGCCGGCCGCCGTGAGCAGTTCGCGGGTGAGGTCGCTCAGCGCCGCAGCGTCCAGCGCCTTCACGGTCTTGGCGTCCAGCTCGATCTTCGCGCCGTTACGGCCGGTCACGACGACTTTGACGGCGCCCACCCTGGTCCGCAACCAGGCCACCAGCACGGCGACGAACGCGCTGCCCGCGGACGCGGCGACGATCTGGAGCGCGTCCCCTGCCGGGCCGAGCCGCTCGGCCGGAGCCGGCGCCTCGACCAGGCGCACAGCGCCACGCAGGGCATTCTCCTCGTTCAGCCAGTCACGCAGATCCAGCAGCCGGCCGTAGACGTCGTCCCCCACCACGGCCACGTACGCGTCCACGGCACGACCCCCAGGATTCCGCGGATCCACGATGGATCCGGACAGTCACAGTGCCACGAACGAACAGCGGCATCAACCGCCGTCGAACAGTGGGTCTCACCTGCCGCGGACCCGGTCCGCAACCGATCCGGGAATTGACCAGTGCGACCGTCCGGATCCGCCGACTCGAAAGTGGATTAGCACGTTTGCCTCGGAAGCGTGGCACAAACGTCTCGATTTCGGCCGAACAGCCGCCACCGGCAGACGGCCGGACAGCCGAAAACGGTAAACACGGTGAGTCGGAAACAATGGTTGCCGCAGCCCGGCGAAATAGTCTTTCCCGGTCAGCTCCGTACCGAATCACCGGGGGTTTCTCGCATGTTCCGACTTCTGACCGCCGGCGCCACCGCGCTCGCCGCCGTCGCGATCGCCGCACCGGCCCAGGCCCGCCCGAATCCCGTCCCGGACCAGCGGATGACCATCGGGGTGGTGAACGCCATCGGCTCCGGATGCCCGGACAAGACCGCGCGAATCGCCGTTTCGCCGGACAACACCGCGTTCACCGTCACGTACTCCGAATACACCGCCCAGGTCGGCCCGGAGGCGTCACCGCTCGATTTCCGCAAGAATTGCCAGCTCGCCCTGGACGTGAAAGTGCCGACCGGTTTCACGTTCGCGATCGCCAGCGCGGATTACCGCGGATATGCCAGCCTGGCGCGCGGCGCGTGGGCCATGGAATCGGCGAACTACTACTTCCAGGGCCATGCCACCACCACCCGCTTCGAGCACCGGTTCACCGGGCCGTTCAGCGACGACTGGCAGCGCGGTGACCAGGTCGGGATCGCGTCGCTGAGCTTTCTGCCGTGCGGCGAGCGCCGTTACCTGAACATCAACACCGACCTGCGGGTGAACCGTGGCACGTCGGACGCCCGCAAGGAGACCAGCTTCATCTCGATGGACTCGACGGACGCCGCGATCAACACGGTCTACCACGTCGCCTGGCGTCAGTGCCGATGAAGCCCCGGGCTGGCACTCACGGCTGCGTTCGGCGCTCGGCACAGCCGTGAGCACCAGCCGGTGCCACTACTTGTCGAAGGCGGCCCACGGGCTTTCCGCTGGTGGGCGGTGACGGCCGGCCGTCTCGTCGGCGGCCGGCCTCGACTCGGCGAGCGGCGTCGGCTCGGCGGGCGGCTGCACGGAACGGTGGGCGAAGAACGCGGCCAGCGCGGTGGTGATCGGCACCGCGGCGATCAGCCCGATCGTGCCGACCGCGCTGCGGACCAGCTCCTGCGCGATCAACGGGCCGGTGAGCAGCTCCCCGACCGGCGTGCCCCCGGTCGCGAAGAGCAGCATCAACGGCAGCGACGCGCCCGCGTAGGCGAGCACGATCGTGTTGATCACGGAGGCGATGTGCGCCCGGCCGATGCGCGTCGCGGCGCCGTAGAGGCGGCGGAACCCGTACGCCGGATTGGCGATCGCCAGCTCGGTGACGGTGGCCGACTGGGTGACCGTGACGTCGTCGAGCACGCCGAGCGAGCCGATCACGATGCTGGCCAGCAGCAGGCCCTGCATGTTGACCTCGCCCTGGCTGATCGACAGGAAGTTCGAGGTGTCGTCGACGACGCCGGTCAGATGCACCACGGCGACGCTGATCCCGGCCAGCACCGTCGTGATGATCAGGCTGGCCAGGGTGCCGGCCACCGCGATCGTGGTGGTGATGGTGAGCCCGTGCGTCAGGTAGAGCACGGTCAGCATGATCGCGGCCGAGCCGACCACCGCGACGAGCGTCGGGGACCGGCCGTCCAGGATCGCCGGCACGATGAAGAACAGCAGCACGCCGAACGTCACCGCGAGACCGGCCAGGGCGGTCACCCCGCGCCACCTGCCGAACGCGACCACGGCCAGGGCGAACGCGATGCCGAGCAGCCACAGCTCGCGGGAGCGCTGGTGGTCGGCGATCGACCAGGAGAGCCCGCCGTCCTGGTTCTCCAGGCCCATCACGACGACCCGGTCGCCCTTCTTGATCTCGGGGGCGCCCGGGCCGTACGGCAGCTCGGTGCTCACCACCTCGCCGGACTCCAGCTTCACCGTGGCCGTGCCGCAGCCGGTTGGTTGCTCCTCCCCGGCCGGGACGGGCGCGCACTCGGTGTGGGTCAGCGTCTGGACCACGCCGTTCGACTGTGCCGGGCCGTCGGGAGCGGACTCCGCCCGGGGCGCGTCCCGGGGCCAGAGCAGCAGCATCCCGAGCGCGGTGAGCAGGACCGCCGGGATCAGCAGCAGGAGCGTGAGGCGACGGGCCTTCGGGAGCAGGTCGGTGCCGTGCGCGTGGCTGTGGCTGTGCGGTTCGGGCATGCCGCACCCTAACCGGCCGGTGGCTGCTCGCGGCGAGCAAGCACCCCCCGGTCATCTGCTGGCTAGGGCCGCCGCGTACGGGCGGTGGCGCGATCCTCGGCCGTGCGGCCGAAGAGCAGCCAGAACTCGGTGATCGCGAGCGTCAGCACGGGACGGCGACCGGCCAGGTATCCCAGCGGGCCGGCCGGGTCGGGACGCCAGGCCGCCGCGGCCGTACGCACATTGCCTCTGCCTCTGACCGGGGTCCTTTTGACCCGGCCCTCCAGCGCCTGGGCGACCGTGAAACCCAGCGGGAAGCGGCCCGGAACCCGGCGTTTCAGCCGGACCAGCGCCGACGCGATCGGGGCGCCCTCCGGTGTCGCGGCGGTCGCGTCGAGCAGGTCCTCGTCCGCGTCGAGCGTGAACGTGGCCAGTTCCTTCGGGATGCCCCACAGCTGGCGGCCGCCCTCCCGCGAGGCGACGCTGTCCACCCAGATGTCGGTGATGCTGACCCGGGGCCGGCCGCGCTCGTGCGTGAGCACCGCGCTGAGCAGCTCCCGGTAGTGCAGGACGCCCCCGGGCTGATAGTCGACCCAGGCCGCGCCGACCGCGGCCCGGCCCCCGAACGACAACGGCCGTGCCGCCGCGCCCAGCACTTCGGGCAGCGGCGGCACGGCTCGCATCGGGACGAGGAAGACCGACAGGTACATCTGTCCGCGCAGGTGCCAGGGCTCGGGCGGGTACATGCTCCAAGACTGGCATCGATGGGTCAGTAACGGAAGCGGCTGACCACGCTCTGGAGCTGGGCGGAGGTCTCGGTGAGCTCCTCGGCGGCCCGGCGGGTGTCGGCGACCGTGTCGGTGGTGCGGCGGGTCGCCTCGGAGACCCCGGTGATCGTCGCCGCGATGTCCCCGGCGCCGCCGGCCGCCTCGTGCAGCGTCCGGTTCATCTCCTGGGTGGTCGCGGTCTGCTCCTCGACCGCCGACGCGATCGTCAGCTGCAGGCCGTTGATCCGCTCGATGATCTCGCTGATCTCCTCGATCGCGCTGACCGCGCCGCTGGTGTCGGCCTGGATCGACTGGACCCGGCGGGAGATGTCCTCGGTCGCCTTCGCGGTCTCCTGGGCCAGGTCCTTGACCTCGCCGGCCACCACCGCGAAGCCCTTGCCCAGCTCACCGGCGCGGGCCGCCTCGATGGTGGCGTTCAGCGCGAGCAGGTTGGTCTGCTCGGCGATGCTGGTGATCACCTTGACCACGGTGGCGATCTCCGCGGACGACTCGCCGAGCCGGGCGACGATCTGGTTGGTGGCCGCGGCGGCCTGCACGGCCTGCACCACCACCTGGGTCGCCTCGGAGGTGGAGACGCTGATGTCGCGGATCGCCGAGCCCATCTCCTGGGCGCCGGCCGAGACGAACTGCAGGTTGTTGGAGACCGTGTCGGCGGCCGCCGAGACCGTGCCGGCCTGCGCCGAAGCCTCGTTCGCCGCCGCGTCGACGGCGGTGGAGACCGAGGAGAGCTGACCGGCCGCGTGCTGCAGCGTGGACGCGCTGCCGGCGAGCTGCACGACGTCCTCGCGGAGGCGGGCGATGCCCCGGTCCAGCGCGGCGGCCATCTGGCCCACCTCATCCTGGCTGGTGACCCCGGAGGTCCGGGTCAGGTCGCCCTCGGCGAGCCCCTCGGCCAGCTTCGAGACGCTCCGGACGGACCGGCGCACGCTGCCCGCCACCCGGAACCCGATCAGCAGGCTGAGCAGCACCCCGGCGGCCAGCACCAGGGCGATGACCCAGGTCGCCCGGGTGGCCGCCGAGCCGGCGTCGGAGATCTGCGCCTCGGCCAGGGACGTGGCCCGGGCCTTCAGCGCGTTCGCGTCGTCACCGAGCGCGCCGTGCAGCTTGTTGTAGTCGATGAGGGCCTGGTTGAGCTCGGCCTGGGTGGCCTTGGTCAGATCCTTGCCCATGAACCCGAGGTACGCCGTCCAGTCCTCCTGGGCCTTGGCCACCGTGGCGTCGCCCGGCAGCGTCTTCTCCAGGGCCTTCAGGGCGTCGTCGACCGCCTGCTTGTTGAGGTCCATGCCCGCCTTGATGTCCTTGGCGATGGCGGGGTAGAGCTGGAGCGCCGACGCGTTGCCGGCGTACGCCTCGATGTTCTGGCTGAAGTCGGTGACCGACGACCCGATCGCCAGTGACTGGCGCTGGGCCGTTGCCGCCTTCTCGTTGAGGTCGTGCACCCGGTAGATGGCCATGCCACCGACGATCACGCCACCGATCGTCGCGGTCAGGGCCGCCGCGCCGATCTTCGTCCGCAGGGAACGGTTGTCGAACGCACCACTCAAGCCCATGGCCGTACCTCTCCTCAACAGTGTCTGACACCCGCTGAATCGGCACGGTCCGCTGCCGGTTAAGCAACCTCGGCAAGCGCTCCGAAGATGAGACTCGTGGAGGCGGCCCCCGGGTCCTGATGTCCGATGCTACGTTCCCCCAGGTAGGAGGCGCGGCCTTTTCGGGCCTGCAGGGGCACGGTGGCCTCCGCCCCGGCCTGCGCCGCGCGGGCCGCCGCCCCGGCCGCCCCGGCCAGATCCGCTCCCCCGGCGACCGCTTCCTCGAAGGCGTCCACAGCCGGGCCGTACGCGTCGATCAGGGTCTTGTCCCCCGCAGCGGCGCCGCCCAGCTTCCGGACCGCCGCCAGCCCCGCGCGCAACGCGGTCACCAGGTCGGCCGGCTGCACCTCGGGGGTCGCCGGCAACGCCTTCCCGGCCGCGCGCAGAGCACTGCCGTAGAGCGGGCCGGACGCGCCACCCACCCGGGACATCAGGGTGGCACCGGACTTCACCAGCACCTCGGACACGGTCTCCGGCGGCGACTTCTCCAGGGCGGCGACCACCGCGGTGAACCCCCGATGCAGGTTCACCCCGTGGTCACCGTCGCCGATCGCCGAGTCGAGGCGGGTGAGCCCGTCGGCGCCGGCCGCGATCGCCTCGGCGGCGGCGCGCATCCAGTCCCGGGCGAGCGCTGCATCCATGCTCAGGCACCCCAGCGCAATCCGGGGGTACGCACCGGCGCGTCCCACAGCCGGATCATCTCGTCGGTGGCCTGGCACAGCGTGACCGACATCCCGGCCATGTCCAGACTCGTCACGTAGTTCCCGACGAGCTGCCGGGCGATCGTCACCCCGCGCTCCTCCAGGTGGGCCGCGACCTCACCGTAGATCAGGTAGAGCTCGATCAGCGGCGTTGCGCCCAAGCCGTTGACCAGCACGATCACCGGGCCGGAGAACGACTTGGCGGTCAGGATCGCGTCCAGCGCCGACCGCACGAGCTCCTTGGCGGGACGCCACTTCTCCCGGCGGCGGCCCGGCTCCCCGTGGATGCCGACACCGGCCTCGATCTCGTCCGCCGGAAGGTCGAAGCCGGGACGACCGGCGGCCGGGGTGGTTACGGCCGTCAACGCGTACGCGAAAGAGCCGGAGGCCGCATTGACCTCGCGCCCCAGAGCGGCGACCTCGCCGAGCTTGCCACCCTCCTCGGCGCGCGCCCCGGTGATCTTCTCGACCAGCAGCGTCGCCCCGGTCCCCCGGCGCCCGGCCGTCCACGTCGAGTCCTCCACCGCGACGTCGTCGTCGACCAGCACCGTCTCGACGCTGATCCCCTCCTCGCCGGCCAGCTCCCCGGCGAGCTGGAAGTTCATCACGTCGCCGGTGTAGTTCTTGACGATGTGCACCACCCCGGCGCCACCGTCGGCAGCCTTCGTCGCGGCCAGGATCTGATCCGGCACCGGCGACGTGAAGACCTCACCCGGGCAGGCAGCGTCGAGCATGCCCGGCCCGACGAACCCGCCGTGCAACGGCTCGTGCCCCGATCCGCCACCGGAGACCAGGGCCACCTTGCCCGGCTGTGGTGCGCCGGCCCGGACGATGTACCCCTCCTCGACCTCCACCCGCAACTCCGGATGGGCGGCGGCGAGCCCCCTGAGGGACTGGGCCACCACGTCGGCAGGGTCGTTGATGAACTTCTTCACGGCCGGCTCCTCTCCGTGCTTCTCGGAACACCCACTGCATCCTCGCGCGGTCTAGAGTCGAGATCCATGGGGCTCGTGGGAATCGTGCTGGTTTCGCACTCCGAGCAGTTGGCGTCAGGCCTGCGCGACCTGTTGCGCCAGGTCGCGCCCTCGGTGCCGGTCCACGCCGCCGGCGGCACCGACGACGGTGACCTGGGCACCAGCCCCGACCGTCTCGCCGAGGCCATCACCGCGGCCGGCTCGGACGCCGGCGTCATCATCCTGGCCGATCTGGGCAGCGCCGTGCTGACCGCCCGGGCGGTGCTGGACGACATGCCGGGGCCGGTGCTCGTCGACGCGCCGTTCGTGGAGGGCGCGGTCGCGGCCGCGGTCACCGCCTCCACCGGCGCCGGCCTCGACGAGGTCGCCGAGGCCGCCCGGGAGGCCCGCGATGTCCCCAAGTTCTGAGATCGCGGTGGTGCTGCCGGCGGCGTTGCACGCCCGCCCGGCCGGCGAGGTGGTCAGGGCCGCCGCCGCGTTCCGGGCAACGATTGAGGTACGGCACGGGGAGCGCGCCGCGCCGGCTCGCAGCGCGCTGAAGCTGATGTCGCTGGGCGCGCCCGCCGGCGCCACGGTCACCGTCCACGCGTCCGGTGAGGACGCCGCCGCGGCCGCCGAATCCGTCGCCGAAACCCTCCGCGCCGCCACCTGACCGCTGTCGAGCCCCACGCCCCGGATCCGCGTCGTTCCGGAGTTTCCCGACCTGGTACGCCACTACTACCGGGCCAGCAAGCTCTGGTCGGGTTCGTACTTCGCCGGGTCTGTCGGCGGCGCACCGCTGAGCGTCATCAAGCAGTACATCGAGCGGCAGAACCGTCCCGGTTAAGGCACTGCTCGGGCCTGGCGGCCCTCCCAGCGCGGGCCTTCACCCCCGGCCTGAAGGCCGGAGCACTGGCCCGCATTCCGGTAGCGATCCGGATCGGTGAGCAGACCGCCGGCGAGCGTGACGACCTCCTCGGCCCGATCCCGGACCTCGGTGAGGTCACCGCCGTCGGCGAATCGTGCGAGCGCGAGGTTGAGGGTGGCGCGGCCGAGGGCGTGCAGCAGGCGCCCCGGGTCGGCGAGCTCACGGGCGGCGGCGACGGCCCGGCCGACGGCCGCCTCGGTGTCCGGGCCGAGCCCGCTGCGCGCGGTGCTCTCGTCGGCCGCGTCGAGCAGGCGGTCGACCTCGCCGGGGGTGCTCACCATGGGGTTGTCGCACGCCGTGCGGGCATGCCGCTGTTCTATCAGGACTTCGAGGGCCGCCGATACCCCTGATCCCTACGACCGGTCCTGGGCCGATTCCGCGGGTGACGGGCGGTTGCGGTTCTCAGCGTGCGCACAGCGAACGCCACGAATGCTGGGGCCGTGACGATCATGATCGCTGGTTTGCCGTTGACCGTCGCCGAGGCTGTGGCCGTGCTGGGCTCACTGGTGCTGGTGTTAGCCCGGTGGCTGCCGCCGCCGGCCCGCCGGCCCGCTGCCCTCGGTGCCGCTGCCGTGGTGCTCGCCGGAGCGGCGTTCACGCTGCCGGGAATCCGCTGGCAGATCCTGCTGGTGCTGGGCGCCGACCTGCTGGCCGTCCTGGCGACCGGCGGGGCGTGGCTCCTGGCCCGCCGGACCGGCCGCGGTGGGCGGACCCGCCGGCGTCTCGCGCTGCCGGGTTCGCTGCTCTGCGCCGCCCTGGTCGCCGGGGGCGGAGTCGCGGCCTGGGCCTTGCCGGTGCCGGTGTTCCCGCGACCGTCCGGGCCGTCAGCGGTCGGCACCACGGTGGTGCAGTGGACCGATCCGGCCCGCGACGAGGCCGCGACGCCGGAACCGGGCGACCGCCGTACCGTGGTCGTGCAGTTGTGGTACCCGGCCGAGCGGGTCGCCGGCGACGCTCCCCGGGCGCAGTACCTGGGCCGCACCCGCCGGGAGGCGCAGATCGTGGCCGGCGCCGAGGCGGCGTATCTCGGGGCGCCGGGCTTCCTGCTCGACGGGCCGGCCCGCTCCCGCACCCACGCGGTGGCCGGGGCGGCGCCGGCGGCCGGGCGCTTCCCGCTCGTGCTGTTCTCCCCCGGGCTGGGTGGGGTGCGCACGCAGAACACGGCGTGGGCCGAGGACCTGGCCAGCCGCGGTTACGTCGTGGCCGGGGTCGATCATCCGTACGACTCGGCCGCTGTCGTGCTCGACGACGGCCGTACCGTCCGGACCCGCATCGCGGCCGGCGGCGATCCGGACGAGGACGCCCGCCGGCGGATCTCCTGGACGACGCTGCGGGCGGCGGACCTCAGTTTCGTCCTGACCGAACTCGGCCGCCTCGACGCCGCTGATCCCGCCGGGCGTTTCACCGGGCGGCTCGACACCACGCGGGCCGCGGCGACCGGCCATTCCGTCGGTGGCGCCGCCGCCATGCGCGCCGCCCGGCTGGACCCGCGGTTCACGGCGGTGATCAATCTGGACGGCGGCCTCGATCCCGACCAGGGTCCGCTGCGCCAGCCCGTCCTGGTCCTGACCCACGAGGTCCGCGATCGGGCGGACGCCGACTTCGTCGCCAAGGTGACCAAGGTGCTCGACGGCGGCGGGGCGACCGGCTATCGGCTCAGCGTGCCGGGCAGCGCCCACCTCAGCTTCACCGATGCGCCGCTCTATCTGCCGCCGGTGCCCGCGCTGGTGGGTTCGCTCGGTCCGGCCGAGAGTCTGCGGATGACGATGGCCACCACCGCCGCGTTCCTCGACGCCACCCTGCGCACCGAGGCCGTCGACCTGCCGGCGTCGCTGACGGAATTCGGTGCGCTGTCGGTGCACCGGCCGGCCGCCGTCCGGTAACTCCGGCCTACATCACGGCGACTCTCAGAAGGTCCTGCCGCGCGGTGGCGAGCAGAACGGCGAAGTCGGAGTCGTCGCCGAGGATCCAGCGGCGGGTGGCCGACCGGAGGACGGCCAGGCCCACGTCGGCGGCCAGCTGCGCGGTCTGTTCGTCGTGTCCCCGGCGGACCAGGGCGGCGACCAGTTTCTCGGCGAGCGTCACCATCTTGATCAGTTCGCGCTCTCGCAGGGCCGGGCTGGCCGCGATCACCGCGGCTCGCTCGATCAGGAAGTCACGTGGCCGTAGCACCTGCGGGGTGGACGCGAAGGCCGTCAACAGTGTCGGCAGGGCAGCGAGCCCGTCCGGCGCGGCCTGGATCACGGGCAGGTAGCAGGCCTCCAGATCATCGTCGCCGAAGAGGACCTCGCGCTTGTCGGCGAACCAGCGGTAGAAGGACCGCTCGGTCAGATTCGCCCGCTGCGCGATCTGCGCGACCGTCGTGCCGTCATAGCCCTGTTCCCGGAACAGATCCAGCGCCGCCCGCTCCAGACGCCCTCGCGTGTTGCCCTCCCACCGTGCCATGCCCCGATCCTAGTGACGACAGAATCTGTCGTCACGGTGTAGCGTCAGTGACGACAGATTCTGTCGTCACGATAAGGGGATCATCATGCGTGCTCTGCGCTTCCACTCCTACGGCGATCCGGCCGACGTGCTGCGGCTTGACGAGACGACACCCCCGGATCCCGGCCCCGGGCAGGTCCGGATCACCGTCGAAGCGTGCGGACTGACCCCTGCGGACTGGGCTATCTGCGGCGGCCTGCACACCGGAGAGCTGCCCCGCGGCATCGGCCTGGAAGCCTCCGGAACGGTCGACTCACTGGGCCCCGGCGTGACCGGCGTCAGGATCGGCGAGCCCGTCTTCGGGCCGGTCGTCTACACCGGGTCGTCGGCGGGCGCGGCGGACCAGGCCGTGCTCCGCACATGGTTCCCACGCCCGGCCGCGCTGGGCGCGGCGAAGGCGGCCGCGCTCCCCATGGCGGTGGAAACCGCCTACCGGGGCCTCTCCGCCCTCGGCGACGTCTCCGGAAGGACAGTGCTGATCAACGGCGCCGGCACCACCGTCGGGTTCGCGGCGGCGCAGATCGCCGTCCGGCTGGGTGCGCACGTCATCGCCAGCGCCGGGAAGACGTACGCCGATGCGCTGCACGAAAGAGGAGCCGAGGTCCTGGCGTACGGCGAGGGCCTCGGTCGTCGGGTGACGGCCCTGGCCGGCGGTCCGGTCGATCGGGTCTTCGACACCGCACCGCCGGGCGCCATGCCGGAGTTGCTGACCACCGTCACCGACCCCGCCCACATCGTCACGGTGACGGACTTCGCCGCGATCGAGGCCCTGGGAGTTCGCACCACCGACATGAACCTGCGCTACGACGTCCTCGGCGAGTACGCCGAGTTGGCGGCCCGGGGCGGATTCACCATCCCGATCGCCGCGACCTACCCCCTCGACGACTGGCGCGAGCCCTTGGCTGTCAGCCGCTCCGGACAGGCGCGCGGCAAACATCTCCTGATTCCGTGACCGCACGACCGGCGCGACGGCCGTGCGGTCGTCGCGCCGGTAGGGACCCGGCCCGCTCACCCGGCGGGCGGCGATGCTCCATCGCGTGAAGCAGGCGGTGCTTTCCGCGTTCCGGAGGACCATGCCGGCGCCGGCGAGGGAGAAACCGGCTCGACTCTGAACCACCCGCGATGCGCATCCCGGCTCCGGCCTCTCCGGCGGCTTTGTCAACCGGTGACGGTGCCGGTGAGATGGGGGCGTTTCGAGTGGACGGCAAAGGTCCAGCCGGCGCCGGTCGCAGAGGAGGTGAAGCGGACCGTCGACGGCAGCAGGATGGGCTGTTTGAAGGCGACCTCCACCGTGTACGACTCCGGCAGCCGGCCCTCCAGCGCGGCCAGGCAGCGCGCCTTGGTCCACATGCCGTGGGCGATCTGCCGTGGGAAACCGAACAGCTTCGCGCCGAGCCGGGACGTGTGGATCGGGTTGCGGTCGGCGGAGACGGCCGCGTAGTCGGTGCCGACGCGAGCGGGAAGACGCCACACCGCACCGGCGGCCGGGGAGTCACCGGCGGCCGAAGAGGCGGGTGACGAGGCAGGTAACGAGGCGGCGGGTGACGAGGCGGCGGACTCCTTGCGGAGGTACGTCGAGACGCCGCGCCACACCTCTTCCCCGTCCACCGAAGCCGTCGCCACCATGTCGAACTGCCGGCCCCGCGCATGCGACCGCAGGTCCACGGCGCGCACGCTCAGGTCGAGGCGGCTGGACGCGTCGATCGGGCGGTGGAGCGTGATCCGGTTCGCCACGTGGACCAGCCCGATCATCGGCAGCGGGAACTCCGCCGCCGACATCAGCCGCATGGCCAGCGGAAAAGCGAGGACGTGCGGGTACGTCGCGGGGAGCGCATCGGTCAGCCGCATCCCGCACACCCGGTCGTAGCGGGCCAGGTGGTCCCGGGACACGCGGACCCCGCGGTGCACCAGCTCGACGTCCGGCAGGGCTGAGCCGGGCCGGCGCAACAGGCCGAGGGCCGCTCGCGCGTACGCCGCGCTGGTTCCCGGCCCTTCGCTCAGCTCGACGACGGCGACCATGTCAGGCTCCCAGCAGGCTCTGGCCGCACACCCGCACGACGTTGCCGGTGATCGTCGACGATCCGGGCGAGGCGAACCACGCGATCGTCTCGGCCACGTCGACCGGCAGGCCGCCCTGCGACATGCTGTTCAACCGGCGACCGGCCTCGCGCAGGCCGAGCGGCATCTTCGCGGTCATCGCCGTCTCGATGAACCCGGGCGCCACGGCGTTGATAGTGATGTCCTTGTCGAGCAGCGCGGGCGCGGTCGACTGGACGAGCCCGATCACCCCGGCCTTGCTGGTGGCGTAGTTGGTCTGCCCGCGGTTCCCGGCGATCCCGGCGATCGAGGCGACCCCGACGATCCGACCGCCGGGCTTGATCAGGCCCCGTTCGAGGAGCAGGTCGTTGACCCGCTCGGGCGCGGTGAGGTTGACGCCGATCACCGAGTCCCAGCGGCTCTCGTCCATCTTGAAGATCGTCTTGTCGCGGGTGATGCCGGCGTTGTGCACGACGATGTCGACGCCGCCGTGCGGGCCGGCCGCCAGGTATCCGGCGAGGCGCTCCGGGGCGTCGGCGGCGGTGAGGTCGAGCTGCAGCGCGCGGCCTCTGGCCTGGTTCGCGACGTCGGCGAGCGCGTCCCCGGCGCCGGGCACGTCGAGCGCGATCACCTCGGCGCCGTCGCGGGCGAGGATGCCGGCGATCGACGCGCCGATGCCCCGGGCCGCGCCGGTGACCAGGGCGAGCTTGCCGGTCAGCGGCTTGTCCCAGTCGGCGGGCGTGGTCACGGTGCCCGCGCCGACGCGGATGACCTGGCCGGACACATACGCCGAGCGCCCGCTGAGCAGGAACCGCAGCGTCGACTCGACGGCCTGCTCGCCGCCGGGCGCCACGTACACCAGCTGGGCGGTCACGCCGCGGCCGAACTCCTTGCCGATGCTGCGCGTCAGACCCTCCAGGCTCCGCTGCGCGGTCGCCTCCTTCGGGCCCGCCGTGGCTTCCGGCGGGGTGCCCAGCACGATCACTCTGCCGGAGACGTTCAGACTGCGCGCGTACGGATGGAAGAAGTCGAACAGGGCGCGGAGCCCCGTGGAGTCGGCGATGCCGGTGGCGTCGAAGACGAGGGCCGCGTACCGGGTGTTCGCCGCGTCGGTCTCCGTGACCTGCACCCCGGCGCTCGCCAGCAGTTTGCCGACGGGCTCGGCCAGCCGGCCGCCGGGCGCCGCGCCGAGCAGCACCGGACCGGGCGCGACGGGGTCACCCGGGCGGTAGCGTCGCAACCGGGGCGGGTCGGGCAGCCCGAGACGCTTGACCATGGCCCGGCCCAGACCGGAGTTGGCGAAGTTCGCGTACCTGTCAGCCATGCGAGTACCCTACCGGTCAGTAGCTTCGATGACGTCAATGTGTGGAGGATCGTCGTGCCGACCGTGCGCCGCGTCGCCGTCCTGGGCGGTAACCGTATCCCGTTCGCCCGGTCGAACAGTAAGTATGCCGCCGCCTCGAACCAGGACATGCTGACCGCCGCGCTGGACGGGTTGATCGCCCGGTTCGGCCTGGCCGGCGAGCGCCTCGGCGAGGTGGTGGCGGGGGCGGTCCTCAAGCACTCGCGCGACTTCAACCTGACCCGCGAGGTGGTGCTCGGCTCGCGTCTCGACCCTCGCACCCCGGCGTACGACATCCAGCAGGCCTGCGGCACCGGCCTGGAAGCGGCGATCCTGGTCGCCAACAAGATCGCGCTCGGGCAGATCGACGCGGGCGTCGCGGGCGGCGTGGACACCACGTCGGATGCTCCGCTGCAGGTCAACGAGGACATGCGGCAGGCGCTGCTGGAGCTGAACCGGGCGAGGACCCTCGGTCAGCGGCTCAAGGCCGTCGCCAGGCTGCGCCCGCAGCAGGCGCTGCAGCCGGAGATCCCCCGCAACGCCGAGCCGCGCACCGGCCTGTCGATGGGCGAGCACGCCGCGATCACCGCACTGAAGTGGAACGTGAGCCGCGAGGCGCAGGACGAGCTGGCGCTGGCGTCGCATCAGCACCTGGCCACGGCGTACGGCGCGGGCTTCTTCGATGATCTGATGACGCCCTATCTGGGGCTGACCCGTGATCAGAACCTGCGGCCGGACAGCTCCCTGGAGAAGCTTTCCACCCTCAAGCCGGTGTACGGCAAGGAGGGCGCGACGATGACGGCGGGCAACTCGACACCGCTGACCGACGGCGCGTCGACGGTGCTGCTGGCCTCCGAGGAGTGGGCGGCGGCGCACTCCCTGCCGGTGCTGGCGTACTTCGCGGATTCCGAGGCGGCAGCCGTCGACTACGTGCACGGCGACGAGGGGCTGCTGATGGCCCCGGCGTACGCGGTGCCCCGCATGCTCGCCCGCAACGGCCTCACCCTGCAGGACTTCGACTACTACGAGATCCACGAGGCGTTCGCGTCGCAGGTCCTGGCCACGCTCGCCGCGTGGGAGTCGCCGCAGTTCTGCAAGGAGAAGCTGGGCCTGGACGCGCCGCTGGGCTCGATCGACCGCGCGAAGCTGAACGTCAACGGCTCGTCCCTGGCCGCCGGGCACCCGTTCGCGGCGACCGGCGGCCGGATCGTGGCCACCCTGGCGAAGTTGCTGGCGCAGAAGGGATCGGGCCGGGGCCTGATCTCCATCTGCGCCGCGGGTGGCCAGGGCGTCGTGGCCATTCTGGAGCGCTAGATCCTGCCCCGCGGATCAGGTGAGAGCGAGCCGTGATCCGCGGGACAGGACCTGAACGTCAGGCGCAGGCCGCCGTGCCGGTCGGGGCCGGGCCGGTCCCCTGGAAGCCGAAACTGGTGCTGGCCCCGGCTGCGACGCTGCCGTTGTAACCGACGTTGCTGAACGTCACCGCGCCGCTGGAGCCGCTCGCGGTGGCGCTCCAGCTGTTGGTGATCGCCGCGCCGGACGGCAGTGTGAGCGCGACCTTCCAGCCGGTCAGCGCGGTGGCGCCGGCCTTCACCGTCACCGTCGTGACGAAGCCGCCGGTCCACGCGTTGTTCGTGAACGTCGCGGTGCAGGAGCCGCCCGTGCCGGTGCTCGGCGAGCTGCTGGCGCTCGGCGAGCCGCTCACGCTCCCCGACGGGCTGGTGGGGGTGGCGCCGAAAGCGGCGATGACCGCGTCGTACGCCTGCTTCGGGTTGCCGTTGTTGTCGAACAGCAGCGGGGTGTCGCCGGAACGCCAGGAGTCCGAGTCGCGGATGCCCCACACCGTGATCCCGGTGCACTTGGTCACCGCCAGACAGGCTTTGACCACGTTCGCGTACGTCGTGGCCTGCGCCGTGCCCGACCCGGCGATGTCCAGCTCGGTGATCTGCACCTCGACGCCCAGGTCCGCGAACCGCTGCAGGTTGGCCTGGTAGTCGCTGGGCAGCGGGGACGCCGAGTTGATGTGCGACTGGAAGCCGACGCAGTCGATCGGCACGCCGCGGGCCAGGAAGTCCTTGACCATGGTGTAGACGCCGGTCGACTTCGCGTTGACGCCGTCGGTGTTGTAGTCGTTGTAGCAGAGCTTGGCGCTCGGGTCGGCGGCCCGCGCGGTCCGGAACGCCACCTCGATCCAGTCGTTGCCGGTGTTCTGCAGGTTCGAGCTGCGCCGGGAGCCGTCGCCGTTGTCGGAGAACGCCTCGTTCACCACGTCCCAGGCGTACAGCTGGCCCTGGTAGTGGGTGGCGACGTTCGTGATGTGGTTGACCATGGCGTTGCGCAGCGCGGTGCCGCTCAGCGAGGACGTCCAGCCGGGCTGCTGCTGGTGCCAGGCCAGCGCGTGCCCGCGGACCCGCTGCCCGTTCGCCTTGGCGCGGGCCACGATCGTGTCGGCACTGGAGTAACTGAACGAGTTCTGCGACGGCTCGGTCGCGTCCCACTTCATCTCGTTCTCCGGCGTGACCATGGTGAACTCGCGGTCCAGGATGCCGGTGTAGACCGCGTCGCTGAACTTGTACGCCGCGGCGGCCGTACCGAAGTACCTGCTCTTGGCGGCGGCGGCGGAACCGAGCGTGGTGGCAGCGCTCGCGCTGGGAGTGACGGTGAGGACGGCGGCGGCGGCGAGGGCTCCGGTCGCCAGGGCGGCGAGGAGGGCGTGCGTGCGTCTCATGGGGAGCTCCAGTCGGGGATCTGGAGGCATCGACAGTCATCGACACCGTTCGGAACGCTACCGACATGTATCGGAAACCTCAACCGGTTCAGGCAGTGAATCCGCAGTTGGCAGCCTTCGAAACTTTCGGAAGATCGATCTGTGCGTCGCCTGTGAAGGACGCTCGCCGCTCGCGATCAAGCGCCACGTCCGGCACGCTGACAGGAGGCGCGACTCACCGGGCAGTGGAAAACCCCGGGGGGTTGTGATGCGGGTTACCCGCCCCTAGAGTTACCGACGAGTTAAGCAAGCGTCACCCCGGCAGAATGGGCACCGCTGTGGAGTTCTGGCTCGATCTCAACGAGGAACAATCGGACCTGCGCGACTGGGTGCACGGCTTCGCCGAGCAGGTCGTCCGCCCGGCCGCCGCGGAATGGGACGAGCGCGAGGAAACACCCTGGCCGATCCTGCAGGAAGCCGCCAAGATCGGCCTCTACGGCTTCGAGTTCCTGATCAACACCTGGTCCGACAACACCGGCCTGTCCCTGCCGATCGCCAACGAGGAGCTCTTCTGGGGCGACGGCGGCATCGGCATGGCGATCTCCGGCACGTCGCTGGCGGTCGCCGCGATCTACGGCTCGGGCACGCCGGAGCAGCTCGTCGAGTGGGTGCCGCAGTGTTTCGGCGACGCCGACGACCCGAAGGTCGCCGCGTTCTGCTCGACCGAGCCGGAGGCCGGCTCCGACGTCGCGTCGATGAAGACCCGCGCGGTCTACCACGAGGCCACCGACGAGTGGGTGCTGACCGGCCAGAAGGCGTATGCGACGAACGGCGGCATCGCGAACGTCCACGTCGTCACCGCCAGTGTCGACCCGGCGCTGGGCTCGCGCGGTCAGGCCGCGTTCGTGGTCCCGCCCGGCACGGCGGGGCTGGCCGGCACCAAGAAGCTGAAGAAGCTCGGGCTGCGGGCCTCGCACACCGCCGACGTCTTCCTGGACGACGTGCGCATCCCGGGCAGTTGCCTGCTCGGCGGCAAGGAGGCCCTCGACGAGCGGCTGGACCGGGCCCGCAACGCCGCGCCGAAGAACAAGAACGCCGCGATGCGTACGTTCGAGCTGTCCCGCCCGGCCGTCGGCGCACAGGCGCTGGGAATCGCGCGGGCGGCCTACGAATACGCGCTGGAATATGCGAAGAATCGCGTCGCCTTCGGCCGTCCCATCATCGAGAACCAGGCGATCGCGTTCGCCCTGGCCGACATGAAGACCGAGATCGACGCCGCCCGGCTGCTCGTCTGGCGGGCCGCCTGGATGGGCCGCAACGACAAGCCGTTCACCGCCGGCGAGGGCTCGATGTCCAAACTGAAAGCGGGCGAGGTGGCCGTCGCGGTCACCGAGAAAGCGGTGCAGATCCTCGGCGGCGCGGGCTATCTGCGCGAGCACCCGGTCGAGCGGATGTTCCGGGACGCGAAGATCTACACGATCTTCGAGGGCACCTCGGAGATTCAGCGACTGGTCATCTCCCGCGCCATCTCCGGCATGCAGATCCGCTGACATGGACGCGCTTTTCGTCGGCGGCACGATGCTGCGGCGGGGACTGCTGACCCCCGGGAATCCGGTGCGGATCGTGCGGCAGTTCGCGGCGCTCGGCCGGTGGGGTTTCGGGCTCGCCGGCGAACTGCGGCAGGCCGCGGCCCGCAGCCCGCGGCGGATCGCGGTCATCGACGATCAGCGCCAGGTCACGTACGCGCAATTGCTGCATCGTGCGGAACGGCTCGCGCGCAGCCTTCCGGTGGCGCCGGGAGAGAGAATCGGTCTGCTGTGCCGCAATTCGGCGCGCATGATCGAGGCGCTGATCGGCGCGACGACGCTGGGCGCCGATCCGGTGCTGATGAACACCGGCCTGTCGGCGGGTCAGCTGGCCGCGGTCGCGAAGGATCAGGGTCTGCGGGTGCTGCTCCACGACGACGAGTTCGCCGAGAGGGCCGCGCTGGTCGACGGCGTGGAGAAGATCGGCGAGGCCCGTTTCGAGGAGCTGATCGCGCAGGCTCCCGCAGCGAATTCCTCGCCCCCGGAACGCCCGGGCCGCACCATTGTCCTCACGTCCGGAACCACCGGCGTGCCGAAAGGCGCCCGGCGCCCGACCCCGGGCGGATTCCGTCCGCTGTGCTCGATCATCGACCGCATTCCGCTGCGGGCCCAGGACCGGGTGCTGATCGCCGCGCCGCTCTTCCATACCTGGGGATTCGCCGGCCTGCAGATCGCGCTCGCCCTGCGCGCCACGATCGTGCTGCGCCGCAGATTCGACCCGGCCGCCGTTCTCGACGACCTCGTGCGGCATTCCTGCAGCGCGATGATCGCGGTTCCGGTGATGGTGCAGCAGTTCCTGGAATTGCCGGAGCCGGCCCGGAAACCGGCGCTGCGCGCGGTCGCGGTCAGCGGTTCGGCACTGCCGGGCGGGCTGGCGACCCGCTTCATGGACCGTTACGGCGACGTCCTCTACAACCTCTACGGTTCGACCGAGGCATCGTGGGCGTCGATCGCCACCCCGGCCGATCTGCGATTCGCGCCGAACACCGCCGGAAAGCCCCCTTACGGTACGCGGATAGCCGTGCTCGACCCCGACGGGAAACCGGTCCCGCAGGGCGAGGTGGGCCGGCTGTTCGTCGGCAACGAAATGCTTTTCGAGGGCTACACGAACGGCGGCTCGAAAACGATGCACGAAGGTCTGCTGGCGACCGGCGACCTCGGGCACGTCGACGCCGAGGGCCGCGTCTACGTCGACGGCCGCGAGGACGACATGATCGTCTCCGGTGGGGAGAACGTGTACCCCGGTGAGGTCGCCGACCTTCTCGCCGACCTGCCGCAGGTGAGGGACGTCGCGGTGATCGGCGTGCCGGACGAGGAGTACGGCCAGCGGCTCGCCGCCTACCTGGTCCTGCGCGACGGCGAGACGCTCGCCCCGGAAACGGTCCGCGACCACGTGCGGCAGCATCGCGCGCGCTTCTGCGTGCCCCGCGACGTGGTCTTCCTGGACGCGCTCCCCCGCAACGCCACCGGCAAGGTCGTCACCCGGGAACTCCCCCGCTGAGGCCCGGCCGGCCGCACCGCCCGCGAAGCGGTGGCCGGCACCGCCGACGTCGAGGACGTCTCTCGTACGCCAAAGGTGACGGGTCTTGGCGGTGAAGTTGGTCGCCCTCATGGACTCGGTGCCGTGGGGCCGCTTCCGTCGTTGGCGTAGACGAGTCAGACCCCCCGATAGCAAAGGACGTGAAATGAGCGGTTGGCAGAGTTCCCTCGAAGGCGGCAGCGGATGTCTCGACCTCGGTCGCGGTCTGTTCGGCGGCGGGGACCAGGGCATCGGCCACGGGCAGCAGCACAACGGAGGATGGGGCGGCGCCGATGACTGCGGCGACGGCGGCCAGGCCGGCGGCGGCGACCACGGCTGGGGCGGTCCCGGCGGCGACCCGGGCCGGGGCGGCTTCGACGACTGCGACCCGGGCCAGGGCGGCGGCGCTCCGATGAGCCACGACCACCACATGATCCCGTTCTGCCACTGACGACGTGCGCTGACAGCCGGCGGCATCGGACCGCCGGCTGCCGGCCGGGCACCGGCACCTGACGGAGGCTGCGATGACCGTGCGGAGCGACCTGAGCATTGAGGACGACCTTTTGGACGTGGTCCAGATGGTGCTGCAGGGAGCCGCCGCCAACGTACGCCCCGATCTGGAAAGCCGGATGCGGCTGGCCGCCGCGGAGCTGGCCGGCGGGCACCCCACGTTGATCATCGCGGAAACGGTGATGCACGCCCTGCAGCAGCTGGAAGTCGATCTCCGGAACCGGCGGGCGGTGATGGCCGACCCCCGCCGGCGGGCGCGCCTCGCCACCGAGGCGCGTGACGACGAGGCCCGCCTGCGCGCG